>JAYZQJ010000204.1:0-83173 GCA_036149055.1 Myxococcota bacterium | reverse complement strand
GGCAGGCGACGAGCGCAGCGAGGGCGCCGCACGCGCCACTCGAGTCGTTCGATCCCGCGGCAGCGGGCGGCCCGCGAGCGCAAAGCGCGAGCGCGAGCCGCAGGGCCCCCAGCGCCCCGCGCTGGGGTCGCGGGGCCAGCGCGCGAAGCGCGCGAGGCCCCGACGGAGTCGGGAGGGGGGCCCCATTGGCGCTTCGCCCAATGGGGGGAGGGTTTGCACCAAACCCTCCCAAAAACTCAGCAATCGTCGATGACGCCGTTGCAGTCGTCGTCCTCGTCGTTGCCGCAGATCTCGGGGGTCGGCGTGACGACCGGGACGCAGGGGCCCCAGAAGCCCGCCGCGTCGCAGTCCTGCAGCCCTCGGCAGCGCCGGGCGCCGCACTCGCGCGGCCCGGTGGTCGCGCACTCGCCGCAGGCGACGCGCTCGTCGGCGCCGCCGCGACAGTTCTGATCGATCCCGTCGCCGCAGGTCTCGGGCGCGCCGGGGAAGCTGCCCGCGTCGTCGTCGTCGCAGTCGCGATCGGTCGTCACGGTGCAGCCCTCCCCGGCCACGAAGCCATCGCCGTCCCGGTCCACGCAGAGCGCGACGCACGCGCAGGACTCGCAGGCGAAGTCGCGCCCGCACTCCGCGTCGAAGAGGCAGGCGCACCCGTCGGGTCTGCACGCCGCGCCGTCGCAGGGCGCGGGGTCGGCGGCGCAGGCGCCCAGGAGGAGCGCCAGGCCGGTCAGGGCCCGAAGTCGCACTGCCCCATGTTGCAGAAGTGGGTCTCGGGCGGGGCGGGGCAGTCGCACACCGCGCGGGTGCACCCGGCGGCGGCGTACTCGTCGGCCAGCACGCCCATCGCGGCCGAGAGGTCGGCGTTCATCGAGTAGTAGCAGCCGCCGAGGCCCACCCCGCAGTGACCGAACACCGTCTGGCAGTCGGCCGCGCTGTCGCAGCCGCGGTGGTCGCCGATCAACCCGTCGTACTCCGCCTCGATGTCCTCGCAGGACCGGCCGGCGCCGCCCGTCACCTTCAACGCGACCGAAGCGATGAACGCCGCCTCGACCACGCACATGTCGCTGCCGTAGCCCGGGTACTGAGCGGCGCCGCCGAACCAGACCTCGTAGCCGTCGGCGCGGCGCGACTCCCCGGCGCGGAGCCGGTCGCCCTCCACGTCGAGCGCGTAGATCTGCGCGAGCCGGGGCGGCTCCCCGCAGCCCCCGCCGGTGCCGTCGCGCAGGGTGCAGTCCTCGGTGAGGAACATCGATCCGGGTCCGCCCTCGACCGCGAGCGAGGCGCCGATCAGATCCCCGCCGACGAAGCCGTACGCCTGCAGGGCCCAGAGCGACACCCCGCCCGCCTCGAGCACCGTCCAGCGCTCCTCGCGCCGGAGCGTGGCCGCCTGACCGGGCGAGAGCTCGTCGAGCGAGGTGCCCTCCCACTGGAAGCGGATCAGCTCACCGTCGCTCAGCCCCAGCTCCACCCCGGTCTCGTCGACGCCGGAGATCGTCGCGTCCCAGGGCCCCTCGCCGCTCGGGGAGGCGCCGAGCGCCGCGCCGCTCGGTCCCCCGACGCCGCTCGGGCAGGTCCCGCTCGGCGTGTCGGCGTCCCCGGTGCGGACCTCGGCGTCGCCGCCCACGGGGTGTGAGGTGCCGCAGCCGGCGAGCAGGAGGGTCAGGGCCGTGCCCAGTCGTGCCATCGAAGTCATGAGACTCGACGTAACACGACCCGTGCCAGGGCTGGCGAGCTACTAACCCACGTAGAACATCGGCTTCCGGTGCCGCGCGAAGGTGCGGATCAGGCGCCGCATGCGCGCGTTGAGGGCGCACATCTGCAGACCCACGCCGGCGGGCAGCCCGGGCTCGGCCGCCTCGGGCGGTCGCACCCACTCCACCACCGCCGGGGTGCGGAAGCGGTAGCCAGCCGGCATGAAGACGTCGAGGTAGACCGGCTCCCCCACCTCCATGCGGCGGTAGGTCGCGAAGAACAGCCCGGTCGGGTGCGACTCGTCGAAGCCCGCGTAGAAGTTACTCTCGGACTGCGGCGCGAGCGCGACCTCGAGCTCCGGCAGCGCGGTCAGCACCTCCTCGAGCTCCTCGTAGGTCTTCGGCTCCTCGACGTCGATCTCGAGATCGTCGAGGTCGTCGAGCGACGGCGGAGCCACCGCGGGGCGCATCGGGACCGGCGTGGGACGCACACCGGACTCCTCGCGGGCCTCGGCCTCGCGGAGCTTGGCGCGCAGCTCCTCCAGCATGTCGTTGGTGAACATGGTGCGCTCGGTATCTCCCCGCCGCAGGACCTCACGCACGTCGCTCTTCGGGCGGTCCCCGCGGAACGTCTCCACCGAGGTGCGATCCTCCGGCCGCGGGAACCTGGCCTGGGCGGTCCGGTCGTCCTCGGGGGTGGGGGCGTAGCCGATGAAGGTGTCGTCGAAGGTCATGGCAACTGCTCCGGGTCGGTTCACGTCGGTGGCTTACGACGCGGCTCGCGCAGTCTTCCCTCGCGGCCGTGGTAGCGTGGCCCCAGCGATGCGCATGCGTTTTCACTACATTTTTCTCGCCTGGATCGGCCTCGCCGGCGTCGCCCACGCCCAGGACGACGCCGAGCTCCCGGCGACCTTCACGTCGGACCGCCCCGGCTTCGCGAACACCACCGGCATCGCGGCCCAGGGGCGTCTGACCACCGAGCTCGGCGCCAGCGTCGAGTTCGGGGACGAGCCCGTCGGGGCGCTGCCCCTCCTGTCCATGCGCTTCGGGATCTTCCACTGGCTCGAGGCGCGGGTGCGCGGCCCGAACGCGGTCGGTGTGTTCGCCGACGCCGGCGAGCGCTTCGGCGTCGACGACCCCTCGGTGGGCTTCAAGGTCGGCGGGCAGCTCCACGAGACCCTCGCCATCAGCTCGGTCTGGGAGGTCTCCGTGCCCCTCGGCACCGACGGCTTCGGCGCCCCCGAGGCCGGCTGGTTCGCCGACATCCAGGCCGACTGGAGCTTCTGGGGCCCTCTGACCCTGACCCCCAACGCGGTCGCCCACGTGGTCGCCGCGGTCGACGGCGCGACCGGCGAGACCGTGCGTTACTTCGAGGGCGGCGGCAGCCTGAAGCTCACCTGGCAGATGATCGACGTGCTCTCGGTGTTCGTGCAGAGCTACGCCATCGCCAGCGAGGCCCACGACCTGAACGTCTCGGTCGGCGGCGGCCTGATGTGGATGGTGGCCCCCAACGTCCAGGTCGACGCCCAGTTCAACGCCGGCGTGACCGACCAGGGCGAGGACCCCACCGCGGGCATCGGCACGACCATTCTCTGGTGATTCAGCCGCCGAGCGCGACCCGGAGCGCCGCGTGGCGGTGCAGGGTCACCGACCATCTGAGGGCGAGCAGCCCCCGCGCGTCTCGAGCCGCGCTCCACGCGGCGGCCTGATCGCCGAGGCGCTCGAGCCCGCGGCGCCGGAGCTGCGCGATGGCCCGCTCCAGGCGGTCCGGATCCCGCCGCGTCCCCGCGCCGCTCTCCGCCGCGGCCAGCAGCTCGTCTTCGAGCAGGGCCACCGCGCGCTCGGTCCCGGCGGACCACGCGGGCGGCGGCGGCTCCTCGTCCTCGGCGGCGTCGACGAGCAGCCTGCCCGTCGTCGTGCCCCGCTTCCGGGCCTGCGCCCAGCGCCCCCACCAGGCGGGCGCTCGGCGCTCGGCCGGCGTCTCGTCGAGGTGGAGGTTCACCAGGCGCGGAGGGGCGCCGTGGAGCCACACCGAGAGTGGGGTGGCGAGCAGCGCCGCGCCGTGAGGTCGCACGCGGACCAGCCACGTCGCCGCCCCCTCGTGCGCCGAGAGCGACTTGCTGGCCAGCCAGCGGACGGCGCGCTCGTGCCCGGGCTCGTGGGCGAGCCGCAAGGTGAGGCGCTCCCCGGCCGGGTCGACGAGGTCCGCGCGGAGCGCCTGGTCCACCTCGTCGAAGCGCACGTCCGTCGGCGCCCCCGCGCGCACGAGGTAGAGCGCGTCGTTCGGGGCCGGGCGGGTCAGCCCGAGCGGGAGGCGTGCGGCGACCGCCCGGCGCAGGGCCGCCCAGTCGGCGTGACCTCGGTCTCCCAGCGAGAGCTCGAGCGGGGTGGCCTCCGCGACCTCGTCGGCCCGGTTCCCCGCCCGCGCCGCCAGGCGCCCCTCGGGGTTGCCGTGGGCGTCGACGAGCACGAAGCGTCGCCGGCACGCGTCCGTGGGCGGCCCCAGCCCGGGCCAGAGGGCGCCGCCGCGGTAGCGCGCGTCGGGGTCGAAGGCGTGGTCCACGCCGGCCGGGCGCGTGTCGGTCCAGGTGTGGAAGCGCCCGTCGGCGGGCGAGAAGAACGCCACCGACACGCCGCGGTAGCCGCTCGGGGCCGCGAATCGCCAGGCCCCCACGCCGACCAGGGGCAGGTCTCCGAGGGGACGGTACTCGCTGCGGTGTGCGCCGATCAGCGCGGCGTCCGACGCCTCGCCGTCGAGCGCGCGAGCGAGAGCGTCGGCCTCGGCGATGCGCTCCAGCGTGCGCGCGGCGTCGGCGTCGGCCCGGCGCGCGTTGAGCCGGTGCAGCTCGCGAGCGACCCCGCGGACGGAGGCCGCGAGGCGGGGCAGGTTCGCGGCCGCGCACGAGAGCGAGAGGGTGATCGAGCCGTCGGTCAGGATCTCGGAGCGTCGACCGAGGCCGAGCTCGACCGCGCGCGCGAACCGCGCTCGGACCGCCTCGACGCACTCCCCCCGGCTGCGGAGAGCGCCCTTCACCGCCGGCAGGGCGCCGGGGCCGTCGGCCTCCGGGAGCGGCATCCCGTGACGCGCCCGGAGCCCGAGCAGGGCCGCCGCGACGCTCGCGACCCGCGCGCCGTCCGGCCCCTTGTAGAGCGCGCCGTCGAGGCCGGCGCCGTCGAGGAAGCGCACCTCGCGGTCGCCGCGCAGCGTGACCCGGACGGACGCGCCGTCCTCCACCTCGACGATCTCGACCCGCGCGAGGCGGACCGCGCGCGCCATGCTGCGCTTGCCGGCCCAGCGCTCGACCGCGTCGAGAGGGAGGGCGAGCAGCTCGGACAGCAGCCGGGAGCCGTCGGGGCGCTCGTCCCCATCCTCGCCTGCGAAGCGCTCGCGCAGGCACAGCACGGCGGCCACGAGGTGCCGGCACTTGCCGGCGGCCGGGCACGTGCAGCGCGCCTCGGCCGGGCCCCGCCCGTCGAGACGGACGGTGTAGCCCTCCACCGTGACGCTCGCCTCCTCCTCACCGAGCTCGACCGCCTCGACGAGGCCGCGCTCGAGATCCTTCTTCGCGCGGCGGACCAGCCCCTTGTTCGCCAGGGTCGCGAGGGCGGCCTCGTCGCACGCCTCGATCGTCTGGCGGAGGCTCACCGGATCACCTGCGCGAGCCACTCGCCGAGCTGCTTCGGCGTGACCGCCGCCACCTCCATGCCGACCGCCGCGAGCCGCTCGGCCATCGCGTGGTCGAAGAACGGCGTGCCCCGATCGTCGAGCGCGGCGAGCCCGAGCAGCCGCACCCCTTCGGAGGCCAGCCTCGCGGTGACCGCCATCAGCGTGCGGGCCGAGGCGCCCTCCTCGAAGTCGCTGACCAGGATCAGCACCGTGCGCCGCGGATCCTCGACCAGCCCTTCGCAGTAGCGGAGGGCCCGCCCGATGTTGGTGCCGCCCCCGAGCTGCACCCCGAGGATCACCTCGGTCGGGTCGTCGACGCGCTCGCTGAGGTCGACGACCGCGGTGTCGAATAGCACCAGGTGGACCCGGATCGCAGGCAGCTTGGCGAAGATGCCGGCCATCACCGCCGCGTAGACGATCGACGCGGCCATGCTGCCGCTCTGGTCGACGCACAGGATGACGCGCCACGGGAGCTCGCGACGCACCCGGGCGAAGAAGCGCGGCGCCTCGACGAGCAGTCGCTTCTCGTGCGGGTCCCACCGCTTCAGGTTCTCGCGCACGGTGCGCTGCGCATCGAAGTTCTGGGCCACCTTCAGGGAGGAGCGCCGGAACCGGTCGATCCGGCCGGAGAAGGCCCGCCGGACGTCGCTCGCCAGCCGCCGGGTGAGCTCCTCCACGACCGCGTCGACCACCCGGCGGATCTCGTTCACCACCGCGGGCTTCGCCCCGTCCTTGAGCGCGAGCAGCGCCTGCAGCAGGGGCAGGCTCGGCTCGACCTCGCGCAGGCTCTCCGGGTCGTCGAGCAGCCCGATGAGCTGATGGCGCTCGAGCGCGTGCTGCTGGATGCGCTGCACCGTCTCCTTCGGGAAGAGATCGCGCACCTCGGCGATCCACTTCGGGATGGTCAACGCGCTCGGCTCGAGCCCGCCGCCGCGGCCGTCGGCGCCGACCGCGTGCAGCTCGCCGCGACCGGCCCCCTCTCGCCCGTAGAGATAGTCGAGGGCCCGGGCCGCGCGCCCCGCGTCCCCCGTCAGCTCCACGTCCGGGAGGTGACGGCGCGCGTAGCGGCCGAGCACGAGTCGCCAGCGCGAGCGGCGCTCGTCGCTCATCGGGCCTCCGCGGCGACCTGCTGCACGCGCAGGTTGAAGGCGACCTCGTCCTCGCTCACGTCGTCGAACGTCAGCCCACCGAGCTCCACGCCGAGCGCCGCCACCGCCTCGGCGACCCGGTCGATCTCGCGCGGCGTCAGCTCGGAAAAGGCGAGCCGCAGCTCGGGCAGGCTCCGGAGGAAGGTGTCGCTGTCCCACTCCTCGAAGACCGCGTCCACGGTCTCGAGGAAGGCCGGGACCCGCCAGGCGACGTCGCGCGCCAGCAGGAGCATGCCCCGCACGAACGCCACCCGGGCGGCGGGCTCGATCGCGCTCGTGAGCGCGGCGCGGATCGCGCCGGAGAGCGCGGCCTCGTCGAGGGCGCCGAGGGAGAAGCGCGCGGCCCAGGCGCCGCCCCGCAGCGGGGGCGCGGCGGCGCGCTCGGCGACCTCCGCGAGCGCGTCGTCGAGGAGCGCGACCGGGAACACGTCGGGGCTCTCGCGCGTGAGCTCGCGGAGCGTGAGCACCGCGGCCAAGGCCTCCTCCACCGCGTCCGGGCTCGGTCGCCGCAGCTGCCGCAGCTCGAAGCAGACCTTGCGGTACGCCGACGCCCGCAGCTCGGGGAGCGCGGCGAGGCCGCGGGTGTCGAGCGCGCCGCCAGCCCGAACCAGCCGATCGATCTGCCGCAGGCCCGCCGCCAGAGACGGCACGGCCCCGTCCTCCTGCACCGACCGTTCCACGACCGAGAGCAGCAGCGACCGTCGGTCCCCGAGCCCCACGCGGCACGCCTCGGCGAGCAGCCGCGCCGCGAGGGAGAGGCTCCGGCCCCGCCCCTCCTCCTCGGCCGCGGTGAGCGTCGCCTCGAGGCGCGTCCAGCAGGCGTCCTCCAACGTCGCCCCGGTGTGCGCGAGGTCGATCAGCGCCGCCTCGATCGAGGGCGTCCAGTAGAGCTCCCACCGCTCGCGGCGGCGCTCGAGCCCCACGCCGCGGATGAAGTCCGGCCCGTCCATGAGGGTCGCGTACGGCACCTCGAGCAGATCGAGCGCGTGCAGCAGCCGGCTCGTGCGGCGATGCGCCGCCTTGCGATAGACGTCGAGCTCGAGCGTTCGACGCCCGGTGCGGGAGCGGTCGAAGCGGCACGCGTCGGCGCGACGCCGGAAGTCCGCGACGAGCGGCGGCGCGCCCGCGGCGCTCGGCACGCGCCCCACCGCGTCGCCCGCGAGCAGCTCCGTCGCCAGCCCCATCACCACCGCCGCCTGTCCCTTCTCCAGGCAGCCCTGGAGGGCATCCCGGAGGTCGTCGCGGGTCGGCCGAGCGTGCCCCCGGAGGGCCGCGAGGTTTCGCGCCTGGGTCACCGCGGCGAGCTCGTCGGCCACCGACACCGCCGCCGCGAGGCCCCGCGCCCGCGCCTCTCGACCGAGCTCCACGACGAGCTCCGCGATGTCCAGCTCGCCCTCCCAGAGTCGCTGATAGAAGGCCGGCGCCGGCATGCCCGAGGCGTAGCCGTCGAGCGCGTCGAGCTGCGCGAACCCGTAGGGGACGAGGTAGTGCGCGCCGGCGCCGCGCGGCGGAGCCGCCAGCTTCTCTTGCATCAACCGAGGCAGGTGCACCGTGTGGAACCCGCCGGTCACGACGAGGATCGGCGCGCCCGGGTGCGCGGCGACCGCCTGCTGGACGTGCCACGCCATCGCGCGCTCCCGCGCCAGGGTGCCATCGGCCTCCAGCGCCTCGTCGGCGTACTCCAGGCGCGCGAGCTGACACCAGACCGCCACCCGCCAGCGGAGGGCCTCCGGGTCGAGCGCACGGGCGCCCTCCTCGAAGAGGTGATCCCACAGCTCGTCGAGGTCGCGACAGCCGGTGCGCGCGGCGAGCTCCGTCACGTAGCGGCTCCGGGCGAGGTGCGCCTCGTCGAGCGCCGAGACCGGCCGCGCGGCGCCGAGGACCCGGCGGTCGTAGGGCAAGTCGATGAAGCGGAGGGAGGCGCCGACCGCGTGCCCCTCGCGGAGCGCCACCAGCTCCGGCGAGTAGTCGCAGAGCGGGTAGTAGGCGGCGCCGCGCTCCGCCGGCAGGTAGATCGCCACCGGCGCCTCGGTCTCCTCGTCGAGGAGGTGCGGGATCGCGGCCTCCGCGTCCGCGGGCGCCTCGATCAGCACGGCCGCCGGGCGTCGCTCCCGGATCCAGTCGCGCACCGCCCGAGCGCACACCGGGCTGTGGTGCCGCACGCCGAAGAAGGTGGCGGGCGCCGCGTCGAGGGTCGCCTTCAGCGCGGCGACGGCCGCCTCCGTGTCGCTCATTCGCCCAGCTGATCGCGCGCCGCGTGGAGCCGCTTCCAGAGCGGGTCCTTCTTGGCGCGCGCCTTCACGACCACGTCGAAGTACTGCCGCACCTTCTCGTGGTCGCGCTCGCCGTCCTTGGTGACCGTGCCCCGCAGGTGCCGGACCAGGTGCTCGGGAGAGAGCGTGCCGTCGCCGAACCAGGCCGCGTCCAGGGCGGAAGAGAAGGCGACCGCGACCGCCTCGGCGGTGGACATGACGGCGGACGGCTTCTCGATCTGCTGCCCTTCGAGGCTCTTCCCACGGCGCAGCTCCTGGAACGTGGTCACGAGCAGCCCGATCACGTCCTCCGGCAGGGTCACCTCGACCTCGGACTCGCGCAGCAGCTCCTCCGCCTGCTCGCGAACCAGCCGCACCTCGAGCTCGGGGCTCGAGATCGCGGGCACGAGCTCGAAGTTGAAGCGACGCTTGAGCGCGCTCGACATCTCGTGCACGCCGCGGTCTCTGAGGTTGGCGGTCGCGATGACGTTGAAGCCGCGACGGGCGTACACGCTGGCGTCGTCGCCGAGCTCGGGCACCTGGATGACCTTGTCGCTGAGCACGCTGATCAGCGCGTCCTGGATCTCCGGCGCGCAGCGGGTGACCTCCTCGAAGCGGACCACCTCGCCGCGCTCCAGGCCGCGGTAGACGGGCGAGGGCACCAGCGCCTCGCGCGACGGCCCCTTCGCGAGCAGCAGCGCGTAGTTCCAGCTGTACTTGATGTGGTCCTCGGTGGTCCCCGCGCTGCCCTGGACCGTGTTCTGGCTCGTGCCGCTGATCGCCGCCGCGAGGAGCTCCGAGAGCATCGTCTTGGCCGTCCCGGGCTCGCCGACGAGGAGCAGGCCGCGGTTGCTCATCAGGGTCACCACGCACCGATCGACCAGCGTGGGATCGCCGTAGTACTTCTTGCGGATGGCCACCCCCGCGTGATCGCCCCCGACGAGGAAGGCGCGCACCGCGCGCGGCGACATGCGCCACCCGGGAGGCCGGGGCGCGTCCTCGGCCTCGAGCGCGCCGAGCTCGTCGGCGAAGCGCCTCTCCGGCGGCAGCCGGAGCAGCTCGGTCTCGGTGTTCTTCTTCACCACAGCACCTTCGTCTCCCAGTCGGGATCGTGCCCCGATCCCTGCGCCGCCGCCCGACGCGCGTGCCCGACGACCTCGGCGAGCAGGATGGGCGGCACCTCGCCCAGGGCCAGGATCTCCTCGCGCGACGAGAACACGATCCGCGTCAGCGCCACCGTCTCGTTCACCTCCGGCAGCGGGCTGCCGCTGAACTCGACGGAGGCGGTGAGGCCCAGGCTCGCGAAGGGGCGCACGTACTCCGCGAAGATCCCTCCATCGCCTGCCGCGCCGCGCTCGTAGCCGCGACCGGTGAGTTCGTTGCGCAGCGTGAAGGCGGGCAAGAGGTGACCCTCGAGCGCGCGGTAGGCCGTCGCGTCCCGCTGCGCGGGCGACAGCTCGAGCGGCTCGGTCTCGAGCTGCGGGAAGAGGGACGGCACCTCGTAGTCGACGAGGTGCGCGCGCCACCGCTCGGCCTGCGCGCCGCCCAGGAGGGCCCGGTGGGCGAGCGCGACCTCCGAGGAGGCGTCGAGGACGTAGGGCTCGTCGTCGACGTCGGTCAGGGTGCCGTCGGGCAGCGGGCGGAACGCGCCGACCCGCTCGCCGTCGCGCAGCGCGACCCAGACGAGACGCTCGACCAGTCGGCCGACGATGGGGTGGCCGGAGAGCGACGTCGTCCAGGTGTCCGCGTCCCAGCGCTGACCGGCGCACATCGCGTCGTAGAAGCGCGCCGACTGCGCCCGGACGGTCTGCTTCACGAGCTTCTTGGCCGCGCCGAACGCCTTCTTCGCGGCCGCGTGCCGGGTCGGGTCGTCATCCTTCCTCGGCTTCGGGAAGCTCTTGCTGGTCGCGCCGTCGGCGCCCTCGATCACCACCGCCAGGCGCTCGTCGAGCCGGGCATGCAGCACCCTCGACCCGAGGTCGAGCGCGAGCGTCGGTCGCCCGTCGACCATCTCGAATCCGGCGGTCGGCGCGGTGCGGTCGGCGAGCTCCGCGGGGGTCCAACCGCGTCGCTCGGCCAGCGCGTGGACCTGCGCCTCCGCCTCCTTTCGAATGCCCGCGGTGCGAAAGCGAGACGCCACCGACAGGAGCAGCTGGACCGACGCGCGATCGTCGCGCTGGCCGAGCATCTGGAGCAGCGCCTTGCATTGCGGCGCGCGCCAGCCGTACCAGCGCGAGAGGTACGCCTGGACGATCGGCGCGAGCCCGTCGCCGCCCATCGCCCCGGCGACGGCCAGCACCCCGCGGTGCGCCTGCGCCGATCCCACGGGCTCCGCCGCCAGCTGGGCGAGCAGGCGGGCGTAGAGCGCCTCTTCGTCCTGACCGAGCGCCCGAGCGGTCGCCCGGGCGCGCGCCCTCGCCACCGGAGCGACCTCGTCGCGGGATCGTCCCCGCGTGTCCTCGGCGATCCAGGCCTGGAGCACGTACTCCCCCAGCGCGTCCGCCCCCTCCCAGCGCTCCGCGTACAGCCGGAGCAAGGGCTCGGCGACCGGCGACTTCGAGGCGTGCGCGCCCACGATCAGCCGCTGCAGGACCTCGACCGCCACCGGGACATCGTCGCTTCGCCAGCGTGGGATCGGGAGCGACCGCCAGGGGAACCAGGCGAGCTTCGCGGGCAGCCCCTTCTTCAGCGCGATGCGCGCCTCGCGCTCCAGCGCCTCGCGATCCAGGTAGGGCTCGAGGTCCACGCCGAGCGCCTCGAGCGCGCGAAACATCGCCCCCTTCGGGAGGGGCTGCTTCTCCTTCTTCACCGCGCGGGTCAGCGGCTCGATGGCCGCCGGATCACCGAGCCGGCCCAGCCACTCGGCGGCGTGGGCGCGGGCCCCCTGCTTCCCGTCCGCGAGCGCGGCGCAGATCCGTTCGACCCGATCCGGGGCGCTCGCCAGCGCGGCCTGCGCGAGCGGGCGCAGGCTCTTCGCGTCGCCCAGCGCGTGCTCCCAGGCGATCGAAGCGAGCCGCGGCGGGAGCGACGGGAAGCGAGCGAGGATCGCGTAGGCGCTCGCGCGACGCTCCTCGGCCCCACGCGCGGCTCCGTAGCTCCGCCCGCCCGGGCCCTGGACGGCCACCGGCTGGAGCGCGTCCGCCAGCTCGTCCTCGCGATCGAGGAAGAAGGTCCACGCGTCGTCCGCCGAGTAGCCGAGGCCGCGGACGAGCGTGCCCTGGAGGAGGTGCGCGCGGCTCGCGATCGCGGGCGACACCCCATCGTGCTCGGCCACGTGCGCCAGCTCGCGCAGATCGGGCCGGCCGCCGTGAGCTCGCCGGAAGGCGCGCACCGCGTCGGCGCCGGACCAGCGCCCGTCGTCGTCGATGTGCCCGCGGGCGCGCAGCAGCCGGAAGAGGTGCGCGGGCTCGAGCCCTTCGAACGTGACGAGCTCCAGGAACCAGCTCGCGCCGCGCGGGGAGCGCAGGGACGATCGGTCGACCACGCCCGTCTCGAGGCCGTCGAGCAGGGCGTCCAGCTCCGCCTCGCTCATCGGGCGCGGCGGATCCCAGCGGGGCGGATGGGGCCCCGCCGCCTGCCGGTCGTACGCCCGGCGCGCGGCCGCGTGGACCTCGTCGAGCGACGCGCGCAGGCGGGCGCCGAAGCCGTCGGGGAGCGGCAGGCGTTCGGGGACCGGAGGCAGCGGCGGCAGCGCCGGCAGCGCCGTGCGAGAGGGGCGCAGCCGCTCGAGGAAGGCGCGGTTGTTCTCCGCAGCCTCCGCCTCGAGCAGCGGCTCGAGGTGCTCCGCGAGCGTCTCGGGGAACACGAGCCGCAGGCCCTCGTAGGCGCCGAGCCGAGTGGGGGCGTCGCCCGTCCGAGTCCGCTCCAGCAGGGGCACGAGCGCGGCCTGCCCGAGCGGTCGCAGCAGCCGCCCGGCGAGGGCGCGCGTGGTCCGCGCCTTCCCGGTGACCTCCCTCAGCAGCACGTCGAGCAGCTCGTCGAGGGTCGCTCCGTGCCGGACGGCGAGCTTCAGATAGCGAGCGCGCGCGGCCGCGTCACCCGCGCTCTCCAGGCGCTCCCGGAGCACCGCCTGCTCGCGCTCGAGCAACGAACGCAGCCCGGACGGAACGTCGAGAGCGTACGGCGCCGTGAGGTGGTCGAAGAGGAGCCCGGGATCGGCGTCCGCTCCGCGGAGCAGGTCGAAGAGCGTCGAGGGATCGACCGCGCGGGACGCGACGAGGGGCTCGAACCACGACGGCCACGCCATCGAGACCGGGGAGCCGGCCGAGGCCGCCGCCGCGACCTCTCCGAACCGCCGGAGCGGCCCCCTCGCCGCGGTCCGGCGCAGGAAGCCGCGGCGGGACCTCGGGTCGCGATGGCCCTCTCCGCGAAGTCGACGCGCGCACTCGCCCGCGCGCGCGCCGATCGTCGCGAGCACGCCGCCCTCCTCTCCGTCGACGACGTATCGGATGGCACGCTGCCCCAGCCTCGGCTCGAGCCCGTCCAGTGGCAGGAGATACTCCGCGAGGACGGAGAGCGCCTCCTCGGAGACCCCCTCCGGGTTCTCGACCGGGATGCCCAGCGTCGACCAGCGCGCGCTCACCACAGCTTCTCCTCCCAGCTCGGATCGACGCCGCTCCCCAGGGCCGCGACGGCGCGCACGTGACTCCAGGTCTCGCTCCGCAGCACCGCGGGCACGTCCGCCAGCGGGAGCGCGGCCCCGTCGGGATCGAAGGGGTCGCGGCTGGCCTGCCTGGCGAGGAAGCGGATGGTGCGGAGCGCGACCTCTCCCGCCTCCTCCCGGACGGGGCTGCCGCTGAACTCCACCACCGCGGTGATCCCGAGCGACGGGAGGTCGCGCTCGTAGGTGAAGAACCAGCCGCCGTCGAGCACCTCGCCGCGCACGTAGCCCCGCTTCGTCAGCTGCCCGCGCAGGGTGAGCGCGTCGACCATGTGTCCCTCCAGCGCGGTCAACGCGCGCTGCTCCCCCTGCGCCTCGCCGAGCACGAGGGGCTCGGCGTCGAGCTGCGAGAAGAGCGGCTCGATCTCGTAGTCGCCGAGGTGCTCGCGCCACGCGTCCACCTGCCCCTCGTCCAGCGAGGTGCGGTGCGCGAGGTGGACGCGGGCGCCGTCGGGGAGGTGGACCGGCTCGTCGTGCGCGTCGGTGAGCGTGCCGTCACCGAGGGGCCGAAAGGTGACGGGCTCGGCGCCGTCGGCGAGCGCCGTCCAGACCAGGCGCTCACACAGCCGGCCGACGATGGGATGCGACAGGAGATGCTCCCGCCAGCTCGCCGCCGACCACCCCTGCTCGAGGCACATCGCCTCGTACAGCCGCGCGGTCTGCAGGCGGACGATCTGCTTCACCTGCTTCTTGGCGGCCGAGAAGGTCTTCTTCGCCTCCGCCGCGCGATCGGGGTCGTCGTCCTTGCGCGGCTTCGGGAACGTCTTGGTCGTCTTGCCGTCGCCCCTCTCGAGCACGACCGCGAGCCCGTCGTCGAGGACCGCGTGGAGCGCGCGAGCGCCGAGGTCCAGACGCAGGACCGGACGGCCGCTCGGGTCGGGCTCGAAGCCCGCCGTCGGCACGGTGCGATCCTCGAGCTCGGCCCGCGTCCAGCCCCGGCGCTCGGCGACCTCGGCGACCTGCCGCTCCGCTTCGTCGCGAATGCCTCGAGTGCGGAAGCGCGTCGCCGTCGCGAGCAGCACCTGAGTCGACGCCTCGTCCGGCCGGTGCGCGAGCAGCTCGAGGAGCATCTTGCATTGGGGCGCGCGGAGGCCGTGCCAGTCCTTCAGGTAGCGCTCGATCTTCGAGGCGACGCTCGGGCCGCCGACCGCGGTCGTGAAGGCGAGCACGCCTCGATCCGCCTGCGCCGAGCCGAGTGGCCGCGCGAGCGCCTCCCGGATCATCGCCTCTCGATGCTCGGGCGGAGGCACGTAGTGCCACTGCGCGAGCTTCGCGCTCACCTTCGCCTCCGCCTCCGCGCGGCTCGGGAGGCGCGCGTCTCGCGCGATCCAGAGATCGAGCAGGGCGTCGCCGAGCGGCTCCGCGTCGTCCCAGCGCTCCGCGTAGAGCGCGAGCAGCGGCGTGGGGACCGGGCTCTTCAGGGCGTGGGCGGCGACGAGCAGCCACTGCAGCGACACGAGCGACACCGGCGCGCCGTCGCTCCGCCAGCGCGGCCGCGGCAAGGACGCCCAGGGGATCCAGGAGAGCTTCGCGGGCGCGCCCTTCTTCAGCTTCGCTCTCGCCTCGCGCTCCAGACCTTCCCGGTCGAGGTGAGGCGCGAGGTCGACGCCGAGCGCGTGCAGCGCGCGGAACATCGCTCCCCTCGGCACCTCTCGCTTCTCCTTCGCCACCGCCCGCTCCAGCGGCTCGATCGCCGCCGGGTCCCCGAGCTCGGCCAGCCACTCGGCGGCGATCGTGCGAACGTCCTGCTTGCCGTCGCCGAGCGCGCGCGCGACCCGCTCCACCGGGTCGTCGGCCTTCGCGAGCGCGGCGCGCGCCCGGAGGCGGAGCCCCTTCGCCGTGTCGAAGGCGTGGCGCCAGGCCAGCTCCGCCGCGCCGCCCGGGAGCTGGGGGAAGGCGGCCAGGACGTCGAGCGCGGCGAACCGGGCGCGCTCCGCGGCGTAGGAGGCGACGCCCAGTCGCCCGACCAGAGCCTCCTCCAGCCACTCCGGGTGCTCGGCGAACAGCGTCCAGGCGTCCTCGGGGGCGAAGCCGAGCAGGTTCCGTTCGAGGGCGGTGTGCGTGAGCTCGGCGAGGTCGCTGCCGTCGTGGCTGGCCGCGTGCGCCAGCTCGCGGAGATCGGGCCGGCCGCCGTTCGCCCGACGCGCGCCGTTCGAGATCTGCGAGGCTTGCCAGGCGAGCGGCTCACCGAGGATGGCCCCCATGAGACGCCAGACGTGCACGGGATGCAGGCCGGGGAAGCGCCCGACGTCGTGAAGCATCCGGGAGTCCCGGACGAGGAGCTGGGCCTTGGTCTCGGGCGGAGGCGGACCGCCGACCTCGAGCCGCCGCGCGAGCGCCTCCAGCTGCGCCTCGGAGGGCGCGGGAGGCAGAGCTCCCCATCCGCGCACGCCGCGCTTCGCCCAGCGCTCGTGCTCCCGACGCCGGCGCTCGTGCGCGGCGACGAGAACCTCCGACAGGTGCGCCTCGTACCCCTCCGGCAAGGGCACGCGGTCGGGGATGGGCGGCAGCTCGGGGAGCGTGAAGGTGACCGCCGCGGGGGCCGCCTTGGCGCAGAGCCCGTCGAGGAGCTGCCGGGCCTTGGCGTTGGGCTCCGACGCTCGGCGCGCCTCGAGGAACGATCTCGCGTCCGCGCCGAAGAGGAGGTCGAGCGCGCGGTAGGCCTCCCGGCGCGTCGCCGCGCTGCCCTCCTCGGCGACCCGCTCGAGCGCGGGCCGCGCCACCTCGCCCAGCGCGCCGAGGAGGCGGAGCCCCTGCTCCCGGTTTCGCTTGGCGCTCGAGGTGGCCTCCCGCGCGAGCTGAGGGAGCAGCTCCGGCGACGCCACCTCCTCGGACCTCAGGAGGTCGAGGATCTCCGCGCGCTCCGACGCCGTCGGGGCCTCGTCGAGCCGGCGAGCCAGCGCCGGGCTCTGCCCGCGCAGCCACTCCCCCAACCCATCCGGCTTCGCGTCGTAGAGGTGAGGCCGCGGAAGCTCGACCGTGATGAGCACCGACGGATCCGCGCCGCCGAGCTCGAGCGCGCCCGCCAGCGTCGCCGCGTCGAGCCGAGCGGCGGAGACGCCATGCCCCGCGCGCAGCCACCAGAACCACGACGGCACGCCGGGCGCCGAGAGGTGCGGCCTGGGGCCCGCGGCCGCGTCGAGGAGCACCGCGAGCCGGTGCAGAGGGCCGACCGCGCCGCGCGCGCGCCGGAAGAACGCGTCGCGCTCCACCGGCGCCCGCCAGCCGGAGAGGCTCAAGCGCTCGGCGCAGTCGGTGCGCCCGCGCACCGCGCCGACGACCTCCTCCGCCGCGCCGTCGATCACGTACCGGACCGCGCGGCCTCCGAGCCCTCGCTCCACTCCGTCGAGCGCGAGCAGGTAGCTCGCGAGCCAGGCCATCGCCTCCTCGTCGAGGCCGGCGGGGTTCTCCACCTCGATCCCGAGCTTCCGCCAGGTGTCCGCGCTCACGGCCCCTGCCCTTCCCAGAGCGGGTCCGGGCCGGTCCCGAGGGCCGCCGCCTGCCGTACGTGCTCGCTCACCTCGGCCAGCAGCGCCGGAGGGAGCTCCCGCAGCGGCAGCGCGCGACTCGGCGCCCCCTCACGGGTGCGGTGGAAGGTGACCCCGAGCAGCGCGACCGGGACCTGCTCCGCGTCGATCGAGTGACCGCTGATCCCGAGGAACGCGGTGAGCCCGAGCGTCGCGAACGGGCGCTCGTAGGCGTAGAGCCAGCCGCCCTCCTCGACCGGGCCGCGTCGATAGCCGTGCTCGCGGAGCGCGATGCGAAGCAGCCGCCCGTCGACCGAGTGGCCGAACGCCGGCGCGAGCATGTTCGAGTCGTCGTCGTCCGGCCGCTCCACCGGCGCGGCGGAGAGCTGGGAGAACGGCGCCTTCACCTCGTAGTCCGAGAGGTGCGCGCTCCAGCGCGCCGCCCGCTCGGGGCCGAGCCGCGTGCGGTGGGCCACCGCGATCTCGACCCCCTCCGGGAGACGCAGCGGCTCGTCGTCGACGTCGGTCAGGGTGCCGTCCTCGATCGGGCGAAAGGTCGCCACCTCCTCTTCGCCCCGAAGCGCCACCCACACCAGCCGCTCGCAGAGGCGGCCCACGAGTGGATGCCGCCAGAGATGGACGCGCCAGGTGTCCACGTCCCAGCGCTGGTCGGCGCACATCGCGTCGTAGAGCCGATCACGCTGCGTCCTCAGCACCTTCTTCACCGTCTTCCGCGCGGCGGCGAACGCCTTCTTCGCCTCGGCGAAGCGCTCCGGGTCGTCGGCGACCCGCGGCTTCGGGAAGGTCTTGATCGCCTTGCCGTCGCCCACCTCGAGGACCACGGCGAGCGAGTCGTCCAGGAGCGCGCGCAGCACACGCGGACCCACGTCCAGCGCCAGCGTGGGTCGACCGATCGTGGGATCCAGCTCGAAGCCGGCGGTGGGCGCGGTGCGGTCGGCGAGCTCGGCGGGCGTCCACCCGCGGCGCGCCGCGAGCTCCTCCACGCGCCTCTCGGCCTCCTTTCGAATGCCCGAGGTGCGGAACCGAGCGGCGGTCGACAGCAGGAGCTGCACCGAGGCGTCGTCGTCCCGGTGTGCGAGCATCTCGAGCAGCGCCTTGCACTGCGGCGCCCGCCAGCCGTACCAGTCCCGGAGGTACCCCTCCACGAGCGAGGCGACCGCGGCGCCCCCCATCGCCGCCGGGATGGCGAGCAGCCCCTTGTCCGCCTGGGCCGAGCCCTTCGGCCGACCGCCCGCCGCCCGCGGCTGGACGTCGCGAGCGATCCACGCGGCGAGCACGAAGTCGCCCAGCGCGTCTGCGCCTTCCCACTGCGCGGCGTAGAGCGGCAGGAGCGGAGACGGCGCGACCCGCTTCACCCCGTGCGCGCTGACCAGCATCCAGACCAGAGACTCTCGCGCGACCGGCGCGCCGTCCTGCCGCCACCGCGGCGCCGGCATCTCGTCGAACGGGAACCAGGAGAGCTTGGAGGGCACGCCCTTCTTCAGCTTCCTCTTCGCCTCGCGCTGGAGCGCCTCGCGGTCGAGGTGCGGCGAGAGGTCCACACCGAGCGCGTCGAGCGCGCGCAGCATCGAGGCCTTCGGCGCCTCACGTCGCTCCGCGGCCAGCGCGCGCTCGAGAGGCGCGACCGCGGCCGGGTCTCCGACATCGCCGAGCCACTCCGCCGCGGTGGCGCGGATCTCCGCCTGGCCGTCGGAGAGCGCCGCCGCCGCTCGCTCGACCCGGTCCGGCGCGTGGCCGAGCGCGGCCCGGGCCCAGGGGCGCGGGGTCTTGGCTTTGCCGAGGGCGTGTCGCCACGCGATCGCCTCGGCGCCCTCGGGCAGGGACGGGAACGCGGCGAGGATCGCATAGGCGTTGCGCTGGCTGCGCTGGGCAAAGTAGTCGATCCACCCATCCGGGCCGACCGACGCCTCGAGCGCCCGCTCGAGCAGCGAGGGGTGCTCCGCGAAGAAGGTCCACGCCTGCTCCGGCGAGTCGCCGAGCCCTTCCCAGTCGTCGCTCTCCAGCTCCGCGCGCGAGATCGTCTCGGCGGGGACCCCGTGGTGCGCGGCGGCGTGCGCCAGCTCGCGCAGATCCGGGCGCCCATCGTTCGCGCGGCGGCTGGCCGCGAGCAGATCGCCCATCCAGCCGACGTACCGTGAGTCGGCTCCCCTCGACAACGCGACCGCCCACCGCCACACGTGCACCGGCTCGAGCCCTCGGACCCCGAGCGCCTCGGCCACGAAGGTCGCGTCGTGTTTCGCGTAGTGCGGCGCCGCCACCCGCGTCTCCGCGCTCTCGAGCCACGCGACCAGCATCCCCACGCCCTCCTCGTCGACCGGGACGGGCGCGCTCGATGAGTAGTGCGCCCCCCACTGGGCGCGCATCGCCTCGTGAAGGCGCGCAGCCCGCGCGTGCGCCGCTCCGAACGCCTCGAGCAGCCGCGCCGGATAGCCCTCGGGCAGCGGCACGCGCTCGGGGATGGGCGCCAGCGGCGCGAAGGCCGCGCCCTCCGCCGCCGCATCGGGGCCGTCCACCTGGCTGTCGCGACGCCACTTCTCCGCGCTCATCTCGCGCGCAGGCTAGACCACGACGCCGCAAAGATCGACGACGATGTGGTCAACCCACTTCGCGGATGACCAGGCGGCGCACGGCCCCGTCCGCGCGGGCGGGGGCGGGCATGCCGCGGAGCGTGGCGTCGGCCGTGGGCTTGCGCATCGTGCCGGTCTCGGGCTTCTCCTCGCGAGCGAGCATGCGCCGCGCCCAGTCCCGCTTGCGGGTGAGCGACGGGTCTCCGGGGGCGCGGGCCAGCAGCTCCTCGTAGACACGCAGGGCCCGCTCGGGGAAGCCCTGCTCGAGGAGCAGCTCGGCCTGCTCTTCGGGGCTCAGCTGACGGGTCTGGTCGAGGAGGGAGCTCAGGTCCGCGTACGGGTTCGAGACGGGGCGCACACCCTCGGTGTTGCGAAAGGCGATCCAGCCATTCGACCGGGGCAGATCCGAGGTCTCCCGGCGCGGAGCCGTGAATGCGGGTTCACTCGTCGGGGCGGCGCTCGCGCATCGTCACCAGCTCCTCGGCCGCGGTCGGGTGCAGCCCCACGGTGGCGTCGAGCTGGGCCTTCGTTGCGCCGCACTTCAGCGCGACCGCGAAACCCTGGACGATCTCGGGGGTGTCCGCGCCCACCATGTGCACGCCCAGGACGCGGTCGCTCTTGGGCTCGACGACGAGCTTCATGAAGCAGCGCTCCTGGCTCCCGCTGAGGGTGTGCTTCAGCGGCCGGAACTCGCTGGTGTAGACGTGGACGTCACCGTAGCGGTCGTGCGCGTCCGCCTCCGTGAGCCCGACGCAGGCGAGCGGCGGGGTGGAGAACACCGCGGTGGGGATGTGCGCGTAGTCGAGCGTCTTCGGCGTGTCCTGGAACTGGGTGGCGACGAAGGCCATCGCCTCCTCGATCGCCACCGGGGTGAGCTGGACGCGGTCGGTCACGTCCCCGAGCGCGAAGATGCTCTCCACGCTGGACCGGTAGAAGTCGTCGACCACCACCGCGCCGCGCTCGTTGAGGGTCACGCCGGCCGCCTCGAGCCCGAGCCCTTCGGTGTTGGGGCGGCGCCCGATCGCGTAGAGCGCGGCGTCGAAGGTCTCCACCTCCTCGTGGTCGTAGACGGCGTCGATCGCGCCGCCCTCTCCTTCCTCGAGGCACATGACCTTGGTGTTGAGGTGGAGCTTCACGCCCTTGGCCTTGAGCTGGTCGCAGACGAAGGTGCGCACGTCGTCGTCGAAGCCGCGGAGCGGGTGCGGGCCGCGGTAGGTGAGCGTGACGTCGCTCCCGAGGCCGTGGAAGATCGAGGCCATCTCGAGCGCGATGTAGCCGCCGCCGACCACGAGCAGCCGCTTCGGCAGGGTCTCGGCGTAGAACACGTCGTCGCTGATCCAGGCGCGATCGGTCCCCGGCTCCTCGGGGCGCACCGCGCGGCCGCCGGTGGCGATCAGGATGCGCTCGGCGGTGACCCGCTTCGGCCCCTCGGGGAGCACGACCTCGACGGTGTGCGGGTCGATCACGGTGGCGCGGCCGGCGAGGATGTCGACGCCCGCGCCGTGGAGGAGGCGCTCGTAGACCTTGTTCAGCCGCGCGATCTCCGCGTCCTTGTTGGCGCGCAGCGTGGCCCAGTCGAAGGCGATGTCGCCGACCGTCCAGCCGAAGCCCGCGCTGTCGGCGAAGTCCTCGCGGTAGTGCGCCGCGTAGACGAAGAGCTTCTTGGGGACGCACCCGACGTTGACGCAGGTGCCGCCGAGGAAGCGCTCCTCGGCCACCGCCACGCGCGCGCCGGCTCGCGCCGCCATCCGGCTCGCCCGCACGCCGCCGGAGCCCGCGCCGATCGTGAAGAGGTCGTAGTCGTAGCCCATCATGGGCACACCTACGGCCGAAGCGCCGTCACGTCACGGGCTATTTCGGGTCACGCCTTGCGGCTGCGCAGCGGCTCGCCGCTGAAGGTGCCCTCGGTCAGCTCCAGCGAGCAGCGTCGGCAGACCGGCCTCTGCTTCGCGAGCATGCGCAGCGAGCTGCCCGCCACGAGGTACAGCATCATGCAGGGGATCATCACGCAGAAGTCGTAGGCGAGGAACGGCGTGGCCGCGAGCATCACCACCGCGCCCACGATCCAGACGCGCCAGCACCACTTCCATCCGCCCCACTCGCGCAGGACCCCGACGCGTTCGTCGCACCGGGGACAGTAGAGATCCCCACCGGCCATGAGATCGAAGATGGGTGTGTTCCCGGACCTCGACAAGCCCCAGGCCCGGAGATCCGCTACATCGATCGTCGTGCACCGTTGTCCCGCGTGGCGCGCGCGGGCGGCCGCCACCGCGCTCGCCGTCCAGCTCGGGCTCTGCCTCCTCGACGTCGCCCGGCGGCTGGCGGGGACGCTGCCGGAGCCGCTGAGCGCGGCGTGGCTCCGGGAGTCGACGCTGCGGAGCGTCGCCTTCGCGCTGACCGCCCTCGCCTTCATCGCGTGGCTGCGCCGCGTCTACGAGAACCTCGGGAGCGCTCGCGCGATGGACCCGCGCTGGACGACCTGGGGCTGGGTCGCGCCGGGCCCGAACCTGGTCGTCCCCTTCCTCCTGGTGCGCGAGGTCGTCCGTCCTCTCGGCCCGCGCGCCCGCTGGCTGTCCGCGGCCTGGTGGGCCGCCTGGCTCGGTCATCTGCTCGCGGGTCTCGCGAGCGGCCTCGCCGCCGACGCCCTCGGCGCGCTCGCCGCCGCCCTCGCGATCGCGCTCGTGCTCCAGGTCACGCGCCGCCCGAGGGCGATGGCGCCCCTGGCCTTCTGATGGTCACTCAGGCTCGTCCTCCTCGAGCGGGGCGTCGTCGGCCTCGGTCCACTCGGCGGTGGTCTCCTCGGGGGCGACGGCCCGCGGCGTGGCGGCGCCGCAGGCGGTGAGCAGGGCCGCGATCCAGATCCATCTCATCGCTCGGTCTCCTCGGGCACGGGGACGGCGCGGCCGGGGCTGCGCCAGATCCGGGTCGGCTCGCGGGCGGAGAACGCGGCGACGTCGAAGCCGCGGCTCTCTCCCGCCGCCGTCCAGCGGAAGGCGAGCGGCAGCCGGCGCACCGCGCCCTCGGGCAAGGTCGTCAGGCGCAGCCGGATCACCCGCGCGCCGTCGGGCCCTCGCACCGACGTGACGCCGGGCGCGCCCTCCAGCGTTCGCCGCGCGCTCTCGTCGAAGGTGGCGCCGGCGGGGAGGGTCAGCTCGAGGACGGGGTCGACGACCTCGGCGCGCGCCTCCAGCCGCAGCTCCAGCCCCGCCCGCTCGCCGAGCGCGCCGACCACCCCCTCGATCGCGATCCCGAGCGGCGCGTCGGCGTCTTCGGCCCAGGGGACGAGGTAGCGCGACTCGATCCAGGCCCAGACCGGCGCGGCGGCCCGCACGGTGACGCGGGCGCCGGCCCGCACGTCGAGGGTGGCCACCCCGCCGGTCAGGGCGAGGGTCCGGGCCGCGCCGTCGACGGTCACCCGGACCTCCTCCGGCTCCTCGACGCCGAAGCCGCCGTACACGCTCGCCGCGATGGCCCAGAACGCGGCCTCGGCCGTTCGAGCGCCGAGGTGGAAGCGGGTGGCGGCGGCCCGGACCAGCCGATCCGCGAGCGCGTCGTCGCCGGCCTGACGGGCCGCGATCGCGCCGGCGAGGGTGCCGGGCCAGGACGGTCGGCCCTCCGCGTCGGGCACCCAGGCCCGCCCCGCGTCGTCGGTGCGCAGCGCGCCCTGGACGCGCTCGAGCAGCGCCCGGCCGGGCACGTCGTCGCGGTCGACGAGCAGCAGCGCCGCCGCCATGCGCGCCATCACGTCGGGCTGGTCGGTGGCCTCGGCCAGGGTGCGCCAGCCGTCCCTCTTCAACCGGGCGAGGAGATGCCCGATCGCGTCGGCGCCGCTCGCCGGACCGGCCGGAGCCGCCGGGGCGAGGGCGGTCAGCACCGCGGCGCGCTCGGCGAGGGACGCGCCGGGATCGGAGCGCAGCGCGCCGGCGAGCGTGCTGCGCGCGGGCTCGTTCGAGTCCTCGAGGGTCCAGAGCGCCAGGGCGCACGCGCGCTCGAACGGCCGCGAGAGCCCGTCGGCCGCGTCTCGCTCCAGGCGGCGGGCGAGCGCGTCGTCCCCTGCGCGTCCGGTCACTGCGCGCTCGGTCACCGCGCCCTCGGTCACTGCGCCCTCCGTTACTGGGCGCCCGGTCATCGCGCGCCCCCAGAGCGCCGCGGCGGGGCTGGCCCCGGCCAGGCGCGGGTCCGACGCGATCGCCGACGGCGCGCCCACCACGAGCCGTCCGCGCCACGGCGTGGCTCCGTCGGGCACCGGGGCCACGAGCGTGACCTCGTCGTCGACGATCGCCCCGGCGTGGCGCGCGCGCAGCCCCCCCTCGGGCACGACCCGGAGGCGCCGCGAGAAGCGGCCGATCGGGGCCTCGGGCGGGCCGACGATCACCTCCACGTCGGCGAAGCCGGCGCGGCGCGCGACGAGCTCCACGAAGTCCCCGTCCCGCCGCGCGTCCACCGCGCCCCGGCTCCGCACGACGACCTCGGGGGACGCGCCCTCGGCGAAGCGGGTCAACACCAGCGGCACCCGGAGCGTGTCGGCGGGGCGCAGGCTCTCGGGCAGCTCGAGGTGCGCGGTCCAGGGGGCGCCCGCCTCGAAGCGGCGCTCGCTCGTGCGCACCGCGCCGCTCGGGTCGAAGCGGGCCGCGATCGCGACCCACTCGCGCCGGCCGGCCGGGAGAGACCAGCGGAGCGCGTCCGCCGGGCCGCCGATCGCCTGCAGCGCCGGAGGCAACGGCGCGCGCGCCTCGGTGATGGGGAGCGGCGAAGGCAGCGCGACCGCGCGGGGCGCCTCGGGCGCCTCGGTCCAGCTCCCCCCGTCGGACGCGCCGAAGATCTCGGCGAGCTCCTCCGCGGTCGCGCGCCCGAGCGCCACCCCGTTCAGCCGCGCGAGCAAGGTCTCCTCGCCCACCGCCTCGGCGTAGACCCCGTCGGGCAGCACGCGCGCGAACGGGTCGACCATGTCGTCTCGGGTGCCGGCGCGGCCGTCGGGCCCGGCGCTGACGAGCTCCCAGCCGCGCACCGGCTCCAGGAAGGTGAAGCGCGCGCGGCCCCGGACCGGGCGCAGGACGAGCGGGTGGCCCCACGCGTCGTAGAGGTGCTCGCGCTGGGGCCAGTCGTGCTGCCAGGGCACGTCCTCCGCCTCGAGCAGGCCGACGAGCAGGGTCGAGGGATCCCCGCGCAGGGCCCAGGCGCGGTCGAGCCCCCGGGCGAGGATCAGGTCGCGGAGGAAGAGGTGCACGCGGAAGAGCCGCTCACGGGTGACCCGCCGGGCGACCGCGTCGTACGTGAAGGCTCGGTCGAGGCTGGTGAGCGCGGCCGCGTCGAGGGGCTCGCCGTCGAGCGAGACCGCGCCCTCCGGCCCGGTGCCGGTGCGGCGGAGCGCGGCGTCGAGGATGGCGTGGTTGAAGCGCCAGCCGCCGCGCTCTCGCACCGCGACCTCCTCGAGATGACCGGGCACCGCCGCGTCCACGTACGCCTCGACCGCGCGGAGCATGCGCCCCACCCGGCCGCGCACGAAGCGGGCCCGCGTGCGCCACGGGTCGCGGAGCAGGCCGTGCTCGACCGGCACCTCGGGCATCGGCTGCGGCAGCACCGTGCCCTCGCGGAGGCTGGCGGTGGCGGAGACGTCCTCCGGCGTGCGCGCGGCGGCGAGCATCGCGACGAAGCCGGGGCTGCGCCCCTCGTCGAGCGCGGCCGCGAGCGGGGAGAGCGAGGCCTGGAGGGCGGCGCGCGCGGCCCTGGCCCGCGCGGGCGGGACCGCCACGACGAACGCGCTCGGCCCGCCGTCGACGCGCGCGCTCCCTGCTTCGACCGAGAGCGTGAGCGCGCCCGCGTCCGGAGCGCGGACCACCAGGTCGCCGCCGCCGCGGACCGCGCGGCCGGACTCCAGCAGGGGCCGCGCGCGGAACCAGACCTCACCGATCGTCTCGAGCGCGAGCGCGCCGCGAGAGACGCCCGGCGCGACGAGGGTGCGGGCGATCGGGTGCCACGCGTCGCCCTCGCGGACGAGCGCGGTGACCTCCACCGGGACCCGCGCGACCTCGCTCCGTCGGGCGATCACGAAGGCGCCGTCGGCGTCCCCGCGCAGCGTGAGCGTCGCGTCGGGATCGACGGGCAGGCAGAAGGACTGCGCGTGACCGTCGTGACGAAGGCTGGCGGCGATGAACGTCGGCCCTCCGCAGGCGTCGGGCGCGCGGCCCGGGCGGAGCGTGCCGGTGAAGCGCGCGACCCCGTCGTCGTCCGTGGTGGCCTGGAGCGCGCCGCCGAGCCGCGGCGCGTCGAGCGTCAACCTCGCCTGCGCGAGGGCGACGCCGTCGGACTGGACCACCCGCACGTGCACCGCTCCGTCGAGCTCGGGGACGAGCGCCCCGCCTTCGGGCACCGCGTCCGCGACCCACGGCACCCGCGCGACCCGGTAGGGCACGGCGAGCCGGTCGGTCCCGAGGCCCGGGACGACCACGCTGATCGACAGAGCGCGATCCGCCCACGGCGCGTCGAGCACCGCGGGCACGTCGAGCGGCACCCGGGCCTCGCCCCCGGGCCCGGTGCGCAGGGGCTCGGCCTCCGGATCGCGACCGTCCCAGTCGACCTCGGCGCCCTCGAGGGGGCGGCCGTCCATCCCGCGCACCGTGACCGCCACCCGGCCGCGATCGCCGGGCGCGTAGACGCGTCGGTCCGGCGTCGCCTCGGTCCAGAGCGGGTGCCGGCTCGGCGCGGCGACCGTCACCGTGACGCCCGCCCCGCCGTGCTCGGTGCTGGCCTGCACCCGGAGCGGCCCCGGCGCGTCGAGCGCGGGCACCCTGGCCCAGAAGACCCCCGCCGCGTCCGTGTGCGCCGCGACGTCGGCCCGCGTCCGCGCGCCGCCCTGCGAGGCGGTGATGGTGACCGCCTCGCCCGCGATGGGGCGCCCGTCGGCCCGGCCGACGACCCGGCCGAGGAAGAGCACCTCGCCGCCGGGCGCGATCGACTCGCGGTCGACGAGCGCCTCGACGCGCCAGCGCGGCGCGAGCGCGATGTCGACGTCGAAGGTGCGCTCTACCCGGCGAGGGCTCTCCGCCTTCACCTGCAGATGGAAGCCGTGCTCCAGGTCGGCGGGGATGGGGATGACGAGGTGCGCGCGCCCCGACGCGTCGGTCCGCACCGTCGTCAGCGGCGCGCCGGGCGCGTGCGAGCCGGTCGCCGTCAGCGTCACGTTCGCGGCCGGGCGGAGATCCCGTCGCTGGACGACCTCGTAGACGCTGACGAACCACTCCAGGGCGGCCCCCGGCGTGGCGGTGAGGGCTCCGTCGATCCCCATCTCGAGTCCGGTCACCTCGCCGCGCGGCACGCGGCGCCGGGTCTCCTGCGCGTGGGCCGCGCTGGTCACCGAGAGGAGCAGGAGGCTGACGATCGCGCGCTTCATCGGGACACCTCCACCACACGCGGCGCGAGCACCGACACGCCATCCGGTCGGTCCACCGCCCACGCCGCCACGCCGAGCCCTTCGAGCCGTCCGGCCACCGACCAGCGGAGCGGGAGCCGGACGGTGCGGGTCTGTCCGGGTCTCATGGCGGGCAGATGCAGCGTGAGCACGCCGCCCCCGCGCTCGACCGGCACGCCGATCCGTTGCCGCTCGCGCTCCGTCAGCTCGGCGCCGGTGGGCAGCCCGACCTGGACCTCGACCGCGGGCACGGTGCGCGGGAGCCGGTTGCGGAGGACCAGCTCCAGCTCGGCCGTCTCGTCGAGGCCGTGCGTCGCGCCCCGGACCTCCAGGCCGAACGGACCGCGCGGGGCGGCCTCCCAGGCCACGCCGTAGCGAGCGCTCGCCGCGACGTGGAGCGGCGCCCGCTCGGCCACCCGCACCCGCACCTCGTGCGCGCCCGGTCGGGCGAGGGCCGGCGCGTCGACCTCGGCCGCCCCGCCGGTGAGGGTCACCGTCTGCCGCTCGCCGTCGATCCAGACCTCGGCCTCGGTGGGCGGCGCTCCATCCAAGAGGCGCCCCATCGCCGCGCGCCCGAGCGCGCGCTCCTCCGCGTCGAGCGCGTGCCCGGACGCCGCGAAGCGAGCGACGGTGGAGAGAAGGTCGAAGGCGCGCTGCCGGCGGTCGAGCGACAGCTCCGCCATCGCCCAGAGGAGGGTCGCGCGGGCCACGCTGCCTTCGGTGACCAGCCAGCGATCCTCGCCGACCTCGACCGCGTGACGCTCGAGGCGGCGCACCAGCTCCGCCACCCGCTCGCGGTCTCCGCCGCTCCAGCCCAGGGCGGCCGCCGCGACCACCCAGGACGCCGGGTCGTCGGTGCGCAGCATCGCGCCCGAGGCGACGTCGCGCCGCAGCCCGTCGAGGATCGCGCGCACGTCGGCCGGCGCGTCGTCTCGCGCCGCGGGCGAGAGCCCGAGGAGCGCCCACGCACGCAAGCGGAGCTGCGCAGGCGAGCCCTCCGTCTGTCCCCCGGACTCCGCGGAGAGCGCGCGGGTGAGCGCGGCGGCCTCCCGGCGGCTCGCCCCGGCGGCGTGGTCGAGGCCCCGCCGGACCCGGGCCCCGAGCGCGAAGGCCCGCTCCACCGCGCCCCCGCTCCGCGCGCGCGCCGCGCCGGTCCACCCCGGAGGGGGCGCCCAGGCCGCCCAGGGATCGGACGGGCCATCGGCGGGGAAGAGCGCCGGGCCCACCACCAGCCGCACGCGGCCGTCGCGCGGATCGGCTCCCGCCGGAACCTCCAGCGCGAGGGTGACGTCGCCGGCGGCCAGCCCGGTGCGCTCACGCTCGACCCGCCGCGCCGGCGCGACCACCTGCACCGGGCGGCGCACCGCGTCCAGCGTCTCCCCGGACGCCGCGTCGAGCGCCACCGCGGTGAGCCGACCCTCTCCGATCCGCGTGGGCCGCACCTCCACCCGCACCACCTCCGCCTCCCCGGGCGCCAGCGTCACCTCGGTGCGCGCGCCGTCCTCGATGTCCAGCGCCGCGTCGCCGAGCAGCCCGATGGCGAGGGCGCGGGGGGCGTCGCCCCGGTTGCTGACCCGGAGAGGCACCGAGAGCACGTCGCCCCGGTGCGCGAGCGGCGGCACCGGCGCCTCGATGACCACGTCGCGGTCGACCTCGACCCGCAGCTCGGCGGAGTCGATCCAGCCGTCCTCCCGCCACACGATCGCCTCGACCAGATAGGTCGTGACCGCGTCGGCGAGGGGCACCGCCAGCTCCGTCGTGCCGTCGGCGTCGACGACCAGCGCGGGCCGGAAGAGCAGGGTCGGCGGGAAGCGCTCCCGCACCACACCCGCGAGCCCGGCGGAGCCCACCCGGATGCGACCTCGTCGCCCCATGCGCCCGTAGCCGCTGCCCGATCCGTAGCCGCTGCCTCCCCCGCCCCGGCCGTGCCCGACGGTACCGAGCCCCCCGAGCCCCAGGCTGCCCTCGCTGTAGCCGCCCGCGACCGCGTCGCCGATCAGCTCCTCGGCCATCTCCGCGAGCGTCCGCCGGTAGGCCTCGCGCAGCGCCTCCAGGGTGCGGGCCAGAGGCGAGATCATCGCGAGCTGACGCATCAACGCATCTTCCCCGCTCGCGATCGCGTACGGGGTGGCGGCGGGCACCACGCGCGCGAACGGATCCCGCACGTCGTCGCGGGTGCCGGGACGGCCGTCCGGGCCGGGCGAGACGAGCTCGAGCGCGGTGGCCGCCGCGCCGAGCACGAGGAGCGGCGCGCGCGAGGCCCGGAGCGTGAAGCGTCCGCCCCACGGGTCGTCGAGGTCGGTCTGCGCGATCACGCCGCGCTCGACCATGCGCCCGAGCCACCGCTCGCTCGGCTCTCGCGACGCCATGCGGGCGGCGACGGGCGCGTCGTCCCCCGGGTCGAGGTAGCGGGCGAGCGCGGCCATCAACCGCACCAGCCGGGCCCGGGCGACGCGCCTGGCGACCGCCTCGTAGTCGAAGCCCGGCACCGCGTCCTCCAGGATGCTCGGGGTGAGCGGCTCGTCGCCCAGGGTCCGGAGCCGGGTCTGCGCGGCGAGCAGGTCGTCCCGGAAGCGGCGGCGCGCGCCGGCGCCGGTGGTGATCGCGTCGAGGCCGCCCTCCGAGAGCGCCTGCTCCAGCGCCGACTCCAGCGCGCGCATCGCGTCGAAGGCGCCGCGCCGCTCGAGCTCGCGGGCGAGCGGGAACGGATCGCGCAGCGTGCCTCGCTCGCGCGCCGCGTCGGTGGCCGCGCCCTCCTCCGGCAGCCCGAGCGCGTCGGTGAGCGGCGGCGCGGGCTGGGTCGCCGGATCGGCGACCGCGTGCGCGGCGAGCGCGGCCCTCAGGAGCCGCTCGGACGCCGGGCCCGTGGGCGCACGCACCGCGCGCTCGAACGCGCCGCCGAGGAAGCTCGCCCGGAACGGCTCCTCGCCGCCGTGCGCCGCGAGATCGCGGACCAGGAGCGCCGCCCAGCGCCGCGGACCGCCGGCGCCGGTGTGCAAGGTGAGCTGCGCCGTGTCCCCGACCGTCCAGCGCGGCCGGGCGCTCGACAGACGCGCCTCGTCCGGATCCGGCGGCCGCACCAGGACGGCCGCGAGCGCGCCCACGCCGTCGAGCGTCTCGTCCTCGTGCAGCACCCGCGCCCGAACGTGCAACACGCCGAGTCGGCCCGGCGGCGGGGTCAGTCGCACCCGATCGGCGCGGGTGACGACCCAGTCGAGCGGCGCCTGCCCGTCCAGCAGCTCCACCCGCACCCCGGCCCGGCGCCAGGCGGGACGCCGGAGCAGCCTCACCTCGATGGCGCCGCCGGGGTCCATCACCACGTCGCCGACGACCGGCGCCACCTCGACGTCGCGCAGCACCGGGATCGACGCCTCGGTGGTGCGCTCGAGCGGGCCGGCGACGTCGACGGTGACCGTGGTCTCGGGCGCGCCGTCGAGCGAGGACGCGGCGCCGAGGGGCAGCCGGACGGGGACCTCGACCAGGCCGTGCGCGTCGCTCGCGCCGGTGAACGAGCCGCCCTGGATGGCGGGCCCGCGGACCGTCACCTCGGTGCCCTCGGCGGGCGGCCCGGACGTGCCCTCGATCAGGCGCACGTAGAGCGCGTCGTCGATCTCGGGGACCAGGCCGCCGTGCCGCGGCACCACCTCGACCCGCAGCGCGAGCGGCACCGCGAGCCCGAGGGCGCCCCACGCGGTCACCGCGCCGTGCGCCGGATGCTCGACCTCCGCCTGCACCGAGACGTGCCCGCTCCGGTGCTCGAAGTGAGCCGGCGCGCGGACCTCGAGGCGCGCCACGCCGTCGTCGCCCGTGCTTCCCGTGAGCACCTCGTCTTCGATCGTCAGGCGCACGGTGGCCCCGGAGACCGGCGCGCCGCTGGGCGTGGTGACCGAGACGCTCACCGTCGTCGACGCCCCGGGCGTGACCGCCGCATCCGGGGTCTCGACGGTCGCGAAGAGGCGCTCCGAGGTGCGGGTGCCGACGCGGAAGGTCGCCCGCTGCTGGAGCTGCCCCTCGATCCGAAGCGCGATTTGTTGCCCGGACTCCGGGGCGCGCTCGGGCACGCGGAGCTCGAGGTGCACGACGCCCGCCTCCGACGTCCGGAGCGCGTGCATGGTGGGCGGCAAGGCCCCGCCGGTGAGGCGGAGCTCCACCGGCACGTCGCGCGCGGGCGCCCCGCTGGCCGCGTCACGCACCAGCGCCCAGGCGTGCACCGGCTCGCCCGGCTCGTAGAGGCGACGATCGGTGCGGAGCAAGACGTCGAGCGCCGGCGCGACGCGGACGGGGAACGAGAAGCGCCGCCCCGCCTCCCCGCCGACCCGCACCTCGAGGACCGGCGAGGGATCGAGCGCCGCCTCCGGGACCGGCAGCTCCAGCCGGAAGCGACCGGCCGCGTCCGCGCGCGCGGTGACCCACGACGTGCTCGGCCGCTCTCCCTCCGACCACCGCAGCCGCGCCTCCACGTCGCCGCCCTGCGGCCTCAGCTCGGCCAGGCCGTGGACTCGATACGCCACCCCACGGAACACCGCCGTGCGGCCGGCGTGCAGGACGTCGCTCCCCTGCAGCGCGAGCTCGTAGCCCGTCGGCTGGGCGAGCGCGGGCGCGGGGGCGAGGAGGAGCAGCCCGAACACGAATCGGAGCGTGGTCACGGCCGAGCCTGACATGCGCCGCGACGCGAGGTTCCGTTCTCGGCTTTCTTTCCTCGCGGGGGAATTTCCTCCCCTCGACCGACGTAAGCCGCCCTTCAGTCGTCGGCGGACCGGACGCGGATGCCGCCGCGTGACGGGGAGGCGGGAGACGCGGCTTGCCCGGTGGACGACGCCGCGCGGCTCCGGACCCGGATGCCGCCGCGGGAGGACGGCTGCGCGGCTGGCGGCTGCGCGGCGGACGGCTGCGCGGGGGACGGCTGCGCGGCGGGCGGCTGCGCGGCGGGTGGAGCGGCGGGCCGGGCGGGCCGCACCCGCACGCCTCCGGGCGGCGGCTGCACCGCGACCACGCCGGGAGCGGGCTGGACGCGGACCACCGGCGCCGACGGCGCGGGCACCTCGACGGTCGGCGGCTCGCTGCCGGGCGCGGCCGCGCTGGGCGGGGAGCTGGGCGCCGCGCTCGACGGGGAGCTGGGCGCGGCCTCGCTGGACGAGGAGCTGGACGGGGAGCTGGGCGCCCGAGCGGTCGTCGCGCGGGCGGAGGAGCGCGGCGGGGCCGCCGCCGGCTCGGGGGCGAGCACCAGCAAGCGCGGGGCACGCCCCTCGGCGCGCTCTCCGCTCACCGTCATCGCGATCTCGACCGGCCCCGGGATCGGCTGCGCGTGGTGCATGCGCCCCTGGTAGCGGCCTTCGCTCGGGTGCCAGGTCAGGAGCACCGGGTGCACCTCGCCGTCGTCCCCCGAGACGCTCACCGTCAGCTGCACCTGCGCCGGCTCGGGCGCGTCGCCGAGCACGAACGCGTCGATGACCCCGTCGTCGTGGGCCACCACCTCCACCGCGTGCGCGCCGACCGACACGACGCGCCCGCCGTGCGGCGCCGCGGGCGCGTCGACCTCGGCCGTGCCCTCCGCCTCCACCGCCACCGAGGCGGTGCCGGTCGCCATCTCGGGCACGGCGTCGTCGTCGTCTCCGCCGCAGGCGGTCAGGAGCAGGGCCAGGGTCAGCGCGCGCATCGGTGCCGGCAGCATACCCTCACCGACGCACCCGATCGCATGCGCATTCGATGGTTCGTGATTACGGATGGGGAGTGCTCGAGACCGGCTACCTCACGCTCTTCCGGATCCGCGACGTCCCGGTACGCGCGCACTGGTCGCTGCCGATCGGCATGATCTTCTTCACCGGCGGCCGCCTCGCCCCCGGCCTCTGGCTCGGCTTCCTCGCGCTGATCATCGTTCACGAGCTCGGTCACGCCTTCGTGGTGCACCGGGTCGGGCTCGCCAACCTGGGTGTGCGCCTCCACGGCATGGGCGGGGAGTGTCGCTGGGCGGGCTCCCCGACTCCGATCGAGCGCGCGCTGGTCGCCTGGGGCGGCGTGCTCGCGCAGCTGCCGATCCTCGTGGTCACGCTCGCGGTCGTGGCCGCGCTGGGCTCGCCCACGCAGCCCTTCCTCGCCGACCTCGTCTACGCGTTCACGGTCACCAACGCGATCCTCATCGGGCTGAACCTGATCCCCCTCGGCCCGCTCGACGGCAAGGAGGCCTGGCCTCTCTTCGGCCTGTGGTGGAGGAAGCGTCGGCGGGAGCGGCGCTGGAAAAAGAAGGTCACCGCGCCCGACCGCCCCCAGACCCTGCGCGAGGCGCTCGACGAAGCGGACCGCAACAGGGACGCTTGACGCCGCCCACCGCGAGCGCCACCTTCACCGAGACGCCTACCCTGGCGTCGACCATGACGAACTCTCGCTGAACCACGAACCGCACGCCCTGCCGACGACCTCGGCGCGTGCCCCTCTCCGTCCGTGTTCATCGAGGTGTCTCTTGTCTCCCCGCATCCGCTTGTCGGAGGTGGCCTTCGCCCACCCCGACTCCCCTTCCGTCTTCGAGGACGTGTCGCTGGTCTTCGAGCCCGGCTGGACCGCGATCGCCGGCCCCAACGGCGCCGGCAAGACCACGCTCCTCCGGCTGCTCCACGGCGAGCTCTCCCCCAGCCGCGGCGCGCTCGTCCGCGAGCCCACCTCGCTCCAGATCGCGCGCTGCGTGCAGTCGCCCCGCGCGCCGACGCCCGAGGTCCAGGCGTTCGCGTGGAGCTGGGACGGCCTCGCGCGCCGGAGCCGGGCGCGGCTCGGGCTCGACCCGGACGCCCTCGAGCGGTGGCCGACGCTCTCCCCCGGCGAGCGCCAGCGCTGGCAGATCGCGGCCGCGATGGACGGCGCGCCCGACGTCCTGCTCCTCGACGAGCCCACCAACCACCTGGACGCCGAAGCGCGCGAGGCGCTCGCGGAGATGGCGCGGGCGTTCACCGGGATCGGCGTGGTGGTCGCCCACGACCGCGCCTTCCTCGACGCCCTGGTGACCCGCACGGTCTGGGTCGAAGGCGGCGCGGTCGAGCTCCGCGCGGGCGCCTACTCCGACGCGCGCGGCGCCATGGAGGACGAGCGGCGCGCCGCCGCCCACGCGCGCCGGGAGCGGAAGAAGGAGCACGTCCGGGTGAAGCGCGAGCTCGACGCCCGGCAGCGGCGCGCGGCGCGGTCGGAGGCCACCATCTCCGCCCGGACCCGCATCAAGGGGCCGCGCGACTCGGACGCCCGCGAGGCCGGCCGGAGAGGGCGCGCGGAGAACGCGGCCGCGGCCCACGCGCAGGCGGTCTCGCGGTTCTCCACCCGGGTCGCGCGCGCGGACGAGGCGCTCGGCGCGGCCCACGTCGCCCGGGCGCTCGGGGGCGCGCTCTCCGTCGAGTGGGAGCCGGCCGACAAGCCGACCCTCTTCGCCGACGAGCTGAGACTGGAGGCGGGGTCGCGCCTCCTGCTCGAGCCGACCTCGGTGGTGCTGCGGCGCGGCGATCGGGTGCGGATCGCGGGGCCGAACGGCGCGGGCAAGAGCAGCCTGCTGCGCGCGATCACCGAGCGCTGGTCGCTGCCCCCCGAGCGGCTGCTCGCGCTGCCGCAGTCGCTCCCCGAGGAGGCCGGCCCCGAGGCGCTCGCTCGGCTGCGCGCCATGTCGCCCGACCGCCGCGGAGACACGCTGAAGATCGTGGCCGCCCTCGGGGTGGATCCGAAGCGCCTCCTCGAGACCCCCTCGCCTTCGCCCGGCGAAGCGCGGAAGCTGATCCTCGCCGAGGGCCTCGCCCGCAAGGTCTGGTGCGCGGTGCTCGACGAGCCGGAGAACCACCTCGACGTGCCGTCGATCGAGCGGCTGGAGGCGGCGCTCGCGAGCTACCCCGGAGCCCTGCTCCTCGTCACCCACGACGCCGCCCTCGGCGAGGCGCTGACCGAGACCAGCTGGACCCTCGAAGGCGGACGCCTCGCGGTTCGGTGACCCTGGCGCGGGAAGGGGCTGGACCTATCCTGATGACATGCCCGCGTGGATCGCCCGACCCGGTCGCGCGCTGGGGCTCCTCGAGGCCCTCGGCGTGTGGACGGTGGTCCTCGCGGTCCTCACCGAGCGGGTGGTCGCCGCCAACGGGAGCGCGCGCTTCATCGCCGCCGTCTTCTTCATCGGCGCGATGGTCGGCGTGGTCTGCTGGGAGCACGAGCGCCCGCGGGAGCTGCTCGCGTTCGTGCGGGCCGAGCGCTGGCAGGTCTGGCTCCCGGCGCTGCCGGTGGTCGTCTGGATGGCGCTCGAGGGGCCGGTGGAGCGATGGCAGCTGCCCATCGTCGTGACCGGCGCCGTGGCCTCGGTGTTCGCGGGCGCCTGGGAGCTGACCCTCGCGCGCCGCGCGGCCACCTGGATCTCCGGCGCCCTGCGCCTGACCGCCGACGGCGCCCGGCTCGAGACCGAGCGCGCCGTCTTCCTGCTCGCCAAGGCGCCGGTCGGCGTGGAGGACGGTGAGCTGTTGACGCTCCCGCGCCTCGACCTCGTCTCTTCCGCGGCCGGCCCGTATCGCACCGGCCGCGCCATCGGCCGCGCGCCCGAGCTCTGGCGGGCGTCGGCGCCGGACATCGCGCGGAGGCTCACCCTGCGCGGGCTGGTGCTGCTCGCCTGGTCGGCGGCCCTTGCGTTCTGGCTGATCTGACCGGGGAATAGCGGCCCCCGAGAGAGCCGTTCGCGCGCCATGCGGTGGTGGATGACGGCGGCGGCCCTGACCGCGCTCCTCGGCGCGAGCCTCGGCGTGAGAGCGCAGGAGAGCGCGCCGCTCCTCGTGGAGCGCGTCGGCCTGCCCCGCGCGCCGACCGCGCCCGCCGGCGACCGCACCCTGACCCTCGTGCGGGTGGACCTGTCACGCTACCGGATCGCCGTCCTGAGCTCGGTCCGGGACGGGCCGGCGCGCACCCTCGACCGATGGGTGCGGGACTTCGGGCTGCACGGCGGGATCAACGCCGGCATGTTCCTCCCGAACCGGCGCCCGGTCGGCACGCTGATCGATCGCGGCGAGGTGATCAGCGATCGGGACCCGGCCCGCTACGACGCGATCGTCGGCTGGGACCCGCGCGGCCCGCGCAGCCCCATCGCGGTCGGCGGCGCCGGCTGCCCCGCGAGCCGCGCCCAGATCCTCGCCCGCTACGGCTCGGCGGTGCAGGGCTTCCGCACCATGATCGACTGCCGCGGTCGGGCCCGCCCGTGGCCGAGCCGCCGCCGCTACAGCGCGGCCGCGTTCGGCGCGGACAGCCAGGGGCGCGCGGTCTTCCTCCACGTGCGCACGCCCTACCGCGTGGCGGTGTTGAACCGGATGCTCGAGCAGCTCGACCTCGGCATCCGGGGGCTGGTCTACATGGAGGGCGGCCCCGAGAGCTCGCTCGTCGTGCGGGCGCCGGGGCACCGCGTGGCGGAGATGGGGAGCTGGGAGGACGGCTTCTTCGAGAGCGACGACAACCGCCGCTTCTGGGAGCTGCCGAGCGTGATCGGCTTCCGGCTTCGCGATCCCTAGCGCAGCATGACGAGCGCGTTGCGGCGCTTCGAGACCACCGCGGGCGCGTAGATCTCGGCCGAGCGCTGCACCTCGACCGGCTCCTCGCGCTCCAGCGGCGCGTCGAGGCCGGCGGCGACGAGCGTCACCTGCACCTCGTCTTCGAGCATCGTGTCGACGGTCACGCCGAAGAGGATCTCCGCGTCGTCGTCGGCGAGCGCCTGCACCCGCGCCGCCGCCTCGTGGATCTTGCCGAGGCCGAGCTTGGGGTCCACGCGGAAGCTCATCAGCACCCCGCGCGCGCCCTCGATCGAGTCGTCGGCCAGGAGCGGCGAGCGCGACGCCGCCTCGATGGCGCGGAGCGCGCGCTGCGGGCCCCGGCCGTACCCGATGCCCATCACCGCGCGGCCGCCGTCGCTGAGGACGGCGCTGACGTCGGCGAAGTCGAGGTTGATGAGCCCGTGCTCCATCACGAGGTCGCCGATGCCGCGCACCCCGTCGGCGAGCACGCCGTCGGCGCAGGCGAAGGCCTCGGCCACCGTCGGCTCGACGCCGGTCAGCTCGAGGAGCCGGTCGTTCGGGATGACGATCAAGGAGTCGACCTGCTCGCGCAGGGCCTCGAGCCCCTGGTCCGCGAAGCGGTTCCGGCGGCCGCCCTCGAAGGTGAAGGGCGTGGTCACGACGCCGACCACCAGGGCGCCCTCCTCGCGGGCGATGTGGGCCACGAGCGGGGCGGCGCCGGTCCCCGTGCCGCCGCCGAGCCCGGCCGCGATGAACACGAGGTCGGCGCCGGACACCGCGTCGACGATCTCCGCCGTCGACTCCTGCGCCGCGGTGAAGCCGACCGAGGGTCGACCGCCCGCGCCGAGCCCGCGGGTCGACCGCCGGCCCAGCATCAGGTGCTGCGCGGCCGGGTGCCCCTCGAGCGCCTGCGCGTCCGTGTTGGCGGCGATCAGCCGCGCTCCTTCGATGCCGAGGCCGGCCATGTGCCGCACCGCGTTGCCGCCGGCTCCGCCGACCCCGACCACCCGAACGTCCGCTCCGATCGCGTCCATGGATCAGCGGATAGCAGGCCCGCGCCGGGGGGGTGAAATAAGCGGCGAAAGTCCTCCGGGAGCGTCAGTTCGGGGGCCCGATTTCCGTCCGTCGATGCAAGAGAAACCACTGAAAAACGAGGCCAGAGCTTGCTCGACCCCATCACCGATCCCGCCCTCCGCCAGACCCTCCCCCTCGCCCGCGAGGCGCTCCTCCCTCCCCCGCCGAAGCCGCCCGCGCGCGGCGTCCACCTCGAGGAGCTGGCCCGCCTCATCTCCGAGCTCGAGGCCTGGCGGCGGGCGCAGACGGCGCGCCTCGCCCAGCGGCCGCTCTCGGCCTCGGCGGAGCCGGCGCTCCCGCCGCCCCCTCCGGTCCCGCGGGAGGGCGCGCGCTGGCTCTTCGTGCGGGCCCCGTCGGGCGCCACCGTGCGCGTCCGCTTCGAGGCCGGTCGGCCGAGCCAGCTCCGCACCAGCGCCCACGACCGCGACGCCGCGCTGGCCGCCGTGGCGAGCGCGCTCGACCTCCCCCTCGCCTGCCGCGGCCCCTGGCGGCGCGACGCGGTGATGCTCGACTGGGTGGTCGCCGTCGCCCCCATCCAGTGAAGCGTCAGTACCCGGCGAGGTCGGCGGCCAGGAAGAGCTCGCCGGCGTAGCCGCCCTCCCGCACCTCGCCGAGGATGGAGTCGCCGCTCTCGCCGAAGAAGAGCACGTGCGTCAGCACCAGCCGTGAGGGACGCGCGCGGGCCGCGAGGCGACCGAGCTCGAGGCCGGTGGTGTGGAAGCTGCCGTGATAGGCGCGGGCGTCGTCGCCGCGCCGGGCGAGCCCCGCCGCCGAGCAGACCTCGTGCACGAGCAGGTCGCAGCCATCGCAGGCCTCGACCACGGCGCTGCCGGCGACCGCGCCTCCAGCAGCCGGGTCTCCAGTGGCGGTGTCCCCGCTCAGCACGATCACCCGGCCGCCCGCGTCGATCCGCCAGCCGTAGGCGTGCGTCCACGATCCGTGCGGCACCGCGAACGCGCGCACCTCGACGTCGCTGGTGCGCAGGGCGACGCCGGGCGAGACCTCGCGGACCTGGGCCTCGCTGCCCCTCTCGCGCAGCCCCTCGAGCCCCTCGGTTCGCACGCGCCGGTCCTCGGCGTAGGCCTGCAGCAGCCCGTCGACCAGCGCCGCCGTGCCCGGCGGCCCCCAGATCTCGAGGGGGCGCTCCCGCCCGAGCACCCAGGCGCCGAAGAGGAGCTCGTCGAGGCCGAGCACGTGGTCGGAGTGGAGGTGGGTCAGGAAGACGCGCCTCACTCGCTCGGGGGCGAGCGCGGGGTGACGGGCGCGAGCCGCCTCGAGACGGCGCAGGACGCCCGCGCCGGCGTCGAAGAGGAACGCCTCGTCCCCCATCACCACCGCGTGCGCCGGCCCGGCGCGCTCGGGATCGGGGATCGGGGTGCCGCTGCCGAGGACCACCAACGTGGCCTCCGGCGCGCCCTCGACCGCGCGCTTGGCCGGCCGGGGCGCCTCGCCTGCAGGTGCGCCGCAGGACAGCAAGAGCAACGAGAGCACGACGGCGCAGCGACGCATTCCGCGAGCATGCCGCGGCCCGTGCGAGCCCGCATCGCCCGCCGGGACGGATCACGCGCGAGGCACCGCTCGGACGGTCAGGCGATGACCGGAGAAGATCGACCATGACGCTTGCGTGCCCACGTTGAGGGACGCTGCGGGCGGGGCCCGGGCGGGGCGGCAGGATCCGCCGATCGCCGCGTCGTCGCCCCGTGTTCGTCAGTATGTGGGGACGAGAAGGCCATTTTTTTGGGCTCCGACGAGCCGCCGATGGCGCTCCAGCGCCCTCTGCGAGAGGCATTTTGCGACGCTTTTCCAGGCACTTACGCTCCACGGGTGGAGCCAGGAACCGTGCGCGTCACGGTCGTGAATTGCAATTGACAAATGGGGCAACATGGTGTTCAAAAGAACATGGATAGTCCGCACAGGGCGGACGATGGGTGGACGCAAGTGGCACGACGTAAAAAGAAGAACGAGAAGAAGAGCATCGACGAGCTCACCGACGCACAGATCCGGGCGATCCGGAAGAAGTACGACAAGGGAAAGCTCAGCCAGCGCGAGATCGGCGAGGAGTACGGTCTCGGGGTGCATCAGGTCGGTCGCATCACGCGCGGAGAGGCGCGTCAGGATGCGGGTGGCCCGACGGTCCTCCGAGGTCGCGCCAAGCTGACCAAGCGGCAGGTGGCTGCGCTCCGGCGTCGTTACTCCAAGGGCGTGGCGAGCCAGGCGCAGCTGGCGCGTGAGTACGGCATCAGCGCGGCGGCGGTCAGTCGCCTCGTGCGCGGCCGCACCTACGAGGACGTGGGTGGCCCGCGGGTCGACAAGGGCGGCATGCCGCACGGTCGCAAGCTCACGCCGAAGCAGATCCTGGACGTGGCTCGCTCCGACGAGAACATGAGCGCGCTGGCCCGCAAGTACGGGGTGACGCGCCAGGCGATCCAGGCGCTGCGCAAGCGCTGGCGCGAGCGCCTCGCCGACATGGAGTAGTCGGCGCCATTCGAAGCGGCCTCCGCCAGGGATGGTGGGGGCTTCTTCGCATGCGGGCCCTTCGAACCAAGAGGGGAGACGTGATGGCGCGCAGGCCGCGCCTAGGAGGCACGTCTCGTGGGAGACCTCGAAGGGCTCGTATCGCTCGTCCAGGTCGGCTACTTCGTGGTGCCGACAGGGATCGGTGCGATCATCGGAGCGATCGCTGGCGGCTCGGGGAGGGGCCGCGGCGCGCTCATCGGCGGGCTCGCCGGCCTCCTGGTCGGGGCGGGCGCGTTCGTCGTGATGGCCGCTTGGTGAGAGACCGCGAGCTCACCCCTCCTCGACGGGGATGTCGTCTTCGGTGCCGAGCTGTCGGTCGGGGCCCGCCGAGATGACGATGACACGCGACGCCTCGCATTCGATCGACCAGGGCGTGTCCCAGGGATCGCTCGGTCGGCCCGACTCGTTCACCTCGCCGGTCTCGCGGAGCTCGACCATCGACGGACACGTCCCGTGATCGGCGAGCCAGAGCTCGGCCACGCCTCGGATGCTGGCGGCGTCGACCGTCGCCTGCTTCACCTTGGCCCGCTCGAGCATGGGCAGGACCGCGACGCCCACCGCGGTCGCGATCAGCGCCATGACGATCACCACGATCATGATCTCGATCAGGGTCATTCCCGCGCGACGGCGGCGGGCTCGCGTCTTCTCTCTTCTGCGCATGGTTCCTCCCGCGCATTAGAAGAGCAGACGGCGTGCCATCGCGTCTCTGCGGGCCGCGGCCGAAGATCTCGGAGAGCCGCATGACGGATTGACGGGACGTCACCCGTCGGGGCGACATTCCGTCAGTCGGCGGCTTCGATGGTGACCAGGCCCTTCGACGCCAGGCGCCGCAAGGCCGAGAGCGTCTCCAGCTCGCGCAGCGGCGAGACCAGCACCAGGATGGCGACGCTGCGGGGTCGCTCCAGGCAGTCGAGCACGGCGCGGTCGGTGCCCTTCAGGTCGAGCTCCCGGTAGTCCTCGTCGCGGGTGACGACGTCGGTCGGGCTGAAGAGCTCGTAGGCCGCGTCGATCTGGAGCCTCTCGGCCTCCTGCAGCAGCCGGCGGACGCGGCCGTCCTCCGGGTTGGTCGCGAGGAGCGAGCGGAACACGTGCGCGGCCTCGGCGTACTGCCGCTCGCGCAGGAGCACCTGCGCCTGCTGGATCACCGAGCCCTCGATGTCGGGGCCGTGCGCCGTGCCCTCGACGTCGACCAGGCCGCGCTGGCGGAGCGAGTCGACGTGGCGGAGCAGCGACGGTCGGCTCAGGCCGAGCACCAGGCGCACCTCGCCGAGCGCGGGCGCGCCCTGCGCGACCTGCACGATGGCGGAGTCGATGACCGAGAGCCCCTCGGCGTCGGCGTCGGTGGCGGCGAGCCGGGCCTCGTCACGCGGGTAGGTCTCCTCGAGCCGCGTGCGCTCGTCGAGGAGGCGGAGCCCCTCCATCACGAGGAACTGCACCGGCATCGAGACCCGCACCGCGTCGGGCGGGGTGGGCGCGTCGTTGCGCAGCTCGAACTTGCCCTCGCTCTGGAGGAAGAGGTCCAGCAGGTACTCGAGGGCGACCGCCTCGAGCGCGGGGCCGGGCGCGTCCGGCGTTCCGTCGCTGCTGAGCCGGCCCGAGACGGGCGGCGCGGCCGCGGCGATCACCACGCGCTCTTCGGCGAGCAGCCAGCGCGCCTGGCCGTCGGGGCGGGTCACGGTCACCAGCGCGCGGCCACGACCGGCGTCCACCCACTGGAGCACGTCGGCCAGGGCCATCGTGGAGAGGTCGCCCGAGAGCACGAGGGGAAGCTATCACAGGCGACGCGCGGATCTGCTACCGTAGCGCCAGTGACGGTCATCAACCCTCTGGCCCGGGAGATCTCGGCGAAGGTCGTCTACTACGGCCCCGGCCTCTCGGGAAAGACGACGACCCTCAAGCACATCTACTCGGTGGTGAAGCCGCAGCGGCGCGGCGAGCTCGTCACCCTGGCCACCGAAGGCGACCGCACCATCTTCTTCGACTTCCTGCCGCTGCAGGTGAAGGAGGTGCGCGGCATGGGCGTGCGCTTCCAGCTCTATACGGTGCCGGGCCAGGTCTTCTACTCGGCCACCCGACGCCTCGTGCTGCAGGGCGCGGACGGCGTGATCTTCGTCGCCGACAGCCAGCGCGCGGCCAAGCAGTCCAACCTCGAGTCGCTCGCGGACCTGAAGAAGAACCTCGCCGAGAACGACATCGACGTCGACCGGGTGCCCCTCGTCTTCCAGTACAACAAGCGCGACCTCCAGGGCCTGATGAGCGTCGACGAGCTGCGCCAGGACCTGAACTGGCGCGGTGTGCCGGACTTCGAGACGGCGGCGACCCGGGGCGACGGCGTGCTCCCGGCGCTCAAGGAGATCAGCAAGCTCGTCATCCGGTCGCTGTGGGCGCGCTTCCCCCGGTCCACCCCGGAGACGCCGCCGTCCTCGGCGCCTCCGTCCTCACGGCCGGCTTCCGCGCCGCCCACGCAGCGCATGCGCAAGCCCATGGAGGAGGGGATCGAGGCCGAGCTCGCCAAGGTCGCCGAGCAGAGCTCGGGCAGCACCGAGCTGCGCATCTCCGACGTCGAGAGCGAGCCGCCGCCGATGCCGGAGATCCCGCGGGGCGCGCTCAGCTTCGCCTCGCTGTGGGAGGGGAGCGACGCGGTGGCGGTGGCCGAGGTCGAGAACGCGATCCGGCGCGGGGATCACTTCGAGGCGCTCGAGCGCTCGGTCGCGGCGATGGTGGAGCTGCTCGCGGCGCTGCCCGGCACCGGCGAGGCGAGCCCGATGGCGAAGGCGGGCCTGCTCGGGCTCGACGGCCGCGAGTTCCTCCACTTCTGTCGCCTCGCCGGCCTGCACGAGGGCTCGGCCACCGAGCGCGACGCGCTCTTCGCGCTCTACATGCTGGTCTCCGCGCGCCTCAAGGCCGCGCAGATCTGATCCGGCTGGACCTCCCGCCACCGGCGCCTGTAAAGGTCTCGCGTGCCCTTCCAGGCTTCCACCCGCTTCGGCCGGCCGCTCTTCGTGCTCGCGCTCGTGACGCTGGCCCTCAACGACCACGTCCTCAAGGGGGCGGGCCTGCTGCCCGGCGTGGTGACCGGCAAGCTCAGCGACGTCGCGGGCCTCCTGGTCGCGCCCCTGGTGCTCGCGTGGGTGCTGCGCGTGCGGAGCGAGCGCGGCTTCGCGTGGGCGCACGTGGCGGTCGGCGTGGGCTTCGCGCTGATCCAGATCCCGTCGGTCGCGGCCTGGGTGCCGGGCCACGTCTGGGCGGACCCGACCGACCTGCTGGCGCTGCCGGCGCTCTGGATCTCGTGGACGCGCTTCCGCCCGGAGATCGCCGGCCCGCTGCCTCACCGCGCCCAGCGCGCGGCGATCGGCGCCCTCGCGCTGCTGGTCTGCACGGCGACCTCGCAGAACAGCCCGCCGCCGCGCTACCCCTACCCGCCCGCGGGGGTGATCGAGACCGACGTGTATCTCCGCCACCGGGGCGGCAGCGAGATCACCGTCGGCCTGCGTCAGCTGAACGAGGACGCGACGCTCGACTGCGAGGCGCTCGAGATCGAAGGCGAGCCCTTCGGCGAGGAGCAGGAGTGGACGCTGGCCGACGGCGACGCGGTGCCGCTCTGGGAGCGCCGGGGCGGCTCGCGCGACCGCGACTGCTACGCGGTGATGCTGCACGCCCAGGAGCGTCGGTGGATCCTCGCGTGGCGCCACGGGGCCCCCGCGCTCCGCGAGATCGCCATCCGCCTCGAGCCCCAGGAGCCGGTCGAAGACGAGGCGGTGCGGCTGCGCGGCGAGGAGCCCCCGGCGGCGCCCCCGGGCGTCCGGATCGAGCGGCGCTGACGCGTTCGACGACACCGCCGTAACGGCGCGGCCGGGCGGCGCTCGCGTACGCTCTCGCCATGATGGAGAGAGCGTTCTTCGTGCTGGGCGCGATGACCTTGGCCTTCGGCTGTGACGGCGCGGTGGACCCGCCCGACGGTGGCCCCGGGGCGACCGACGGCGGGCGGGACGACGCGGGGCTCGTCGCCCGGGACGCGGGGGACCCGACGCCCGACGCGGGGAGCCCGGGCGACGCCGGGGTCGAGCGCGACGCGGGCCCGCCGGCGTGGGTCTTCCAGGAGGTCGACGGCCTGGTCGCCTTCGAGGCCGAGCACTTCACGACCAACGACGACCAGGGCACGCCGCGCGCCTGGTACCTGACCGCCGAGGGCTCGATCCCCGGCGTGACGCCCGACCCCGACGAGCCCCACCACGAGAGCGCGAGCGGCGGCGCCTACCTCGAGGGCCTGCCCGACACCCGGGTGACCCACGACGACCCGATCCGCAACGGGGACAGCTTCTTCGACAACGGCGGCGAGGGGCCGCTGCTCACCTACCGCGTCGTCTTCACCACCCCCGGCCGCTACTACGTGCACGCCCGCGCCTACAGCACCGGTACCGAAGACAACGGCGTGCACGTCGGCATCGACGACACGTGGCCCTCGTCCGGCCGTCGCATCCAGTGGTGCGCGGGCAAGAACCGCTGGACCTGGTCGAGCGCCCAGCGCGACTCCGGCGGGAGCGCCTGCGGTGAGGAGCACACCATCTCCATCGACGTCCCGACCGCGGGCGAGCACCTCGTGCACCTCTCGATGCGCGAGGACGGCTTCGAGCTCGACAAGGTCATCCTGACGATGGACGACGCCTACGTGCCCGACGGCGCCGGCCCGCCCGAGCGCCTCGCGACGCACTGAAGATGCGGCAAATATTGCCGCAGCTTCCACGCGCGTCAGCGCGTGAGGTGGGGTGGGAGCCCGAGCCGGCTTTGCCGGTCGGGCGGGAGGGGGCGCATGCCCCCTCCGGAGACTGAGCCGCCGGGGTACGCTCGCGGCATGCGCCTCGTCGCCCTCGGTCTGCTGCTGGTGCCCGCCCTCGCCTCCGCCGACGTGATCGACGACGACTGGGAGCCGCCCGACTGTGAGCCACTCGAGTGCCCGGGCGGCAGCCAGCCGGTGTCGCTCTCGCACTCGGGCTGCGCGAGCACCTGCGCGCCCAACGAAGAGTGCAGCGCCGCCAGCGACTGCGTCGCGCGCTACGGCGAAGGGGCCACCTGCCAGCCCACTCGCTTCTGCGTCGGCGTCCGCTACGCCGGCCACGGCATGAGCCGCGCGGTCTTCGACACCTGCGAGCCGACGGGCCCCTGCGGAGGCGGCGCCGAGGTCCCCGAGGGCCAGGAGCCGCCGCGCTGCGAGGAGGTCTCCCGCTGCATCCCCGCCGACGCCCCCGCCCCTCCACCCGGCGCCGCCACCGGCTCGGGGGGCTGCGCCGGCTGCACGGTCGCCGCCTCGCCCCGCCCGACGAGCGCGCTCGCGTTCGCGCTCCTCGCGCTCCTCGCGCTGAGCCGACGACGCCCTCCCCGAGGCCGGTAGACCCTCCCCTCGATCGGCGGCCGCCACCCCTCCGCCCGCCACCTCCGCCGATCCGGCGCCGCAAGTACGCGAGATCACATGAGCGCCTCCCGGATCGGGGCTTGCTCGTGTGCCGGGCATGTCCGACGGCGACGACACGCCCCCCGCCCACGCCTCACCCCACGACGCCTTGTTCAAGCGGGTGTTCGGAGACCTCGAGAGAGGCGGCGCTCTGCTGCGCTCCAGCCTCCCCGCCGAGCTCGCGCGGCTGATCGCCTGGGACAGCCTCGAGCGCGTGCCGGCCGAGAGCGTGGGGCTGAAGCTGCGCGGCCTCGCGAGCGATCTCGTCTTCGCGGCGGAGGTCGGCGGGCGGCGTAGCTTCCTCTGCCTGCTGGTCGAGCACCAGAGCCGCCCCGATCCACGCATGCCGCGGCGCATCGCCGAGTACGTCATGCGGCTGTGGGAGCGGCACGGCGAGGTGACCGAAGGACGCCTGGTGCTGCCCCTGGTGATCCCGCTCGTCGTCTATCACGGCCACCGCGCATGGAAGGTGCCGCTCGACGTCGGAGAGGCGCTCGACATCGACGAGGCGGTCCGAGAGTCCGCCGGCCCCCTGGTCCCGCGGATCCGCTACCACCTCGACGATCTCACGACGCTCGACGCCGACGCGCTCCGCGCCCGCGGCCTGCCCGCGTGGGGCACCGTCGCCCTGTGGGCTCTGCGAAGCGCGTTCGACCGGGGGTACCGGGACACCGCGAAGGACCTCCTCGGCCTGTTTCAACAGCTCGCGGCGGCGGACGATGGGGGCGAAGCGCTCGCCACCCTCATCGGCTATCTTGGCTACGTGAGCCGCCCCGGCGACGACCTGGTCGCCGAGCTGAAGAGCCACCTGAGCGGGCTGGCACTGGAGAAGGTGATGGAGCTCGAAGAGATGCTGGCGCGAAAGAAGCGCGAAGAGGGGCGACTCGAAGGGCGCGCGGAGGGGCGCGCGGAGCGCGGGGCGGAGCTGGTGCTCAAGCAGCTCCGGCTCAAGTTCGGCGAGCTCGACGCCGACACCGTGACGCGCGTCCGCGGCGCCACCGAGGCCGACCTGGACCTCTGGGCCGAGCGCGTCCTGACCGCGGGCAACCTGGCCGACGTGTTCGCCTGAGCTCGGGGTGTTTCAGTAACGCGGAGCCAGCTTCAGCAGGCTGCGAAGCTCACCCACGTGGCCGCAGACCGAGAACGCTCTCCAATGCGTTCTATCCAGGAAGATGACTTCCCCGTCGACGACGCTCGCGTCCCAGAGCAGCACGTTGCCCAGACCGTCCAGCATGAAGGGTCGATAGTCAGCTCCAACGCCTGGCTTCGTCGTCTCGTAGACCGCGTCGACGCTCGTAGCATGGAGCCCGAGCCGTCCTTCGAGACGAAAGAGGGGGAGTATCTCCAGCTCGGACGTCCTTCCGCCAAGCCGCATCTCGAGGACGGCGGTCTCGGTCTTGCTCCCTACCCTGCCGTACCTTGCGGTTCGCCACATACGACGAAGCTCGGCGGGCATGATGACGCCGGGATGCTGGGCGAGCCACGCATCCATCTCCCTCGCCTCGTAGCCCGCGAGCCAACCCTCGAGCTCATCCTTCTCGAACATGACCTCTCCGGTGTCTCGAGGACGCCGCATTCGCCCGGGTCGACCCGACCGTCGCACGCGCTGCCGGGGCTCCACAGTACCAGCTCGGGTTGGGAGCTCGGCTCGTGATGCCCCGGACGCCGATGGGTGACTGGGGCTCCGGCCCGAGGCGCTCTATGCTCTCCGGCGTGGGCAAGCTGGGCAAAGAGGGGCTCCGGCGGTGGCGGGGGCTGAAGTCGCTGGTGCACGACGCGGTGGACGCGACGACCGACCTCGTGGAGCTCGGGCACGAGTCGACCGCGCGGAACGTGACCGCGGTGACCGATCAGGTGCCGCCGCTCCGGCGACCGGCGCGGGTGATCGACGAGGTGCGGCGGCTCGGGACGCGCGGCGTGCTGGGCACGGTCAAGCTCGTGAACCGCACGGTCGAGGCGGTGACCGACGTCGCGCTCGACGCGGTGGAGGGGACCGCCGAGGACCGGGTGATCGAGGCGCTGCCGATGCGCTCCGACACGACGTCGAGCGGAGCCTGGGTCGCGGACGCGGCGCTCGGGCTGGTCAACGCGGCGGTCGGTGATCACCTCGGCGCCCGGCGGAACGGGCTCGACCTCGACATGGCCTTCCGGATCGGCGACCGCTACGTCGCGCTCGACCGGGAGACGCTCGCCGCCCAGCTGGACGCGCCCTCGCCGAAGGTCGCCCTCTTCGTGCACGGCCTCGGGACGACCGAGTGGTCGTGGTGCCTCGAGGCGGAGGCCTACCACGGCGATCCGTCGACCTGCTTCGGCGTGCTGATGGCGCGTGACCTCGGCTACACGCCGGTGTTCCTCCGCTACAACACCGGCCGCCGCGTCTCGCAGAACGGCCGCCGCCTCGCCGAGCTGCTCGAGCAGCTGGTCGACGCGTACCCGGTGCCGATCGACGACCTGACGATCCTCGGCCACAGCATGGGCGGCCTCGTGACGCGGAGCGCGTGCCACTACGGGGTGGAGGCCGGCTTCGCGTGGCCCGCGCGGGTGCGCCGCGTGTTCTATCTGGGCAGCCCCCACCAGGGCGCGCCGCTCGCGAAGCTGGGTCACGCGCTGACCGACGTGCTCGACGCGGTCGATCTCCCCGGGACCAAGGTGGTCGCGCGCATCCTCGCGAACCGGAGCGACGGCATCAAGGACCTCCGCCTCGGCTCCGTGATCGACGAGGACTGGCTCGGCCCGCCCCCCGAGGTCGCCTCGGACGCGCCGCTACTGCCGCACGCGAGCCACTACTTCGTCTCGGCCACGATCACCGAGAACCCGGACCACGCGGTCGGGCAGCTCATCGGGGATCTGCTGGTGCGCATCCCGAGCGCCAGCGGCCCTCTGAAGCGGGAGTCGCACTTCGTGATCGACACCCGGCGCTACGGCGGCGTGATGCACCACCAGCTCCAGAACCACCCCGCCGTCTACGCACAGATCCGCGAGGCCTGCGCCGAGGACTGACCCTCGCGCCGTCCACCCGCCGACGGTGCATCCGCGGAGACCCCTCAGTCGTAGACGACCCCGTACCCGCGCGCGTCGACCTGACGCGCGATCTCGGCGATGCACTGATCTAGCGAGAGGTTGTCGGCGAGGTCGAGATCGTAGAACTCCTCCAGGTAGAGCACGAGGTCCAGCGCGTCCTCCCCGAACACTCGACCGATTGGCGCATCCCGCGCGACGCCGTCCAGCGTGCAGCCAAACTGACGCAGCGCCCGACCGACGAACTCCTCTACCTCACGCCTTGCCGACATCTCTGGACTCCCAGCGCGGCGCGAGCTCGGCGAGCGCCTCCGCGACCTCTTCCTCGGTCTCCAACCATATGTCGAACGTCCCGCCGTCCTCTCGCTGGAGCAGCAGGTACCCGCTCGACCCGGCGCGCGTCACCATGACGTGGGTAGGACGGGCGTCCGCCGTGACGCGGCCCCAGACATCGATCGGGAACGAGCGGCTCATCTCTGATCGCGTTCTGCCAGATGTGACGGTAGCCGGCCAGCGGGGCGTCACGAGGTCCACGCCGGGCGTCGAGCTGGCGCGCGGAGCGCGTCTTGCGATGTGCGGTCGAGGGGGAGCCAGCCCAGGCGCTATGATGCGGTGATGGAGAGACTCCTTCCGTCGGCGATCGAGGGAGACACGGTCGAGCGGTTCGTCGCGCTCGCGCGCGAGATCGAGGCGACGGTCTCGACCGGAGGGGACGTGGCGGGGCTGATGGAGGAGTGGAACGCGGGCGCGCACCGCGCCTACGAGGCTGTCGAGCTCGCGACCTACGACGGCTCGATGGATGTGCGGACGTTCGTGCGGGAAGCGCTGCTCCAGCCGGTGGGGCGCCTCGAGGACCTGCGGTTCGAGGAGGCGAGCGCGGCGATGGGGGCGGTCGCGCGCGCGGAGCTCGATCCGGCGGTCACGAGCGCGGTGATGCAGACGCTGGAGGCCAACTTCCCGGGAGCCGAGGTCAGCGATCTCATCTTCTGGCCGGACGCGTGGTTCCAGGACGACGCGCGGCTGCACGTCGCGCTCACCCCCGATCAGCTCGTCGGCTACGCCTGCGCCCGCTCGGGCCGGTCGCTCGAGGGGGCCCCCGAGGATCTCTCGCTGCCCCATCCCTTGCCGGCCCGCCGCGTCTCGCGGCTTTGAGAGCGCGAGCGGGTCAGCGGGCGAGGAACTCGTCGACCTCGCGGCCGAGCTCCTCGGGGACCTCGTTGGCGAGCGAGTGGCGGGCGCCTTCGAAGACGCGGAGCTTCACGTTGGGGAGCAGGGTGGCGAGGCGCTGGACGCCGCGGTCCATGTTCAGCGCTTTGTCCTGATCGCCGTAGGCGAGCCAGGTCTCGTGCGGGATCTCGTGGGCGCGGTCGAAGAGGCTCTGGCGCGCCTGGTCGACGCCGATGTCCCAGTACATGCGGTGGAAGCCCGCGCCGTAGACCTCGCGGTAGTAGGTCCAGGCCGCCTCGAGCGCGGCGTCGCGGCCCTCCCAGTCGCGGCGGAACCAGAAGCGGGACTGCACCCAGAGGCAGGGCCAGAACATGAAGCGGAGGCGCTTCATCACCCGGCCGAACAGCGCCCAGTGATGCATCGGATCCCAGCTGCCGGCCGGGGCCCAGGCGGCGAGGCGGTCGAAGCGCTCCGGCTCGCGGTGGCCGAGGCGCAGGACGAGGTTGCCGCCCAGGCTGCCGCCGCCGAGGTGGGCGCGCTTCACCCCGACCGCGTCGAGGAAGCCGAGGAGAGTGTCCTCGAAGAGCGCGAGGTCGTAGTCGCGGTCGGGTTTGTCGGAGTAGCCGCTGCCCGGGAGGTCGGGGACCAGCACGCGCCGGCGGGCGCCGAGGTGCGGGATGAGGTCCTCGTACTCCTCGAGCCGAGAGGAGTGGCCGTGGATCAGGAGGATGGGCTCGTCGTCCTCGTGGCCGCTGGGCGCGACGTCGATGTAGCGCAAGCGCAGGCCGTGCACGGTGACGTCGCGCTGCTCGTGGCGGGTGACCTCGGCGTGACGCGGGCGGCGGAGGGGGACGAGCGTGCTCCCGCCCACGTGGATCAGGGGTGGCGGGGCGACGCTGCTGCTCATGACTTCAACATGAGGTCGTCACCGCGATCGATCCACGTCGCCTGCTATCTTTGCGGCCGTGAAGGACGCCTCGGGCACGGTGATCGATGGCCGCTACACCCTCGTCTCGCGGCTGGGAGGCGGCGGCGCGGGGACGGTGTACCGGGCGACCGACGACGCCGGCCGGGCGGTGGCGGTGAAGCTGCTCGACCCGGCGCTGGGCCAGCGGGCCGAGATGCGCGAGCGCTTCGAGCGCGAGGCACGCGCGCTCAACGGGCTAAGCCACCCGCACCTGATCCGCATCCTCGACTTCGGGGTCCACGAGAAGACGCCGTACACGGTGATGGAGCTGCTCACCGGGCTCGCGCTGGACCAGATGCTGGAGAAGAAGCCGCTGCCCCTGCCGGTCGCGTTCGAGATCGGGATGGGCGTGGTCGCCGGGCTCTCACACGCACACACGCACGGCGTATTGCACCGCGACGTCAAGCCGGCCAACGTGTTCGTCGCGGTGCTCCAGTGCGCCAAGCTGCACCCCAAGCTGCTCGACTTCGGGCTCGCGAGGTTCACGGACTCGGAGCGCTGGGGCGCGCACGCGACCCTGACCAACGAGGGCACGGTGCTCGGCACGCCGGCGTACATGCCGCCGGAGCAGGGGCTCGGCAGCCGGGTGGACGCGCGCTCGGACGTGTACGCGGCGGGGGTGCTGCTCTACGAGCTGCTCGCCGGGCACCCGCCGTTCGTGCACGAGTCGAGGGCGAGCATGATCCGGGCGCACGTGCTGTCCCCGGTGCCGCCGCTCGCGGAGGCGCGCCCGGGGCTCGCGGTGCAGCCGGCGCTGCAGGCCGCGCTCGACAAGGCGCTGGCCAAGAAGGCGGCCGACCGCTTCGAGGACGCGCGGGCGCTGCTCGAGGCGCTCCAGCGGGTGCCCGAGCCGGCGGCGTGGACCTGAGCGCGGCGCCTCACTCGAGGGAGAAGCGGTCGATGCGCCGCCGGCCCGCGGTGATGGCGAGCGGCCCGTCGGCGGCGAAGGCGCGCGCCCCGAAGTAGCCCGGCATCGTCGTGATCCCCGAGCCGCGGCGGATCCAGAACTGCCCCGACGTCGCCCACGCGGCGCGGACCTCACCGTCGACCCGCCAGACGCGGCGCAGCTCCCGGTCGAAGCCCTCGAGGGCTCGGGTCTCGGCCGCGCCTCCCTCGTCCACGCGGTAGAGCGCGCCGGCCACGATCCACGCGGCGCGGTCGTCGTCGACGTGGAGGTCGGTGACCGCGCAGGGCACGTCGATCACGGTCGCCCAGGCGCCGCCGGCCTCGCGGAGGACCGCCCCGCCCGCGCACGCGTCGTCGCCGGCCGGCGTGGTCCCGATCCACAGCTCGCCGCCCGGCCCGATCGTCAGCGCCGAGATCGAGGCGTCGCCGATCGGCGGCGCGGAGACCCGGCGCCAGGTGTCGCCGTCGCGCCGGAGGACCACTGGGTCGGAGCCGCCGCCCTCGCGCGTCGCGCCGCCGCTCCCCGCCCAGTGGCCGGCTCGGGTCGCGATCCGATCCAGCCGCACGTCCGGCTCGATCGGGGCCCGACGCCAGCCGAGGCCGTCGGTGTAGTCGCGCAGATGCAGGACGCCGCGCTCGCCGACCGCGATGGCCTCGCGCGCGTCGGCCGCGACGCGGGTCAGGCCGGCCGCCCCGTCCACGCGACGCACTCGCCAGCGGTCGTCCCCCAGCCGCTCGACGATCAGCGGGACGCCGCGCTCGTCGCCCACCGCGACGAAACGCTCCCGCCCCGGCAGCGCCGCGACGTCCTCGAGGTCCCCCTGGAACTGCTGCGCGCCCTCTCGCCGCAGCCGCTCCCCGTCCCAGGCCGAGATCGTGCCCTCCATCGTCACGAGCAGCCCATGGAGCCCCTCGGCGTCGCGCTCGAGCGCCGCGCCGCGGTGGGCCGCGCCCGAGAGGTGGCCGAAGCAGCGCCAGTCGCCGTCCGCGCTCCGGTAGACCAGGGAGCCGCGCCCGCCGCCCCCGAAGAGCTCACCGGTGGGCAGCCCGACGAGCGCCGGCAGACCGACGAAGCCGCACGCGACGTCCTCCTCGCTCCAGGTCGCGCCGTCCCAGCGGTACAGGCGACGGTCCGGCGCGTCGCCGGAGATCAGGACGAGCCCGTCCGAGAACGTCGACGCGAGCACGCCCTCCGCCCCGACCGGGCCGGCGACCGGGCTCCAGGTCGCGCCGTCCCAGCGATGCAGGTCGACCGGATCGTGGCGCACCCACCAGACCTGATCGCCGGCGGGGGAGATCACCAGCTTCCCGGAGACGCCGCCGGGAGGCGCCGGGACGCTCGACCAGGCGCCGGGCCCGTCGCGGCGGTGGATCGCGACGCCGTCGGTCGCCCAGAGCTCGGCGCCGCCGTGGGTGACCCGGGCGGACGCGGCGGCTCCGGTGGAGAGGCTCGTCCAGGTGCCTTCCGGGTCGCGCTCGAGCAGGACGCCCCGCTGCGCGCCCGCGACGACGCGCCCGCCGCCGAGGCAGGCGACGCTGTTGACGTCTCCGGCGCCCTCGATCGGCTCGAAGTGCCAGACGCCTCCGTCGCGGCGCAGCACCCCGCCGGACGCGCCGGCGAAGGCCTCGCCCCCCGAGAGGCACACCGAGAGGACGTACGCGCCGGGGCGCGGGTGCTCCTGGCATCGTGGACCGGCGCAGCGCGCGGGCTGCGCGTCGGAGGGGAGCGGCAGCTCGGTGGCGGTGTCGTCGACGAACTCGTCCACGCAGACGCCGTCGCGGCAGGTCCGGCCGAGCTCGCAGCTCACGCCGACGCACTCGGCGCCGAGGTGCACGGTGAGCTCGCGGCGCGCGCCGGGCAGGAACTTCGCGGAGAAGCCGCCGGACACGAAGCACGCCTCGCACGGCCCGTCGCAGGCGGACACCTCGAAGGTGAAGGTCTCGTCGGGCGCGCCGTTCGGGCCCGGCCACAGCGGGATCAGCGTGGGGAAGCCGGGGACCGCCTCGGGCACCGGCGCCAGCTCCGGCTCGGAGATCGATCGGCGCCCCTCGCCGAGCCCGACCCAGGTGCGCACGCAGATGTAGCGGGTGCGCGACTCCACCTGGGCGTCCGCGGTCACCGTGACCAGCACCTGCGTGGGTGGGTTGCAGGCGGCGAGCAGGAGCAGCAGGGGGAGCCAGCGCGTCACTCGAGCCTCACCCGCTCGATGCGGAGGCCGCCGAGGGCGATCCCGAACGCGCCCTCCTCGTCGAGCGCGAACGCCCGCACGCCGTCGGACGAGGCGAAGGGAATCGGGTCTCCGGCGGGCGGCAGGACGCGGAAGCGGCCGCCCGAGAGGCGCGCGGCGCGCACGGCGTCGCCGTCCAGCCAGACGCGCTCGACCGGCTCTCCGTCGAGGACCCCGCCGGGCTCGAGGCGACCTTCTCGCAAGAGCTGCAGCCCCTGCGCCGCCACCCACACCGCGCCGTCGCTCCGGACGTGGAGATCGGTGACCTCGCAGGGCGCCTCGGCGACGCGCTCCCACGCGCCGCCGCGGTGACGGTGGATCGCGTAGCCGGTGCACTCGCCGTCGCCGAGCCGGGTGGCGCCCCCGATCCAGACCTCGTCGCCCTCACCGAGCGCGAGCGCGCCGATGAAGACGCCGGCCGGGGGCGCGGGGCGGAACGGGAGCCACCGCCCGTCGTCGGCGCGCTGGAGGAGCAGCGGCTCGAAGGTGTCGGCGCCGCGCTCGTCGTCGCCGGCCGCGAGCCAGAGGCCGCTCCGCGCCACCACCCGGGTCAGTCGCGTCGTCGGCGCCTCGAGCGCGGTGCGCGCCCAGGGGAGCGGTCCGTCGAGCTCGCGCGTCTGCACGAAGCCGCGCTCCCCCACAGCGACCGCGCGGGCGCCGTCGACGGCGAGCGCGACCAGGCCGCCCTCCCCGGTGAGGCCACGCTGCCGCCACTGGGTCTCGCCCACCCGCTCGAGCAGGATCGGGCCGCCGCCGTGCGTCCGGGAGCGCTCCCCGACCGCGAGGAAGCGCCCCGGGCCGGTCGCGGCGACGTCGGTCAGGGCGCCGCGGAAGAGGAGCGCGCCCTCGGGCACGATCCGGGTTCCGTCCCACGCCTGGATCGTGCCTTCGGTGGTCGCCACCCAGCCGAGCGGCTCGTCGCCGCCGCGCCGCAGGGCCGCGCCGCCGAGCCACGCGCCCTCGAGCGCGGTCGGGCACGACCACTCGCCCGCGGCGCTGCGGTAGATGAGGCGCCCGCGTCCGGCCCCGCCCAGGACCTCCCCGGTGGCTACGCCGGACATCGACACGAACCGGTCGGGGCAGCCGAAGAGCTCGGTCTCCCAGGACCCGCCGACCCAGCGATGGAAGCGCTCGGCGACCGCGCGCCCCATCCCGTCGAGCTCGACCGAGGTGACGACGAAGGTGTCTGCGTAGGTGGCGCGGCCGAGCTCGTCCGCCTCGGGAGGCGCGGCGGCTGCGGCCCAGCTCGCGCCGTCCCACTGGAAGAGCGCGGGCGGGCTCGCGCGCCACGCCCAGAGCTCGGCGCCGTCGGGCGAGAGCGCGAGCGAGGCGGCGCCCGACCCGGGGGGCGCCGGCGCGGGGGCCCAGGCGCCCTCGCCTTCGCGCCGGAGCAGCGCCTCGCCCACCGTCGCCCAGGCCTCGGCCCCGCCGGCCACGACCCGCGCGCGCCCGGCGCCGACGCCCATGACCTCGGTCCACACGCCGGCCGGGTCACGCTCGAACAGCCGGCCCCGCGCGTCTCCGGCGACCGCCCGGCCGCCGCCCAGGCAGCCGACGCTCTCGACGTCGTCCCGGGCGGGGAGCGGCTCGAAGAGCCAGGCCCGACCTTCGCGCCTGAAGACGCCGCCCGAGGTGCCCACGAACGCGTCTTCGTCGCTCGCGCACATCGCGTAGAGGTGGGTGCCCGGCCGCGGGTGCTCCTGGCAGCGCGCGCCTCGGCAGAAGGCGGGCTGATCGTCGGAGGGCAGCGGGAGCTCGGTCTCTCCTTCGTCGAGCCGCGAGTCGACGCAGACCCCTTCGTTGCACGACTGACCCTGCGGGCAGCCCACGCCGATGCACGCCTCGTCGAGAGTCAGGAAGTAGCTGCGCACGCGCCCCGAGTCGAAGCTGCCGCCGAAGTGAGCGTCGACGAAGCAGCCCTCGCAGCCGGGCCCGTCGCACGCCGCCGCCTCGAAGGTGAAGGTCTGATCGGGCGCGCCGCGTCCGGGGTGGACCGGGACGTAGGTGGGGAGACCGGCGATCGCCTCGGGGATGGCCGCGAACTCCTCGCGAAAGTCGGTCCGCGCCTCCTCGTGTCCCGCCCAGGTGCGGACGCAGAGATAGCGGGTGCGATCCCGGACCACCGGGTCGGCGTCGACGTGCACGACCGCCTGGGTCCTGACCTGACAGCCCAGGGAGAGCGTGAAGAGAAGAGGGACGACGCGGCCCATCACCGCCCCGGGGGTACGCCGGAGACCCACGGGGGGCAATTTCCGGCCCTGCGCGGAACCGTTCAACCCCGCGCGGCGCGGGCCACCGCGTCCGGGATCCCGTTCGTCGCGTCGTCTCCGATGCGCTGGAAGAAGAGGCTCATGATCGGGCTGCCGAGGCGCAGCAGGCCCCGGAGCTCGAAGCGGGCGTCGTAGGTGAGCTTGGTCGCGGCGTCGCCGTCGGCTTCGAAGGTGAGCGCGTCCCGGTAGGAGGCGAAGTCGACCTGGCCCTCGAAGGCGACGTGGTGCGGCGCGTCGAAGCGGACGACCCGATAGGGGAAGGCGATCGTGCCGCCGAGCGGGCCGGGGGAGTCGAGCTCGAAGCGCGAGCCGAGGCCGACCGGGCCGCCGTCGTCGAGGCGGCGAGCCGCGCTCACCCGCGGGTCCCAGCTGCCCGCGTGGCTGAAGTCGCTCACGTAGGCGAACGTGGTGTCGATCGCGACGGGCACGGTGACGGTGGTGAGGTAGCGCGCCATCACATCTCCGCGAGGTGGCGCTCGGCGCGCCGGGCCATGCCGTGCGCCTCCTGCGCCTGGGCCACCGCGAGGGCGCGCTCGAAGGCGGCGCGGGCGTGTCCCACGTCGCCGGCCGCGAGCGCGACCCGCCCATCCATGATCGCGAGCCCGGCCTCGTGCACGCGCTCGTCGCTCCGGGCGAGATAGGCGGCGGCCTCCCGGACCGCGGCCCGCGCCTCGTCGAGCCGGCCGGCGGCGAGCTCCGCCTCGGCGAGCCCGGCCCAGTAGAGGGTCATCGTCGCCATGGAGCCCATCGCGGTGAGCGCCTCGACGCCGGCGCGAATGTCCTCGACCGCCGACTCGCCGCCCAGGGCTCGGCTCCAGCCGCGCACGATGCGCGCCTGAGCGTCCCAGTGCGGCATGCCCATCTGCGCGGCCAGCTGCACCACGACCTCCGCCCGGCGGGCCGCGTCGCTCGGGTCCCCGGCCACGCAGCTCCAGGTCCCGAGCACCGTGTCGACGAAGGCGCGGGTCGAGGGCTGCGCCAGCGCGTCGGCGAGCGCGTCCGCCTCGTTCGCGCGCTGCGTCGCCTGATCGTCCTCGCCCGCGTGCACGTGCGCCCAGGTGAGGAACGAGAGGCACATCGCGCCGAGGTCCTGCCCGAGCTGCAGCGCCAGCGGCCCGTGAGCCTCCCGGTCGTACGAGGCCAGCGCCTCCTCGAGCGCGCGGCGGCCGTCGGTGATGTGCCCCCGCATCAGCCGCGCCGCGCCGTGGGCGGTGAGCCCGGCCACCCGGATCGCGACGTCGCCGGTCCGCTCGCCCAGCCCGCGCAGCATGGACGCCGTCTCCTCCGCCTTCGGGTGCTGACCGCTGACGATGTAGAAGGTCCAGAGGCCCCAGAGCGCCGGGAAGACCTGGGCGGCGGCGTCGTCCCCGGCGTGCTGGCAGAGCTCGAGCATGCGCGAGTAGTTGGCCTCGACCTCCGACGACGCGAAGCCCTGGGTGAGCATCAGCGGGACACCGAGCGTGCCGCGCAGCGCCAGCTCCTGCGCGAGCCGCGCGTCGCCCTCCGGGAGCTGCTCGACGCAGGCCAGCCCGCGGGAGAGGTGGCTCATCGCGTCCCCGAGGGCGAAGGCGCCGAGCGCGGCCTGCCCGGCGGCGTGCCAGTGCGGCACCGCGGCGGCCGGCCGGTTGCCCTCGGTCAGGTGGTGGGCGAGCACCTCGGGCGGCGTCTCCGGGAAGCGCTCGCTCAGCACGTCGGCGACCCGCTGGTGGTACTTGCGCCGGGTCCGCTTGAGAAGCGAGGCGTAGGCCGCGTCCTGCACGAGCGCGTGCTTGAACACGAACATCGATCGGGGGGACACGCCGCGCTGGTAGATGAGCTCGCCGTCGGTGATGCGCCGCAGCTCGTTCTGCATCTCCTCCTCGAAGGAGCGCAAGATCTCGCGGAGCAGCTCCTCGCTGAACCGCCGCCCGATCGTGGAGCAGAGCTGCACGAGGGTCTTCTTCTTCGGCGGCAGCTGATCGAGGCGCGCCATCAGCGAGTCGTGCAGGGTCGCCGGGATGGCGAGCAGCTGATGCTCACCGCTCGTGTTGACCTTCGACTCGAGCAGACCGGACTCGATCACCATCTGCGCGAGCTCCTCCGCGAAGAGCGGGTTCCCGTCGGCCTTGAGGGTGATCTGCTGGGCGAGCTCGGGCGGGATCTCGCCCTCCCCCACCGCGTCGATGATCGCGTCGATGGCGGCGCGCGGCAGGCGATGCAGGGCCAGCTCGGTCTGCACGTGCCACTGCGCGCGGAACTCCGGCCGGGCGGTCAGGACGAGCAGCAGCGGCGCGTCCGCGAGGGACTCGGCCAGCCCGCCGACGAGCTCCAGGGTCGACTCGTCCACCCAGTGCACGTCCTCGAGCACGATGAGGGTGGGCGCGAGCTCGGCCGCGCGCAGGAACGCCGCCACGAGCAGCGCGAGCGTCCGGCCCTTGCGGATCTGCGGCGTGAGCGGCGGGAGCGGGACGTCGTCGACGCCGAGGAGCGGCGCGAGGAGCCCGAGGGCGTCCGGGTCCGACAGCTCGAGCCGCTCGATCAGGGCGCGGAGCGCGTCGAGCCGCCCTTCGTCGTCGGGCACGCGCGCGAGCTGACGCAGCAGCTCGCCGACCGGCTGGAAGGGCGTGTGCGCGAAGAAGGTGGAGCCGCGCGAGCGCAGCACCCGGGCCTCGGCGCCGTCGAGCACCGAGCAGAGGCGAGACTTGCCCACGCCGGCCTCGCCGCGGATCAGCACCGAGCGGCCGGAGCCCGCCTTCGCCTGCTCGAGGAGCGATCGGAGCGCGGAGACCTCGGCCTCGCGACCGACGAAGGGCGTGCGCGGCACCGGCTCCTCGGCGCTCGGGCCGCGGGTGACGACGCGGAACACCTCGCGCGCCTCGTCGAAGCCCTTGAGCGCGTGCGCGCCGCGGCTCTCGGTGCGGAAGGCGCGTCGCAGGAGGCGCTCGGTCTCGGCGCTGACCACCGCGGTGTTCGGCTCGGCGATGCCCTGGAGGCGCGCGGCCAGGTTCGGGGTCTCGCCGATCGCGAGCTGCTCGGTCACGCCCTCGCCGCCGACCGCCCCGACCACCGTGGGCCCGGTGTGGATGCCGACGCGGACCGCGAGCCTCACCCCGCGCTCGCGAGAGAGCCGCTCGTCCAGCCGCGCGACCGCCTCGATGACCCCGAGCGCCGCGTGCCCGGCCCGGATCGCGTCGTCCTCGTGGGCGCGCGGGTAGCCGAAGTAGACGAGCAGTCCGTCCCCGAGGTGCTGCGCGACGTGACCGTCGAAGCGGCGGATCTCCTCGGTCGCCGCCCGCTGGAACGCCTGGATCACCTCGCGCAGATCCTCCGGGTCGAGGCGCGCCGACAGCTCCGTCGCCGACACCAGATCGCAGAACATCACGCTGAGCTGACGGCGCTCGCCCTGGACGCCCGACGGGCTCTTCTTGGGCGCGGCGGCCGCGAGCTTGGTCCCGCAGTCGTCGCAGAACTTCGCGCTCGGCCGGTTGACGTGGCCGCAGCTGGGACACTTGCCGGCGAGCCGCTCACCGCACTCGCCGCAGAACTTCGCGCCGTCGCGGTTCTCGTGCTGGCAGCTCGGGCACTCCATCTAGAGCGGCCCCTCGGGCACGACGCCCTCGTCCATCTTCACCCGCTGCGCGTCGGTGAAGGGCTGCGCGATCAGGTGCCGGTCCTGCGCGCGCATCCGGAAGAGGGTGAGGATGTAGCGCATCCGCTGCGGGAGGCTGACCCAGTCGACCGCGCCCACCGCGACCGCCTGCGCGTGCGAGGGCCGGTGCCCGAGCCCGATGAGCGCGGCGAAGCGGTCCTCGAGGCGATCGATGAAGCGCTCCTCGACGTCGAGGTCGAGCGCCTCGTAGCGCGAGAGCACCGTCCGCAGGGTCGGGTCGACGATCTCCTCGAGATCCTTCGGCACGAGCGGGCCGCCGGGATCCGGCGGGAGCGGACGCGAGAGGTGGATCGTGCCGTCGGGCAGGTAGAGCTCCATCATCGTCAGCGTCGCGAAGTCGTTCCACGCCTTCTCGAGGAGGTTGGCGATGGGGCGGATCAGCGTCGTCGCCAGCGACCTCTTCGCGCCGTCGTCGAGCTGGTCGTGCACGTGCCCGATCAGCACCTCCTCGAACGGCGCGTTCAGCGAGCCCGCGATGTAGGTCTGGAGCCGGGTCTGCTCGTGAATGCCGCCGTAAGCGTTGGCGAGGAGCAGCAGCTCCGCGCGGGTCTTGGGATCGGGCTCGTGCATGGCGCGGTAGAGCGCGGTCGCCATGTCGCGCAGCATGCTCTGGCCGCCGCGCTGCTCGCCGATGAGGGTCTTGCCGTCCCAGCGCGTGACGTCGGGCTGCGGATCACCCTTCGCGTAGCGCTCGAGGAGGCCGTCGAGCCTGGCCTGGTCGAACGCCTCGTCGTCGCCGAGGGTCTGGAGCACGTCGGCGAAGCAGCCGCCGAGCTCGGCGAAGACCACCCGGTTGCCGACCATGATGTAGGTGCTGACGTCGGAAACGATGTCCCCGGCGAGGCCGACCAGGCCGCGCACCCCGAGCTTCTCCTCGACCTCGGCGAGCGGCCCGGCCGCGGACAGCAGCGCGCGGAACGCCGCCGGCACCTCCTCGCTCCGGATGAACTTGCCGGCCGTCTTGGAGGCCCACGTCCCGAGCGTGGTCCAGTTGATGTCACGCCCGCCCGTGCGCGCCCTCATCCCCTCCGAGAGGTCGTGATAGCCCTGCGTGATCCTGAGGTTTCGGAGGGTGGGGTCGTCGTCCAACGCGACGATCGCCCGCACGTCCTCCGGCGTGGGCACCGTTCGAGCCGCCATGAGAGGAGAGGCTATCAGAGGCGGCCGATCCTGGGGGATCGAGGTAGGATGCTCCCCATGGAGGACCGCCCCCGCCTGTCGCCCCTCGACTGGATGGTCGTGGCGTGGGGCGTGGGCGGCGTGCTCGCGCTGCTCGCGAACGCGATCGTCCGGCTGTCGCCGATCGCGGCGGAGGCGCTGACGATGGAGCTCGGCGCGCTGCACTGGGCCGCCCTCGCCGGCTGGGTCGCGTTCATGGGCTACGCCGAGGGCTGGCGCGGCTTCCACCGCCGCTTCTCGCCCCGGGTCGTGGCCCGCGCCTTCCACCTCGGCCGCCGGCGCCGGCTCGGGAGCGCGCTCCTCGCGCCCGCGTACTGCATGTCGCTCTTCGCCTCCACGCGCCGCGGCACCCTCGTCGCGTGGTCGCTGGTCGTCGGCATCAGCGCGCTCGTGGTCCTCGTCCGCATGACGCCCCAGCCCTGGCGCGGCATCGTCGACGCCGGCGTGGTGATCGGCCTCGGCGTGGGCAGCCTCTCGATCGGGTGGCACGTGCTGCGCTCGCTACGCCTCGGTCCCCAGCTGCCGACTGATCTGCCGCCCGGAGACCTGCCTCAGCCGGCCGGGCAGAGCAGCCGCACGGCCGCCTGAGCGACGTACTCCTCGACCTGCGCCCAGCCGTCGTCGCCGGTCGCGTCGGTGAGGCACTCGAGCTCGGAGTCGGTCAGCAGCGCCATGCGCGCCATGATCGACGACATCGACTGGATGGCGAGGCGCGCGTGCAGCTGGTCCACCGTGATGTGGGGCGCGAAGCTCTTCGCGGCCTCGACGATCATCGAGCCGAGGAACTCGGGCTGGCGGTTCGGGTGCAGCTCGCCGCGCTGGGCGTTGGTGGCCATGCGCAGCTTGATCAGCGCCCGCTCCCGCCGCGCGAAGCGGAAGAGGCTGCGCGCGACGTGCTCGACGAGCGCCGCCCCCTCGCGCTCGTGCATGGTCGAGGTCAGCTGCCCGGCGGTCGCGGTGAGCCGCTGGTAGTAGCCGTCGAGGCAGGCCTCGAGCAGGTCCGTCTTGGACCCGAAGTAGTACTGGATGGTCCCCGGGCTGACCTCGGCGGCCGCGGCGACCTTCCGCATGCTCAGCCGCTCGGGGAGCCCGGCCTCGTCGAGCACGTCGAGCGCCGCCCTGACGATCGAGTCGTAGGTGCGCGCGGAGTCGGCGTCGACTGGTCGAGCCATGATGCTGCGCGGGATGATACCCGCTTTCGGACGGCGTGGGCGACGCCTGTCACGAAGCTGGCGCGGTCTTCTCCTCGGCCCAGCTCGTCCGGTGGTTCGCGCCGGCGTCGTGGGCGTCCCAGCAGTCGACCGAGCAGAAGAAGAGCGCGGTCCGTTTGCGGTTACAGGTCGAGACGCTGCACGCGTAGTACGTGCTCCCGTGCGCGATCGGCTTGCGGCACATGCTGCACAGCTTCCACTGACTCATGCCGCGAAGATATCACCGCTCAGCGCTTCAGGATCGTCCGGGCGCTCCGCTCGGGCGGCGCGGGGGACGGGGCGCCGACCGCGGTCTCGGTCGCGCTCCGATCGCTCATCGCGCGGGCGACGTCGGCCGCGCAGAGCTCCTCGAGGGCGGCGGGCCGGGCGCACCCGCACTCGTCGGAGCACGAGGTGACGAACGCGGTGTCTTCGAGCGCCCGGACGCGGTGGAGCGCCCCGGTCGGCGCGGCCAGCGCCTGATCGGCGCGCAGCACCCGCTCCTCGCGCACGAGCTTGCCGCCCTCGGCGCGGTGCCATCGCTCGTCGACGATGCGCCCCGAGACCACCCGGGTCCAGGCGCTCGGCTCGTCGTGCCGGTGCAGATCCGTGACCGCCCCGCGCCGCAGGAACACGGTCCGTACGGGTCTGGTCGCCTCGGCCTCGCGGCCCCCCTTCGCGTGCTCTCGCTGCATGCCTCGATTGAGGGGGCGGCGATCGGAAAGCGCAAGAAAACGGATCAGGCGGGGATCACGCAGCGGAAGGTCGTGCCCTCGCCGCGGCGGGAGTCCAGCTCGAGCTGACCGCCGAGGGCCTCGCACGCGCCGCGCACGGCGGCGAGCCCCACGCCGCGGCCGGAGACCTCGCTCACCGCGTCGCGGGTGGAGACTCCGTCGGCGCAGAGCGCGTCGAGGAGGCTCGCGCTGTCGAGCCCGCGCTCCCGGGCCCGGCGGCGCACGGCCTCCTCGTCGATCCCGCGCCCGTCGTCGCGCACGCTGATGGTGAAGCGCTCCGCGTCTCGGTGGGCCGCGATGTGGAGCGCGCCTCGCTCGGGCTTGCCGGCGCGGACCCGCTCGGCCGGCCCCTCCAGCCCGTGGTCGAGCGCGTTGCGGATGAGGTGCACCAGGCTGCGGAACAGCCCTCGCGCCCCCTCGTGGGGGAGCCGCACGTCGTTGTGCGCGACCACCACGTCGACGTGCTTGCCGAGCTGCGCCGCGAGGCGCTCCGCCTGGCGGCCGGGCGTCGTGAGCAGATCTCGGACCGCCTCCCGCTCCCAGCTCGCCACGAGCTCCCGGAGCGACGTCGGCGTGTCCTCTCGCTCGAGGGCCGCGCAGAGCCGATCGTACTCGCCGCGCAGTACCCGCATGTCGCCGCCGGTGTCGCCCTCCAACATCGCGCCGATGCCGCCGAGGGTCTCGCGCCAGGCGAGCGCCAGGCCATCGACGTCCTCGCGGGTGAGCGCCGCGCCCTGGGCCAGCCGCTCCTCGAGCGCGTGACAGCGGGCCGCGATGGCGTCGAACCCGAAGATGGCCGTGTTCCCCTTGAGCGTGTGCAGGGCGCGAAGGAGCTCCTCGTCGGGCGCGGCCTCGCCGAGCCGCCGGAGGAGCTCGTCCACCTCGCGCACGAACGCGAGGAAGCCGCCGTGATCGGCCACGAGGTGCGAGACTATCTTCGTCATCTGCCGGCGCTCGGCGTCCGCCCGCTCGGCCGCGACCTCCGCGGTGGCGTCGCGCACGATCAGGAGCACGTAGGCGAAGCGGCCGTCCTCGATGACCGGGCGATAGCCGAGGCGGAGCACCCGTCCGTCGCGCACGATCTCCGCCGGCATCGCCGCGGCCGAGACCTCGAAGGGCAGGAGATCCTCGGCGAGCTGCTCGTAGGCGAGCCGGCCCATCTCGCCGGCCCCGAGCACGTCCCAGAGGGCCTCCCCCTCGCGGTCTCCGAGGAGCCGCTGCGCGGCGGCCGATCGGGTCCCGGTGAGGAGGCCGTCGAGGCCGCACACGATCAGCCCGTCGTGCATGCTGTCCATGAGGAGCTTGATGTGCTCCTCGCGCCGGATCGCGGCGGCCATCTCCTGCTGCACGACGAGGTCGAGCGCCTGGTACATCTCCACGCCGTCGACGAGCGCGGCCACGAGCGGCCCCAGCTCGGCCACCTCGGCGGCCAGCGCCTCGCGATCCGTCCGCTCGGCCCCGAGCTGCAGGATCAGGCGGCCCCTCGCCTCGAGCGCCACCACCACGCGCTCGGGCTCGAGTGCGAAGCGCGCGCCGTCTCCCGGCACCTCGGCCGCGACGGCCGCTTCGGGGGCGCCGGCCGGCGCCGTGTGCACCGTGTCTCCGACGCGCGCGGTGACCGGCGCCTCGATCCGCGTCGCCACCGCCGCACACAGCGAGCGCGCCAGCCCCTCCACGTCGAGCTCGCGCGCCAGGGACGCGGAGAGCTGGACCCGCCAGTCCATCACCATGGACCTCCCGAACGGACAGGAGCGCGGAGACTGAAGGTGCCCTCTGGTACCCTCGCCCCATGTCGCGAGCCTCTCGACTCTGGGCGCGGACGGGCGCCGCGCTGGCGCTCACCTGGCCCCTCCTCGCCTGCGGCGGATCCGGCGCCGCCACCTGCCTCGGCTGGGTAGAGGACGACCAGGGGGCGCAGCACTCGCCGGAGGAGGGGACCGCGGACCGCGAGCGCGCGCAACGACTCGCGTGCAACGGATACTGTCGCGACGCCGATCCGGGCTACGACGCGATGTACCAGGTCTGGCGCGACTCGCCGGCGGGAGATCCCTCGGTCACCAAGGCCGAGGCGATCTTCCGGGACGAGGCGTTGATGCGCTACGTCACCGAGACCTGCGCCGATCGCTGCCTCTCCGAGATCGCCTCGGGCGCCCGCCGCGGCGGCGTCGACTGCGAGGACGGCAGGTGATCCGCGCCGAGTCCTCGATCACGATCGACGCGCCGATCGAGCGGGTCTGGGCGGCGATGGTCGACGCCCCGGGCTACGGCGCCTGGAACCCGTTCATCGTCCGCGTCGACGCGCCGCGCCCGACGCTCGCGGTGGGCGACGACATCGTGCTGCACGTGCGCTGGGAGGACGGCGGCGCCTTCGCCTCGCCCGAGCGCGTCGTCCAGGTCGACGCCCCCGCCGCGCAGGGCGACGTCACCCGAGCCGCGCTCGCCTACCGCTTCACCGGCTGGATCGCCCGCCTCGGCCTCGTCCGCGCCACCCGCGTGCAGACCCTCGAGCAGCCTCCCGGCGGCCCGACCCGCTACCACACCGAGGAGACCTTCCGCGGCGCCCTCGCCCGCTTCGTCCCCCTCGCCCGCGTCCGCGCCGGCTTCGCGCGCCACGCCGAGGCGCTGAAAGTCCGCGCCGAGTCGTGACGCCCGACGTGAATCGCGTCTCGGTTCGTGCGAGAACGGGGGCATGAGCGATCGACCCCGCGTCACCGTCGAGCAGACGGGTCACCTCCACCTCATCGGGCTCGACCGGGCCGACAAGCGCAACGCGTTCGATCTGCGCATGCTGCGCGAGCTCGCCGAGGCGCTCACGGCCTACGAGGACGACGACGACGCGCGGTGCGCGGTGCTCTTCGCCGAGGGCGAGCACTTCACGGCGGGGCTCGATCTCGCCGAGGTGGGGCCGGCGGTGAAGGACGGCGCGCCGCTCTTCCCGGAGGACGCGGTCGACCCGCTCGGGCTGCACGGTCGGGTGCGGCAGAAGCCGCTGGTCATGGCCGTGCAGGGCTGGTGCCTGACCATCGGCATCGAGCTGTCGCTGGCGGCGGACATTCGCGTCGCGGCGGACGACACTCGCTTCGGTCAGATCGAGATCAACCGCGGCATCTTCCCGTTCGGCGGCGCGACCATCCGGCTGCCGCAGATCGCCGGCTGGGGCGACGCGATGCGGTGGCTGCTCACCGGCGACATCTTCGACGCCGCGGAGGCGCACCGCATCGGGCTCGTGCAGGAGGTGGTGCCCGCGGGGGAGCAGAAGGCCAAGGCGGTCGCGATCGCGGAGACGATCGCGTCCCGCGCGCCGCTCGGGGTCCGGGCCACGCTCGCGTCCGCGCGGACCACCGCCCACGACGGGCCGGACGCCGCCGCCGCCGCGCTGCTCGACCAGGCCCGCGCGCTGATGGGCAGCGAAGATGCGGCGGAGGGGCTGCGCTCGTTCGTGGAGCGGCGGGACGCGAAGTTCAGCGGCCGCTGAGCCTCTTCTTCGCCGCGGGCGAGGGCTCGAGCTCCGCCTCGACCTCCTCGACCTCCACGCGCACCCGCGGACGGTCGCCCTCCATCCAGCGCTGCAGCTCCGGCATGCGCTTCGAGAGGAGGTCGCCCGGGTGGCGATCGCGCGCCTCCTCGAGGAGGAGCTCGGCCATGTCGTGGTCGCCGCGCTCGGCGAAGGCCCAGGCGAGCAGCGCGAGGAGCGGGGCCGCGGACGTGATCGCGAGGGCGCGCTTCGCCCGGGCGTGGAGCACGTCGTCGTCCCAGTCGTGTCGGCCCTCCTTGAACGCCAGGAAGTGCTCGGTCGTCCAGTGGGCGAGCTGCAGGAACTCGCCGCTCGGCTCGGGGCCGAGGCCCTCGAGCACGTCGCGGGCGGTGTCGAGGGTGCCGAGCCGGGTCAGGGCGTAGGCCTCGCCGTAGCGGGCGAGGCGCGCGAGCACGTTCTGGCTCTTGCCCCAGAGCCGGAGGCTCTCCCGCGTGTGGTAGAGGGTCTTGTCGGCGTCCTCGCGCAGGCTGGCGCAGAAGGCGAGGCGACCGTGGGCGAGGGCGCGCAGGTTGCGCGGGACGAAGCGGCCGTCGGCGATCTTGCGCGCCGCGGCCTCGGCCACGTCGAGCTCGCCCGAGAGCGCGGCCTCGCTGGAGCGGCGGAGCAGGAGGTGTCGGCTGCCGAGCCACGCGAGCCCCGCGCCGATCACCACGCCGAGCGAGAGCCCCGGCACGCCGACGAGGAGATAGCCGAGGTAGGCCTCGGTCACCGTCAGCAGCCCGAGGGTCCCCCAGTAGGCGCCGACGATCATACGATAGCGCGTCGGGGAGCGCACGCGGCCCTCCCGGTCGATGTGCACCCGGTCCTCGGGGCGCGCGCGTTCGAGGGAGTCGGCGAGCTCAGACGTCATCGGGGGGCAGCATACGCGCGGATCACCCCGCGCGCCGCCGACGCTCCACCTCGTCGGCGAGGGCGACCCGGACCTCCTCGGCGGTGCGCTCGTCCTGGAGGTGCGGCACCAGCGCCACCTCTCCCGAGGGCGTCCGCGCGAAGAGGGTGTGACGGCCGCCGGCCGCGCGCTTCACCTCCAGCGCCTCCACCTCTTCGAGGCGCACGCCTCGCCGGCCGGCGCGCAGCTCCCCGTCGGCGATGTGCACCGAGGTCCGGGAGTCGCGCCCGAAGAAGGAGGCTCCGAACGCCAGCACCGCGGCGGCGAGGAGCGGCGCCCCCAGGAGCACCCAGATCAGGAAACACATCCCCTGGGCGCCGGTGAGCAGGGCGAGCAGGCCGAGCAGGCCGACGACACCGACGCAGACCCCGGCGGCCTTGCGCAGCTTCGGTTTCAGGTCGCCGCGGCCGCGATGCTCCAGCCGGAAGGTCGGCTCGCCCGCCTGATCGCGGTAGCTCCCCGGCGGCGCGTCGGCCCGGGAGGTGACGAACCAGCTCGGCGCCTCGACGAAGACGCCGCAGCGCTCGCAGAAGGGGCGATCGCCCCCATGTGGGTGAACCGCGCTTCCGCAGCGCTCACATTGGACTGCCCCCATGGCGACTCAACGTACCAGAGGGGCAGGTGTTCCTCACATCTCGGCGGCGCGGGCCTCGGCGGCCTCCCACATGCGGATGTAGCCCTCGGCGGAGCGGAAGAGGGGCTCGAGATCCTCCTCGGTGGCGCCGGTGCGGCGCGCGTCCTCGATCAGCTCGGGCAGCAGGCCGATGTGCGCGAAGCCCTCCATGTTGAAGTCGATCGTGCGCTCGCCGACCCGCGGCTCGGTGAAGGTCACGTCGCCGGCCATGGACTGGAACGGGTAGGTCACCGGGTTCTCCTGCGGCTCGGGGCAGGCGCCCTCGGTGAACCGCGGGCCGCGCGCGCCCGCGAAGCCGTTGAGGTCGAAGCCGAAGCCCTCGGCCGGGTAGCCGCCGTTGGCGCGGATGAGGTCGACGCGCTCGTTGAGCCGCCGGGTCATCGCCGCCGGATCGCCCGCCTCGCCGCAGCGGCCGAGGCCGACCTTCGAGACGCCGCCGAGCGCGTAGATCCGGCCGTCGTAGTTGAGCCCGTGCGTCCCCGCGAGCCCCGGGTAGCCGGCGGCCTCGGCCATCTCGTAGGCGCGCAGGTAGGAGCGGCGCGGGAAGTGATCCATCTCGATGATCATGCCCCGCCGCATCATCTCCTCGAGCAGGCGCTCGCCGAGCGGCGTCAGGCCGGCGTTCATGCACCAGTCGCCCTCGAGCGCCGGGGACATCAGCTGGTCGATGAAGGGCACGATGGTGCCGATGGGGTTGGCGCCGAAGCCCGAGAAGTCGTGGGGCGCCGGCGAGTCGTACACGTCGCGCGGCATGTTCAGGCCCCCGAAGCTGACCTCGCCGCGGTCGAAGGTCGTCGGGACGTCGGGGCAGTCCTCGGTGAAGTTCGACCAGTGACCCGAGTTGATGAAGTTGCCCACCTCGATGAAGGACTTGTGGCCGTCACCGGCGGAGAACCCGTTGTCGTACTTGTGGACCGGGAAGAGCACCCGCACGCCGAGCTCGTGATAGCGGTCGAGCTGCTCGATGACGTAGGCCTCGTCGCAGGTCGGGTAGCCCTCGCGCCCGCCGAGGAAGCAGTCGAACACGTTGGACGTCTCGATGCCGAGGATGACCGCCATCTTGCCGTCGGCGATGACCTCGCGCGCCTGCGCCGGGGTGGTGACGATGCGGAAGAAGCCCTCGCCCGGCCCGCCCCACTGCGCGTCGATGTAGCGCTCCATCGCGTAGGTCTCCTCGATGATGCGATCGACGGCGACCATGTCGTTGCACGAGTAGCGGACCGGCTGGGTGCCGCTGCCCGCGAGGAGCTCGCAGATGATCTGGTTGGTCGTCGCGTGCTGCACCACCAGGCGGAGGCCGCCGAGCCAGGCGCGCTCGAGCCAGCGGTAGTACTGCGTCTGGTGCGTCGAGCTGTCGTGCGCGCTCGGCCAGTCGGTGAAGGTGGGCCACCCGGCGGTCTCGTGGTTCGCCTCGGGCGTGCGGCCGGTGACGAACGAGGTCAGGAGGGCGTCGGAGTCGAAGGTGTCGCCGCCGAAGCTGTCGAAGGCGTAGCCGAAGAGATCCGCTCGCCCCTCGCGGCCGTGGTAGATGTCGCAGTCCGGCAGCGCGTGGGGCACGCCGAGGGGGTGGTACGGCGCGCCGTGGAAGATGCCGCCGCCGCCGAACGCGTAGTTCGAGAAGACGTGCGAGTGCGTGTCGACGATGCCGTAGAGGTCGCCGTCCTCGAAGGTCGTGCGGGTCGGCGTGCCCTCGGCGTCGACGGTCAGCTCCGGGTACGGCTCGCAGCCGTCGGTCGGGTACAGGGCGACGACCGCGGCGTCGTCCTCCGACTCGACCAGGCCGTCCCGCCCGAGGAAGCGCCCGGTCGCGAGGTGCCGCAGCTGGAAGCGCGCGTCGTCGTGCGCCGACACCGACAGCTCCCACTGCACGCCCGGGAGGTAGGTGTCGTCGGCGAGCAAGAGATCGCTCAGCACCTCCTCCTGGGGCACCAGCCCGTCCTCGCCCCCGACCAGGTAGCGCCGGTCGGCGTCGTAGAGGATGTAGGTGGCGAGCGTCGACGGCTGCAGCGTGAAGCGCGCCCCGTCCTCCATCGTGCGCGCGCTGAAGGTGTAGACCTCGCGCGTCTCCTCGCCCTCGACCCGCTCGACCGACTCGAGCCAGCGCGTGTCGTCCGACCCCGGATCGGTCGCGTCGATCGCGTAGCAGCCGTGCGCGAATCCGTAGATGCCGTCGTGCTCCGGAGGCGGAGGCCGAGGCACGGAGCCCTCGCACGAGAGGAGGACGAAGGAGAGAGCCAACCCTTGAATGCGCCGCGTCATGGAAGCGACGACAAGCTATTGAATAATGTTCACCGTGTCGAGGGGGCGGCCAGCCGGTGGCTCGGATTTCCGCGCTCGCCGGCGCCGTAGCCGCGGGGGGGCGTCATCAGATCGATGAGCACCTCCACGTCCGGATCGTCGTCGCTGATGATCACGCGTCCGGCCCGCAGGTCGAAGAACATGCGCGGGTCGCCGTCGCGCCGGGTGCCGTTGTGGTCGTGGGCGAAGACGAAGGTGTCGCCGTCGCGCCGGCAGTTGTTGAACCCCGCGCCGCTCAGCCCGTAGACGAGGTCTTCGTTGCAGCGGATGCGGATGCGGCAGTTGAGGAAGTCCCCGTCGGCCGCCTGCACCTCGATGGCGCAGAGGCCTCCGTCCTCGGCCATCGTCGGGCCGCGCGCCGCGACCACCCGCCCGCGGTAGGTCGTGACCTCCCCCATCGGCTCCACCGGCCGGGGCGCGGCGGCGCAGCCTGCAGCGAGCACGAACACGAGCGCGCGTATCGGCACGGGCATCGACTATAGCGCACGCAGATCGTCGCGGTCCGCGTCCCGGTGGAAGACCGGGGGCTCGCCGAGGGGCGCGTCCACGGTGACGGTCTGGCCGCCCTCGTGGGGCTCCCCCGTCCAGACGTGGAACCACGTCGCGCCCGCCGGCAGGTAGACCGCGCGCTCGGTCGCGCCGCGCTCGACCACCGGGGCGACGAGGAGCGCGTCGCCGAGCATGTACTGGTCGTGGACCCGCCACGCCTCGCGGTCCTCCGGGAACTCGAGCAGCAGATGGCGCACGAGCGGCGCGCCGGTCCGCTGCGCCTCCTCGCTCCAGGTCATCATGTCGTCGGCGAGCGCGGCGTGGACCCGGGCGAAGCGGCGGAAGTGCGCGATCGTCTCGGCGTCGGTGTCCCAGTTGTGGTTGACGTCGCGCCGGTTGCCCTCGTGGGTGCGCATGATCGGGGTGAACGCGCCCAGCTCGGTCCAGCGCATGTAGAGCTCGCGCGTGCTGGGGCCTCCGCTGAAGCCCGCGATGTCGTGGGTCACGTAGGGCACGCCGGCGAGGCCGAGGTTGATCATCGCGGGCACGACCGTCGGCAGCCCGTCGGTCTCGGACCAGGTGGCCTCCTGGTCGCCGACCCAGTGGATCATCGAGCAGCGCTGCGCGCCGGTCCATCCGCTGCGGGCGAAGAGCACCCAGTCGCCGTCCGGGCGGGCCGCGTCCATCGCCGCTCGGTTCGTGCAGTGCCAGTCGACGGGGAACCGGTTGTGGTAGGCGGCCGGGTCGCTGCCGTCGTCCATGACCGCGTCGAGCGGGGTCCACTCGCCGAAGTCGGCCATCCAGCCGTCGATGCCGAGCTCGCCCACCATGCCCTCGAGCTCCGCCTGCACGTAGGCGCGGGCCGCGGGCTCGGTGAGGTCGGGGTGGCTGCTCCGCTCGTTCGGCGCGTTGAAGACGTACGCGCCGCCTTCGGGCGCCTCGATCAGCCAGCCCATGTCGCGCATCTCGGGGAAGTGGTCGTCGAGGTCGGGGTCGACGAAGGGGTTGGCGTAGGCGAGGAAGCGGAGGCCGCGGTCGTGGAGGTCGGTGATCATCCCGCCGAGGTCGGGGTAGTGCGCGGGGTCGGCGTTCCATCGGTACTGCACGCCGAAGCCGCCGCCGATGTTCATGCGCACCCCCGTCCAGTCCTGCGACCAGATCGCGCTGACCGGGATGGCCTCCGCCTCGAGCGCGGCGACGTCGGCGAGCACGGCGTCGCGCCCGCCCTGACTGCTGATCCACGCGCCGTCGAAGGCCCAGCGGGGCGGAGGCGCGGGGCGGCCGACCTCCTCGCCGAGCTGCGCGATGACGTCCAGCGGCGTCGGCCCGTGGAAGACGACCAGCTCGAGGGGGGCGCCGTCGATCACCTCGAGCCAGGCGCGCTCTTCGTCGCTCGCGCAGACGTCGACGGCCACGCGGTGGTCGGTGCGCACGAGCACGCCGAAGCCGCGGGCGTCGAGGTAGTACGGCATCGGGAAGTAGGTGGTGTGCGCGTCGCCCGAGATGTCGCGCAGGCCGCCGCCCTCGCGGCCGATCCCCTGCTCGGTCACGATGAGGTCGAACGCCTCGCCGGTCTGCTCGGTGGCCTGATACTGCTCGCCGAAGCCGTGGAAGCTGCCGCCCTCGTCGCAGCGCACCGGGACGGCGAGCGAGGTCGGCGCGTCGCCGTCGACCGAGAGCGTCACGACCGTGGTGTCCGCGCGCTCGCCGGGCGCCACCCGGAGCGTGGCCGTGCCCTCCCCGTCGGCGAGGCCGTGCTCGACGACCGCGGCGCCGCCCTCCTCCCGCCAGCCGAGGAAGCGGTCGTAGGCGCGGGCCTCCTCGGAGCCGCGCCGGAAGGTCCAGATGGCCAGCTCGCCGCTGACCCGCTCGGTGAAGGTGCGCGCGATGGCGCCGCCCGGCGTCGACCAGAGCGGCCGATCGCCGGCGAAGAGCGAGACCGCGCCGGTCTCGTCGGCGACGACCACGCGGGTGCCGTCCGCGAGCGTGACCTCGCCCCCGGCGGCGGGAGGCTCGGCGCCGTCGCAGGCGAGGAGGAGCAGCAGGGAGACCCAGAGCGGGGAGCGGCGCATCCTCCCCCTCTAGCAGATCGGGGGAGGTTCAGGCGCAGAGCTTCTTGGCCGCCGCGACGAGCGCCACCGGGTTGAACGGCTTCACGATCCAGCCCTTCGCGCCCGCGCTCTTCGCCCGCGCGACGAGGGCCGGGTCCCCCTCGGTGGTCAGCATCAGGACCGGCACGCCGACGCCCTCCCCGCGCACCTTCTCGAGCATCTCGAGGCCGTTCATGCGCGGCATGTTGACGTCGCAGATCACCAGGCCGATCGAGCCGTCGCTCGTCAGCTTGGAGGCACCGTCGACGCCGTCGACCGCCTCGAGGATCGCGAAGCCGGCCCCCGAGAGCGCCATGCTCACCTGCTGCCGGACCGTCGCCGAGTCGTCCACGATGAGGATCTTCTTGCTCATACTTCCGACCTTCTAGAAGAGGAGGACCTCGCCGCTCGCCAGGGGGGCCTCTCCCTCTCCCTCCGGCATCTCCTCCGGCGCCGCGTAGGCGGCTCCGGCCAAGGGATCGCGGCTCAGCGCCGGCAGATCCATCTTCGCTCGACCGTCTCGGAGCGCCCGCTCGAGCCCCTCGGGCTCGCCGTCCTCGAGCGCCTCGGCCATGTGATCGAGGACGACGAGGGCCTGGCGCATCGCCTGGCTGGTCGGGTCCTGGAACTGCAGGTGCGAGAGCGCGTCGCTCGAGGAGCGCACCGTCTGGGCGGCCTGCGCCTCGCTGTCCCGGAGCGACGCGGAGAAGCGGTCCCGCACGCTGGCCTGCGCCGCGTCGACCTCGCGGAGGCCGTCGTCGACCGCCACCCGGAAGCGCTCGGCCTCCTCGCGCAGCGCGCCGGCCGACTCGTCGAGCTTCGGCATGTGCATCGCGACGTCGTCGGCGAGCTCGGCGATCAGCGCGTTGGTCTTCTCGACCTCGGCGGCGAGCTCGCGGATCTCCTTGGCGATCACCTGGAAGGCGCGGCCCTTCGAGCCGAGGCGCGCCGCCTCCATCTGCGCGTTGAAGCTCAGGAGCCGCGAGTGGGTGGCGATGTTCTGGATCCGGTGCCCCGCCTCGCCGATGCGCTGGGTGCGCTCGTGGGCCGCCTGCGCGAGAGCTTGCTGCTCCGAGGCGCGGGAGACGAGCCCCTCGACGAAGCGCTGCACGGTGTCCTTCTGCCGCTGGAGCGCGCCGCTCATCGCGCTGCCGTCGCCGATGTCGCCCTCCATGTGCCGGAGGATCGACGACTGCTTCTGCGCCTGCGTCATCAGGTCCTGCAGACACTCCCCGACCGCGAGGATCTCGCGCTCGGAGGTCTCGACCGCGTTCACGACGCGCGACCGGACCAGGTCGACCGCGGACCGCGCGAGCCCGCCGAGGCGGAGCCCGGAGGGGACCTCCACCTCACCCGAGCGCTCGGGCTCGAGCTCGGGCGCCGCCGCGGGCGCGTCGTTCTGGTTCGCTGGCGGGGTCTTGCCCCAGATGCTGCCGATCCAACTCATCACCCTACCCGTCCTCGGAGCCCGGCGACCTGCGTCGCGCCGGGATCGACCATCCGGAGCCGGAGCGCGAACGCGCGCCTCCCGGTGGTCTCGTTCACCTCACCCAGCTCCACCTCGGCCCCCCCACCGAGGCTCGTCATCATTCGCGCGACCGCGTCCATCCCGACGCCGCGGCCGGACACGAGGTCCACCTGCGAGGCGGTCGAGAGCCCGCTGCGGAAGATCTGCTGCGCGACCTCGGACGGGTCGGCGCCCTCCTCCAGGCCCGCCTTCTCGGCGATGGCCGCGAGATCCAGGCCGCGTCCGTCGTCGCTCACCCGGACCGTGAGCCGGTCGCCGGCCCGCGAGACGGTCACGCGGATGGTGCCCGCCTCGGGCTTGCCCTGCGCGAGCCGCGCCTCCGGCGCCTCCAGCCCGTGGTCCACGGCGTTGCGCAGCACGTGGCCGAGCGCGCGCACCAGCTCGCGGCCCTCGCCGTCGCGGTCGAGCAGGATCGCCTCGCCGTCGACGGTGATCGTCGGCGCCGCCTTGCCCCGCTCCTCGGCGAGGCGACGCGCCGCGCCGATCTCGTCCTCGAGCAGCTCGGCGAGCGGCGCCCTCCCCACCCGCTCGAGCTCGGCCCGCGCCGCGTGCGCGGCGTCGTTGGCGGCCGAGGCGAGCAGGGTGAGCGCGCGCTGGATGCGCCGCTGGTCTTCCGTGCGCCGGGCGCCCTCGTTCGCGTCGTGGCCCAGCTTGTCGGTCCACACGTGGGTCAGCGCGGTCACCTCCTCGGCGAGCGCCTCCGTCGCGAGCCGCACCTCCTCGGGCGCGTCGTCCCCGGCGGTGCAGGCGGTCTCGAGGTTGTGCACGCCCGCCGCGAGGGCGCCGAGCCCGTAGGTCCGGGCCTCGCCCTTGAGCGTGTGCGCGAAGCGCTTGAGCTCGCGGACCGACTCCGCGTCGTCCAGGCGGGTCGACTGCGCGCGATCGACGAGCCGGCGGCCATCCGACAGGAGGCGCGGCGCGGTCTCCACGCCGACCGCGATCAGCTGGCCGATCCGGGCCAGCTCCCGGGACCTCGCCTCGGCCGCGCCCCGCAGCTCGCGGAGCTCGGTCACGTCACGCACGCTGAGCAGCATCTTGCCGACCGTCTCGTCGGGATCCTCGATCGGCGCCCACGACAGCTCGAGGTGCTGACGAGAGCCGTCGGGCCGGACCCGGGAGAGCTCGTCGGGCAGGAGGTGCTCGTTGATCAGGTGGTTGACCGAGTCCTCGCCCACGATGGCGAGGAGGGCGCCCTGGACCTGGTCGCGCCGGTCGTCGTCGAGCTCGGCCCCGGCGAACACCGCCTCCATCACGTCGGCGCCGGGGACGGCGTCGACCCCGAGGATCTCCGGCGCGCACGCCGAGTGCTCCTCGTGCAGCGTGAGGCCGGGCACGACGGCCACGATCGCCTCCGGCACGTTGGCCAGGATCTCGGCCATGTCCTTCTGACGGGCGTGGAGCTGCGCGGTCCGCTGCTCGACGAGCGACTCGAGGTTCTCGTTCATCTCCCGGACGTCGTCGAGGAGCCTCCGGTTCTCGAGGAAGGTGTTGGCGAAGCGGTCGACCGCGATCGCGATCATCGCGCCGGTGACGCAGAGCGTCCCGATGAGCACCAGCCCGGTGCTGTGGATCTTCCCGAGCGCGATGAGCGTGTCGTGCGCCGCCGCCACGATGTAGGCGAACGTGCCGAAGCTCAGGGTGAGCGCGCCGCGCCGCCCCTCGCGCCAGCCCCGCACGCCGAGGTAGGTGGCGTGCGCGCCGAGCACCAGGCCCGACAGGAACGTGAGCTTCCGAGCCACGAGGAAGAACGAGTGGTGGAAGAAGACGAGCTGCGACACGTCCGCGACGAAGAGCAGCGCCGCGAAGGCGATCAGGTACCGGTTGAAGCGCGGCATCGGCCGGCCGGCCACGCTCTGCATGAAGAGGTGGTTCAGCGCGCCCTGGGTCGCGATCGCCGGGTAGATCATCAGGAGCAGCAGCTCCGGCTCCACGAACGCGGCGAAGGTGTCCGAAGTCCCGACCAGGAACGGGAAGAGCGCGACGCAGGCCAGGCCGGCCACGAGGTACGCGCGCTGACGGACCCGCCAGGCGAGGAACAGGAAGAACAGCCCGAAGAAGAAGATCACCGAGCCGAGCAGCACCCGGAAGTCGCCGTTGAAGCTCTCGTAGGCGATGAGCGCCGCGCTGTGGTCGCCGTGGGCCCGCAGCTCGAAGGGCAGCTGGTAGACGCCGACCATGAGCGGGGTGTCGACCCGGATCGCGACCACGTGCACCGGCCGCTCGACGGTGAAGCTCACCGGGACGGCGCGGATGGCGTAGTAGGACTCGTAGATGTTCGCTTCGCCGCGGTGGTAGACGCGCTCCCCGTCGACGTAGACGTCGAGGCCGGCCATGTAGGTGTCGACGAGGAGGTCGACCTCCTGGCCCACCAGCGACGGGTCGAAGCGGAGCTCGCGGCGGTACCAGCCCACCCGGAACGGCTCGGCGTCCTCGTAGGCGCCGGCCCACGGCCCGGGCGTCGAGAGCGCGACCCAGCCCTCGGTGGAGCGCGCGGGGTCGGCGTTGGCCGGGTCGTCGTCCCGGGTGAAGTGCCACATCCCCGCGACCGACACCCCGCCCTCGAGCGACCGGATCTCGACGGGGGTGACCTCGGGATCGGCGTCCGCGCGAGCGTCGCCGACCACCGCGAGCGGCAACAGAAGCCAGGCGGCGAGCGGGAACCAGCGTGCGCGGGGGTACATCACGCGGATCCAACGGCGTGCCCGCGCGAGATCTTGAGTGACTCGGGGCGAGACACCTCCACACGGCCGGCGCCTGGCTGATTCGCGTCCGGGGAGGTATGACGCCGCCGATGACGCGTCTCCTCCCCGCCCTCGCGCTGCTGGCGAGCGGCTGCGTACAGCTCGTCGCCTTCGAGCAGCCCCTCGTGGGCCAGCCGGACATCGTCGACGGCCCGACCACCCAGGCGGGCGCGCTCTGCGATCCCGAGGTCACGATGGCGGAGACCGCGCTCTGCTCCGAGTCCTGCGAGATCGACCCCGCGCACGGCGAGACCACCTGCGGAGAGCGGGTCCGGCTCGACGGCGCGACCGCCGCGGTGGACGTCTCCGGCCTGCACGAGGTCGAGGTGACCGTCACCGTCTGCGATCCGAGCGGCGCCGCCCTGCGGCTCGAGGGACACAACGGCGCGAGCGTCAGCCTCGAGGGCCGGACCCTCGACGTGCGCGCCGCCGCCGCGGCCGCGGCGCGCCCCTACCAGAACCCGCAGTTCCTCCAGGAGAGCGGCTGCGACGACCGCACGCTGGTCTTCCAGACCGGCCGCATGTCCCTCGCCGACAGCGGGATGCGCCTCTGCAGCGATCACCTCGTCCCGGTGGCGGAGGGCTGGACCATGGCGCTCGGCGAGGGCCTGCGCGGCGTCGAGCTCTGCTTCCGCGAGCCGCGGCCCGCGCGCGACCCCGGCTGATCGCGCACCAGGGCTGACTACGCACCGGGCGCCGTATCCGATAGGCTGCCCCGCATGCTTGGACGGTGGGTGGGTCTGTGCGCCTGCGTGGCGCTCGCGCTGACGGGATGTGACGACGGAGAGGCGCCGGTCGACGGCGGCCCGGACGGCCAGGCGCCGGACGCGGGGCCGCCCGATCCGCCGCCGCCGGAGGTCTTCGCCGAGCTCGAGGAGACCGGGCGGTTCCGGGTCCCGCACCTCGAAGCGCACGCGCACGTGGTGCGCACCGAGATGGACGTGCCCCACGTCTACGCCGCCAACCGCCTCGACGCGATGCGGGTGCTCGGCTTCGTGATGGCGAAGGACCGCTTCTTCCAGATGGACCTCACCTCGCGCCTCTCGCAGGGGACGCTGAGCGAGCTCATCGGGGACGCGGCGCTCGGCTCCGACATCGAGAACCGTCAGATCGGCGCGACCTACGTGACCGACCTCTTCCTGGAGCAGCTCTCCGACGACGAGGCGGCCGAGCTCGACGCGTTCGCCGACGGGGTCAACGGCTACATCGAGGCGGTGCGCGCTCGTCAGCTCCCGCCGCCCAAGGAGCTGGAGCTCGCCTTCGCGGTGCTCGGCGGCCGCCGCCCGGTCGACCTGATGATCCCCTGGGACCGCCGCGACGTCGTCGCGACCGGAGCCACGATCCTCTACAGCACGAGCTACGAGACCGGCGACCCCGGCCGCGCCGCCGCGCACGCCCGCCCGCTCGACGAGCACTTCGTGGGCGCGCCCGACGAGGCGCTGCGGCGCGCTGGCCTGCAGCAGGACATCATCGAGCGCTACGCGCCGCCGAACGACAGCTCGTCGGCGGCCGGCTGGGGCCTCGAGACGACCGGGCGCACCTCCGCGCCGATCGTGGACGAGCGCCCGGTGCGCCGCCCGATCCCCGCCGACCGGCCGCGGGTCGAGCGGAGCGCCCTCGATCGGCTCGTCTCGCACCTCGAGCGCGTCGACGCCCGCATCCACCCGAGCGGTCACGAGGGCTGGGGATCGAACTCCTGGGCGGTCATGGGCAGCGCGACCACCGGCGGCGGCTCCCTCCTCGCGGGGGACGGCCACCTGCAGCTCAGCGTGCCCGCGCTCTTCTGGCAGTACGGCCTCGACACCGAGCTCATGGGCGCCGAGGACCCGCAGCGGCTGATGGGCGCGACCCTCGCCGGCCTGCCGCTGATGGGCGTGGGCACCAACGGGCGCATCTCCTGGACGCAGACCGCCTACTTCGCCGACGTGACCGACTGGTACACCGAGGAGCTCGTGCTCGACGACGACGGCGTGCCGGCCTTCTCGCGCTTCGAGGGTGAGGATCGGCCGCTCGTCCGCGTCGACGAGACCTTCGAGATCCGCGACGTGCCCGAGCTCGACAGCGTCGGGCGCACCGAGGAGCTCGCCCGCTTCGTGACCTTCGACGGACGCTTCATCACCTCGATCGAGGGGCGCAGCGTCACCGCCGACGAGCCGCTCGGCCCGGGCGAGGCGCGGGTGAACCTGATGGGTGACTGGATCGTGCCGTCGGACCAGGACGGCGACGGCGTGATCAGCGCGGTGAGCTTCTACTACGGCCCGTTCGACGGCGGCACGCTGCTCCGGGCGTTCCGGCAGTTCGCCGACTCGGACGACGTCGAGGACTTCCGCCAGGCGATGCGCCACTTCATCGGCTACGGCGGCAGCATGATGGCGGCCGACGCCGAGGGCTCGGTGCTCTACTCCGCCTACCACGCGGTGCCCTGCCGCGATCACCTCCCGCGCGACGCCGGCACCAACGTCTGGATCGCGGGCGCCGACCCGCGGCGCCTCATCGACGGCACCCGCTACGGCGCCTGGTCGATCCCGCTCGACGCGCAGGGGCGCGTGGACGAGGCGGCGGCCGCGGCCGGCGGGCCCACCGAGTGCGCGGTGCCCTTCGACCAGTGGCCTCAGGCCCTCAACCCGGCGCGTCAGTACGTCATGCACGCCAACCACGACCCGGGGAACATCGCGACCGACGGCGATCTCTTCGACGACCCCTACTACATCGGCGGGCCGTGGATCGAGGGCTACCGCGCGCGGCGCATCGACGAGCGGCTCCAGGCGGCGATCGCCGCGGAGGAGGCGAGCTTCGAGGAGATGCAGCGCCTGCAGGGGGACCACCACTCCAACCTGGGCGAGGACTGGGCGCCGCTCCTGCTCGAGGTGATCGACGAGGCGCGCACGCTCTCGCTCGGGTCGCCGACCGAGCCGCACGAGGTCCGGCTGGCGGCGCTCTGGACCGCCAACGAGGCCCGCTTCACCGAGGTGGAGACGCGCATCCTCGCGTGGCGTGACGCCGGCTACCCGACGCCGAGCGGGGTGGAGACCTTCTACTCGACGCCGGCGGCGACCGACGCGGAGATGAGCGTCGCGACCACGCTCTTCAACCACTGGTTCCCCCGCTTCGTGCGCGGCACCCTGGGCGACGAGGCCATCGACCGGCGCCTCTCCCCGGCGGTCACCGGCGACACGTTCACCATGATGACCATCCAGCTCCTGGTGAACGGGCGCGGCCCCGGTAACCCGGAGGGCCTCGGCTCGTGGAGCCCGACCACCGAGGAGTCGGTCTTCTTCGACGACGTCGCCACCCCGGAGACCGAGCGCAGCCAGGAGATCGGGCTGCGCGCGCTCGCGGAGGCGCTCGACTTCCTGGCCCAGGACCCCACCGAGCCCGGCGTCGGCGGCTACGGGACGACGGACATGAGCGCCTACCTCTGGGGCCTGCGCCACCAGGTGCGCTTCGAGTCGCTGCTCGCCGGCTTCCTCGACGACGCGGACGGCCTCGGCGCGCTGCTCGACATGTTCAACATCTCGACCAGCGTGCTGCCGCTCGCCGACGACCTCCCGGCGGACGATCCGAGGGCGGGGCTCCGCTGGTTCCCGCGGCCGGCCGATCAGTTCGACGTCGACGCCGCCAACCCGGGGCTCGACGGCGAGACCTTCAGCCACGGCAGCGGGCCGGTGTTCCGCATGGTCATCTCGCTCGGGCCCGACGGCGTGCGCGGGGAGAACATCCTCCCGGGCGGCCAGAGCGGCATCCCGGGCAACGCGCACTTCGCGGACCAGGCGCGGCGCTGGCTCGCGAACGAGACGATCCCGATGCGCTACTTGCCCGAGGAGGTCGCCGAGGGCGCCGTCTCTCGCGAGCGCTTCTTGCCGCTGCCCTGAGCGAGCGGCTCGGGCCACGGGGCCGTCGCCTGCGGGCGGCGGTCCCGCGGGTAGAGGAACCAGTGACCGGGGCGCTTGGCCCGGGAGCGGCGAGATCCGTGAGGCATCACCGGGCCTCCACGCAAGGGGGGTACCGAAGCGCGCCCCCGTGACATCCGGCCGGCGGGGCGTGGCGGACGGCGACGGTCGTGGCGCATCGCGTCAGTCGTCGCGTCAGTCGCCGCGCGACGGGATCGAGAGCGAGCGGAGGCGCACCCAGGCGCGCTCGGCCGAGACGAAGAGGCCCGGGATCCGGAGCAGCTGCGCGTGGTCCGCCTCGCGATCCCAGCGCACCCGGACCTCGAGCGGAACGTCGACGCTCTCGGCCCAGCGCGGCCCGTCGGGCGACGCGAGGACCGGGCTCGACGGCCGGAGCGAGGCGACGCCGACGTAGACGTTCTCCTCGGGGGTGGGCTCGGGCGCCGCGTGCCCGCCCCACGCGTGCACCGCCTCTCCGGGGTCGACGTCGGCGGTGATCGCCTCGATCCAGATCGCCTCCTCGTCGCTCGGCGCCCGCAGCGACGCTCGCGTGGCCCAGCCCTCGACCCGGGTCTCGTCCCCGAACGCCACCGCCACCCGCGCGTCGTCCCCGTGCTCCTCGAGGACCCAGACGGGCACCGGCACGCCCCGCTCGAGCGGCGTCAGCGTGACCTCGGCCGGCGCGGCCCGGACCGGGCGCAGGGTCAGCGGCGGATCGGCGACGCGGATGGCCACGCTGGGCAGCGGCGTCGGCGTCGCGAGCGGGAGCCGATCCGAGCTCACCGCGCGCACGTCGGCGCAGTCGATCGGCACCGGCCCGACCGCGAGCTCGAGCCCGCGGCGCGCGCCCGGCACGCGGTGACCGAGCTGCAGCTCGGCGACCAGCTGATCGCCGCGCGCGTGCAGGGTGCGCACGAGCGTGCCCGGGGCGACGGTGACCGCCCCCGCGGCGCGCTCCCCGGCGACGGCGAGCTCCAGCATCTGCCCGTCGCTCCGCGCGGTCGCGTCGAAGCGGAGGGGCGACGCCACCGCGATCGCGTAGCGCGCGGGATCGTCGGTGGGGGTGAGCGTGGCCGCGCCCCGATCGATCGCGGCGGTGAAGGGCTCGAGGTCGGCCAGCGCGATCTCGATCGCGTCGCCGGTGTGCACTTCGATCGCGCAGCGCGGCGCCGGCTCCGGAGCCGCCACGATCGGCGACGGCTCCGGCGCGCGCTCCGCTCGACGCGGCGCGGTCGGCGGGGCTCCGCAGGCGGCGAGCACGAAGAGGAGGCACGACCAGCGCACCCCCTCAACGTACTTCACGCGCCTTTGTAGACCAGCACTGGAGTCAGCGTGCGGCGCACCTTCACCAGCTCCCGCTGGGCGCGCATCACCGCGTCGATGTCCTTGTAGGCGCTCGGCGCCTCCTCTCGCAGCCGCCGCGCGATGCGGTGGTCGAAGAAGACGCCCTCGGTCTCCGCGAACAGGCGGCGCGTGTCGATGCGGCGGCGCGCCTCGCTCCGGCTCATCGCCCGCCCGGCGCCGTGGGAGCAGGACGCGAGCGCCGGCGGGTGGCCGGTGCCCTCGACGTGATGACTGGCGGTGCCCATCGAACCGGGGATCACCCCGATCCGCCCGGGCGGCGCGTGCATCGCGCCCTTCCGATGCACGAAGAGCGCGCGCCCCTCGTGCACCTCGCGCTGCACGTGGTTGTGATCGACGTCGACGCGCGTGTCTGGCTCGGGCGCCGCGTCGAGCACCTCGCGCAGGATCTCGGTGAGCTCCCGCTCGATCGCCGAGCGGCTCGCCTCCGCCCAGGCGCGCGCCCAGGCCGCCTCGGCGAGATAGGCGTCGGCGCGCGGGGCGCCCGCGGGCAGGAACGCCAGCCCGGTCGAGGTCCGCTCGGCGCCCGCCTCGTGGGCGGCGCGGATGGCGGGGCCGAGGCCGCGCGAGCCGGTGTGGATCATCGCCCAGAGCGCGCCCCGCCCGTCGCGCTGCAGCTCCAGGAAATGGTTGCCGCGCCCGAGCGTCCCGAGCTGCACGCGGCCTTCGCGCGCGGCGCGCCGGGCGAGCGAGGGCGGCGGCGGCGGAGGCTCTCGTTCGGGGGGCGCCGCGTGCTTCAGGATGGGCACCCGGGCGAAGAGCCCGTTCAGGATGTCGGCCGCGGCGCGTCGATCGACCGCGTCGGCGTCCACGTCGAAGCGGAGCGCGCGCATGCCGCAGCCGATGTCGCCGCCGACGGCGCCCGGGAACACGCGATCTTCGCTCGCGAGCACGGTGCCGACGCAGACGTCCTCCGCGAGGTGGGCGTCGGGCATGAGCGCGACGTGGGTCACGCCCTCGGTGCGAAGGAGCCGCTCGACCGCGCGCT
>JAYZQJ010000203.1:0-14611 GCA_036149055.1 Myxococcota bacterium | reverse complement strand
CATCCCGCCGCCCCCCACCCCCTTTGCGTCTTTGCGTCTTTGCGAGAGAAAAAAGCCACCGAAGCGCCCCAAAACAAGCCAAGCGACCTCCGACCCAAGGCGAGCCCCCACCCCGCCGCCACCGAGCTGTTCTGCGTCTCTGCCTGTGCGAGAGACGATTTCCGCTATCCTCCGCCCAGCGTGCGCGGCTTCGACGTGAACCGCTTCCTGGGGGAGCGACAGGCGGAGTGGGAGGAGCTCGAGGATCTCCTCGCGCAGGTCGAGGCGTCCGGCCTCCGCTCGCTGGGCATCGACGGCGCGAAGCGGTTCGGCAAGCTGTACCGCAGCGTCTCGAGCGACCTCATCCGCGCCCGGACCGAGCTCGTCGACGCCTCGATCACCGACTACCTCAACGACCTCGTCGCCCGCGCCTACGCCCACATCCACGCCGGGACCGGCCAGCGCGGCAAGGAGCTGCTCGCCTTCTTCCTGCGCGGCTACCCGAAGCTGGTGCGCGAGGAGTGGAAGGTCATCGCGCTCTCCGCCCTCCTCCTGCTCGGCGGCGGAGCGGTCGGCGCCGGCGCGGTCGCGGTGGACCAGGACGCCCTCGGCGTGCTCATCCCCGCCCAGCACCAGGCCTTCACGCCGGGCGAGCGCATCGAGCGCGACGCGCGACGCGGGGCCCACGCCGGGGACGAGGCGGCCGCGTTCTCGAGCTTCCTCTTCACCCACAACATCCAGGTGACCTTCCTCGTCTTCGCGGCGGGCATCACCTTCGGCGTGGGCACGGCCAGCCTGCTCTTCTACAACGGCGTGCCCCTGGGCGCGCTGGCGATGCAGTACCACCAGGAGGGAGAGGGCCTCTTCTTCTGGGCCTGGATCCTGCCCCACGGGGTGCCCGAGCTGACGAGCATCTTCGTCGCCGGCGGCGCCGGGCTCGTGATCGCGCGCGCCCTGCTCCTGCCCGGCCGTCGGCGGCGACGCGACGCGCTCGTCGTCGAGGGCCGACGCGCCGCCCGCCTGGTCGTCGGCACGATGCCGGTGCTCGTGCTCGCCGGCCTGATCGAGGGGACCATCAGCCAGATCCACGAGCCGACCATCCCCTACGTGGTCAAGCTCGCCTTCGCGCTCATCGTCGGCGCGGGGCTCTACTCCTGGCTCGCCCTCGCCGGCCGCCACGAGCCGTGAACGACCGCCCACGTCGCGCCCCCGCTTCCGAGGGCGCGACGAGCGCGGCGGCGATCACATCGGGCCGCCGGGTCCCTCGATCTCGGGCGGCACCAGGAAGTAGACGAGGCGGCTGTCGAGCGGCGAGCCGTCGCCGTAGACCGTGAGGCGGGCGATGAAGACCTGCGGGGTCGTCGTCGGCATCACGAAGTCGTTGCGGCGGGCCACCACGTCGAAGCAGACCGGGGTGCCGGGCGTGACCTCCGGGAAGGTGTCCTGGACGCCGTCGCCGTCGCTGTCCTCGGTCATGATGGCGGTGCAGCCCATGCCGGTGGTGTTGGTCTCGAGGCGCTCGATGAACTGGATCGAGTCGCCCGCGTCGTCGGGCTCGTCCACCGCGTCGATGGTCACCCGGAGCGGCACGCCTTCGACGATCTCGTTGATGGCCGAGGTGACGGCCGGCACCACCGAGCTGTCCTGGCCCTCGAAGAGGAGCGGCTGGCCGGTGCGGTCGAGCGAGCCGGAGTCGCGGACCACGTCGCGGAGCTCGTTGCGCGCCGCGGAGCCGGGCGAGCCGCTCCAGACGCCGATCATCGAGATGCCGGCGCCCGAGAGCGCCATGCCGGTGTCGCTGGAGGTGAAGCCGCCGTCGCTGTCCTCGTCGGTGAAGGCCACGAGGATCTTCACCGCCTCGGCGCGGAACGACGGGCAGCCGACGAAGCCGGGCGGCATCGGGCCGGTGCAGCCGCGCGCGTCGGTGCCCGAGCGCGAGGGATCCACCACGCCGTGCAGCGCCTCGTACAGCTCCTCGGTGCCGCCGAACGTGCTCGTCCGGATGCGCGCGCTGGTCATCGCCGGGTCGGCCTGCAGCGAGAGGCGGTTCTCGTAGTACGCCTCGTAGAAGCCGGTGCCGGTCCAGGGGCTGAGGATGCAGGAGCTCATGCCCGGATCCTCGATGCAGGTGTTCGAGAACGGGCTGCAGATCTCGGCCGCGCCGCACTCGGAGTCTCGCATGCACGCGGTGCCGGTGTCGGCGCACTGCAGGTTGCCGATGACCGTGGTCACCGCGTCGCGCAGCGCGTTGATCTCGCCGCTCATCGAGCCGGACTGGTCGAAGAGGAAGTAGATGTCGGCGAACTGGATGCTGGTGCGGAAGGTGAGCGTGTCCCGCTCCGGCATCGGCGCCTCCTCGAAGGGCACGACGAAGACGAAGTCGCCGCGGGTCCGCGGGCTGTCCATGCCGTCGCCCGGGTCGGTGCCCGCGCTGACCTCGATGAGGTCGCTGACCCCGTCGCCGTCCGAGTCCTCGGCGGTCGGCGAGGTGCCGTACATCGCCACCTCGTCGGCGTCGCTGAGGCCGTCGTTGTCCGAGTCGAAGTCGCGGAAGTCGGGCGTGCCGTCCATGTCGGTGTCGACCGGCTGGGTGCCGACGTCGGAGTCGCCGGCCTCGGTCTCGTCGGGGATGCCGTCGCCGTCGGTGTCGAGGTCGAAGACGTCGGGCGTGCCGTCGCCGTCGGTGTCGAGGTCGCGCTCGTGGCCGTCGAGGATGGTGTCGTTGTCGCTGTCGTTGTCCTGGTAGTCCGGGATGCCGTCGCCGTCGTTGTCGTTGGGCGGGGCGAGGCCGGTGGACAGCTCCTGCGCGTCGGTGATCAGGTCGTTGTCGTCGTCGGTGTCGGCGAAGTCGGGCGTGCCGTCGCCGTCGACGTCACCGTCGGTCTCGTCGACGTCCGGGATGCCGTTGTCGTCCGAGTCGAGGTCGATGAAGTCGGGTGAGCCGTCGCCGTCGCTGTCGCGCGGCGGCGTGGCCGGGTTGTCGTCTCCGGCCTCGACGGAGTCGGGGATGCCGTCACCGTCGCTGTCGCTGTCGAGGTAGTCCGGCTCCCCGTCGCCGTCGGTGTCGCGCAGGGTGTCGACGCCCTCGTCTGCGTCCGCGATCCCGTCGCCGTCCGTGTCGGCCCCCGGGTCACGCCCCGCGTCCCCGCCGCCGCCGTCGCGGGTCGGGCGGGCGTTGCCGGGGTCACATCCGAGCGCGAGGAGGGCACACAGGGCGAGCGAAGAAGCGTGTCGCAGCATGACGCAGAGAGTAGCGAAGGCGCGCCGCCTTGACGATGGGCCGCGCGCGAAATTTCCGTGAAGCCCGCCGGTCGGGAGGCGGAGACCTCGGCGGAGCACCGGAGGCTCCATCGGAGGGGACCCGGAGCCGCGGATCACCCACGACGCCCACCGGTACGCCGATTGCTGCCCCACGGGGCATGACCCGCCGGGCCCACGCCGCCGTCCCTCCGCCTCCCCCTCCGGCGGCGCGCCGCTCGACGCGGCCCCCGCCCGGGCGCTCGGGCCCGGTGCCCAAGGCGCCCGCGATCCCGCGGCTCCCGGTGCCGCCGCCGGTCCCGGGGGGCGCGCGGAAGGATCGGACGCCGAGCGGGGTCCGGCTCCGCCAGGCGCCGACTCCGCTCCGGAGGGCGCCCTCCGCGCCGCCGCCCCCTCCCGCGTCGGCCGCCCGCCTCGGGCGCTCGGTCGCGCCGCCGGCTCCCTCGAAGCCGCCGCCCTCGAAGCTGCCTCCCTCGAAGCTGCCTCCCTCGAAGCCGGCGCCCGCGACGCTGGCCGCGCCCCGGCCGGGCTCGTTCGCGCCGCCGCCCGCGTCCCTGCCGCCGCCCCGCTTCGCGCCGCCGCCGCCGCGGTGGGGCGACGCGGACGAAGACACGGCGCCTGATGAGGACACGGTGGTGGAGCGCCTCGACGCGTTCGACGCCGCCTGGGTGGCCGCCGGGGAGGAGCCCCGGTCGACCCCCGACCAGAGGCGCGCCGCCGCGCCCCACGAGCTGGAGCGCGTCGGCGTCCGGGTCTACGCGGCCGTCGCCGAGCTCGGCGGGTGGGTGGAGCGCCGGGCCGAGGACGCGCTCGAGCGGGGCGACGCCGCCCTCGCCCACGCGTCCGCCCACCGGGACGCGCGGACCCTCTACGCGATCGGCGCCCTCGCCGCGGCCCGCGCCGCGCTCGCCATGAGCGCGGGCGCGTTCCTGCTCGGTCTCCTGCTGGGGTGACCGTTCAGAGGTCGCCGAGGTCGAGGTCGTCGCCGCCGGAGTCGCCGCCGCCGCTCGCCCCGCCACCGCCGCCGCCGCCGCCCGCGCCGTCCCCCGCGGTGTCGAACTCCTCGAAGTTCTCGGAGCCGGCCGTCTCCTCGTCGCTCCGCGGGTTCACCTCGGGCTGCGCCCGGCGGTCACGCACCGCGTTCCAGGGGCCGCCGCCGGCCATGTTGTCGTCGTGGCCCCACTCCCCCTGAATGTAGTGGTCGCCGTCGTCGCCGACCGCGTAGCGGAAGTAGCCGCGGCCGCGGGTGGTCTGGGGCACGCCGGAGACCATCTCGCGCTGCTCGCTCCACTCGAAGCGCATCACGTTGCCGCGCACCGTGCCCTGGATGCGGCCGGTCCGCTCGTCCTTCGTGTAGTTGCCCACCACCTGCTGGCCGGTCTGCACCATGTGCATCTCCCCGTACTGGGGGCTGTGCCAGACGCCGGTGAAGGAGCCGCCGTCGGGCATGGGGCCCTCGGCGACGTTGACGCCGCTGCCACCACCGCAGCCCATGACGTTGGGGCCGAGGAGCGCCACCAGGGCGGCGAACAACGGGATCCAGGTGCTCGAACGCATCGACATCGTCTCCTTTTTCGCGGGTCGGGGCCGACGATAAAGCGTCACCCCCGGCGGAGACAACCAGGAGCGCGCGTCGGCTACCGGATCTCGGGGAGCCCGGGCGCGTAGACGAGGACGCGCTCGCCGCCCTGGGCCAGGCGCCACAGCTCGGCCGCCTGCGGGTGGACCCCCTCGAGCAGGGCCATCGCGGCGGCCTCGCCGACCTTGCGCGGCTCGGCGGGCGGGATCTCCAGCCGGCGCACCACGGTGTGGCGGGGGCGGAGCGCGGCCCGCGCCTTCTCGCTCATCCGGCCCTCGAGGCGCTTGCGCACCTCGTCGAGCGCGACGTCGAGGCCCCCGAGCGCGTCGACCAGGCCCCGGGCCTGCGCGTCCTCGCCGGACCAGACCCGCCCGCGCGCCACCGGCTCGATCTCGTCGACCGGCTTGCCGCGGCCGTCGGCGACCAGCTTCACGAAGGTGCGGTAGAAGCTCTCGATCTCGCGCTCGACGATCTCCTGGGCGCGGGCCCCGAGCCGGCCCGGGCGCTGGAACATGTCGGCGTGGGGCGCCTTGCGGATGGTGTCGACCTTCACCCCGAAGCGCTCCATCAGGGGCTCGGTGATGAGGCGGGCCGAGACGACGCCGATCGAGCCGGTCACGGTCATCGGCTGGGCCACGACCGCGTCGGCGCCGGCCGAGACGTAGTAGCCGCCGCTCGCGGCCACGTCGCCGAAGCAGGCCACGACCGGCTTGAGCTCCTTGAGGCGGGTCACCTCGCGGTGGATCAGATCGCTCGCGAGCGCCGAGCCGCCGGGCGAGTTCACGTGCAGCACCACCCCGGCGACCATCGGGTTGCGGCGCGCCGCGCGCAGGGTGGCGATGGTCGAGCCGAGCTGCATGCCGCCGCGGGTCGCCGGGCCGCCCTGCGAGATCGAGCCGTGGACCGGGACGACCGCGATGAACCGCTCGGGCGCGACGCGCTTCATCCAGCGGCGCTTGCGCCAGTGGTAGTAGCGGGGCCCGCGGACCACCGGGGTGACGGTCCGGTCCTCGCCGAGCCAGGTGGGCAGCTCGTCCTCGTAGCAGACGGCGTCGATCAGCCCGCGCTCCACCGCCTCCTCGGCCGGGAGGATCGCGTCCTCGAAGAAGCGCTCGACCGCGGCGTCGTCGGTGTTCGGGCGGGCCGCGAGGGCCTGCCGCAGGGTGCGGTCGATGGTGCCCAGGAGCGCGTCGGTCTGCTCGCGCTGCTCCTCGCTCATCTCCGAGCGGGTCGCCGGCTCGACCGCGGTCTTGTACTCGGCGCGGCGGAAGGACTCGACCTCGACCCCGACCTTGTCGAGCAGGCCCTTGAAGTAGGTCATGGTGGCCGCGAGGCCGAGCGGCGAGAGCTGCGACTGGGGGCTCGCGAGGATGCGGTCGGCCGCGCTCGCCACGTAGAGCTCCCGGTTGCCGCCCCCGCGCGAGAGGTAGGCGACGACCCGGCGGTCGCCCTCGCGCAGCCGCACCATCAGGTCGCGCAGCGACTGGCAGGTCGCCCAGCCGGCCATCAGCGGCGGGATGTCGAAGACCACCCCGACCATGCGCTCGTCGTCGAGGACCTGGTCGGCCAGCTCCCGCAGGGTGGTCAGCGAGGTCGGGCGCCGCTCGGTGAGCCCGGGGATCCAGTCCACGAAGAACGGCAGGTCCTTCTCGATCTCCACGATGCGCGGGCGGAGCCGGACGTGCACCCAGCGGGAGCGCGGCCGCATGGCCCGGTGCCCGAGGAACCACATCGGCGCCGTGAGGAGGCGGAAGAAGTTGCCGAGCAGTCGAAGGAGGATCGGGATCACGTCGTCGGGTCTCCGCTCCGATCTAAGGCGCCGCGAACGGTTTCGGAAGCGCCCCCCAAGGGTATGTCCGTTCTCTCGGCTGCGCGAGCGCGCGCCATTGCGGAGCGCGGTGCCCGCGGTTATGGAGGTCGCCTCGGGGGAAGAGAGACCACGTGGTGGCGGAGAGCGACCAGGAGACGGTTCGGCGCGCGCCTCGGGAGACCGCGCCGCCCCCCAAGCGGGGGCAGGTGGACTGGCACGTCCTCGACGCAGGGGCGGCGGTCGCGTACTGGGACGCGGACGCGGAGGCCGGGCTGACCGGGGCCGAGGTCTCGGCGCGCCGGGCGCGCATGGGCGAGAACGCCCTCCCCGAGCCCCCGCGGCCCAGCGCGCTCAAGCAGCTGCTGTCCCAGCTCGCCGATCCGCTGGTCGGCGCGCTGCTGGTCGCGGCGATGGTCTCGATGGGCGTCGCGATCTTCCAGGGCGGCGACGAGAGCTGGCTCGAGCGGTTCAGCGACACCCTCGCCATCCTGCTCATCGTCATCGTCAACGCGCTGCTCGGCTTCTTCCAGGAGCGCCGGGCGGAGCAGGCGCTCGACGCGCTCCAGAAGATGGCGGCGCCGAACGCGAAGGTGGTGCGGGACGGCGCGGTCGCCATCCTGCCCGCCCGGGCCCTGGTGCCCGGCGACCTGGTGGAGCTCGCCGCCGGCGACGCGGTGCCCGCCGATCTGCGCCTCCTGAGCAGCCAGGACTTCGGCACCGAGGAGGCGGCGCTCACCGGCGAGTCGACGGTGGTGGCCAAGGAGGCGGGCGCCGCGCTCCGGGCGGACGCGCCGCTCCCCGAGCGGGTGAACATGGTCTACATGGGCACCACCGCCGTGCGCGGCCGGGCCCGGGGCCTGGTCGTGCAGACCGGCGCCTACACCGAGCTCGGCCGGATCGGCAGCCTCATCCGCCAGGCGGAGCAGCAGGACACCCCGCTCGAGCAGCGGCTCGCCCGGCTCGGCAACATCATCCTGCTCATCTGCCTGGCGCTGAGCGTGCTGCTCTTCGTGCTCGGCGTGCTCCAGGGCGATCGCTCCTGGACCATCCTGCTGCTCACCGCGGTGAGCCTCGCGGTGGCGGCGATCCCGGAGGGGCTGCCGGCGATCACCACCATCACCCTCGCGCTCGGCATGCAGCGCATGGCCCAGCGCGGCGCGATCGTGCGGAAGCTGCCCGCGGTCGAGACGCTCGGCAGCGCGACCGTCATCTGCAGCGACAAGACCGGCACGCTCACCCAGAACGCGATGACCGTGCGGGCGGTGGAGACCGCCGACGGGCCGTTCGACGTGACCGGCGAGGGCTACGGCGACGCGGGCGAGGTGCAGCGCGAGGGCGCGGCGGTGGACGTCGACGCTCCGGCGCTCCGGGCGCTCGGCGAGGTGGCCGCGATCTGCAACACGGCCAGCTTCGAGGAGAAGGACGGCCGGCGCCGGCCGGTCGGCGACCCGACCGAGGCCGCGCTCCTGGTGCTGGCGAAGAAGCTCGGCGTCGACCGGGCGAGCGCGCTCGCCTCGCTCGAGATCGAGAAGGAGCTCCCCTTCGACAGCGACCGGAAGCGCATGAGCGTGGTCGCCCGGCGCGAGGACGGCTCCCGGGTCGCCTTCGTGAAGGGCTCGCCCGACCAGCTCCTGCCGCTCTGCGACCGGGTGATGCGGGACGGCGCCATCGCGCCGATGGACGAGGAGACCCGCGAGCGCCTCGCGGGCCGGAACGAGGCCTACGCCACCCGGGCGCTCCGGGTGCTGGCCCTCGCCATCCGCCCCGAGCCCGAGGGCGACGTCGAGCGCGACCTCGTCTTCGTCGGCTTCGCCGCGATGCTCGACCCGCCCCGCCCCGAGGTCCGGGCGGCGGTCGAGGAGTGCCACCGCGCCGGCATCCGGGTGGTGATGATCACCGGCGACCACAAGCTCACCGCGGTCGCGATCGCGAAGGAGCTGGGGATCTGGCGCGAGGGCTCGACCGCGATGACCGGGGCCGAGATCCAGGAGACCGACGACCAGCGCATGCTCACCAAGATCGAGCACGTCTCGGTCTTCGCCCGCACCACCGCCGAGCAGAAGCTGCGGCTCGTCCGGAGCCTCAAGCGCCTCGGCGAGGTCACGGCGATGACCGGCGACGGGGTGAACGACGCGCCGGCGCTGCGCGAGGCCCAGATCGGCGTCGCGATGGGGCTCGGCGGCACGGACGTCGCGCGCGAGGCGGCGGAGATGGTGCTCGCGGACGACAACTTCGCCACCATCGTCGAGGCCGTGCGCGAGGGCCGCGCGATCTTCCGGAACATCCAGAAGTTCATCTTCTTCCTGAACAGCAGCAACGCCGGCCTGGTCGTGGCGGTGATCGCGGGCTCGTTCTTCGAGTGGATGCCGCAGCTCACCCCGCTGCAGCTCCTGTGGGTGAACCTGGTGACCAACGGCCTGCCCGCGCTCGCGCTCGGCGTCGATCCGCCCGACCCGGGGCAGATGAAGGATCCGCCGCGCGATCCGGGCGAGGGCATCGTCGGCTGGGACGACTTCTTCGGCATGCTGCTGGTCGGCGTGGTGATGGGCGGCGCGGCGCTCTCGCTCTACTGGCTCCCCGAGTGGGCGCCCGAGCTGCTCGGCGGCGGCACCCACGAGCAGCAGCTGCAGCGCTGCCGCGCGATGGCGTTCACCCTGCTCGCCGTCTCGCCCCTCTTCCACGCCTTCAACTGCCGGAGCCGGTCGGAGAGCGCGCTGAAGCGACCGTTCAGCAACCGCGCGCTCTGGCTCGCGATCGCGATCAGCTTCTCGGTGCACGCGGTGACGATCCTCGTGCCCAGCCTCCACCCGGTCTTCAAGACCTACTTCCTCGCCCCGTCGGAGTGGGCGGTCGTGCTCGTCCTCGCGTTCCTGCCGATCCCCATCTTCGAGCTGATCAAGCTGGGCCTCCGGATCACCCGCGGGGCCGCCGCGCCGAGGTAGACGGCGAGAGAAAAGTCGAGCCTTTACGTGAGCCGGACCCTCTGATACCAACGGGTCCAGCCGACCGCCCCCCGGGGCGGTGACGTGCGGAGGAGCCTGATGACGAACCCGCAGATGGTGATGTACGAGGAGGAGTTCAACCAGATCCAGGCGATCGTCGATCGCCTGGTGAAGGAAGCGAACGCCAGGGTCGTCTTCATCATCGACAAGAACGGACAGCTCATCGCCGCGAGCGGTGAGACCGAGCAGCTCGACACCACCTCGCTCGCGTCGCTGACGGCGGGCAACATCGCCGCCACCGGCGGGATGGCGAAGCTGCTCCGGGAGAACGAGTTCACCACTCAGTTCCACGAAGGTGAGCAGTCCAACATCCACATCCAGCTGGTCGGCAACCGGGTGATCCTCGTGGTCATCTTCGACAACAAGACCAGCCTCGGCCTCGTCCGACTGCGCGTGAAGAAGTCGTCGGAGGAGCTGAACGGGATCTTCGAGGCCTTGCTCCAGAAGGTGCAAGACCCCGCGCGCGAGACACCCTTCGCCGAGATCACCGACGAAGACATCGACAACCTGTTCAACGATTGAGCTAGCCGATGTCGTTCATCAACTACCTCTCGCGCGAGATCAACTGCAAGATCGTCTACTACGGGCCCGGCCTGTGCGGGAAGACGACGAACCTTCAGTTCATCTACAACAAGACCAACCCCGAGGCGAAGGGCAAGATGATCTCCCTCGCCACGGAGACCGAGCGGACGCTCTTCTTCGACTTCCTCCCGCTCGCCCTCGGTGAGATCCGCGGCTTCAAGACGCGCTTCCACCTCTACACGGTGCCGGGCCAGGTGTTCTACGACGCCAGCCGGAAGCTCATCCTCAAGGGCGTCGACGGCGTGGTCTTCGTCGCCGACTCGCAGATCGCCCGGATGGAGGCGAACCAGGAGTCGCTGGACAACCTGCGCTCCAACCTCGCCGAGCAGGGCTACAGCCTCGACAAGCTCCCGTACGTCATCCAGTACAACAAGCGGGACATGCCGGCCATCGCGCCGACCGAGGAGCTCCGCGCCATGCTCAACCCGAACGGCGTGCCCGACTTCGACGCCGTCGCGGTGACCGGCCAGGGCGTCTTCGAGACCCTCAAGGCGATCGCCAAGCTCGTCCTCACCGAGCTCAAGCGCTCGGGCGGCTGAGGCTCACGGCTCCTCGAGCGCGACCTCGACCTCTTCGCGGAGGTCGGGGTCTCCTCCGTCCGTCCGCTTCAGGAGCTTGCGAGCCGGCCCGCGCTGGCCGCGGCGGGCGTGCACGAGCGCGCGCACCAGGAGGAGATCGGGGGGCGGCGGCTCGGGGGCGTCGGCGAGCGCGCGCTCGGCGAGCTCCTCCGCCTCCTTCAGCTCCTCGCCGCGCCGCGCGAGGGCGTGCGCCAGGTTGCGGGCCACGCGCGGGAAGGTCTTCGAGCGGCGCCAGACCGCCCGGTAGCGGGCGATCGCGTCGGGGTCGTCGCCGAGCGCGTAGGCGGCGTGGGCGAGCCCGAGCAGCACCCCCACCGGCGCCGCGTCCTCGGGGTAGGCGTCGAGCGCCTCCCGATAGGCCGCGCGGGCGGGCCCGGGCGCGTCGGTCTCCGCGTGGACCAGGCCGCGGCGCTCCGCGACCTTCGCCGGCGGCGCGAAGAGCCGCATCCCGAGGGCGCGCGCGTAGCGGCCCGGCAGGCGGCGGCGCTGGCCGGTCGAGAGCAGCCGCACCACGTCGCGATCGAAGCGGGCCATCGAGGCGCGCCCGATCCCGGGGGCGAGGAGGTAGAGGAGCACCACCGGGGCGCCGACCGCCAGCACCGACCAGGGCGGCGCCTCGACCCCGTAGACGAGCGTGAAGCAGACCGCGATCGACGCGGGGATCAGCGCGTGGCGGGTCAGGGACGAGGGGGGCTCCGCGCTCATGGGCGGCGGAGCGTAGGGCGCCGCCGAGGCGACCGGCAAGGGACGGCTCATGGTATCCTCCCGCCGCATGGGACACCGCGCCCTCGTCCTCGTTCCGACCGTGCTCCTGGCCGCGCTGCTCACGAGCTGCGACGGAGCCGCCCCCACGGACGCGTTCGAGCTCTCCGGGCGGGTCACCGCCCTGCTCGAGAGCGGCGAAGACGGCGACGGCATCGCCGACGCGCGGGTGGTCTTCCGCTCCGACACCCGGATCGTCAGCGAGACCACGACCGACGACTCCGGGCGCTACCGGATGCGCGTCCTGACGGATCACGAGTTCGGGCAGGTGCGCGCCGAGGCCGACGGCTTCCGCCCGAAGGAGGAGACCGTCTTCTTCGACAGCCCGCAGCGCCGGGTCGATCTGCAGCTACGCCGCGTCGCCGGCGAGTAGGGGCTCCAGCCGGCCCTGCCGGTCGAGCGCCGCCAGATCCGAGAAGCCGCCGTACGGCTTTCCGTCGATGAACACCTGGGGGACCGTCCGCTGGCCGGACGCCTCCCGGAGCCACTCGCGCTTCGCCTGATCTCCGTCGACCGCGATCTCCTCGTAGGAGACGCCCTTCGCGTCGAGCAGGGCCTTGGCGGCGTGGCAGTAGGGACACCAGCGGGTGGTGTAGATCTCGACCTTGGGCATCACCGGAGTCACCTAGGGCGCCTCCGGCGGATCGCCAAGCCGAGCCCGAGCAGCGCGAGGGCGGCGAGGGGCGCCGATCCGGAGCCGGCCGCCCGACAGCCGCAGCCGCCGCCCGGCTCCACCGCCCCGCCGTCCGCGCTCACGCCCGCGTCGGTCGGGGGCAGCCCGGCGTCCTCGACCGGCTCCTCGCAGCTCTCCGCCACGCCGGTGGTCTCGAGCTCCGCCTGCACGGTGTAGAGCGCGGCGTTGAGGGTGCGGAGGTTCTCGATGGCCACCGCCACGTAGAGCGTCTCGCAGCGCGGCAGCGGCGTCTCGGTCTCGCGGGTCAGGACCACCCGGCCGCGGGCGTCGGGGTCGAGCTCCGCCATCGCGATCACCGGCGGGCGGCGGCTGGCGACGAAGCGCACCGGGGCGCCGGTCCGGGTGTAGAGCAGGAAGTCGGGGTTGCCAGCGGTGGCCGCGGCGAGCGTGAGCGTCAGCCGGGTCGCGTCGGCGGGCACGTCGATGCGGTAGTGGATGGGCGCGATCGAGCCGCCGGCGGTGGCGGTCAGCGCGCCGTTGCCGGAGTAGGCGAGGCGCGCCTCGCCCGAGTCGAGCGGCACGACCCGCTCGCAGCCCACCAGCCCGCGCCCCTCGAGCGAGCGCTGCACGATCGCGCGGTCCTCGGCGGTGAGGGTGCCCGCCGCCTCCATCGCGTCGGCGGTGGCCATGGTCACCTCGGCCAGCTCGGCGAGCGACGGGACCATGTCGAGCGAGGCGACGGTGGTGAAGATCAGCGCGTCGGTCTTCTCGGCCCCGATCTGCTCTCGCACCTCCCAGCCGAAGCCGGCCCAGATGCGACCGTCGAAGTGGGACTCCCCGACCAGGTCGTCGGGGCAGACCAGATCGTTGTCGAGGCGCCGCAGCGCGCCCTCCCCGCTCCCCGCGCGCCCCATGAAGTACTCGGCCATCAGCGGGTCGCCGCTGATCGTCGCGGCGAAGTAGTCGGCGGTGCCCTCGTTGACCGCGCCCGGGTCGTAGGAGAGCCCGAGCGCGTCGACGAGGAAGAACCCGAGGCCCGCGATCCCGTCGACGATGCCGTGGGTGAGCTCGTGGTAGACGACGTCGGCGTCGTACGAGAAGTCGGTCGACGCGCCCTGCCCGAACAGCATGAACCCGCAGTCGTCCCCGCTCGTCGGCGAGTAGGCGGCGTTGTCGTAGGGCACGTCGGGCCCCTCGGTGTAGTTGACGAGGACGCGCATCAGCGTGCTCCCGCCGCAGGTCCAGGAGAAGTCGTGCCGCTCCTGGAAGTACGCCGCCGCGAGGTTCGCGTGGTGGTAGGTGTGCACCTCGGCGAACGCGTCGTCGTAGGCGGGCTCCTCGGGGTCGTAGAGGAAGTTCCCCTCCGCGTCGGCCTCGGCCCGCTGGATCGGCTCGCAGCCGCGGTCCCCCGCGTTGCAGCTCTCCACCCGGAAGTAGCGCCCGGTCAGCCGCTCCCGGCTCGTCAGCGCGAGCAGCTCCACGTCCTGGGTCACGTCCATGTCGCTCGTCGGGTCCCGCGGGAACACCCGCCCGAGCGCGTCCAGGGTCAGCGGGTGACGCGCGAGCACCTCGCCGTCGTCCGCGACGATCACGCGCTCCCGCTGATGCAGGTGCGCCCCGGCGACGTCGACCCGCCAGACCGGCGCCAGCCGCCCGTCGATCTCGAGCGCCGCCGCGGTGCGCGACACCACCCCATCGAGCCCGCTCGCCGCCAGCGCTGCCCGCTCCGCTGTCCGCTCGGCCGCCGCCCCCCCGAGGCTGCGCGCGCCCGCCTCCGGCGCCCCCACCCGGTGCGCAGAGACGTAGTCGACCACCCAGCCATGCGCGCCGTCCCGCATGCGCACCACGACCGAGCCGCCCAGCACCGGCCCCCCGTGCGCCAGCCGCGCGAAGCGCACGACCGTGAACCCGTGCGCCTCCTGCACCGACACCGCCTCCAGGGTCGCCCCCTCCGGCAGCGCCAGCGGCCCGAACCCCGCGAGGAACCCCCGCGCCCGCGCCACCGCGTCGACCCCCGAGGTGCGCGCTGCCAGCCCCCAAGCCCGGGTCACCCGCCCCTGCCCATCCGTGATCACCCGCGACACCGGAGCCGCCCCCGGCCCAACCGCGCCCGGCGCCCGCACCGCGCCCGGCGCCCGCGGCCCCGTCTGCGCGAGCGCGCCCCCCGCCGAAAGAATCGAGCAAGCGCAGAGCGCCGACAGCCAACGAATCATCGTCTCTCCATTCACCACGAGCCGCGCCTCCGCCAAGACGCGCAGCGCGCGAAGCATAAGCGAAGTCGCCAGCGCGGACACGGACGGGGCGACCAGCGAAGCGAGGTCGCCGACCGGCCAACGGCCAACGGTCACGGAAGGCGACTTGCAAAGCGAGGTCGCCCCCCGCCAAGAGAACACGGAAGGCGACGAGCGAAGCGAAGTCGCCGCACGC
>JAYZQJ010000202.1:0-52368 GCA_036149055.1 Myxococcota bacterium | reverse complement strand
GGCCCCCCTCCCGACTCCGCCGGCGCGTCGCGCTTCGCGCTCGCGCCGCGACCCCAGCGACGGGGCGCTGGGGGCCCCTGCGGCTCGCGCTCGCGCTGCGCGCGAGCTGGCCGCCCGCTGCCGCGGGATCGAACGACCCGAGTGGCGCGTGCGGCGACCTCGCTGCGCTCGTCGCCTGCCGTCGTCTCGGTCATGTGGTGGTGGAAGCGGGCGGGGGTGCCTCGGCGCCATCGTTTTCCACTTCTCGAGTTTCCGGAGGGGGCATGCGCCCCCTCCCGCCCGACCGGCAAAGCCGGCTCGGGCTCCCTCCCCATCTCACGCGCTCGAGCTCACCCGGCGAGGGAGACGTCCCGGACGCGGCCACCGTCGGGCCGATCGCGGTGCAGCTCGAGGGCCGCGGCGCCAACCTCGGAGCGCAGGATCAGCTCCACCCGCTCCTCGTCCCCCATCCAGGAGACGACGCAGAGGCCGTCGGCCGTCCGGTGGCTGCGCTGGGTCGTCCGGCCCGAGGGGAGCCAGCGGGCCTGCACGTCGACCGCCGAGGCGGGGCGGCCGCAGGGCGCCTGGACACGGAGCAGGACGGGCGAGGGAGGGGGAGAGTCCCCGCTCCGAAGCAGTCGACGAAGCCACCGCACGACACCTGTGTGTCACGTGCCGGACATGGGATTCAACCCCTCCGCGGAATTCTTCACCCGGGAGCGGCGTGGGTGCAGAGCACCGGGACGGGGCTGCGGCGCAGGGTCCGCTCGGTGGTGCTGCCGAGGAGCAGGTGCGCGAGGCCGGTCCGCCCGCGGGTTCCCATCACCACCATGGTGGCCTCGAGGCGCTCGGCCGCGAGCGGCACCGCGAGGCTGGGCTCGCCCACCCCGACGACGACCTCGAGCTCCTCGCCGAGCAGCGCCTTCACCTCCTCGGCGAGCTGGTCGTGTCGCTCTCGCACGCTGGCGCTGACCTCGCCCTCGGCGAGCTTGAGCGGGTCGCCCTCGTCCTCGAGCTGGTCCTGATCCGGCGGCGCGGCGTGGAACACCACCAGGCTCGATCCGCAGGCGGCGGCGAGCTCGTGGGCCACCTTCAGCGCGGCGCGGGACGCCTCCGAGAAGTCCACGGCCACGAGCCAGCGCCCGCCGCGCACCGAGTGCGGGTGCTCCTCGTGGCGGGCGGCCACCAGCACCGGCCACTCCGCGTGCCGGACGACCCGGTCGGCGGTCGTGCCCAGGATGTGCTCGGTCAGCGCGCCCCGCTCGGTCACCCGGGGCCCGCCCTCGCCGTGGGGGCCGACCACGAGCAGCGACGCGTCGTGCCGGGCCGCGGCCTCGAGCACCTGCTCCCACGGGCGCCCCTCGAGCAGCTCGGCCTCGGCGTGGGGGCCGAGGCCCTCGGCGCGGACGCGCTCCTTCTCCAGGGCGGCGGCGCAGGCCTCCACCCGGGCCTTGAGCCGCTCCCGCAGCACCCGCTCGGCCTCGTTCTGGGGCGGAGGCGCCTCGGGGTCGGGGCCGGGGCCGGTCACGTGGATCAGGTGCAGCGGGCGGCCCGTCGCCGACGCCATGCGGGCCGCGAGCTCCACCGCGCGGGCCCCGGTCGCGCCCAGATCCGTCGCACACAGGATCGGTCCTCGCTCGCTCATTCGCGCTCCCTCCTCGCCATGGACATAGCAGATCAATCGCGTACCCAATCATGGGACTCAGCATTCGTGCCACCTCGGTTCGGATGGCGTGAATCGTGCTGCTTCGGCCTCTCGAGCCCCGAATCTCCCCGCGGCGGGGGATTTCGCCCCGCCCCCCGGCGCACGCCCTGCGCCGCGGCGCAGAACCTTCGTCGAGGTACCGATGGCCAGCCCGATCCAGACAATCCTCTGCCCGGTCGACTTCTCCGACGCCTCGGAGGAGGCGGTGCGCTACGCGGTCTCCCTCGCGGAGCGGATCGGCGCCTCCGACGTCCGCATCCTCCACGTGCACCAGCCGGTCGCCCACGTGTTCCCCGAGAGCGCGGTGGTGTTCGACGCCGAGGTCATCGATGACGCGCGAGTCCGCATGTCGCGCCGGCTCGAGGAGCTCGCCAAGCGCTACAGCGGGCACGGGGTGGACGTGAGCGCGCGCCTGGTCGACGGGGTGCCGTACGCGATGATCGTCGAGCACGCGGGCGAGGTCGAGGCGGACCTGGTGGTGATGGGCACCCACGGTCGCACCGGGCTCGCCCACTTCCTCCTCGGCTCGACCGCCGAGCGCGTCGTGCGCGCCTCGCGCATCCCCGTCTGCACGGTGCGCGCGCCGGGGTGAGCGGGATTTGACCGTCCCCGGCTGGCGTTTACTTCGAGGGCGTCATGACCCACGGAACCGGCTACAACGTCCCCTCGTCGCAGGAGATCTACGATCTCATGTACCACCGCCGGCGGCAGCTCGAGGCGCTCTCGCTCAAGGCCGCCAAGGACGACGCGCTGCAGCGCGAGCTCGACGAACTCGACCGCGACATCGCGCGAGGCGTGAACGCGCTCGACGAGATGGAGGAGACCGAGCGCCTCCGCATCGCCCGCACGCTCAAGAAGCGCATCGACAGCCACGCCTGACGCGGCGCCGGGGGACGTGCACGTCCTCGTCCCCGTGCACGTCTTGGTGCACGTCCTCGTGCACGTCCTCGTCCTCGTGCACGTCCTCGTCCTCGTGCACGTCCTCGTCCTCGTGCACGTCCTCGTCCTCGTGCACGTCCTCGTCCTCGTGCACGTCCTCGTCCTCGTGCACGTCCTCGTCCTCGTCCCCGTGCATGTCCTCGTCACCCGGCGGGGGGAGCATCTGCTCCTTGCCGATCCACCCCGCAGCGCCTCGCTGTCCTCGTCCTCATCGTCCCGGTGCTCTCCGAGCTCTGCGGAGCGCGAGCAACGCGTACGAGCACGTCTACGAGCACGTGCACGTCTACGAGCACGAGCACGTCCACGAGCAACGAGCACGAGCACGAGCACGTCTACGAGTACGTGCACGTCTACGAGCACGTCCACGTGTACGTCTACGTGTACGAGCACTCGCTCGTTGCCCGGCTGCTCCTGGCTTCGAGCCACTCGTCAGCCGCGTGCTGCGGTAGGCTTCGGCGGATGGAGCGATGGAGAGACAGGGTCGCGCTGGTCACCGGCGCGTCGAGCGGGATCGGCGAGGCCACCGCCCGGCGGCTGAGCGCGGACGGGCTGAGGGTCGTGCTCGCGGCGCGGCGCGAGGAGCGGCTCGAGCGGCTCGCCGAGGCGCTCCCCGGCGACGCGATGGTGTGCCCGGTCGACCTCCGGGACGTCGCCTCGATCGAGGGGCTCTTCGAGGCGGTGCGCCGGCGCTGGGGCGGGGTCGACGTCCTGGTCAACAACGCCGGGCTCGGCCGGATGGCGCCCCTGACCAGCGGCGACGCCGAGGCGTGGCGGGAGATGCTCGAGGTCAACGTGCTCGCCCTCTGCGTGTGCACGCGCGAGGCGGTGAAGGACATGCGGGCGCGGGGTGACGTCGGGCACGTGCTGCACGTCAGCTCGATGGCCGCCCACCGGGTGCCGAGCGGCAGCGGCGTGTACTCCGCGACCAAGTACGCGGTGCGCTCGCTGACCGAGGGGCTCCGGCAGGAGCTGCGCGAGCTCGGCAGCGGGATCCGGGTGAGCGCGATCAGCCCGGGCTTCGTCGAGACCGAGTTCGCCGCCGTCTATCACGGCGACGCGGAGGCCGCGGCCGAGACCTACGGGCGCTTCAAGGTGCTCGAGGCGGGCGACGTCGCCGACGCGGTCGCGTGGGCGCTGGCCGCGCCGCCCCACATGCAGGTGCACGACATCTTGATCCGGCCGACGGCCCAGATCAGCTAGCGCGCTCGAGCTTCTCGAGGCCGCTCTTGACGTGCAGGTCGCGCTGCGGGAACGGGATCTGGATGCCGTTCTCGCGGAAGGCGCGGTCGATGGCGAAGCGGAGGTCGCTGGCCACCTTCGGGCGCTGCTGCGGGTGGTCGAGCCAGACGCAGAGCTCGAAGTCGAGCGAGCTGTCGCCGAAGTTGCGGAAGAGCGCGGCCGGGGCGGGCTCCTTCAGGACCCGGCCGTCGGCCTCGGCCGCCGCCTCGAGCACGTCGCGCACCCGCTTGATGTCCGAGCCGTAGGCGACGCCGACGGCCACCCGCAGGCGGTTCACCCCGGTGGGGGCGCTGAGGTTGCGGACCTCGTCGCTGATCAGCTTGCTGTTGGGCACGATCACCGAGATGCCGTCGCGGGTCATCACGCGGGTCGCGCGCATCTCGATGGAGACCACCTGACCCTCGGTGTTGCCGGCGAGCTCCACGAAGTCGCCCTTCTGGACGGGGCGCTCCACCAGCAGGATCACGCCGCTGACGAAGTTCTGGGTGATGTTCTGGAGGCCGAAGCCGATGCCGACCGAGATCACCGCGCCGACCGCGGCGAGCGCGGTCATGTCGATGCCGACGTTGTCGAGGCCGAGCAGGATCCCGCCGACGAGGATCAGGTACTGGCTGATGCGGCCCACCGCGTAGGCGGCGCCTTCGCTCGCGCCGTGCGTTCCGCGGGTCAGCACGCGCTGGGCGAGCTGGCGGACGAGCCGGCCGGCGATGGCCGCGACCACCACCGTGATCAGGAGGACGATCAGCGAGCCCGGCGTCACCCCGGTCTCTCCGAGGTGGAAGAGCTCGCGGTCGAGCTCGCGCCAGAGCCAGTCCATGCCGGGGAGGATCGCCCCGGCCGGGCCTCGCGGCCAAGAAAGCTACTCGGCGCCCAGCCCGATCAGGCGCTCCTCCGCGCGCGCGGCGGCGTCGGGATCGCGGTCCCGCACCCGCTCGAGGTAGCGCCGGTAGGCGCGGATGGCGTCCTGGGGGCGGCTCAGCTGCTCGTAGCAGTAGGCGAGGTCGAAGATGGCGCCGGTCTCCTCGCGATCCCGGGCGAGGCCGGCCTCGTAGTGCCGGGCCGCGTCCTCCCAGCGCCGCATGCGACGGTAGATGGTCGCGAGGTTGATGTTGAAGCTGGCGTTGTCGGGGTCGCGGGCGAGCGCCGCCTGCAGCGCCTCCACCGCCTCCTGCTCGCGGCCGGCCTGACGCAGGGCCACCGCGAGGTTGTTGAGCAGATCCGGGTCGTTGGGGACGTGGCGCAGCCCGGTGCGGTAGGCGGTGATCGCCTCCTCGAGCCGGCCCGCCCGGCGCAGACACGCGCCCAGGTTGCCCCAGGCCGAGACCTCGTCGTCGTCGAGCTGGGTGGCGCGGCGCAGCGGCGCGATCGCCTCCTCGCAGCGATCGAGCCGGGCGAGGACCGAGCCGACCATGCGCTGGCCCGCCGCGTCGTTCGGCTCGATCTCGATCACCCGCTCGAAGTGCACCAGCGCCTCGAGCAGCCGACCCGCCTGCCGATGCAGGGCCCCGGCGGTGAAGTGCGCGGCCGCGTGATCGGGCCGGATCCGGATCGCCTCCTCGGCGGCCCGGAGGGCCTGCGCGGCGCGCCCCGCCTGCTTGTGCTGGAGCGCGAGGCGGTAGGCGGCCTCCGCGCCGTCGGGGCCCTGGGCGCGCGCGGCGGGGCGGGGAAGGCAGACGCCCAGCCCGACGGCGAAGGCGAAGGCGAGCGAGATCCATCGAAACGACATGTTCGTCTCCCGTCGGCCTCTGACGGGGCCGGGCTGCGGACATTCTCCCCGGACCGGCCCGCCCGTTCAACGCCGCGCCCCGGCGCCGTTTCGTGCCCCCGGTGCTCCGGACGGGTAGAGTGAGGCGATGATCGCGCGCGCGCTGTGGTGTCTCTGCGTGCTCGCCTCGGGCTGTGGGTCCGAGGTGGCGGCGCGCGCGGTGGCGGCGCGCGCGGCCGCGCCGAGCTTCGCCGAGGCCTCCGTCAAGGCGGGCGGGGAGCAGGTCGAGCCGCCGCTCCGGGTGGCGGTGATCGGCGACCTCAACGGCGGATACGGCGCGCGGACCTACGGGGACGCGGTGCACGCCGCCGTCGACCGGCTCGTGGCGCTCTCGCCCGACCTGGTGCTCTCCACCGGCGACATGGTCGCGGGGCAGCGCCGCGGCCTCGACTACGAGGGCATGTGGGCCGGCTTCCACGCGGCGGTGAGCGACCGGCTCCTCGAGTCGGGCGTGCCCTTCGCGGTCTCGCCCGGCAACCACGACGCCTCGGGCTACGCCCGCTACGCGCACGAGCGCGACGTCTACGTCGCCCAGTGGGAGGCCCGGCGCCCCGACGTCGAGATGGTCGACGACAGCCAGTACCCCCTCCGCTACAGCTTCCGCGTCGGGCCGGCCTTCTTCGTCGCGCTCGACGCCACCACCGTCGGCCCGCTCGACCCGGCCCAGCGCGCGTGGCTCGACGGCCAGCTCGCCGCGGCCCGGGAGCCGGTGCGCGTCGTCTTCGGGCACGTGCCGCTCCACCCCTTCGCCATCGGCCGAGAGCGGGAGACCCTGGGCGACGCGGAGCTCGAGGAGATCCTGGTGCGGCACGGCGTCGACGTCTTCGTCAGCGGCCACCACCACGCCTACTACCCGGGCCGCCGCGGCGCGATGCGCTTCGTCTCCACCGCCTGCCTGGGCGGCGGGCCGCGTCCCCTCCTGGGCCAGACCGAGCGGTCCGAGCGCAGCGTGCTGATGCTCGAGATCGACGAGCGCGGCGTGCGCTCGGTGGAGGCGTACGCGGGCGAGCGCTTCGACCGCCGCGTCGATCGCGCGACCCTGCCCGAGCACGTCGGGGTGCTCGACCGCGACGATCTCGCGCGGCCTCACCTCGTCCTGCGCTGAGTCCTGCGCTGAGTCCTGCGTCGATCAGCCCTCGGGCAGCGTGGTGACGTCGAAGTCGTAGCTCCGCGCGCCGCTCGAGACGGTGACCGTGATCGTGCTCGCGTCGGCCCGGGTGAAGCCCAGCGAGAGCGTCTTCGCCTCGGGCGTGGTCAACGTGTAGGTCCCGGCCTGCGGCACCGGGTCGACCCAGCGCATCTCCACGCCGTCGATGGCCAGCGTCCAGGTCCCCGACTCGCCCTCCCACGCGCGGGTGCCGTCCACGCCGAAGCCCTCGAAGAGGCCGCCCTCGAGCGCGCGCTGGGTGCGGTCGCCGCTGCCGGTGGCGCTGCGGCCGTCGCTGAGCCGGGTCCAGGTGAGCTCGTGCACGACGTGTCGCGTCGCGTCGTCGAAGCTCCAGGTCACCATGGCGCTGCCGCTGACCGTGACCCGGTCGTCGTGGAAGTCGTCCCAGCGATGCGAGACCACCACGTCGTCCATCGCGTTGCGCATCACCGAGATGGTGTGCACGCCGCCGTACTCGCGGCCGTTGTAGACGCAGCTGCCGGGGTTGGCGCCGTACTCGATCGAGAGGGTGGCGCCCTCGACGGTGATCGCCGCGCACGGGAGCTGTGACTGGATGAAGCTCGACAGCTCCATCGCCGCGTCCTCGACCGCCATCCCGATCGTGAACCGGGTGCCGATCTCGACGCTGCCCGAGGTCAGCGCCTCCGCCTCCGCGGCGAGCCCCGCCTCCTCGAGCGCCGCCGACGCCTCGGCGCGGGTCAGCGCCTGGCAGCCCAGAGCCGTCGCCGCGGCCAGCGCCGCCGCCCCGATCGCCGTCATCCACCCACGTCGTGTCACATCAGCCTCCGCCTGCTAGCGATATCTCCATCATCAGCGAAGTGATAGATGAATCATCATCTCGGCGAGATCAAGATGGATGCCCCGAAATTTCGCCCTGACGCCGTGGATAGTGCCATCAAGAGTCCGAGAACGGGGCTACGAAAAGGCGCCCCGGCAGGGGCCGGCCCCCGGACCACGTGATACAGATGACGGCGAGGGAACGTGGCCGAGCAGGGTGGCAGAAAGCGACGCCGGAGCCGGGAGCAGACGCGCGATCGCATGCTCGAGGCGGCGGTCGATCTCCTCCGCAGCGAGGGCCTTCCGTCGCTGACGACGGTGCGGGTCACCAAGGAGGCCGGCATCGTGCAGAGCGGCTTCTACGCCCACTTCAAGAACCCGGAGCACCTCCAGCAGGAGCTCGCCGAGCGGGTCGGGCGCGAGCTGCGCGAGCACATCGCCGCCTGGATGGCCGCGCTCCGCGCCTCGGAGCCGACGGACGCCGCCCTCCGGGAGAGCTACCTCGCGATCCTGCGGCTCTTCGCCGAGCAGAAGCCGCTGGTGGACCTCTTCCTGCGTTACCGGCGCAGCCCGTCGGCGCTCGGCATGGTGCTCGGCCACCTCCACACCCAGCTCCGGGCCGACTTCTTCCAGTACCTGCGCGAGCGCGCGGGGGATCCCGACGCCATCCGACCGCACCTCGGCACCATCGGCGTGCACGCCGACACCCTGGTGGCCGCGCTCCTCGGGGTCGCCGAGGGGGTCGTCGACGGGCGCATCGGCGATCTGGACTCGGCCGCGATCGAGCTCGCCGCGCTCACCCACGAGCCGCTGCGGCGCTTGATGTAACGTTTCGTTCGCGTTTCCGGTGCGAGAAACCGCGGCGCGGGGGCCTGCGTCCGGGAGGGCCGCGTCTTATACTCCGTCCGTGCCGGGGGAACGCAACGTCGAGGTCCGGGTTCACGAGCGCGACGATCCCCGGATCGAGCGCATCCTCGACCTGATCGACGAGGCGGCCCGGCCGCGCCCGCTCGCCGAGGTGCTCGGCGTGCTCTGCGCCGAGGTGGCGGCGGTGATCGAGGCGCCCGTCGCCTCCATCTACGTGCGCGAGGAGGAGGACGACGCGTCGCTGGTGATGCGCGCCAACGTGGGCTTCCCCGGGATCGCGATCGATCAGGTCCGGCTCGCGGTCGGAGAGGGCATCACCGGCTTCGCCGCCGAGGTGATGCGCCCGGTGACCGTCTCGGCCGCGGCCGACGACGAGCACTACAAGCCGGTGCCCGGGCTCGGCGAAGAGCAGTACCCGATCTTCCTCGCGCTGCCGATCCTGGTCGGGCGGCGCGCCGAGGCGGTGCTCGTGCTCCAGCGTCGGATCGGCCGGGCCTTCACCCGGGAGGAGGTCGTGCTCGCGACCGCGCTCGCCACCAGCTTCGCCTACGCGCTGGAGCGCGCGCGGGCGCGCCGGGAGGGCGACGCCGACGAGGCGCCCCGCAAGGCGCAGCTCGGTGGGCGCGCGCTCAGCCCCGGCGCCGCGCTCGGGCGGGTCGAGACCTCGCCCACCTTCGACGGGCTCGCGGCGCTCGCCCGGGCGCGTGGGGTGGCCGAGGACGTGGACGTCGACGTGCGACGCCTCCGGCTCGAGCAGGGGCTCGAGGCGACCGCCCGCGAGCTCACCCGAGCCGCCGAGCCGCTGCCCGCGCCCGCGCGCGAGAGCCTCGCCGGGCTCTTCCTCCTCTGGGACGATCAGCGGTTCCGCGAGCTGGTCGAGGTGGAGGCGGCGAAGGAGCTCAACCCGGCGATCGCGCTGCGCAACGTCGCGCGGGCCTACGCGCGCGCCGTCTACGCGGGCAACGCGCCCGACGAGGCGTCGACCGCCCGCTCGGTCGAGGCCGAGGCCTTCTGCCTCCAGGTCGCGGCGCGGATCGTCGACGAGCGCATCCTCTCGCAGGGCGCCGCGCTGCTGGTGACCGATCGGCTGCCCGCGCTCCTGGTGCTCACCGCGGTCGCGCACCGGGCCTCGGCGGTGGCGTGCAGCGGGCGCCTCGCCGAAGACGCGCTCGCCATTCGCATCGCGCGCGCCGCCTCGCTGCCGGTCGTCAGCGAGGTCGGCGGGCTCTTCGCCTGGGCGCGGGTGGGGGACCGCGTCCTCGTGGACGCCGACGTCGGCGAGGTGCGCGTCAACCCCAGCGCCCCCACGGTGGCGCGCTTCCGGAGACAGTCTTGATCCTCACGCTCCTCGTCGCGGCGGCCTTGGTCTCCCTGGTCGCCGCCTGGCTCCATTATCGCTACTGGGTCGGGCGGTTCTCGCTCGAGCTGGACTACACGCTCGTGGAGCGGGTCCCGACCGAGGACGGCAGCGCGGTGGAGCTCCGCCGGCTGCCCGGGGGCGAGGGCTCGACGGCCCCGCCGGTCCTCCTGGTGCACGGCCTCGCCCTGAACCACCGCAACAACGACCTGCGCGAGGATCTCTCGCTCGGCCGCCACCTGGCGCGCGAGGGGCGCGACGTCTGGCTCCTCACCCTGCGCTCGGGCCGGGACGACCTGCGCTGGCGCGAGGAGCGCGCGGCCACCTTCGAGGCGATGGCGCGGCACGACCTGCCGGTCGGCGTGCGCGAGGTGCTCGCGCGGACCGGCGCGGCGCAGCTCGACTACGTCGGCTTCTCGATGGGCGGCATCCTGCTCTACGCCAGCCTCGGTCGCACGGTGGCGCCCGACGCGCTCCGCCGCGCGGTCACCATCGGCTCGCCGGCTCGGGTGCGGCCGCCCCTCGCGATGCTCGCGCTCGTGGCCCGGCTGCTGCCGCACTGGCTCGTGCCCACCCTGAGGCTCCGCCTCGCGTCGCGCATGATCGCCTTCGCCGCCGAGTGGGTGCACACGCCCGCGCACCGGTGGATCTACAACGTCGAGAACGTCGAGCCGGGGCTCGCGGCCCAGGCGCTGGTGAACGGCTTCGTCAACATCCCGAGCGGGCTCGCGAAGGAGTTCGTGCGCTGGGCCCGCGACGGCGGCGACGTGCGCTTCGAGCGGACGCCCGTGACCGAGACGCTCCGCGCGGTCTCGACGCCGGCGCTGCTCGTGGCCGGGAGGGACGACCGCCTCGCGCCGCCCGACTGCGTCGCGCTCGCGTTCGACGCGTGGGGCGCCGACGTCGGCTCGGTGGACAAGCAGATGATCGTGGCTGGCGTCGAAGAGGGCTGCGCCGCCGACTACGGCCACGGCGACCTCGCGATCGGCCGCTTCGCCGACCAGGACGTCTTCGACCCCGTGGCGCGGTTCCTCGCCGCGCGCGACGCGGTCGGCGTCGAAGCCTGAAGGTGCGGCAAGTGTTGCCGCAGCTTCCACGCGCGTGAGCGCGTGAGATGGGGCGACCGCCCCTCCGAGAACGAGCCGAGCTGGTACCCTCTCCTGGCTCGGGAGGGCGCATGCTTCGTCGACTCTTCTCTCTGATCTTCTTGCTCACCCTCGTCGGGTGCGACTCCACCCCGGTGATCCCCGACCTGGACTCGGGGATCACACCCTCGATCGACTCCGGCCCGGGGGACGCCGGCCCGCCGGAGCCGATGTGCGAGGACTCGGTCCGCAACGGCGACGAGTCCGGCATCGACTGCGGCGGCTCCTGCCCGCCCTGCGTCGACGGCGACCCGTGCCGGGATCCCGAGGACTGCGAGAGCGGGGTGTGCGGCCGCGGCTTCTGCCTGGTCCCGAGCTGCATGGACGGGGTGCGGAACGGCGAGGAGACGGGCGTCGACTGCGGCGGTGACTGCCCGCTCTGCGGCGGCGGCCAGCCGTGCACTTCCAACGACGAGTGCCTCTCGGGGCGGTGCCGCGGCGGCGAGTGCGCGGAGTCGAGCTGCGAGGACGGCCGGCAGAACGCCGACGAGACCGACGTCGACTGCGGCGGAGGGACCTGCCCGGCGTGCGCGGGCGAGCTGCGCTGCCTGGTGCGCGAGGACTGCGTCAGCATGATCTGCGCGGCGGGGACCTGCACCACGCCGGCCTGCAACGACGGCGTGCAGAACCAGGACGAGACCTCGGTGGACTGCGGGGGCGCGACCTGTCCCGGCTGCCGAGACGGATTGGCGTGCAACATCGACGCGGACTGCGAGAGCACGCGCTGCCTCGACGGCGGCTGCGTCTCGTGCGCCGACCGCGTCCGGAACGGCGACGAGACCGGGGTGGACTGCGGCGGGACCCTCTGTGATCCGTGCTCCGACGGCGAGGCCTGCCTGGTGCCGGGCGACTGCGCCAGCGCCCGCTGCGAGAGCTCGCTCTGCGTCTCGTGCATGGACGCGGTGCAGAACGGCGACGAGACCGACGTGGACTGCGGCGGCTCGCTCTGCGCCGCGTGCGCCAACGGGCGCACCTGCCTGGTGGATCCGGACTGCGCGTCGATGGACTGCAGCGGCGGGCTCTGTCGCGGGGTCGCGGACACCTGCTCCGACGCGGTCGCGCTCTCCGACGGGCGCAACGTGGTCGACTGGGTCGCGATGTCGAACGACTACTTCGGCGCCGGGCTGCCGAGCTGCGTCACCTTCGGGAGCGTCGACGGACCGGATCTCGTCATGACCTTCACCGCGTCGGTCGACGGGGTGGTGGAGTACGAGATCGAGAAGCCCGCGAGCGAGGAGATGGCGCTCGTCGTGAGCGACGCGCCCTGCGGGATGCGCACGCCCGAGCTGCACTGCCGCCGCGAGTTCACCGCCACCACGCTCTCGGGGGAGTTCCCGGTCACGACGGGCACGACCTACACCCTCTACGTCGTCGACGTGGACACGGGGGCCCCGACCTTGATCCGACCGCTGGCCGTGACCCTCCGCGAGGTGGACGGGCGGTGTCGCGACGGCGTCGCCAGCGGCATGGAGACCGACGTCGACTGCGGCGGCCCCATCTGCCCGGCCTGCGACACCGGTGAGGGCTGCGCGGCTGGCTCGGACTGCGCGTCGGGGATCTGCGCGGGCGGGACGTGCAACGCGCCCGGCTGCGGAGACGGGATGCTGAACGGCATGGAGACCGACCTGGACTGCGGCGGCGCCTGCCTCGGCTGCGCCGACGGGCAGATGTGCATGGTCGGCGGCGACTGCCTCAGCGGCGTCTGCGCGGGGGGCGTCTGCCAGGCCCCGAGCTGCACCGATGGAGTGCGCAACGGCGACGAGACCGACGTGGACTGCGGCGGCCCGACCGCTTGCCCGCGCTGCGCCGACTTCCGCCGGTGCACGATGGCGAGTGACTGCGTCGCCGGCGTCTGCACGACCGGGGTCTGCGGCACGATCGCGTGCCTCGACGTCGACGGCTTCGAGACCGGCAGCTGGCCGTACGCGCCCTGGGTCGTCCAGGCGGGCGGCGGCACCATCGACACCGCCGTGTTCCACGACGGCGCGCGGGCGCTCCGGGATCCGGACTGGCACTACCGGACCGACCAGACCATCGGCATGCCCGGGGACCGGCTCGAGGCCTGGGCGCAGGCCACCGGCAGCGGCGGCCGCTTCTACCTCGGCTTCGACGCCGGAGCCGCGGGCGCGCGGAGCCTGGTCCTGGCGCCGAACACCGACGAGCTGCTCTTCCAGCAGAACAGCGCCTACGGCTACTCGAACCTGTCCTCGACCCCCTACACGTCCTGGGTGGCCGGGCGCTGGTACCGCATCGAGGTCGAATTCATGGCCGGCAACGCGGTGGTCGGCCGGCTCTACGACGCGGACGGCGTCACGGTGCTCGCCACCGTCAGCCACACGTTCCCCGACCCGGTGGTCGGCGGGGTGGCCGTCCGCAGCTTCAGCGGCGTGGTGATCGACTCGATCCGCTTCTGTCGCTAGCACGCGCATATTCGCCAAACGCTGCCGACCTGGAAATCCGCCTCCTCGCCGACGACTGACCGGCGAGGAGGAACTTCATGCAGAGACTGCGTCGTTCGTTCGGAGTCCTGATCGCTGCGCTGGCCCTGGGTTGCGGGCCCACTCATCACGTCGCGGACGCCGGCCCCGGAGGCGGGGACTCCGGCTCGGACATCCCGCCCGAGGGCGCGAGCGCGAGCGCCACGGTGGGCGCCGCAGGCGGCGCGCTGTCGCTCGGTGACCTCGAGCTGATCGTGCCCGCGGGCGCCTTGCCGTCCGACGTGGAGCTGACCGTCACCGTCACCACCGAGCCGGTCCCCGGCAGCTTCACCGGCTTCTCCCCCGTCTACCGGTTCGAGCCGGCGGGCACGACCTTCGCCATGCCGGTCGAGGTGCGCCTCCCCTACGCGGGCGACGCGGAGATCGCCTCCGTGTTCTGGACGCACGGCGAAGGCGACACCTTCGTGGCCCTGCCCACCCGGGTCGAGGGCGGCGAGGCGATCACCGAGACCACGCACTTCAGCCGCGCCTTCGTGGGCACCGCCTGCAGCGGCAGCTGCTGCGGCCGGGCGAACGGCGACCTGGACGTGCTCTTCATGGTCGACGACTCGAACTCGATGACCGAGGAGCAGGCCTCGCTGGAGATGCAGATCCCGCGCATGGCCGAGATCCTCGCGACCGGGGACCTCGACGGCGACGGCGTGCAGGACTTCCCGGCCCTGCGCAGCGTGCGCGCCGGCACCGTCAGCTCGGACATGGGCACCGGCGGCCACAACGTCCCGACCTGCGCCGAACGCACGTTCGGCGACGACGGCGTGCTCCAGACGGCCGGGAACCCGGGCATCGCGGGCTGCATGGCCTCGTACCCGAGCTTCGCCGAGCTCCGCGCGGGCGACCCGGCGGGCAGCGAGGCGGCGTTCATCGAGCAGGTGAGCTGCACCGCGGTGCTCGGGACCGGCGGCTGCGGCTTCGAGCAGCAGCTCGACGCGGTGCTCAAGGCGGTGACGCCCTCCACCTCGCCGATCCGCTTCCACGACGGCAGCGTCGGGCAGGCGGACCGCGGGAACGCGGGCTTCCTCCGCTCCGACTCGGTGCTCGCGACCATCGTGCTCACCGACGAGAACGACTGCTCCGCGTCCGACCCGGAGCTCTTCGACCCGTCGAGCTCGACCTACGGGAGCACCGACCTCAACCTGCGCTGCTTCGCGCACGAGGACACCGCGCTCCACCCGATCAGCCGCTACGTCGACGGCCTCCGCGCGATGCGGACCAACCCCGACGACGTGATCTTCGCGCTCGTCGCGGGCGTGCCGACGGACCTGGTGGGCACCGACTACGCCACGATGCTCGCCGACCCCCGCATGCAGCAGCAGGTGGACCCGTCGAGCCCCAACCGGCTCACGCCGTCGTGCGACGTGCCCGGCCGCGGGGTCGCGTTCCCGCCGACCCGGCTGGTCGAGGTCGCGCAGGCCCACGGCGGGCCGTCGGTCGTCCAGTCGATCTGCCAGCCGGACTTCGCGCCGGTGGTCGACGCCATCCTCTCCGAGGTCGCGCGCCGCGTCAGCGGCTCGTGCGATCCCTGAGCCACTCCATCATCCATCATCCATCGAGCGCGTCGCCTCCTTTCGGAGGCGGCGCGCTCACCTTTCGGGTCATCCGAAGATCTGGAGGAGCAAGGCGTCGAAGTCGCGTCGGAACGCGGGGTCGGTCGCGAGATCCTGACGCACCTCGAACTCGACCGACGCGCGGCCGTGGGCGCTCGCGTGGCGATCCACCGCGTACATCAGGCCTGCCTTGCCCGAGTACGGCTCGTTGAGCGCGGCGTTCAGGCCCGCCTTCACCAGGACCTCGGTCACGCGCTCGGCGAGCGCCTCGTCGCGATCGTAGAGCACGCCGACCTCGAGGGTCCGGCGCTGCCCCTCGTAGAGCGGCGTGAAGGTGTGGATCGAGACGAGGGTGGGCGCGCGGCTCGCCTGCACCTCGGCGTCGAGGGTGGCGTGGTAGGGCCGGAGCAGCCGCTCGATCCGGCGCCGGCGCTCCTCGTCGTGCAGGTGCGTGGTGTTCAGCTCCACCGGCTCGCCCTCCGCGTGGGTCCGGAAGAGCGTCTCCGAGTCCTCGGGGCGGTTCGGGTCGACCAGCAGGCGCGAGTAGCGGGAGAGCACCACCACCGCGCCCATCGCGGCCGCGAAGTCCCGCGCCATGTCCGCCGCGCCGAGGTCGTAGGCCCAGTGGGTGTCCACCAGCCGCCGGTCGCGCTCGGGCCACTCCCAGCCCTCGGGCAGCCGCTGGCTCGCGTGCTCGCAGGTCACGAGCACCTTCGCGTCGGGGCGGCCGGCCCGCACCTCGACCGCGTCGTTGTGAATCTTCAGCGCCGTCACGCCCGCAGAATAACCGCGGCGTGAGTCGCCTCAACGGGGCGTCGCCCTCACCGAGCCTGCACCTCGCAGCGCTGCCGGTAGCCGGTGCCGAGCGCCTCCAGGTTGCGCGCGCCGTCGGGGTGCGCGCGGAGGTAGTCGAGGATCAGCGCGACGCGGTCGCCCTCGGCCGCCTCCCAGAACGCCGGCTCGAAGTCGTAGCGCGGGCCGGGCGCCTCGAGGCGGCGGCGCAGGCGCAGCTCCAGCGCGTAGGCCTCGGCTTCGCGGGCGAGCGCCTGCGCGACCAGCGCCTCGCAGTCGGCGCCGCGCGGGATCTCGGCCGGGAGCGGGAGCCCGTGGGCGACGTGGTGGAGCAGGTGCGCGGCGCGCGCGGCTCGCTGGGCGGGCGGGTCGTCCTCGGTCATCAGGAGCAGCTGGCCGCCGTCGACCACGGGGCTGTCGATGTCGCCCCAGCAGAAGCGCACCTCGGCGCCGCCGAGCGCGGCCAGGACCGCGGCTCCGTCGGTGGTGGTCCGCAGACGCTGCAGCACGGGGGCGGTGGCCGAGGGGCGGTCGACGAAGCCGTACGGGCAGGGCGGCGCCGGGCCGGTGGGCGCGGCGCCGGGCGCGCCCGGCTGGAGGAAGCTCCAGGCGATGCCCGAGACCAGCACCAGGGCGATCAGGCCGACTCCCACGCGCCACCGCTTGCTCACGCGCGCGACTATCGCATGTTCGTGCCGTGACGCGCTTCGTTCTGATCTCGGCGCTGCTCGCGGCGGGCTGCGGCGCCTCGGACGAGGAGCCGCCCACGCCGCCGCCGTCGGTCGCGCCGGCCGCGCTCTTCCCCGCCACGGTGGGCGATCGCTGGAGAGAGCGCGTCGGCGGCGCCGCCCGCACCCGCGGGGTCACCGCCACCACGCCCGAGGGCCTCGCGGTGCTCTTCGGGCAGGGGGACACCCAGCCCGCGTTCTATCGGGCGAGCGAGCAGGAGGTCGGGCTCGCGCGGCCCGACGGCTCGATCATCGAGCCGCTGCTCCGCGCGCCGATCCGCGCTGGCGCGGGCTGGGACTACGAGGGCGCCCGATCGGCGCGCTGCCGGGGAGAGATCCTCCGGGTCGACGCGCCGCACGCAGGGCAGCGCTGCGTCTCGGTGCGCCGACGCTGCGTGCACCCGGCCGGCACCCTCTTCGGCCCCGAGACGACGCGGGTGACCGAGGAGGTCTACTGCCCGGGCGTCGGCCGCGTCCGGGCCCGGACCACCCTGTCGCCGCCCATCGAGGGCGCGACGCCCGGCGACGTCGAGGTCGTCGCCTGGCGGGTCGCGGGCACGCCGGCGCGGGTGCCCGAGGGGCTCGGCTGCGACGCCTTCCTGCTGCTGCCCAGCGACGTGCAGGCCGCGTGCGGTCCCGAGTGGCGCTGGCAGGGCGAGGAGGCGGTGGACGGCGGCTGCGTGCACCGCTTCCGGGCCGGAGAGCGGGAGCTCGAGGTGCGCGCGTCCGAGGCGCCGCTCGAGGGCGCCGTGGTCTCGGTGGAGGTCGACGGCGCGCACGCGGCGGTGCGCGGCGACTGCCCGGCGGCGCGGGCGGGGCGCATGGAGGGGCTGTTGCGATCCCTCCTCGTGCGCCCGTGACGGCTAGTGCAGCGGGCTCCGGGCGAACGAGACCACGCGGTAGCGGCCGGCGCCGTCGGCGTCGACGCGGGTGATCGAGCAGTTGTCGACCCAGCGCTTGCGAGGCTGGCCGCGGAGCAGCATCGCGCACAGCAAGATCCAGTAGCCGTGCCCGACGACCGCCACCCGGGGCTCGTCCAGGGCGTCGAGCTCCGCCAGCACGCCGCGCATCCGGCCCTCGAGCTCGGCCAGCTTCACGCCCCGCACCGGCTGCCCGCGGAGGTGACGCCGCATCGCCGCCGCCACCCGCAGGCCGTGCCACCACTCGGGCCGGCGGCGCAGCGGCTCGCGCAGGGTCCAGGGCGCGATCTCGTTCAGCGCGCTCCACCGGTGCTCGTAGGGGAGGTGCGCGGCGAGCGGGGCCGCGGTCTGCTTGGCGCGCTCGAGCTCGCTCGAGACGACGCGCATCACGCCGGCCCGCAGGAGCGGCGCGACCACGTCTCGGGCCTGCGCGTGCCCCGTCGGCGCGAGCGGCCAGTCGGTCTCGGGAGGGTGCGCGTCGCGCCGGAAGCCGCGCTCCTGATAGACCGCGCGCCCGTGCCGCACGAAGAAGTAGGAGCGCCTCACGACGCCTCCAGGTAGCCCTTCACGATCTCCGGATAGCCCTCGCGGTAGCTCGGCACCCGGAGCGCGTAGCCCGACGCCTTCAGGCGCGCGTTGCGGCAACGTTTGTTGCCGCCGCGGCCGCTCCCCACGTCCTCGCCGGCCCGGGGCGGCGGCGCGCCGAGCAGCTCGGCCACGTAGGCGTAGACGTCGCGCAGCGGCGCCGGGGCGTCGTCGACCCCGACGTAGACCGGCGAGAGCAGCTCGAGGCCGAGGAGGTGGCGCAGGGCCCCGGCGCAGTCCCGGAGGTGGATGCGGTTGCCGTAGCGCGGGTGTCCCTCGTGGTCGTCGGGCTCGACGGTGACCTCGCCCGACGCGACCCGGCGCACGAGCCAGGTGCGGCCGGGGCCGTAGATGCCGGAGAGGCGGAGCGCGGACGAGGTCGTCACCGCCTCGGCGAGGGTGCGCTCGGCGCGGAGCAGGGCCGCGCCGGTGAAGCGCTCGGGCTCGGTGGGGCTGGCCTCGTCGACCCACGCGCCGTCGTTCTGGCCGTAGACCGCCGTGCTCGAGGTGAAGACGGCTCGCTCGAGCTTCGCCGCCGACAGGGCGTCGAGCACGTTCTCGAGGCCGCGCACGTAGGCGTCCTCGTAGGCCTGCTCGGTGCGCCCGTTGGCGCTCGCCGCGTAGACGAGCTGCTCGACGTCCGAGGGGATGGCGTCCAGCGACGCGCGGTCGGTGAGATCGGCGGCCACCCCGCGCACGCCCTCGGGGAGCTTCTCGACCTGCCGGCGGAGGCCGTAGACGCGGTGGCCGTCCCGGACGAGCTCGGCCGCGAGGGCGGAGCCCACGTAGCCGCAGCCCGCGATCAACACGCTGCGCGGAGTCATCGCCCGGAAGGATAGGGCGACGACGTCGCTCACGCCTCCTGGACGAAGCGGGCGAGGAGCGTCTTGGTGCCGGCGGCGTCGAAGGCGATCTCGAGCTTGGGCTCGGGGCCGTCGTGGATCTCCCGGAGCACCGTGCCGCCGCCGAACTTCGCGTGCTGCACGCGCCGCTGCGCCTGCGCGTCGCCGTCCCCCTCGGCCTGCGCGCTGACCAGCCGCACCACGAAGCGCTGCGCGTTGGCCTCGCCGCTCAGCGTGTTCTCGACCGTCTGGTCGAGCTCCACGTCGTCGAGCAGCGCCTCCGCCTCCTGCGTCAGGATGCGCACCAGGTCCCACCGCGCGTGCGAGCCGTCGCGGTCGTCGTAGACGAAGACGCGGCGCCGATCCTCGTCGTCGGGCGACTTCGGGATCGCGTACCAGAGGTGCCCGTCGCGCCCGAAGGCGACCAGGTTCCTGCGGAGCCCCTCGTCGTGCGCCTGCTCGGTGAGCGCGCCGACCAGCGAGAGCTTCATCTGCTTGCGGCTCGACAGGGCGCTCGCCCCCGAGGCGAAGAGCGCGAGCACCTCGTCGGTCAGCCGGGCGCCGACCGCCGCCTCACAGGCGGCGATGGCGTCCAGGGCGAGGGTGCGCTCGTGATCCGGCAGGACCTCGGAGCCCTCCTCGGCGCCGCGGGCGAGGTGGTGCTCCACCGCGCAGAGGTAGGCGACGGCCGACCGGACCGCGGGGACCGGCTCGAGGAGTCTCTCGCTGCGTTCGGGGGCGTCGCTCACGGCTCAACCGTCGGCCTTCTTCGACGTCTTCTTCTTGGCCTTCTTCGACGTCTTCTTCTTGGCCTTCTTCTTCGACGTCTTCTTCTTGGCCTTCTTCTTCGACGTCTTCTTCTTGCTGGCCCGCTTCTTCTTCACCGGGCCGCGGTCGCGCCGCATCTGGAGCAGCTCGATGGCGCGATCGGTGGTGATGTCCTCGACGCTGTCGCCCTTGCGGAGCGACGCGTTGGTCTCGCCGTCGGTGACGTAGGGGCCCCAGCGGCCCTCCTTGACCAGGATCTTCTCGCCGGTCGTCGGATCCTCACCGAGGGTCTTGAGCGGCTCGGCGGTCGCGGCGCTGCGGCGGCCCCGCTGCTTGGGCTGGGCGAGGACCTTCTTGGCCTCCTCGAGCCCGATGGCGAAGATCTGCTCCTCCTTCTCGAGGCTGCGCGTCTCCTTGCCATGCTTCAGGTAGGGCCCGTAGCGCCCGTTGAGCGCCAGGATGGGCTCGCCGTCCTCGCCCTTGCCGACCTCGCGCGGGAGGCTGAGCAGCTTCAGCGCCTCCTCGAGGGTGATCGTCTCGAGCGACATCGTCTTGAAGAGCGAGGCCGTCTTCGGCTTCTCCTTGCGGTCCGCCGACGCGTCGCCGAGCTGCACGTACGGCCCGAAGCGGCCGGCCCGCGCGATCACCTTCTCACCGGTCTCCGGGTCCGCGCCGAGCTCGCGGTCGTCGCTGGGCGCCTCGAGCAGCTCGATCGCCTTCTCGAGGGTCAGCTCGTCGGGCGGGAGATCCTCGGGGATCTTCGGCCGCGAGCCCTCGTCGTCGCCGCGCTGCAGGTAGGGGCCGTAGCGACCCACGCGCACCACGACGGTGCGGCCCTGCTCGTCCTCGCCGAGCGGGAGGCTGTTGATCTCGCGGGCGTCGATCTCGCCGAGCTTCTCGGAGACCATCTCCTTGAGCCCGGTCTCCATGACCACGCCGTTCTCGTTCGCCGGCGCCTGCCCGTTGGGGCCGAGGTAGAAGCGCTCGAGCCACGGCACGACCTGCTCGTCGCCGCTCGCGATGGCGTCGAGCTCGTCCTCCATGCGCGCGGTGAAGGTGTAGTCGACCAGCTGCGGGAAGTGCTGCTCGAGCAGCGCGGTGACCGCGAAGGCCTTCCAGCTCGGGATGAGCGCGGAGCCCTTCTTCCACACGTAGCCGCGGGCCACGATGGTCCCCATGATCGACGCGTAGGTCGACGGGCGGCCGACGCCGAGCTCCTCGAGCGCGCGCACCAGCGAGGCCTCGGTGAAGCGCGCCGGCGGCTGCGTCTCGTGGCCCTGCGGCTCGAAGCGCTTGCCCTCGAGCTTCTCGCCCTCGGAGAGCGGCGGGAGGTGCTTCTCGCGGTTCTCGAGCTCCGCCTCGGGGTCGTCGCTGCCCTCGACGTAGGCGCGGAGGAAGCCGGGGAAGGTGATGGTGCGGCCGCTGACGCCGAGCTCCACCTGCTTGCCGTCGGCCTCCGCCTCGATGCGCACCGTCAGCGTCTCGCCGCGGGCGTCCTCCATCTGCGAGGCGATGGTGCGCTTCCAGATCAGCTCGTAGAGGCGCGCCTCGTCGCGGCCGACCTCGCGGGCGACCTCCTCCGGCGTCTTCCAGTTGTCGCCGGACGGGCGGATCGCTTCGTGGGCCTCCTGCGCGTTCTTCACCTTGTTGGCGTAGGAGCGCGGGTGGGCCGGCATGTGATCCTTGCCGTAGAGGTCCTCGATCTGCTTCCGCGCCGCGGTGATCGCGGTGTCGGAGAGCGTCGTCGAGTCGGTACGCATGTAGGTGATGAAGCCCGACTCGTAGAGGCGCTGAGCGGTGCGCATCGCGCGGCGCGCGTCGAAGCGCAGCTTGCGGGACGCCTCCTGCTGGAGGGTCGAGGTCATGAAGGGCGGCGCCGGCGTGCGCTTGTAGGGCTTGCGCTCGACCGACTTCACGGTGAAGGGCTTGCCCTTCAGCGCCTCGGCCAGCTCGGTCGCGCCCTTCTCGTCGAGCACGACGACGTCCTTGCGGCCCACCTTGCCCGACTCGTCGAAGTCCTTGCCGGAGGCGAGGCGCTTGCCGTCGAGGGAGTAGAGCTTGGCGGTGAGCTCGGCGCCGTCCGCCTTCGCGAGCTGGGCCTCGAGGTCCCAGTACTTCGCCCGGTTGAAGCGGATCCGGGCGCGCTCGCGCTCGACCACGATGCGGGTCGCGACGCTCTGGACCCGGCCGGCCGACAGCTGCGGCATGACCTTCTTCCAGAGGACCGGGGAGACCTCGTAGCCGAAGAGACGATCGAGGATGCGGCGGGCCTCCTGCGCGTCGACCAGGCGCTGGTCGATCTGACGCGGGTTCTGGATCGCCGACTGGATCGCCTTCTTGGTGATCTCGTGGAAGACCATCCGCTTGACCGGCACCTTCGGGCTCAGGACCTCGAGCAGGTGCCAGGCGATGGACTCCCCCTCGCGATCTTCATCGGTCGCGAGGTAGAGGGTGTCGGCCTCCTTGAGCAGCTTCTTCAGCTTGGTGATGTGCTGCTTCTTGTCGGGGTCGACGATGTAGAGGGGTCGGAAGTCGTTCTCGACGTCGACGCCCAGGCGGGCCCACGGCTCCTTCTTGTACTTGGCCGGCACGTCGCTGGCGCGGCGTGGCAGGTCGCGGATGTGGCCGATGGAGGACTCGACCACGTACTCCTTCCCGAGGTACCCGGCGATGGTGCGGGCCTTGGCGGGGGACTCGACGATGACGAGGGACTTCGACACGGGCTCCGATTTCTGTTGGCACCCGGCCGGGTTTGTCAATCGGACCCGTCGGGGGGGCGGACCTTGACACAGCTTCTCGCGGCGGTCGACTCCCACCGCGAGGCGGATCGACCCGCCCCCCGTAGGGGGGCGCGAGAGACCCCGGGGAGGCCGCGCCGTCGGTGTGGTACTACGTTTCGGCGCGAAGGAGAGCAGCACATGGCCCGACCGACCCGCACCCTCGTCGACGCGCTGCGCGCCACCGCGCTCCGGCTGGAGCAGGGCTCGCGCTTCCGGTGGACCCACATGGGCGCCTGCAATTGCGGGCACCTGGCCCAGACCGTGACCTCCCGGTCGCGAGAGGAGATCCACCGCATCGCGGTCGAGAAGGCCGGCGACTGGCGCGACCACGCGATCGAGTGGTGCCCGGCGAGCGGCTACCCGATCGATCACGTCATCGACGAGATGCTCGCGATCGGCCTGGAGCTCTCGGACGTGGAGCACCTCGAGCGGCTGAGCGACCCGGCGGTTTTGCGCCGCTTCCCGGTGGAGGCGCGCCGCCTCGACTACCGCGATCGGCGTGACGCGATCCGCTACATGCGGGCCTGGGCCGAGCTGCTCGAGGCGCGCCTCGACCCGGAGGACGACGTGACGCGATCGGGCGTGCGGCGCCTGGCGCTCCGCGAGGACAGGAAGGCCGGATGAAGAAGGGCGGGGGGCTCCTCCTCGGGCTCAACCTGGTGCTCAGCCTGCTCGCCCTGGCGGTGGGCGGGGCGGCGATCGCGCTCTACTGGCTCGATCCCCGCGGCACGCCCGAGCCCGAGATCGCCCCCGCCACGCCGGTCGAGGACGGCGAGCCCGCGCCGCCGCCCACGCTGGGCGACGGGCCGGTCGCGACCGCCGACGTGGTCGCCGTCTGCCTGCCCGCGGTGGTGAACATCTCGACCACCCGCACCGTGCAGGCCGGCGGCCCGGGCGGGAACCCGTTCTTCGATCTGCTCCGCCCGTTCCTGGGCGACCCCGGCCCGCAGGAGGCGCAGAGCCTCGGCTCGGGGGTGATCGTCGACGCCGAGGGCGTGGTGCTCACCAACCACCACGTGGTCGCCGACGCGAGCGAGATCCGGGTGACCCTGGCCGACGGACGCGAGCTGCCGGCCCGCGCGGTCGGCAGCGACCCGGAGAGCGACGTGGCGGTGCTCCGGCTCGAGGCGCCGGAGGGGCAGCGCCTCGACGGGCTGACCGCGCTCTCCTACGGCGACAGCAGCGCGCTGCGCCAGGGCGACCGGGTGCTCGCGATCGGCAACCCGTTCGGCGTCGGTCAGACGGTACCATGGGCATCGTCAGCGCGACCGGCCGGGCGGCCATGGGCATCACCGACTACGAGGACTTCATCCAGACCGACGCCGCCATCAACCCGGGCAACTCGGGCGGGGCGCTGGTGAACCTCCGGGGCGAGCTGGTGGGGATCAACACCGCGATCCTCAGCCGCACCGGCGGCAGCCACGGCATCGGCTTCGCCATCCCCTCGAACATGGCCCGGCCGCTGGCCGAGGCGTTGCTCCGCGACGGCCACGTGACCCGCGGCTGGCTCGGGGTCGCCATCCAGGATCTGACCCCGCAGCTCGCGCGCTCCCTCGGCGTCCCGGCGACCCGCGGCGTGGTGATCATGGACATCGAGCCCACCGGGCCGGCGGCGACGGTGGACCTGCGCCGCGGCGACGTCGTCACCGGGCTCGACTCGGAGACCATCCGCTCGAGCCGCCAGTTCCGGAACCTGATCGCGACCCGAGGCGCGGGCGCCGAGGTGCGGATCCGACGCGAGCGGCAGGGGCAAGCGGGGGAGGTCCAGGTGACCCTGCGGCCGCGCCCCGCGGTCCAGGCGGGGCCTCCGGGCACCCCGAGCCCGGGTCAGCCCGCGCCGGCCAACGCGACCGACGTCGGCGGCATGCTGCTCGCGCCGCTCACCGACGCGCTCCGGAGCCAGTACGGCGTCAGCCCTCAGGTCGCGGGCTCGGTGGTGGTCGGGCTGCGGGACGGCTCGCCCGCCGCGAGCGCGGGGCTGCGGGTCGGCGACGTGGTCACCGACATCAACGGGCAGCCGGCGACCGACCCGGCGCGCGCGGAGCAGCTCTACGCCTCGAGCTTCCTGGTGGCGATGGTCGGCGTGAGGCGCGGCGTCGATCAGCGCATCGTGATGCTGCGGCGGTAGGTAGCTCTACTGCAGGTCCAGGTGGGTCGACGAGTGATCGTCGGCGCGGACCATGACGCCGCTGCGGTGACGCTCGCCGTCCGGAGTCTCGAGCTCGAGCGCGACCAGGCCGGCCGGCAGCTCGACGTTGCGGAGCGGCGTGCGGCCGAGCTCCTCGCCGTCGTGGAAGACCACCGCGGGGGGCGTCGAGGTGAGGGTCAGGCGGCCCATCGCGACCGGGCCCTCGGGGACCGCCACCGGCTCCATGACCTGCGTGATGCTGCGGGTCTGGCCCGCGCGGAGCTCCTGTGTGCCCTCGCTCGGCTGGTAGCCGTCGAGCTCGAGCCGGACCTGATGGCTCCCGGTGGGGAGCTCGGCGATCGTGGCCGGGGTGGGGCCGTGGCTCTCCCCGTCGACGAAGACCTCGGCGCCCTCGGGCTCGCTGTTGACGATCAGGGTCCCGGTCAGGGTCGCCGCCGGGCCGGTGTCCTCGACCGTCTCTTCGGCCGGCATCAGGTGGGGGAGGGCGAAGTAGATGCCCGCCCCGACCGCGGCGAGCGCGGCCACGCCGACGAGGGCGCCCACGACGACGCTCGTGCCCTTCTTCTCGGTGGGCTGCGTGGAGTGGGTGCCGACCGCCGAGTAGGGGCGGCCCTGGCTCGGAGGCGCGGTCGGCGCGGGGCGCCGGTCCTTGCCGAGCGCGGACGCGGGGGGCGGACCGGTGAGGTCGGGGATGACCAGCCCGGGGCCGGCGCCCTGACCGAGCGGCCGCCCGGGCGCGGGGTTGTCGGGGACCGCGGGGAGGCCGACCTCGAGGCCCGGCAGCTCGGGCACCGGCATGTCGGGCAGCGCGTCCCCGTCGCCGGTGCTGAAGCTCATCTCGGCGACGTCGGAGCCGAAGTGGAAGGACGAGCCGAAGGGCGTGGTGTCCACCATCGGGCCCCGGCGCTGCTCCTCCCGGAAGAGCTTCTCCATCAGCTCCTTGACCCGCCGCGCGGTCACGACCTCGTCGCGCTTCGCGATGAAGCGGCTCAGGGCCTCCTGCAGCTCCCCGGCGCTCTGGAAGCGATCCTCGCGCTTCTTGGCGAGGCAGCGGGCGATGATCGCCTCGAGCTCGGGCGGCGGGTTCTTGAGCCGGTCGGCCAGCTTGGGCACCGGGCCCCGGACGATGGCCTCCATCGTCTCGAACTCGGTCTCGCGCCGGTAGAGCGGCCGCCCGGTGAGCGACTCGTAGAGGCAGACGCCGAGCGCGAAGACGTCGACCCGGTGATCGAGGTCCTTCGCGCGGCACTGCTCGGGCGCCATGTAGGCGAACTTGCCCTTCACCACGCCGGCCTGCGTCTTGTGCGAGCGCGCCTCGGCCTTGGCGATGCCGAAGTCGAGGAGCTTCACCGCGCCGTCGTAGCTGATCATGATGTTGTCGGGCGTGACGTCGCGGTGCACCAGCCCGAGGGGGCGCTCGTCCTCGCCCTTCGCCGCGTGGGCGTGATCGAGGGCCTCGGCGACGTTCGCGACGATCTTGCAGGCGACCGCCACCGGCACGCCGCCGGTCTTGCGGGCCCGGCGGATGAGCTTGCCGAGCGAGGCGCCGTTGACCCACTCCATGGCGATGAAGTGCGTCCCCTCCTCCTTCCCGAACTTGTAGACGTGAGTCACGTTCGGGTGGCGCAGGCGCATCATCACCCGCGCCTCGTCGAGGAACATCTCGACGAACGCCTTGTCCTTCTCGTACTCGGGGAGGATGCGCTTGACGACGAGGTAGCGGCTGCCGGCCCCCTCCGAGTCCTCACGGGCGAGCAGGATCTCCGCCATGCCGCCGAGCGCGAGCCGACCCACGATGTGGTACGGGCCGAACATCCCGATGGTCGGGAGCTTGCGCGGCGGCTGCTCGGGCGGCCGACCGCTCTGGAGCGGCTCGTCCTTCTGCTCGAAGCGCGAGACCTCCGACAGCCCCTGCTCGGCCTCGTCGAGGAGCGCGTCGATCTCCTCGAGATCCCCCAGGTCCAGGGCCTGGGTGCGGGGCTCCTCACCCGGCACCCGCGGCGGGGCGGGGAGGTCGGGGTCGTCGCCGCGAAGGGCCTTGGGCCTCACGGTGGGGATGTCGGGCTTGCCCGGAGGTTTCCGCTGGGGATCGTTCATCGGTGAGCCTGGTGCACCGCAGACTGGACAGTCTACCTCATTCGCGGGGGTCGAACCGGGTGACCTCCGCCAGCCGCGCGTAGAGGCTCTTCTCCTCCTCGGTCGGCTCGGACGGGACCATCACCTGGATCTCCGCGTAGAGGTCCCCCCGACGACCTCCTTTACCTGGATAGCCGCGGCCTCGCAGCCGAATTCGCCGGCCGCTGCTCGATCCGGGCGGGATCTTCACCCGAACGTTCCCATCCAGGGTCGTCAGGGGCGCGGTGCCTCCGAGGACCGCCTCCGACGGGCTGATGCGGAGCGGGGTGGTCACGTCGTCCCCTTCGATGCGGAAGGGCTCGCCGCTCTTCACCTCGACCACCAGATACAGGTCGGCGCCGCCGCCCGCCTGCCCGCTCAGCCGGATGCGCTGCCCGGCGCGGACGCCGGCCGGCACGTTGACCGTGAGGCGCTTGGGCTCGCCGGTGATCGAGTCGACGAACTGGATGTCGCGGGGGCCGCCCTCGTAGGCGGCCTGGACCGAGAGCGCGAGGGTGGTCTCGTGGTCCTTGGGGCGGGCGCGCCCGGGGCGGCGCCGTCTCCCGCCCGGGCCGCCGGGGCCGCGGCCGCCGAAGACCTGCTCGAAGATGGAGCGGAAGTCGCCGCCCTCCGAGCCGCCGAAGCCGAGGTCGCCGAAGTCGAAGCGGAACTCGGAGGAGCCGGGGCCGCCGGGCGGCGGCTGACGGCCCTCGCTGATCGCCTTCCAGTGCGGGCCCCATTTGTCGTAGAGGCGGCGCTTCTCGGGGTCCTTGAGGACCTCCCACGCCTCGCCGAGCTCCTTGAACCGATCCTCGGCGTCCGGCTCCTTGCTGACGTCGGGGTGGTACTTCTTCGCGAGCCGGCGGTAGGCCTTCTGCAGCTCCTCCGCGGACGCGTCTCGACCGACGCCGAGCACCTGGTAGTAGTCCTTGTACGTCAAGGCGGTCCGGAGGGTAGCTCAAGTCTCGTCGTCTTCGCGCCCTTTCGGTCGCAGCGCGTCCTTGAGCTCCTGGAGCTCCCGCCGGAGCGCGGCCACCTGATCGGCGGTGTCGTCCTCGGGCGGCGGCGGCGACGGGCGCGCGGGCGGCGCGGGCTGCGGCGGCGGCGCGGGCTGTCCCCAGCCGCCGAACATGCGCGCGAACGCGTTGGTCGCGGCCATCGGGATCTGCGCGAACGGGTTGTAGGGGACCATCGCCTGGGCCCCGCTCCGCGCGTGCAGGTACAGCTCGAGCGCGCTCGAGACGTACATGCCGAAGAACTCGGCCAGCGCGTCGTCGCCCATGCGCACGAGCTGCTTGAGCAGCGGCACGGGGAGCAGCTTGGCGGCCCCTCGGCTCTCGAGGATGATGTGCGCCAGCGTCTGCTGGGTGAGGTCCTTGCCGCTCTTGGCGTCGACCACCTGCACGTCGTCCCCGCCCCGGATCCGCTCGGCGAGCTCCTCCAGGGTGATGTACCGGCTCTCCGTCGTGTCGTAGAGCCGACGGTTCCCGTACTTCTTGACGACCACGGGGGTAGCTACCACGTCCGCGGCCTTCATGCAGTCCGCCCTCGGTCCCGAGATAAACGCCACGGAGCGGGTCCCAGGCCCCCCGACGGGCAGACGGGGTTGGGATGGAAATGGGTCCGGGACCCGCTCCGCGACGGAAGCTTCACGTCATCACCAGCCCACCGTCGACGTCGAGGCAGCGACCGTTGAAGTAGTCGCACTCGACGGAGAAGCGGACGGCCTGCCAGATGTCCTCGGGGTCGCCGATGCGGCCGACCGGGATGGCGGCCACGAGCGCGTCGCGGGCCTTCTGGTTCATGCCCTGGGTCATGGGCGTCTCGATCATGCCGGGGGCCACGCAGGTGGCGCGGATGCCGTAGCGCGAGAACTCCCGCGCCCAGGTCACGGTGTTGGCGGCGAGGGCCGCCTTGGCGGCGACGTAGTTCGACTGCCCGCGGTTGCCGTGCCGGCTGACGCTGGAGACGTTGACGATCACGCCCGGGCGCTCCTCGGCGCTGAGCATCTGCGCGACGGTCTCGCGCACCATCAGGGTGGCGCCGGTGAGGTTGACGCCGATGACCGCGTCCCAGTCGGCGGTGGAGAGGCGCTTGACCTCGCCGGTCTTGCGGTCCTTCTTCACGAGGAGGCCGTCGCGGATGATGCCGGCGTTGTTGACCAGGCCGTTGAGCCCGCCCATCGCGCCGTGCGCCCACTGGACGAAGGCGGTGACGTCCGCCTCGTCGGAGACGTCGAGCCGGCGGCGGTGAATGCCCTCGGGCAGCTCCGCGAGCGCCTCCTCGGCCACGTCGCCGGCGGCGACCTGCGCGCCCGCCTCGTGGAAACGGCGCGCGAAGTACGCGCCCATGCCCCGGGCCGCGCCCGTGACGATCACCTTCATCTCGTTCAGCTTCACGTGTCCTCCTCGGGTGCGGGGGAGCGAGCCGGGGCGCCACGCGGCGCCCCAACACGGTCGTTCAGACGCTCGTCGCCATCTCCAGGCTCTTGCGCGCCGCCTCGAGGGAGGCGCGGCGGACCTGGTCGCCGAGCTGCTGCTGGTAGTGCAGGGTGCTCTTCATGAGCTGGGTGACGTCCTCGAGGGCGGCGAGGGTGCGCTCGTGCCGCTCCTGCTCGAGGCGCTCGATGTCCGAGAACATCTTCTCGAAGCGCTCGGTCTGGGCCTGCATCATGCCGCGGAACATCTCCACGCCCGGGAGGCCGGGGAAGGGGAAGCTCTCACCGTTGTGCTGCGCCTGCGAAGTCTTCTTGGTCGCCATCGTGACTCTCCTGAAATGCCTGTTCGGCTCGAATCGTCTGCCCTCGATGCGCCGGAAGCTAAGCGGGCCGCCGTGGCCTGTCAACGAGAAAATGTTGCGCCGCACAAAACGGTCGGCGCTTTCTTCGAAATCATTGGGAAAAGTGCTGCGTCATTGCGGGTTCGGGCGGGCCGACGCGGGGTTCTATGTTGCTCTGCACAAGATTCCGCTTGACGCTCGCGTTTCCAGGCTGTAACTAACGCTCCGCTCGCAGTTGTGCGGGTGCGGGGATGGGAATCCGGGATGCTGACACGACGGGCAGAGATGGGCGCGCTGGCGCTGCTCGCGGCGCTCGCGGGCTGCGACGCCACGGCACCACAGCCGCGCTGCGTCACCGGCGCCGACTGCGCGTCGGGCGTCTGCCAGTCGGACGGTCTTTGTGCGCCGCCGCAAGACCCGCCGGACGCCCGCCTCCCCGACGGCCGCGTCCCCCCGGTCGACGGAGGCCTCCGGCCCGACGCGGGGCGCGACGCGGGATCCGGGCTCTGCCGCCCGAACGAGGACGGAGTGGTCAGCCGCGCCGAGGCGCCCTTCGGGCCCGGCTTGATGGCGCGCTACCGCACCGCCACCGACGTGGGCGTCGACACCGCGGGCGCGGACCTCGGCGACGGCCGCCGCCGCTGGGACTTCTCGGACGCGCTCCCGGGCGACCACGACTTCGACGTCGTCACCGAGCCGCTCGACGGGCGCTGGTTCGCCGACCGTTACCCGGGCGCCGATTACGTCGCGCCGCTGGGCGACGAGACGGATCTGCTCGGCGTGTTCCGGATCACCGAGACCCAGCTCGAGCTGATGGGCGTGGTCTCGCCGACCGAGGGCTCGGGCCGCACCGAGCTCACCTACGAGCCGCCGGTGAAGGTGCTGGTGTTCCCGCTGGAGCTCGGCGCGCGCTGGTCGACCGACGCGCGGGTCACCGGCGTGGCCCAGGGGCTCGCCGCCAACTTCGGCGAGACCTACGAGAGCGAGGTCGACGCGCGGGGCGAGCTGGTCACCCCGTTCGCGCCCCTCGAGGCGCTGCGCGTGCGCACGACGCTCACGCGCACCATCGGCTTCTCGCGCACCGTGGTGCGCCAGTTCTCGTTCGCGGTGGAGTGCTTCGGCACCGCGGCCACGGTCGTCAGCGAGGACGACGAGACCGAAGCGGAGTTCGACCGAGCGGCGGAGATCCGCCGGCTCGGTTTCTGAGACCCGCGCCTCGTGAGGGGCGCGGTGGGCGGGGCGGGGGCGCCCCTTTCGAAGGAGCGGATCGATGGATCGCAACCTACTGGCGTGGTGCGCCTTCGGCGCGTACGTGGCCTTGACCACGGCGCTCGCCTTGCGCGGCATGAAGAAGACACAGTCCTTCTCCAGCTTCGCGCTCGGCAATCGGGATCTCGGGCCCACGATGGTCGGGATCACCCTCGCCGCCGCGATCGCGTCCACCGCGACCTTCGTGATCAACCCGGGCTTCGTGTTCACGCACGGGGTGAGCGCGCTGATGCACCTCGGCCTCGCGGCGAACCTCGGCGTGGTCGTGGCCCTGGTGCTGCTCAGCAAGGGCTTCCGCCAGCTCGGCGAGAAGACCGCGGCGCTCACCCTCCCGCACTGGATCGGCGCCCGCTACCGGCACGCCGGGATGCGCACCTACTTCGCGCTCCTGAACCTGGTGCTCGCGATCAGCTTCGTGGTGCTCATCGTGAAGGGCTCGGCGCTGGTGATGCAGCACACCCTGGGCCTCGGCTACGTCGCCTCGGTGCTGCTCATCGTGGTCTTCGTCTTCAGCTACATCCTGATGGGCGGGACCTACGCGCACGTCTACACCAACGCGTTCCAGGGCGCGCTGATGATCGGGGTCGCGTTCGCCATCTTCGGCAGCGGCCTCTACCTCTTCTCGGACGGGATCGGCCCCTTCTTCGACCGCATCGCGGCCCAGGATCCCAACATGGTCGGCCTGGTGAACCCCGAGAGCTCGCTCTTCGGCTCGGTCTGGGACGTCTACGTCTGCGGCTTCGTCATCGGCGCGGGCCTGATGTGTCAGCCGCACATCCTGATGAAGAGCCTCTACCTGAAGAAGGAGAGCGACCTGCGCCGCTACCTGATCGTGGCCTGCGCGGTCGGCGTCGTCTTCGCCCTCGTGCTCGTCGCCGGGCTCTACGCGCGCGTCCGGTTCCCCGACATCGCGAGCCAGGACGCGGTGATGCCCATCTACTTGACCCGCGCCTTCACCCCGCTGGTCGGCGTGCTCATCAGCGTGGCGCTCCTCGCCGCGGGCATGAGCACCCTCGACGGCCTCCTGGTCGGCGCCTCCACCATCGCCGCCAACGACGTCTTCCTCGGCCGCCTCGGCGATCGCTGGCTCGCCGACAAGACCGAGACCGAGCGCCAGGGCGTCGCGCTCAAGGCGAGCCGCTGGATCCTGGTCGGCATGGGCGTGCTCAGCGCGGGGCTCGCGCTCGATCCCCCGGAGCTCGTCGGCATCTTCGCCCAGGTGGGCATCTACGGGCTGGTCAGCGCGTCGCTCGTCCCGGTCGCCGCGGGCATCTTCGTCACGGAGCTCGACAGCCGCGACGTCTTCGCGGCGGCGCTCCTCGGCCCGGTGGTGCACTTCACCCACTACCTGGTGGCCGTCTACGGGTACGGTCACTTCGTGAACCCCGCCTCTACCGCCACCGAGGGCGTGCTCGCCAGCGCCGCCGCGCTCGCCGCCGTCACCGCCTTCCGCCGGCACCGCGCCCGCGCCTCGCTCGTCGTCGGCGTTCGCTGAGGGGACCTCTGGTGGCTTCTGATCTCACGCAAAGACGCAAAGGCGCAAAGGGGGCGGGTTGGCCGCTGTCTGCGTCTTGGTCGGTCGCGCGCGGCTCGGCGGGTGAGTGTTTTTCTCTCGCAGAGGCGCAGAGGCGCAGAGGGCCGCGGGATGGCGACTCGCCGGCGGCCACCGAGTCGCCCGCCGTTCTCGGGGCTTCGGTGGCTTCTGGTCTCACGCAAAGACGCAAAGACGCAAAGGGGGCGGGGTGGCCGTTGTCTGCGTCTTGGTCGGTCGCGCGCGGCTCGGCGGGTGAGTGTTTTTCTCTCGCAGAGGCGCAGAGGCGCAGAGGGCCGCGGGATGGCGTCTCGCCGGCGGCCACCGATTCGCGTGCGGCCACCGACTCGCGTGCGGCCACCGACTCGCGGGCGGCCACCGACTCGCGGGTGTCGGCCGACCCGTCGCCGAACGCCCCGCGCAGGCGGTCCGCGACCGCCCCCCTTTGCGTCTTTGCGTCTTTGCGTGAAATTAGTTGTCCCTCGAGCTCGGCACTCGAACGAGGCGCGAGAAGCACGAGTGAGCGAGGAGCGATCCCGATCATGTCGGCGAGGCCCGATCTCTGCGCCTCTGCGCCTCTGCGTGAAATTGATCGTCCCTCGATCCCGGCACTCGAACGAGTCGCGAGAAGCACGGGAGCGTCTTTGCGTGAGATCAGTCGTCTTCTCGCGCTCTGTGTAGCGCTCGGAATCGGAGGCTGCGCGGGGGGCGGGGAGGTGCCGTGTCGGTTCGGGACGGACTGCCCGTCGGGGGTGTGCCGGGCGGACGGGGTGTGCGAGCCGCTCGAAGGAGACGACGCCGGCGCGATCGACGGCGGGACCGCTCGGGACGCGGGGGACGAGGGCGACGCCGGGACCGAGCCGCCCGATGGCGGAGTGGACGAGGACGGGGGCGTGACGCCGCCGGACGCCGGGCCGCCCGGGTGCGGGGACGGCGACGGGGTGATCGCGCGAAGCGAGCTGAGCTTCCCGATCGGCGAGGCGCTCGCCTTCCGGGTCGCCGAGGACGCGGCGGTCGACAGCCACGGGGCGGAGCGGCCGTCCGGCGAGCGCATCTGGGACTTCGAGGGGCCCTACGCCGACGACTCCGACCGGAGCTTCGTGCGTCGCGACCCGGCGGGCGAGTGGTACGGAGAGGCCTTCCCGGGCGCGAGCTACTCGCTGCCGCTCTCGGGCGACGAGTCGCTGCTCGGCGTCTTCGAGGTCACCGACGACGCGGTCCTGCTCCTGGGCGTCGTGTCCGAGGCCGACGGCTTCTCCCGCACCGAGCTCGCGTACGACCCGCCGATGCCGGTGTGGCAGCTGCCGCTCGCGCTGGAGGCCACCTGGAGCGAGACCTCGACCGTCAGCGGCCTCGCGAGCGGAGTGAGCAGCTTCTACACCGAGCGCTGGACCATGGAGGTCGACGCCTCCGGGCAGGTCGGGACGCCCGCGGGGACGCACGAGGTCCTGCGGGTGAACACGCGCATCACCCGCACCGTCGGCGCGCTGGTGACGATCACGCGGCGCCACGCCTACGTCGCCGAGTGCCTCGGCACGGTGGCCCAGCTCTTCGGTCGGGACAACGACACCGACGCCGAGCCGAGCGTGGCCGGCGAGCTCTGGAGGGTGCGGTGAAGCGGATCGCCGTCGCCGCGCTCCTGCTCGGGACCGGCTGCCTCGGCTTCCACGCCGGTGCGCTGCCGGGAGAGCCCGCGGACGCGACCTTCGCCGAGCTCGAGGGGGCGCGCGTCCGCTTCGTCGACGAGGGCGAGGGCCCGCCGGTGGTGCTCGTTCACGGCTTCGCCAGCAGCCTCGACGTGTGGGCCGGGGTCCGGCCGGCGCTCGTCGCCGCGGGCTACCGGGTGATCGCGCTCGACCTCAAGGGCTTCGGCTGGAGCGGCCGCCCCCAGGGCGACTACACCGTGCGCGCGCAGGCCCGGCTGGTCATGGCGCTGATGGACGCGCGAGGCGTCGAGCACGCGGCGGTGGTGGCCCACTCCTACGGCAGCTCCATCGCCCTCGCGGTCGCGCTCGAGGCGCCGGCCCGGGTGGATCGGATCGCGCTCTACGACGCCTTCGTCTACCCGGGGCAGCGCAACACCTTCGCCGAGTGGGCGGACGCGGACGGCATGGGCGAGCTGCTCTTCGCCGCCTTCTACGATCAGCGGCCGGACGAGCGCGCCGCGCTCGCGTACTACGATCCGGACCGCATCCCGCAGGCGCTCATCGAGGCCTACGAGGGCGCGCTCGACCGGCCGGGGACCGAGGCCGCGGCGCTGGCCACCGTGCGGGGCATGCGCTTCGAGCACGAGCGCTACGCGGAGATCGAGGCCCCGGTGCTGCTCCTCTGGGGGCGCGAGGATCTGGTGTCGCGGCTGAGCTGGGGGGAGCGCCTGCAGGCCGAGCTGCCGAACGCGGAGCTGCGGGTCTACCCGCGCTGCGGTCACTTCCCGATGGTGGAGGCGGCGCGGCCGTCGCTCCGCGACCTGATGCGCTTCCTCGACGAGGGCCGCGCCGAGGACGCGCCTGGCCTGCGCGCTCCGGTGCCGGTGGAGTCGGCGCCCCTCGAGCCGGCGTCCGCGGCGTCGGCCCCGGTCGCGCCCGCGGCCGAAGGAGAGGCGCCCGCCCTCGGGGTGGAGATCGGAGAGCCGTCGCCATGAGGCAGCTCCTCGCTCTCGCCGCGCTGCTCGCCGCGCTGGCCCCGTCGCTGGCGCAGGCCCAGGCGGTGGTGCGCCGGGTCCCGAACCCCGGCGACGCCGACCTCGTCGACTACCGGATCTTCTTCCGGGCGCGCGGCGAGCTCTTCCACAACCTCGACCTCGATCGCGGCCCGACGCCGAGCGGCGATCCGCTCTTCCCGGTGCCGCAGGCGGATCCGCTCGGGCAGCTCCTGACGCACGCCGACATGCGGCTGCGTACGGACCTCGCGTTCACGATCCCGGACACCACCGTCAGCGTGCACGCCCGGATCGACGTGCTCGACAACCTCTCGTTCGGCAGCCTGCCGGTCGGGCCGCCGGCCGACTCGCGACGCCAGCGCTCGCCGGGGTCGGCGTTCGTGCTGAAGCGCGCGTGGGCGCAGGTGATCACCCCGCTCGGGCTGATCGCGGCCGGCCGCATCGGCAGCCACTGGGGCCTCGGCATGCAGTCGAACGGCGGCGACTGCCCGACCTGCGACACCGACGACGCGGCCGACCGCGTCTTCTTCGCCACGCCGCTGCTGGGTCACATCTGGACCTTCGCGTTCGACCTGACCGCGATTGGCCCGAACGTGCCGCGGGCCGACGGCGTCCGCTTCCTCGACGTCGACCCGACCGACGACACCCGCACGCTCACCTTCGCGGTCCTGAACATCACCAGCGACACCAGCCTGCGTCGCCGGACCCGCGCCGGGCTCACCACCGTCGAGTACGGCGCCTTCGTCTCCTACCGCTGGCAGGACAACGACTGGTCGCCCAGCTACCTGCCGACGCCCGACGACTACCAGCTCAGCCGCAGCCAGATCGTCAGCCGGGGCTACGAGGCGGTGGCCGGCGACGCCTTCCTCCGGCTCCGCGGGCCCTGGGGTTACGTCGGCGCGGAGGGCGCGATCATCGGCGGGCGCTTCGAGGAGGCCTCGCTCATCCCGGGCGTCTTCCTCCGCGACCCGGTCGACACCCTGGCCTGGGGCTTCGCGTTCGAGTCGCGCTTCCACGTCGCGCCGCAGATCTTCGAGCTGGGCTTCGACTTCGGCGCCGCGAGCGGCGACCCGGCGCCCGGCTTCGGCGCGTTCCCCAACGCCACTCGTGGGCCCGGCCGGCCGGGAGACCTCGACGGCTCCCAGATCGTCGCGCCCTTCGACATGCGCGCCGACAACTTCCGCTTCCATCCGAACTACCGGGTCGACCGCATCCTCTTCCGCGAGATCATCGGGACGATCACCGACGCCGTGTACCTGCGGCCGCACGCGAGGCTCACGCTCCTCGAGCATCCGTCGGGGCGCCTGCGCTTCTCGCTCGCCGGCATCCTCAGCCTCGCGGCGGAGTCGTCGAGCGCGCCCGGCGGGGACAACCTGCTCGGCTTCGAGCTCGACCCGACCCTGAGCTACGAGAACGACGACGGCTGGTCGATCGTCGCCGCCTACGCCGCCCTGTTCCCCTTCGCCGGCCTCGACAACGTGCAGGCCGGGCTGACGGCGCAGCCGGCGCAGCTGTTCCGCATGAGCCTGTGGGTGACGCTGTGAGGGCGCTCTTCGTGGCCTTGTTGCTCGTCGCCTGCGGCGAGAACCGGACCCTGCCCGGGCCGACGCCGTTCGCGCCCGGCGAGGAGGAGGGCTTCACCTGCGTGCCCGACCTCGACGGCGTGCTGGAGGCGGGCGAGGTGCCGGTCCTGCTCGGCGGAGAGGTCGCCTACCTGGTCAACCCGGAGGGCGTCTCGCGGCGGGTCGATCTGGAGGGCGCGGTGGATCCCTCCGGGCGCCGGGTGTGGGACCTCGGCGCCGACTTCGCCGACGATCGCGTCATCGGGATCGGGCCGCGCGCGCTGACCGATCAGTGGTTCGCGGACGACTTCCCGGGCGGCGACTACGTGGCGCCGGTCGACCTCGAGGGGACCGTGCTCGGCGTCTATCACCTCGACGAGCGAGGCCTGTGGCTGCACGGCGTCGCCAGCGCCGAGCCCGACCCGCCCGAGGGCCGCACGCTGCTCCCCTACGACGCGCCGGTGCCGCTCTACCGCTTCCCGCTCTCGCAGGGCGACCGCTACACCGTGGTCGGCGAGGTGAGCGCAGGCACCGCGCTCGGGCTCGCGTACCGGGGCACCGACACCTACGAGGTCGAGGTGGTCGGCGCGGGGAGGCTGGACCTGCCGGACTGGAGCTTCGGCCAGGCCTGGCGCGTCGACACCCAGGTCACGGTGGAGGCGGCCGCCGGGGCCACCGCCACCCGCCGGCTCACCAGCTGGCTCTTCGAATGCTTCGGAGAGGTCGCGCGCGCCCAGAGCGCGCCGGGGACGACCGCTCCTTTCACCGACGCCGCCGAGCTGCGGCGCATCACGCCGAGGGGACTGCCATGAACGAGATGTGGGAACAGTGGAAGAAGGGCTTCTTCGCCTGGGAGAGCGCGACCGCCGACTACATGGAGCAGGCGCTCAAGAACCCGACCGTGCTCGGGCCGACCGGGCACCTGCTGAGCGGCGCGATGAAGGCGCGCGCGGCGGGGGAGCAGGCGCTCGCGCAGTTCTGGGGCGGCTGGGGCCTGCCCACCAAGCGCGATCAGGAGCGGGCGCTGCACACGCTCCACCAGATCCACAGCAAGCTGCTCGACCTCGAGGAGCGCCTCGAGGATCTCGAGGCCCGGCTGCCGCCGCGAGAGGAGGCCTGAGATGGACACCACGCCCTACCTGGACGTGCGCATCGCGCCGAAGGCGATCTTCGACCACCTCGAGGAGCGGGCCGAGCGGGCGCGCTTCATGGTGCCCGACGGCGAGGGCTGGAAGCCGGTCACCTACGCCGAGCACGCCGCGCAGATCGAGCGCTGCGCGCTCTACCTCGGCACCGAGATCGAGGCCGGAGATCGAGTCGCGCTCTTCGCCCCGAACCGCGTGGAGTGGATGAGCGCCGCGCTCGGCGCGCAGGCCGCCGGCGGGGTGATGGTGCCCATCTACGCGTCGAGCACCGCCGAGCAGGCGGGCTACGTGATCCGCCACGGCGGCGTGCGCGTGCTCTTCGTGGACACGCTCCCGCTGCTCACCCGGGTGCTCGAGGCGTGGGAGGATCTCGACGCGGTGAAGCGCGTCGTGCTCTTCGACGACGCGCTCGACGTGGACGCCGCCCTGGCCGCGGCCGGCGAGAGGGCGCCGTCGCGCGCGCAGCTCGACGCCCGGCTCCTCACCTGGTCGCGGGTGATGGAGGCGGGGGCGGCGCGCGGCCGCGAGGAGCCGAGCGCCTTCCGCGAGACCATCGACGCGGTGAGCCTCGATCAGCCCGGGGTCATGCTCTACACGAGCGGCACCAGCGGGCGGCCCAAGGGCGTGCCGCTCACCCACCGGAACGTCGGCGTCAATGGCTCCGACTGGCTGCGGTGCAACGGCCCGCTCGTCGAGGACGGCGACGTCGACCTCCTCTGGCTCCCGTTCAGTCACATCTTCGGCTTCGGCGAGGCGTCGCTCGGCAACACCCTCGGGTGGACCAGCTACCTCAGCGACCCGAAGCGCGTGATGGACGACCTCCCGTCGGTGCGGCCGCAGGTCTTCATGAGCGTGCCCAGCGTCTGGGAGAAGCTGGCGACCTGGGCCCGCGCCGACGCGGACCCGAAGGCGAAGCTCGACGCCCTGACCGGCGGCCGGCTCCGCTTCTGCCTCAGCGGCGGCGCGGGGCTGAAGCGCGAGGTGAAGGAGCTCTTCCACGACGCGGGCCGGCTGATCATCGAGGGCTACGGCCTGACCGAGGCGAGCCCGACGCTGACCCTGAACCGCCCGGACGCCTTCCGCTTCGACTCGGTGGGCAAGGCGCTGCCGAGCGTGGAGCTGAAGCTGGCGGAGGACGGCGAGATCCTCGCCCGGGGGCCGTCGATCTTCGGCGGCTACCACGAGGACGCCGAGGCCACGAAGGAGGCGTTCACCGAGGACGGCTGGCTGAAGACCGGCGACGTCGGGCGCTGGACCGAAGACGGCTTCCTCCAGATCGTCGACCGCAAGAAGGACATCTTCGTGACCGCGGGCGGCAAGAACGTCGCGCCGGCGAACATCGAGATCCAGTTCAAGGACGACCCCTACATCACCCACCTGATCGTCTACGGCGACGGGGAGAAGTACCTCACCGCCGGCGTGTGGCTCGACGAGGCCGCGGTGGACGCGGCGCTGGCCGAGGTCTCGCCGCCGGACGCGCGGGAGGAGGCGCGCCTCGCGCTCGTGCAGTCCCGCATCGACGCGGCGAACGCCCACCTCGCCCGCTTCGAGACGATCAAGAAGTTCGTGATCATGGACGAGCCGCTGACGGTCGAGAACGGCATGCTGACCCCGACCCTCAAGGCCAAGCGCAAGAAGATCATCGAGCGGTTCGGCGAGCGACTCGCCGCGCTCTATGGTTGAGGCGGGACGAGGACCGACGTGAACCGTTTCATGAACCTGGCGCGGCACGTGGCCCGCGGGCGCCCTCCGGTGGGCAGCACCCCGGCCGACGTGGTGCACCGCGAGAACAAGTGGAAGCTCCTGCGCTACCGCAGCGAGCGCGTGCTGCACGACACGCCGATCCTGCTCGTCCCGAGCCTGATCAACCGCCACTACGTGCTCGATCTCCTGCCCGGCAAGAGCTTCACCGAGCACCTGGTGCAGCAGGGCTTCGACGTGTTCTGCATCGACTGGGGCACGCCGCAGGACGAGGACCGCTACCTCTCCTTCGACGACATCGCCGACACCTACGTCGGCCGCGCGATCCGGGTCGCGGCCTCGTTCGGTCGGCGCCCCGGCAAGGCGCACGTGCTCGGCTACTGCATGGGCGGCACGCTGGCGGTGGCCCACGCGGCCGCGCACCCAACACGCTTCGCGTCGCTGCTCGCGCTCGCCGCGCCGGTCCGCTTCCACGACGACGGCCTGCTGTCGCGCTGGGTGCGGAGCCCGGGCTTCGACGTGGACGCGCTGGTGAACGGCTTCGGCAACGTGCCCTGGCCGCTCATGCAGGCGAGCTTCCACATGCTCCGGCCGACGCTGTCGCTGTGGAAGGCGGTCAAGCTCGTCGACCGCGCCTGGGACGACCGCTTCCTCGACGGCTTCTTCGCCACCGAGACCTGGGGCAACGACAACGTCAGCTTCCCGGGCGAGTGCTACCGCACGTACATCCGCGAGCTCTACCGGGAGGACCGGCTGGTGCGCGGCGAGATGGCGCTGAGCGGTCGGCGGCTCCGGCTCGAGGACATCGACTGCCCGCTGCTCGCGATCACCTTCGCCCACGACCACATCGTCCCGCACCAGAGCGCGTCGGTGCTGGTCGACCGGGTGTCGAGCGACGACAAGGAGCACCTCCACCTCCCTGGCGGCCACGTCGGCGCGGTGGTGTCGAGCGCGGCCAAGCGCGAGCTCTGGCCGCGGATGTGCGCCTGGTGGGCCGCGCGGGACGGCGACCGCCCTCAGTACACCGGGGCGGTGGACAGGCAGAGCACGCGCTCGCCTTCGGCGCCTCCGCACTCGCGGTAGACCGCGCGGGTGTAGAAGGTGCGCGCCAGGCCGAGGTACGAGAAGCGGCCCCGCGGCCCGGTGGAGGTCCACGCGTCGCACGCGAAGCCGGTGGACACGTCCGGGGTGGCCTCGGCGCTCCAGATCCGTCCGTCCGCGGCGTAGACCCCGAGCGCGGTCTGGATGGGCGGCGCGTCGAGCTGCTCGCCGGCGAGCTCGGCGACGCCGGCCGCCACCCGCACTCCGTCCGGCCGGTACCACGGGCCACCGAAGCCGCCGAGGCGCGCGATCGGGCTCGCCCCGGCGCCGTCGGGCAAGAACGCCACGTAGTCTTCACCGCCCTCGCGCTGACAGGCGGCGTCGAACGCGGCGATGCCGGCGGGCTGGGTGCCGACCGGCTCGGAGGTCACGAACGCGCCTCCGGCGCCCGCGGGCGGCGCGGCGGTCTCGAGCGCGCGGGTCCGGCCGGTGCCGAAGCAGTAGAGCGAGAGCGGCTCGCCGCAGGACAGCGCGCGCGGCGCGGGCGCGAAGCCGAAGCGCCGGTCGAGCCAGAAGCGCACCCCGTCGAAGGCGTTGCCCGCGGTGGGCTCGCCGGCCTCGGACGTCCAGTCGTCGCACGTCAGCCCGGCGGTGTGGTCCACCCGGGTCCCGGTCGCGACCCGCGTCTCGAGCGGCTCGGCGCCGGTCTCGTCGAGCGCGATCGGGTAGCGCATCTCTCCCGCGACCAGCTCGCTCGGACGGTCCGCCACCGGCCGCCCGTCCACGCGCACGAACCCGCGGCTCCCGGTCAGCAGCGAGATCGCCGGCGCCGACGACGTCGACAGGAACGCCCGGTAGCTCGCCGGCTCCGGGAGGTTCGCGTCGCGCGCCAGGTCCTGACAGTACCGATGCGCCCCCTCGATGCCTCCGAGGCCCCCGGGAGCGCGCGGGGTCGAGGTGACGAAGACGACGTTGTAGCGGTCGACGGGCGTCGGCCCGGCGTCGGGCGGCCCGGCGTCGTCGGGGCCGGCGTCGTCTGGGCCGGCGTCCGGCGCCCCGGCGTCGACGTCCGCGTCCTGCCCCGCGTCGGTCGTCGGCGCGCAGCCCTCGGGGACGGCGTCGCCTTCGAGCGTGCGCAGCGAGCACGGGTCGGTGGCGTCCACCGGGCGACACGCGCCGGCGGCGCAGGTCTCGCCGGCCGGGCACACCGTGCCCACGCAGTCGTCGCGGAGCCAGACGTCGAGGGTGAGCGTCTGGCCCTCGAGGTAGCTGCTCGCCACCTCCGCGCGGGCGAAGATCTCCCCGCCGTCGTCCTGGGCGGTGGCGACGACCGCGAAGGTCCGCAGAGGGTCGCCCCCGGCCGGCACCAGCGCCACCCGCCGCGGCCACTGGAGCGGGAGGAACTCCGAGCTCGCCGCGTCGGTGTAAGTCAACGTGTCGCGCAGCGCGCGCGCCTCGCCGGGCCCCGCGCCGAAGACCTCGACGTCCAGCCGCTGCGCCCGGGCGCGGACGCCCTCCTCGGCCCGCACGAAGACCATCACCTGCGTGCGAGGCGTCTCCGAGCACGCCGCGAGCGTCGCGAGCGCGAGCAGCAGGCTCCAGCGGGCTCCAGCGCGTTGCATGGGCGCACGATACCAGACCGAGCGTCATCGGGGCTCGCAGCTCTCGCCGTCGATCTCGCGCCTCCGGACGGTCAGCCGAGCCAGAGGCGCGCGGCCCAGACGAGGGCGAAGGTGAGCGCGCCGACGAAGAGGGCGGCGATCGCGAGGAGCACGAAGGGGAGGAGCGAGGTCTTCCTCTGCGGCGGCGGGGCGGGCGCCGGCTGCGCGGGCGGCGGCGGAGTGAACGAGGCCTGGGGCTGCTCGCGGTCCCAGAGCGTCGTCTGCACCGACTCCTCGGTGGTCTCGTGCCCGAACGCCTCGAAGCGCGCCTGCGCGTGCGGGATGGTCGGGTCGGGCGCGAGCGGCGCGACCGCGCGGAGCTGGTCGAGGTGCATGGCGACCTGCGCCGGATCCTGCGGGCGGGTCGAGGGATCCTTGCGGAGCAGGCCGTCGACGTAGTCGTCGAGCTCGGGCGGGATGTCGGCCACGCGCTCGGAGAGGCGAGGCGCCGGCTGCTTCACCTGCGCCATCAGGGTTCGCATCGGGTTGCCGAGCCGGAAGGCGGGCTGCCCCACGATCATGTCGTAGAGGATCAGCCCGAGGGCGTAGATGTCGGTCGCCGGGCCGATCGGGCCCTTGGTCGCCGCCTCGGGGCTCATGTAGCTCGGCGTGCCGACGAAGCGGCCGTCCTGGGTGAGCGAGTCCGCGTCGTCCCCGTCGCCGAGCTCCGGCGCGCTCAGCTTCGCGATGCCGAAGTCGAGCACCTTGGCGGTCCCGTCGGCGCAGAGGAAGACGTTGGCCGGCTTGAGGTCGCGGTGCAGGACCCCCTTCTCGTGCGCGGCGGCGAGGCCCCGGGCCACCTGGGCGGCGACGTCGAGCGCGTGGTCGAGGGTCAGCGCGCCCTCCTCGCGGAGGCGTCTCGAGAGGCTCTGCCCCTCCAGCAGCTCCATCGCGAGGTAGAGCTCGCCGGTCTCGTCGTCGCGGCCGAAGTCGTAGAGGGTCACGACGTGCGGGCTCGAGATGCGGCCGGCCAGCTTGGCCTCGCGCATGAAGCGCTTCGAGGCGAGCTCGGTGCGCTTGTCGGCGCGGATGACCTTGACCGCCACCAGCCGGTCGAGGCCGATCTGCTCGGCCTCGTAGACCTTGGCGTTCCCGCCCTGGCCGAGGAGGCCGAGGATCCGATACCGCCCCGCGACCGTGCGACCGCTGAACGTCAGGGCCTCTTCGAATTCCCCGGGGGGTGCCATCAGACGTCGGTATCGTACCCGACCCGGCCGGCGGGCGTCACCCGAGGCGCCGGCTCGGTCCGAGCGGGGGCGGGCGGTCGCTTCGTCTCGGCGAGCCACCCGCGGGTGAGGTCCACGATCGCGAGCGCGGCGAAGGGGACGAACTGCGCGGCGATCACGTCGGCGCTCTCCCGCCCGCCCGGCGCGTAGGGGAGGTAGCTCAGCGGCAGCAGGAGCGAGAGCGCGGGCAGGCTGAAGCTCCGGACCAGCACCGCCAGGGCGAGCGGCGGCAGCACGTACCAGGGGTGGATCACCCGGGACAGGAGGAGATAGCCGACGAACGCCGCCGCGAGCGCGCCGACGAAGCGCCGCCGTCCCCCGTCCTGGGCGAGCGCCACGAGCATCAGCCACCCGAGGGTGGCCGCCGTCAGCCACGGCATCAGCGCGCCGTCGACCGGCGGAGTGACGCCCTCGACGTAGCCGAGCAGGTCGCGCGCCGCGTAGTACATCGGCGCGTTGAAGCTGAAGCGCTCGGCGTAGAGGGCGAGCGACTCCCGGAGGTGCGGCCAGAGCACGTCGCTGGCGAAGGGCGCGAAGCTCCCGGCGAGCACCGCGAAGGAGGCGAGCGCGACCGGCGCGGCCCGGCGCGCGTCGAGGCGGCGGGCGAGGAAGACCAGGAAGATCGGGGCGACGATCAGCGCGGTGAGCTTCGCGCTCGCCGCCAGCCCGAGCCAGAGACCGGCGCGGGCCGGGCGCTCGTCGAGCGCGTCGCGCACCGCGAACAGCAGGAGCGGGAGCATCAGCGCCTCGGAGTGGCCTCCGGCGGCGACCTCCCAGAAGACGAAGGGGTTCCAGGCGTAGAGGAGCGCCCAGCCGCGGGGTCGACCGAGCTGCCCGAGCAGGGCGAAGAGGGCCCAGACCGTGAGCAGGTCGGCGAGCGCGAGGCCGCCCCGCGTCACCCGCTCCGCCGGCGCGCCGATCAGGGCGCTCACCCCCCAGGCGGCGCGAAAGCTCAGCTGGGCGAGCGGGGGGTAGACGCTGTAGTAGTCGGGCGAGTTGAGCGCCGACAGCGCCGCCTCGTCGAGGCCCTCCGCGCGTCCGACCAGGTCGCGGGGGCGGTGCGCGTAGGGGTCGAGCCCCTGGGCGCCGAGCGCGCCGTCCCACACGTAGCGGTGCACGTCGTCGGAGAGAGACGGCGGGGCGCAGAGGGCGGCGAGACGGAGCGCGGCCGCCCCGGCGAGGGCGCCGAGCAGCAGCGCGCGGGGCGTGGGGCCCGAGCGGAGCCAGGCCCACCCGCCGAGCGCGAGCGCGCCCGCCGAGGGGAGCACGAGCCCGATCCAGGCGGGGAGGGCGTCCCGCGCCGGGACCGACCACGCGAAGGCCGCGGTGGCGATGGCCACGACCCCCACCGCGCCGAGCGCCGCTGCCGATCCTCGAGTCATCCCGCTGGCCCTACGTCGCGAGTCTGAGGCGGTTTCACGGGCGCCGCCGCCTCTCCGTGCCACTTTCTTCCCGCGCTGCGCGTGTTAATGAATAACGGATTCTGTGATATATACTGCAACGGTGCCCGAGACCGAGCCTGGGACGAGCGCGCGAAGGGTCCTGATCGTCGATGACCTGCCGGCGGTGGTCCGCACCACCCGGCGATGGCTGATGCGGGCGGGGTTCGAGGTGCGCACGTCGCTCGACGCGGAGGGCGCGCGCGAGGCCGCGACCGCGTTTCGGCCTCACTGCGTGCTGCTCGACGTGCAGCTCGGCGGCGTGGACGGGGTGGCCCTCGCCGCGCAGCTCAGGGAGCGCGTCCCGGGCGTGGAGATCGTGCTGACGAGCGGCGGGGCGCCGCCCGAGGGCTGGGACGGGCGGTTCTTCGCCAAGGGCGCCGGCCCCCACGCGCTGCTCGACGCCCTCGCCGAGGCGGCCGACGCGTCCGAGCTGCCGTGAGGCGTGCGAGCCGAGTCCACGCGGCGTAGAGTCGGCGCCCATGTCCGACCACGCCCGCATTCTGGTCACCTCGGCGCTGCCCTACGCGAACGGCCCGATCCACCTCGGTCACCTCGCCGGCGCCTACCTCCCGGCCGACGTCTTCGTCCGCTACCACCGCCTCCGGGGCAGCGACGTCGTCTACATCTGCGGCTCCGACGAGCACGGCTCGGCCATCGTCATGCGCTCCATCAAGGACGGCGTGACCCCGCAGGAGATCGTCGACCGCTACCATGCGATGGCGGAGACCGACTTCGCCAAGTTCGGCATGAGCTTCGACCACTACGGCCGCACGAGCGGCCCGATGCACCGCGAGACGGCCCGCGACTGGTTCCGCAAGATGGCGGAGCAGGGCGACTTCGTGCTGCAGAAGGGCGAGCACCTCTTCGACCCGGAGGTGAAGCTCTTCCTCGCCGATCGGTTCGTCGTCGGCACCTGCCCGCACTGCAAGAACCCCAACGCCTACGGCGACCAGTGCGAGAAGTGCGGCAACACGCTGACGGCGAAGGAGCTCATCGAGCCCCGCAGCACCCTCAGCGACGCGACGCCGGAGTGGCGCGAGACGACGAACTGGGCGCTCGACCTCGGCGCGCACCAGCCGTGGCTCGAGAGCTGGATCGGCGAGAAGACGCACTGGAAGAGCAACGTGCTCGGGCAGATCCAGTCGTGGTTCAAGGCGGGGCTCGGGCCGCGCGAGCAGACCCGCGATCTCCCGTGGGGCGTGCCGGTGCCGGAGGACGTCGCGAAGGCGGCCGGCGTCGATCCCGAGGGCAAGGTGCTCTACGTGTGGTTCGACGCGCCGATCGGCTACGTCTCGGCGACCCGCGAGTGGGCCGAGAAGGTCGGCGACGCGGAGCGCTGGAAGACCTACTGGCAGTCCGAGGACACGCGCCTGATCCACTTCATCGGCAAGGACAACATCGTCTTCCACACCATCAGCTTCCCGGTCCAGCTGAAGCTGCACGGCGACTACGTCCTGCCGGAGAACGTGCCGGCCAACGAGTTCCTCAACCTCGAGGGTGAGAAGCTCTCGACGAGCCGCGGCTGGGCGGTGTGGCTCGGGGAGGCGCTCGAGGAGTTCCCCGCCGACTACCTGCGCTACTCGCTGCTCCGCTCGCTCCCGGAGACCAAGGACGCCGACTTCACCTGGGCCGACTTCCAGGCCCACGTGAACAACGAGCTGGCCGACAACTTCGGCAACTTCTGCAACCGCACGCTCCAGTTCGCGGCGAAGTACTTCGACGGGAAGGTCCCCGCGCTCACCGATCCGTCGGACGCCGATCGCGCCGCGCTCGAGGCGCTGGCGACGTTCCCGGGCAAGGTCGGCGCGCTGATCGACGAGAGCAAGATGCGCGACGCGATCCAGGAGCTGATGAACCTGGGCCGCCTCGGCAACAAGTACTTCAACGACAGCGAGCCGTGGGCGACGCGCAAGACCGACATGGCGCGCTGCGGCAACACCATCCACGTGAGCCTCCAGATCTGCGCCGCGCTCTCGATCCTCGCCGACCCCTTCCTGCCGTTCACCGCGCGCACCCTGCGCGGCATCCTGAAGCTCGACGGAGTGCGCTCGAGCGACGCGCGCGGAGAGGCCGGAGCCCTCGGCTGGGACGAGGCGGGCGCGCCGCTGCTGAGCGCCGGCCACGCGCTGGGTGAGCCGGAGATCCTCGTGAAGAAGCTCGAGGACGAGGCCATCGCGGCCCAGCGGGCGAAGCTCGAGGCGCGCGCGGCCGAGGCCGCCGAGGGCGCGGAGGAGACGACCGACGCGCCCTACGCCCCGCTCAAGGACACCATCGTCTACGACGACTTCGCCAAGCTCGACCTCCGCATCGGCGTGGTGAAGCACGCCGAGAAGGTGAAGAAGTCGAAGAAGCTGATCCGCTGCGAGGTCGACCTCGGCTTCGAGCAGCGGCAGATCCTCGCCGGCGTCGCCGAGCACCTCTCGCCGGAGGATCTCGTCGGCAAGCGGGTGGTCGTCGTCGCCAACCTCGCGCCGCGCAAGATGGTGGGCCTCGAGAGCGAGGGCATGCTGCTCATGGCCGAGGACCGCGAGGGCAAGCTGGTCCCGGTGCGCGCCGAGAGCGAAGCCGGCGCGACGGTGAGCTGACGTGAGCCTCTCGGCGGCGCTGCAGGCGGTGAGCCTGGAGGTCCCCGACCTCCAGCGGGCCGAGCGGGTCGCCGCCGCGGCCGCCTTCGCCGCCTGGCGGGTGCTGGTCGACGGTCACCTCTCCCGGCACGAGGAGCGCACCCTCCGGCGTGTGTTCCAGCGCGACTTCGACGAGCGCGAGATCGACCTCATCGTCCGGCTCCTCGAGACGCGCGGCGAGAGCCTCGCGGCGCTGCCCTACAGCGCCTGGATGGAGGTGCTCGGGCCGTGGCTGCTCCCCGAGGAGTACGCGGCGGCCCGCCGCGCCGGGACCCGGTCGGGGCAGTACGCGGGCGACCTCACCGCGACCCTGGCCGTCCGCTGGCCCCTGCCGATCGACGAGGGCGGTCGCACCCGCTGGGCGCCGCAGGAGCTCCGCTGGGGCGGCGAGGCGCTGCACGTCGGGGGGCCGCACGGCATCCACTCCATGGTCGTCCCGTGGGGCGACGTGCAGTCGATCGAGCCGGTGGATCCCTGGCCCGAGCTGCTGGTGGAGTGGAAGTCCTACGGCGGCGCGGTGGCGAACGCGCGCATCGCGCCGAAGGGAGACCGCGAGGCCTTCGCGGACCGGGTGAGCGACCTGCTCGAGGCGGCCCGGGAGCGGGTGCCCGCCGCGTCCGACCGCGTCCGGATCGGCTGGCTGGCCACCCCGGACGTGCGCCTCGAGGACGCCCCGGGGTGGCCGGGCGAGGAGCCGGAGAGCCACGCGAGCTACCGCACGGCGCCGCGCAAGCCGGAGGAGGTGCTCGCGGTGCGGGAGCGCCCGACCGGGCTCCGGGTGCTGCTCGCCTGGCTCGCCTCGAGCCCGGATCGCCCCTTCTCCGACGACGTGGTGGAGGCTCGGCTCACCGCGACGCACCTCTACGTGCAGCGGCGGCGGGGCGGCGTGAAGCGCGTCTCGCGAGGCGCGCTGCGCACCCGCCGAGGTGACCTCGACGCGGTCTACGTGTTCGGGCGCCGCACCGAGATCCTGCTCACCGGCCGCGCGGGCTGCCCGGTCTGCCGCGCGCTCGACGTCCAGCTGATGAAGGGCTGATCGCCCGGCGCGTCCGCCGCCTCTGCGGTGGCGGGCTCCTCTCTCGGCCGAACGATCCCCGCGTCTGGCACCCCCGCGTCGGGCGCACGGGGAGGCCGACGGGGTCGCGCGCGAGCGCACTCGAAGGCGATCACGCCGAGCACCATCAGGACCCCGAGCGCCGCGAGGAGGGGCAAGAGGTCGCGAAGTCGATCCACCGACGCGCGTAGACGCACCCCACGTGCCAGCGCTCGCGCACGCGTCGCGGTACGGCGGACTGCGCCGAGCGCGTCCGCAGACCCACGGCGCCGTGTCCGCCCGGACGCGCGCTGTTAGGCTGTCGGCGTGCGGCGGCTGCCGATCGTGGGCGTCATGGGCTCGGGGCGGGAGCGGCACGAGGCGCTCGCGATCCCGCTCGGACGCTGGCTCGCGGAGCGCGGGGCGCATGGGACGCCCTGGCGTCGGCTCGACGACCCGCGCGCGCTGTCGGCGTGCTTCGAGTGGATCGACGACCGACTGCGCTGAAGTCGGCGCGCTGCTAAGAAGGGGGCGGTCATGGCGAAGAAGGTCGACCCCGAGCCGGCGGCGGAGCGGCGCCCCTTTCCCTGGTGGCTCGTCCTCGCGATCGCCGCGGTGGTGGGGCTGGTCGCCGTGGTGCGCATCTCGAACGGCGACGCGCGAGAGGACGAGGTGCAGGACGTGGTGATGGACGCGCCCCCCGCGCGCGCCGAGCGGCTCCGGGTGGAGGTCGTGGCGCGCCACCCGCACGACCGGAGCGCCTTCACCCAGGGCCTGCTCTGGCACGACGGCCACCTCTACGAGAGCACGGGGATGCGCGGCCGCTCCACGCTCCGGAGGGTGGCGCTCGAGACCGGCGAGGTGCTCCAGCAGCGCTCGCTCGAGCGGCGCCTCTTCGCCGAGGGCCTCGCCCGGGTCGGCGACCGCCTCTACCAGCTCACCTGGACCGCGGGCGAGGCCCACGTCTGGACGCTGGACGGCTTCGAGCACCGCCGCACCTTCGAGTACGAGGGGGAGGGCTGGGGCCTCTGCCACGACGGGACCCACCTGGTGATGAGCGACGGCTCGGATCGGCTCACCGTCCGCGATCCGGAGACCTTCCAGGTGTCCCGGGTGGTGCGGGTCCGGCTCGACGGGCGGCCGCTCGACCAGCTCAACGAGCTCGAGTGCGTCGACGGCGTGATCTGGGCCAACGTCTGGCAGAGCGACGAGATCGTGCGGATCGACCCGGAGAGCGGTCGGGTGACCGCGGTGGTCGACGCGAGCGGGCTCCTGAGCGTCGACGAGCGCTGGGAGGCCGACGTGCTCAACGGCATCGCCTGGATCCCCGAGCGCGAGCGCTTCGTGATCACCGGCAAGTACTGGCCGCACCTCTTCGAGGTCCGCTTCGTCGCCGCCGATTGAGCCCGGCGCGGCCATTCGGCATCATGCGCCGGTGACCGTGGAGCGAGGTGCGTCCCTCCCGGTGGTGCGCGACGAGGCCGCCGCCGACCCGTACGTCATCGCGGGCTGGGACAGCCGCGCCCACGCCCCGGGCCTCTCCCGCGGCGCGCTCCGGTCGGCGCGGGCCGTCGCCGAGGCGCTCTTCAGCACCGAGAGCGGCCCCCCGCCGGCCTCGCGCCTCGACTGGCTGGAGGCCGACCTCGGTGACTTCTTCGGGCACGTGAACTGGCGCGCGCGCGGCCTCTTCCGCGCCTGCGTCTTCGCCATCACCTGGATCGCTCCGCTCCTGGTCGGCGCCCTCGGGCAGTTCGGCAGCCTGCCCCTCCCGCGTCGCATCGAGGCCCTCGAGCGCCTCGAGCGCACCCCGCTCGCGCTGGCGCTCCTCGGCGCCAAGGCGCTGCTCTGCATCGTCTGGTACGAGCACCCGGACTCGGCGGCGGAGATCGGCTGGGACCGGTCGTGCATGGGGCCGCGCCGGTGAGCGACGTCGAGGAGGGCCACCTCCACGAGGGCGACCTGACGCTCGACTGCGACGTCGTCGTCGTGGGCTCCGGCGCCGGCGGCATGGTGGCCGCGACCCTGCTCGCCGAGTCCGGGCTCGACGTGGTGGTGGTGGAGGAGGGCAAGCGGGTCCACGCGCGGGTGCACGGCGCGATGCGGCAGAGCCAGTCGCTGCGCCACCTCTGGCGCGACGGAGGCATGAGCGTGGCCTTCGGCGTCGGCCGCACCCCCGCGGTCAACGTCACCATGGGCGTCGGGGTCGGCGGCTCCTCGATGGTCACCGGAGGCGTCTGTCTCCGCGTGCCCGAGAAGATCCTCGCGCCCTGGTCGCGGGAGCTCGGCCTCGACGAGCTGACCCCCGAGGGCATGGATCCGTACTACCGCGAGGTCGAGGAGGCGGTGCACGTCGAGCCGGTCCCCGAGTCCATGCAGTCTCGCTCGACCCGCCTCTTCGGTGAGGGCGCGGCGAAGCTCGGCCACCCGATCCGCCCGCTCACCCGGAACACGAAGGGCTGCAACGGCTGCGGGAGGTGCAACTTCGGGTGCCCCGAGCAGGCGAAGATGAGCGTGGACCTGAGCTACCTCCCGCGCCTGCTCGCCGCCGGCGGTCGGGTCTGGTCGGATTGCCTCGTCGAGAGGGTCGTGCACGAGGGCGGCCGGGCGAGCGGGGTGCGCGGGCGGCTCCTGAACCGACCGGGGCGCAAGAAGGGGGACCGCTTCGAGGTGCGCGCCCAGGTCGTCGTCGTCGCCTGCGGCGGGCTGCACACGCCGATCCTGCTCAAGTCGAGCGGGCTCGCGCCCTTCGGCAGCCAGGTCGGCAAGAACCTCACCCTGCACCCGGGCTTCCGGGTGTTCGCGGCGTTCGACGAGGAGGTGCGCGGCTGGGAGGGCGCGATGCAGAGCGCCTACACCGACGCCTTCGAAGAGGACCACGTCACCCTGATGAGCCTCTTCATCCCCGGCAGCGTCATCGCGGCCACCATGCCGGGCGCGGGCCCCGCCCACCACCGCCGCGCCGCCACGCTCCCCCACATCGCCATGTTCGGCGCGATGGTGCACGACGAGGGCCCCGGCGTGGTCCGCCGCGGCCTCGGCCGGGAGCCCTTCACCACCTACCGCATGAGCCCGAAGGACCGCGCGGCGATGTTCAAGGGCATCCGCCTGCTCGCCGAGACCTTCCTCGCCGCAGGCGCCAAGCAGCTCTACCTCCCCGTGCTCGGCGAGGACGTCTTCGACGCCGACCGCTACCGCCGCTTCGACCTCGAGCGCGTCCCCCCCTCCCGCATCGAGTGCAGCTCCCAGCACCCCCTCGGCAGCTGCCAGATGAGCCGCACCGCGGCCGAGGGCGGCGTAGACCCCGACGGCCGCCTCTGGGACGCGCAAAACGTCTTCGTCTGCGACGGCAGCGTCATCCCGACCAGCCTCGGCGTGAACCCCCAGCTCACCATCATGGCCATGTCCACCCGCATCGCCCGCAAGCTCGCCGACCGCTACCCCGCCCTGACCCGCTGACCCCTCCGTGCGTCGTTCTCGGGGTCGACGCAGTTGAGAAGTGGACAGGTACGCGAGCCCGCCGCCGCTTCCATGTGTCGTTCTCGTGGTCGACGCAGTTTGCAAGGGAGAGGGGAGGCGGGAGGCGAAGAGGAATAGGTAGGCCGGTCCGACACCGATTCCGAGACCGAGACCGAGCCCGAGCCCGAGACCGAGACCGAGACCGAGCCCGAGACCGAGCCCGAGACCGAGACCGAGACCGAGACCGAGACCGAGCCCGAGCCCGAGACCGAGACCGAGACCGAGACCGAGACCGAGTCCGAGTCCGAGACCGAGTCCGAGTCCGAGCCCAGTCCGGTTCGGACGTTCTCGTTGTCCACGCAGATTGCAAGGGAGGCGAGAGGTGGGAGGCGAAGAGAAATATGTGGGCGAGCCCGCCGCCGCCCCCCGCTGCCGCCCCCGCTACGGCGCCCGCCTCGGCTGGCCCTTCGGCGGAGCTGGAGGCAGCAGCGGCGGCCAAGCTGGAGCCGACGGAAGCGGGCGGGACGCGCGAAGCCGGGGCGGACGAGGGCGGGAGCGAGGTCGGCGAGACGCGCGCG
>JAYZQJ010000201.1:0-9954 GCA_036149055.1 Myxococcota bacterium | reverse complement strand
CGCGCGCGTGCGCACGCGCGCGAGCGCACGCGCGCGCGCCATGGTAGGGTCCCGCACCCTTCGGCCCCCGGGGCCGCACGAGTCAGGAAACCCATGGCGGAACAGCAAACGATCCCGGTCACCATCGAAGACGAGATGCGCTCGTCGTACCTCGCGTACGCGATGAGCGTCATCGTCGGCCGGGCCATCCCGGACGTGCGGGACGGCCTCAAGCCCGTGCACCGACGGGTCATGTACTCGATGCACGAGCAGGGCGTCCGCTGGAACAGCTCGTACAAGAAGTCCGCCCGCATCGTCGGCGACGTCCTCGGTAAGTACCACCCGCACGGCGACTCGGCGGTCTACGACGCCCTGGTGCGGATGGCGCAGGACTTCTCCATGCGTTACCCGCTCGTCGACGGGCAGGGGAACTTCGGCTCGGTCGACGGCGACCCGGCCGCGGCCATGCGGTACACCGAGGTGCGCATGGCTCGGATCGCCTCCGAGCTGCTCGCCGACATCGACAAGGAGACGGTCGACTTCCAGCCGAACTTCGACGACTCGGAGCTCGAGCCGAAGGTCCTCCCGAGCCGCGTCCCGAACCTGCTCATCAACGGGTCGGCGGGCATCGCGGTCGGCATGGCGACCAACATCCCGCCGCACAACCTCTCCGAGGTCGTCGACGCGGTCATCCGCCTCATCGAGAACCCCGACCTGACCATCGACGAGCTGATGGTCGACGACCCCGAGACGGGGCGCCTCGGCATCAAGGGCCCGGACTTCCCGACCGCCGGCTTCATCTACGGGACGAGCGGCATCCGCGCCGCCTACCACACCGGCCGCGGCCGGGTGGTGATGCGGGCCCGCGCGAGCATCGAGGAGATGCCGGGCAAGGGTGACCGCGAGCAGATCGTCATCACCGAGATCCCCTACCAGGTCAACAAGGCCGACCTCCTCAAGAAGATCGCGGGCCTCGTCCGCGAGAAGAAGCTCGAGGGGATCAGCGACCTGCGCGACGAGAGCGACCGCGAGGGGATGCGCATCGTCATCGAGCTGAAGCGCGACGCGCACGGCGAGATCGTGCTCAACCACCTCTACCAGCAGACGGCGCTCCAGAGCACCTTCGGCGTCAACTGCCTCGCCATCGTCAACGGGCAGCCGAAGGTCCTCACGCTCAAGGAGGCCCTCGAGCACTTCATCTGGCACCGCCGAGAGGTCGTCACCCGCCGCACCCGCTATGACCTCCGCAAGGCGCTCGAGCGCCGCGAGGTCGTCGAGGGTCTCGGCATGGCGGTCACCGACGTCGACCTCGTCGTCAGCACCATCCGCAAGTCGAAGGACCCCGAGGAGGCGCAGCAGGCCCTCATGCGGCTGCCGCTGAAGGGCCTCGAGGAGTTCGTGCGCCGGGCCGGGCGCCCCGAGGAGGAGATCGCCGCGGCCAAGGCGAAGGGCGACTACTACCTCACCGAGGGGCAGTCCAAGGCCATCCTCGAGATGCGTCTGAGCCGGCTGACGGGCCTCGAGCGCGAGAAGCTGGCCACCGAGTACGGCGAGATCTGCGACCTCATCGCCTACCTCGAGGCCATCCTCGCGAGCGACACCCGCCTGCTCGAGGTGATCACCGAGGAGCTGCAGGAGATCCGGGAGCGCTACGCCGACCCGCGCCGCACCGAGATCGTGCAGGCCGAGGGCGACATCGACATCGAGGACCTCATCGCCAACGAGGCGATGGTCGTCGTCATCACCCGCGGCGGCTACGTCAAGCGCGTCCCCCTGACCGAGTACGAGGCGCAGGGCCGCGGCGGCAAGGGCAAGAAGGCGGCGAAGCTGAAGGAGGAGGACTTCGTCCGCTGGCTGTTCATCGCCAACGCGCACGACTCCGTCCTCTTCCTCACCGACGCGGGCAAGGTCTACGTCAAACGCGTCTACGAGATCCCGAGCGGGTCGCGCGCGTCGCGCGGGAGGCACGTCAACAACTTCATCGGGCTCGACCCCAAAGAGGAGGCGCTCGCCTCGATCCTCCCGCTCGAGACCCTGGAGACCGACGACGCCTTCCTGCTCACCTGCAGCCGCAAGGGCAAGGTCAAGCGCACCCCCCTCAGCGCCTACGCCAACATCCGCACCAGCGGCCTCATCGCGGTGCAGATCGAGGAGGGCGACCAGCTCCTCGCCGCGCGCCTCGTGCGCGAGGACGACGAGGTCCTGCTCGGCACCGCCTCGGGGCTCAGCATCCGCTTCAAGGTCGAGGTCGTGCGCCCGATGGGCCGCGACACCCGCGGCGTGCGCGGCATCACCCTGCAGGGTGACGACCAGGTGGTCGGCATGGACGTCATCGAGAGCGCGGAGGAGCAGCAGGTCCTCGCGGTCAGCGCGAACGGCTACGGCAAGCGCACCCCGGTGAGCGACTGGCGCGTCCAGAACCGCGGCGGCAAGGGCATCATCGCGATGGTGACCAGCGAGCGGAACGGGCCGATGGTCAAGCTCCGGCTCGTCCGGCCGGGCGAGCAGATCCTCGTGGTCACGAACGGCGGCCAGATCATCCGGACGCACGTCGACCAGATCCGCGAGGCCGGCCGGAACACCCAGGGCGTCATCATCATCCGCGTCGCCGAGGGCGAGCGCGTCGTCGACGTGGAGCCGGTGGCGGAGCCGGAGGAGGACGACGAGCTGGACACCCTCCCGGAGCCGCAGGACGGCGAGGGGCTCGAAGAGGGGCCCCCGGAGGAGGAGTCCGCGGACGAGGACGAGACCGTCTCCGACGAAGAAGAATGAAGCCGCCTTTACGCCGTCCAACCCGCGTGCGACCTTTCGTGCGCGGGGGACGGTGAGCCGAGAGCGAAACGATACCTACCTGCTCGATCGCACGGGGGCCTTGCTCGCAGGGCGCTACCGGGTGCGCGAGCTCATCGGCGCCGGCGCGATGGGGAGCGTCTGGCTGGCCGAGCAGACCGCGCTCCGGCGCGAGGTCGTGGTGAAATTCCACGAGTCGTTTCGCGACGAAGATGGCCTCGGCATGAAGCGCTTTCTCCGCGAGGGGAGGGCGCTGTCGGCGGTGCGGCACCGCAACGTGGTGGAGCTCCACGAGGTCGGGCACACCGACGAAGGCGAGCCGTTTCTCATCATGGAGCGGCTCCGGGGGCGGACGCTGGCCGACCGCCTGAACCGCGAGATCCGGATCCCGGCGCGCGAAGCGTTCGATGTGGCGATCGGCCTCGCGAGCGGTCTCGAGGCGGTCCACGCGGCTGGCATCCTTCACCGCGACGTGAAGCCGGAGAACGTGATCCTCCACGAGGAGGAGGCGCGAGGCCGGGGCCAGGACGCGACGACCACCCCGCGCCTGGTCGACTTCGGGCTCGCGCGGCCGGTGGAGGGCGGCGAGCGGATCACGACCGACAACCGCGCCATCGGCACCCCCGGCTACATGGCGCCCGAGCAGGTGGTCGGGGTCGGCCGCATGGACGGGCGCGCCGACGTCTACGGCCTCGGGGCCGTGCTCTACGAGATGCTCTCCGGCGAGCTCGCGGTCGACGGCGACAGCGCCATGCAGCTGATGGTGTCGACGGCCGAGGACGACCCGATCCCGATCGAGGTCTGGTGCCCGGAGCTCGCCGGGCCGGTGAGCCAGGTGCTCATGCAGGCGCTGGCCCGCGAGCGAGACGCCCGCACGCCCGACGTGCGGAGCTTCCGGAAAGCGCTGGAGGCGCTGCGCGACTCGCTCCCGCGAGAGCGCCCGCGGACCGCGCCCACGCTCCCGGGCTTCAGCCACGCGGTGGTGCGGCCGGCGCGCGAGCAGGCGATCACCCAGTCCGACCCTCGCCGGAAACGACTCCCTTCGGAGGAGTGACGTCGGCCCCTTCGGGCCCTAGGACACGGCCATGTCGTTTCTGGACGTGTGCCGGGTCGAGCGCGAGGGCGAGGACGCCTTCACCTGCGTGGTGCCCGAGGGATGGGAGCAGGGCCGCGGCGCCTTCGGGGGCCTGGCCATCGGGCTCGGGCTCCGGGCGCTCGGCGAGCTCGAGACGGAGCGGCCGCTCCGGGCGCTGACCGCCGAGCTGCCCGGGCCGCTCCTCGCCGGGCCAGCCTCGATCGAGGTGCGCGCGCTCCGGATCGGATCCGGGCTGAGCAGCCGCGAGGCCCTCATCGTGCAGGACGGCGAGGTGAAGGTGCGCGTCACCGGCCTCTACGGGAAGGACCGCGCGCCCGACGTCGACTTCGCGCCCCGGATCGAGCCGGGCGACTGGCGCGCGGTCCCGGCGCTCTCCGGCGGCGCGCTGCCGCCCACCTTCGCCCAGCACTTCGAGTACCGCGTCACCGGGCCCGCGCCCTTCACCGCCGGGCCCGAGGCGGTGGCGAGCGGCTGGATCCAGTTCGCGGACCCGCTCCCCGCGTGGGGCGGGCCGGAGCTGGCGGCGCTCGCCGACGCGTGGTGGCCGAGCTTCTTCGCCCGCCTCGACGGGTTCCGCCCGATGGGCACGGTGACCTTCACCCTCCAGCTCACCGCCGCCGCCCGGGACCTCGACCCGAGCCAGCCGCTCTACTACCGGGCCACCTCCGACGTCGCCTCGGCCGGCTACGTGTCCGAGCGGCGCGAGCTCTGGACCCCGGACGGACGCCTGGTCGCGCACAACCCGCAGACCTTCGTCGTCATCAAGTAGAGACGTTTCCCGTGGAGGCGGCGGGCTGGCATGCTCGGCCGCATGAGACGCCTCGCCTTCGCTTTCGTGCTCCTCCTCTGCCCGCTCCCGGCCGCCGCCGACGCGGTCGGTCCGCCCCCCTCCAGCTGCCCCGAGGGCAGCGCCGCGGTGGACTTCTGTCACGGGCCCGCGACCTGTTCCAGCCTCGACTGCGAGACCGACGGCGACTGCGGCGCCGGGCAGATCTGCGCCGACCGCCCGCTCTGCGTCCGCGAGCACTGCTGCAGCGGGCGCTGCTGCGCGGGCGGCTGCGGGGGCGAGCCCACGATCTACACCCACGTGACCGGGCCCTGCGGATCCGGCGGCACCTGCGACGCGTTCGACACCACGTGCGCGATGCGGAAGGTGTGCGTCACCCCGACCGCGATGGACGCCGGCCCGCCCGACGAGGACGCCGGCCCCACCGACGAGGACGCGGGATCGACGGACGAGGACTCCGGCCCGTCGTCGATGGACGCGGGCGAGGCGGACTCCGGGAGCGACCCCCTCGACTCCGGCGCCGACACCGACAGCGGCGTGACCCCGCCCGCGACCGACGGCGGCTGCTGCTCGGTCGCCGGGTCCCGCGGGCCGGTCGGCGGCGTGCTCTTCCTCGCGCTCTTCCTGGTCACGCTCGGCCGCCTGCGCCGGCGCTGACGGAACGCGAGAGGCCCGCGACCGGGAGGGTCGCGGGCCTCGATTCGAGCGGGCGATTCTCTGAGTTTTCGGAGGGGGCCTGCGTCCCCTCCCGCCCGACCGGCGAAGCCGGCTCGGGCGGTCGCCCCATCTCACGCGCTCACGCGCGTGGAAGCTGCGGCAATATTTGCCGCACCTTCAGCCGCCGATGACGACGGCCCAGGCGTCGAGGCTGCCGGTGTCGGCGTTGGCGTTGTCGCTGACGCGCAGGGTCCAGGTGCCGTTCGGGTCGCCCTCGAAGGCGTTGCCGGTCGCGTCGAGCGGGAAGGTCTCGCGCAGGTCGTCGGCGCTGCTGCCGCCGCGGTCGTGGAGCACGAAGACCTGACCGTTCGGGGCGGTGGCCTCGACCACGAGGTCGCCGCGCCAGGTGTGGGTGATGGCGACCTCGATGGAGACGAGGCCCTCGCCGGCGCCGCTCACGGTCACGGTGCTGGACATGCCCTCGGGGGTGTTGTCCGGGATGGCGCCGCCGGTGCCCTCGAAGCGGTTCGCGCCGGGGGCCGGGGGCGGCTCGACCGGGGTGCCGTCGGTGGTGCCGACGCGCAGGGTCCAGCCCTCGAGGGTGCCGACGTCGCGGCCGGCGTGGTCGCTCACGTGCAGGGTCCACTCGCCGGCGGCGGCGAGGCCGTCGAAGCCGGTGACGTCGAAGGTGCCGCGGAGGTCGTCCGCGCCGCCGCCCTCGCGGTTGTGCACGCTGCGCTCGACGCCGTCGTGGCGCAGGACCACCTGGAGGTCGCCGATGTAGGTGTGGGTGATGTCGAGCTCGACGCTGACCCGGGTCACGACGCCCTCACCCTCGATGACCGCGAGGCTCGAGACACCGCTCGGGTCGTTGTCGGGGATGGCCACGCCGCCGTCGCCGACCGCCACGAGCTCGCCCGCGGTCGGGGCGGGGGCCTCGGGCTCACGCGACCTCTCGATGAGCATGCGGACGTCGTCGAGGTCGAGGTAGGGCACCGAGCTGCGGGTGAGGCGGCGCGGGTTCCAGAGGAAGTCGGGGTGCCGGTTGCGGCTCTGGCCGACCCACTCGCCGCCGATGACCTTGCCCTCGGCGTCGACCTCGAGGATGTAGTGGAGGCGATCGGTGCGGGTGTAGCGCGCGGCGTCGCTCGGGGTGGTCGACGCGTGCGACTCGGTGATCCAGTCGAGGTTCATGCGGACCTCGAAGAGCTGGGCCGCGTCGTCGTTGTAGGCGTAGGTGTCGCCGGTGCGGCCGAGCAGCTCGTTCGCCTGCTCGACGCCGATCTCGGTCTGCTGGGTGATCTCGTAGCCGACGACGGGCTGGTTCCAGACCTCGTAGTCGAAGGTGCGGTCGATCGCGAAGCCGCGGTTCTGCAGGCCGAGGTAGTTGGTGACGATGACGTGCATCGCGCCGGGGTTGCTGTCGCGGCAGTCGACGTCGACGGCGCGGCCGTGCTCGTCGCGCTCGACCGTGGTGTCGCCGTTGCCGACGTTGCAGCGGCCGCCGATCATGTCGGCGGGGGCGCGGTTGTAGGCGGCGATGATGAGCGCCTCGATGTCGGCGACCTCGAAGCGGACGCCGTTGTGCTCGACCGCGCGGAGCGGGCGCTCCTCGAGGATCGCGGCCGGGACCCAGGCGTGGCAGAGGCCCCACCAGGTCTCGACGTCCCACTCGCCGTCCTCGGGGCGGCCCTCGTTCGTCAGCGCCAGCTGGCGGTCACGGCCGTTGCCCATGCGGTTCGAGATGTGGCTCGCGAGCGGGCCCTGCTGCTCGTAGTACGCGGGGTCCCAGTCCTCGTTCGGGACGGGGTTGTCGCGGTCGAAGGGGCGGAGCTCCGCGAAGCCCTCGGGCGGCGTCCAGCCGTTGAACGCGATGTCGTACTTCTGCGCGGGCGACAGCTCGCCGTCGAGCCAGCGCACGTTGATCGAGTCCTCGTAGGTGGGCCAGTAGGTCGACGGCCACGACTCGTTCTCGGACACGCCCTCGAGGGGCATGTCGGTCACGTGGTAGTTGAACTCGCCATCGAAGCGCTCCGGGTCGTTCCGGGCGTTCCAGCGATCTTCCTTGCCGCCCATCGCGGCGGGGTCGTCCACCTTCGAGCTGGGGTCGGCGGTGACGGGGGCGCAGCCGGAGAGCGCGAGGATGGCGCCGAGCGTGGCCGTGAGGATCTGAGTCTTGGTCATTTTGGGTCGTCCCTCCCGAGGAGCGTCGGGCGACGTCTCTGCGTCTCGCGTGCCAGGTGCGCGCCGGCGCCGAAAAGCGGGGGTGAAGCCGGGGATCGGCCACTCGAATCACCACCGGCCACCGGGCGCTGGCCACCGGACTCGCCACGGCTACCCTCTCCGGGTGGTCGCCGTCGACGAGCGCTATCTCGAGGAGCTGCGGGCCGAGTTCCCGGGGCTCCGGCTCATCGACAAGGAGCGCGACGCCTTCAGCCGGCTGATCGATCGTGCGCTCCGGGTGATCACCTTCGGTGGCCAGTCCGCCTACCTCACCCGCTACGTCACCACGATGGGACAGACGCTCTACTTTCCGACCAGCTGGCGCGGCCGCACGCCGGAGAGCCGGTACGTGACGCTCCGGCACGAGGCGGTGCACCTCCGGCAGTTCCGGCGCTACGGGCGGGTGGGCACGGCGCTGATCTACCTCCTGCCGATCGTCCCGCTGGGGCTCGCGTGGGGGAGGGCGCGGCTCGAGTGGGAGGCCTACCGGGAGACGCTGCGGGCGACCGCCGAGCTGCACGGGATCGCGGCGGCGCGCGATCCGAAGCTGCACGCGCACATCCGGACCCAGTTCGTCGGGCCGGCCTACGGCTGGATGTGGCCGTTCCCCGGGATCGTGCAGGGCTGGATCGATCGCGCGCTGGAAGAGATCGCGGTGGAGATCCGTCGGGGCAGGCAGTAGAGTCGGGGGCTCCGTGGCAGCGGCGCTGGGCATCGATCTCGGCACGACCAACTCCGTGGTGTGCGTGTCCGATGGGTCGGGGGTTCGAGTGCTCCCGGATGGGGATGGGAACCTCCTGATCCCCTCCGTGGTGAGCTTTCACCCCGCAGGAGACGTGCTCGTGGGGCATCCCGCGCGCGAGCGGCGGCTCCTCGACGCGCGCAACACCGTCTATTCGGTGAAGCGGCTGATCGGCCGGCCGTTCCGGAGCCCCGAGGTCACCCGGGCCCAGGAGCGCTTCCCGTTCGAGCTGCGCGAGGGGCCGACCCAGGGCGTGCTGGTGGCGGCGCGCGGCGAGACCTACACGCTGCCCGAGATCAGCGCCTTCGTGCTGCGCGAGGTCCGGCGGATCGCCGAGGAGCACCTCGGTCAGGGGGTGGCGCGGGCGGTCATCACCGTCCCCGCCAACTTCAACGAGCTGCAGCGCAGCGCGACCAAGGCCGCCGGCCGGGTCGCCGGGCTCGACGTCCTGCGCATCCTCAACGAGCCCACCGCGGCCGCGCTCGCCTACGGCTACGGCAAGGGCTCGCGGGAGCGCATCGCCGTCTTCGATCTCGGCGGCGGCACCTTCGACATCACGATCCTCGAGCTGGCGGGCGACGTCTTCGAGGTGCTCAGCACCGCGGGCGACACCTTCCTCGGAGGTGACGACATCGACCTGCTCGTCGCCGAGAAGATGGCCGACGCCTTCCTCGAGCATCACCGCTTCGACCCGCGCCAGGACCCTCAGGCCTACGAGCGGCTGCGGGCCGCCTCCGAGTGGGCGAAGTGCCAGCTCTCGGTCGAGGAGGAGGTGCAGCTCCGGATCGAGGAGCTCGCCTACGGCGACGGCGGCGCCTCGCTCGATCTCACCTTCGGATTCAAGCGGAGCGCGCTCGAGCGGCTCGCCCGGCCGCTGGTCGGTCGCGCCTTCGACGTGTGCGAGGACGCGATGCGGGTCGCGGGGATCCGGCCGACCCAGCTCGACAACGTGATCCTCGTCGGCGGCTCGACCCGGATGCCGCTGGTGCGCGAGATGGTGGCCGAGTACTTCGGCCGCGAGCCGCTCTCGACCATCGATCCCGACCTGGTCGTGGCCCACGGCGCCGCGCTCCAGGCCTCGGCCCTCGCGCCCGACCGCCCCTCGGTCGCGCCCAAGCAGCTCGCCAAGGTCGCGCTGAAGAAGGTCTCGCTCGCCGATCTGAAGGCGAAGAACGCGCGCCGTCAGGAGCTCCGCGAGGAGGCGGCGGCCGCGCTCCCCGCCCAGCCCGCGTTCCAGCCGCCGCGCCCGGTGGTGCCGCCGCCGCCCGCGATCCCGATGTGGGACGACATGGACGAGCTGCCCACGCGCATCGCCTCGTCCAAGCAGCGGGCCGAGGCGGCGGAGCTCGCCGAGGAGGCGACCCGGGTGAGCGAGGCGCCGGTCGACGACGGGACGTCGGAGCCGACCGCCCACGCCACGAGCGGTTACGACGAGCGGGCCGCCCGGGCCTCGAAGCCGCCGCCGGCGCCGACCCGCGGCGTGGGCCAGGTCCCGGTGGGGCAGGTGAAGCTCGCCAAGGCGCCGATCCCGGGCGCGCCCGCCAGGCCCCCCGCGCCGACTCGGCCGATGCCGCCCGCGGCGGCGCCCGCGGTCGCTGCGCCGCCGACCCCTCCGGCTCCGCCGATCCCGCCGACGCCGCCGGCCGCTCCGCCGACGCCGCCGGTGGCGCCTCCGAGCCC
>JAYZQJ010000200.1:0-2976 GCA_036149055.1 Myxococcota bacterium | reverse complement strand
GGGGGGGGGGGCGGGGGTCTCGAGCCGTCGTCGAGGAGGGGGGGGGATTCGCCCCGATCCGAGGAGCTCCGAGCTAATGCAGCGTCGCGCTCCATCCTCTCCCCACGGGCAAGGGCACGGGCATGGGCACGGGCACGGGCGAGCCCAAGGCGACGACGGGGAGAGCGAGGGCGCTGCGCGCGCCCGGCGGGGAGTCACGCCGGAGCGACAGGCCGACGGTCGGCGGGCCGCCATCCCGCCATCCCGCCGCCCTCAGTCCAGCCTCGCGTTGCGCGAACCGACAGCCGCCGAGCGGCCGACAACCGCGCGACGGGTGGCGAGGCTCCACCCCGCCGCCCCAGTCCATCTTTGCGTCTTCGCATCTTTGCGAGAGATGAATAGACGGCCGCCGAGCGGCCGACACCCGTGCGACCGGCGGTGAGCCGCCCTCCCGCGCCGCCCTCCCATCCACCATCCGCGAGAGAGCGCGGGGCGCAGGTCGGCTTCGGTCCCCGACCGGACCAGCTACGAATGAACCGTCGCACTCCATCCTCGCGTCCCGAGGAGAGGCACGGCACGCCGCAGGAGGCAGAGCGATTCATGACGTTCACGCAGGTGCGGGTTCCGGAAACTCTGTCCGGTCCCGTTCCGGAAACTCTGTCCGGTCCCCATCACCGCCTGAGGACGGGTCGGAGGGGCCATCCCCTGCCTCGCGTCGCTCCGGCAAAAGGAGGGGATGATCGAGATGGCGAAGCGGCACGAGGTGCAGATCCTTCGTCGCGCCGGGCACGGCCAGCGTGAGGTCGCGACGCGCGTGGGGATCTCGGAGCGGTCGGTGCGGCGAATCGAGGCCGAGGAGCCGGTCCGGGATTTGGACGACGCGGCGGCTCGGACCCGGCGGAAGCTCGGACGACCGTCGAAGGTCGATGGTTTCCGGAAATGGGCGGCGGAGGTGCTGGAGTCGGAGCCGACGCTGCCGACGCTCGAGATCCTGCATCGGGCTCGGCAGGAGGGCTACGACGGCGGCAAGAGCGCGCTGTACGCGATGGTCGCCGAGGTGCGGCCTCCGCCGCCGCCGGAGCCGATCGTCCGCTTCGAAGGGCTGGCGGGCGAGTTCAGCCAGCACGACTTCGGCCAGGTCGACGTGCGGTTCCTCGACGGCACGAAGAAGCGCATCAAGTTCTTCGCGTCGCGGCTGAAGTACTCGCGGACGGTGGCGGTGACGATCGTGCCGAACGAGCGGGTCGAGTCGCTGTGCCGCTCGATGGTCGAGCACTTCCACGGGTTCGGCGGGATCCCGCTCGTGAGCGTGTTCGACCGGCCGAAGACGATCGCGCTGAAGTGGAGCAAGGACGGCAAGGTCACCGACTGGAATCCGACGTTTCAGAACGTGGTGACCGAGCTCGGGGTCGGCGTGGAGCTGTGCTGGCCGTACTCACCGCAGCAGAAGGGAGCGGTCGAGAATCTGGTGAAGTGGGTGAAGGGCAGCTTCTTCAAGGTCCGGAAGTTCGCCGACGACGCGGACCTGCACGAGCAGCTGGCCGCCTGGCACGTCGAGGTCAACGAGCAGCGACCCTCACGCGCCACCGGCATCATCCCGGCGGTGCGCCTGGCCGAGGAGCGCGAGCGGATGCGGCCCGTCCCAGTCGAGCCCGAGGACTTCGTGCTGCGCTTTCCGGTGCAGGTCGGGCCGACGGGCCGCGTACGCTTCGAGGGCAATCAGTACTCGATGCCGCCGCAGTCGATCATGCTGCCGGCCACGCTGTTTCTGGCGCGCACACGGGTGCGCATCGTCGCCGGCCGCTGGCGCTCCGAGCACGAACGACTGCGGGGCACAGGGCGCAAGTCGATCCTCCCCGAACATCGCTCGGCGATGGTGGCGGTGATCAGCGGCGAGCGCGGCCAGCGCTACCTCAAGCGCGAGCACCTGCTCGAGCTCGGCCAGGATGCGGTCGAGTACCTGACCGAGATCCGTCATCGCCGCCCGCACCTGTGGGGCAGCGACGTCGACAAGCTCCACGAGCTGCTCGAGCTGCACGGCGATGACGCGACGCGCTCGGCGATCTTGGCCGCGCTCGCCGCCAAGACCTACGGCGCCGAGTACGTCGCGCACCAGCTCGGCCAGCTCGACCTCCTCCAGCAGATGGTCTTCACGCAGGTGCGCCAATGATCGAGCTCGACGACAACGACATCGACGCCGGCTTCAAGCGCTTGCACCTGGCGAACGCGCGGCGTGTCTGGCGCGAGCTCGTGCAGCGCGCCGAGACCGACAGCTGGAGTTACCGCGACTTCCTCGCCGTCCTCGTGGCCGAGGAGATTGCGCATCGGAAGCAGACCCGCCTCGGGCGGCTCACGCGCAAAGCGCGCTTCCCCTACTTCAAGACCATCGACGAGTTCGACTTCAGCTTCCAGACGAACCTCCGCCTGCAGATGCTCGGCAGCTTCCTCGCCCCCGACTTCGTCACCGAGGGCCGCTCGGTCGTCCTTTCCGGAAAGCCCGGCCGGGGCAAGACGCACCTCGCCGTCGCCATTGCCTACCGCGCGATCCAAAACGGCTTCGACGCGCTCTTCATCACCGCCGCCGCGCTCATCGACGACCTCTCACGCGCCAGCCTCGAGGGCCGTCTGTCCGAGGCGCTCGCGGCCTACCTGCACCCGCACGTCCTCGTGGTCGACGAGGTCGGCTACCTCACCTACGGCACCGACGCGGCGAACGTGCTCTTCCACATCGTGAACGAGCGACACCTTCGGAAGCGCTCGATGATCTTCACCACCAACAAGCCGCTCAAGGCTTGGGGCAAGGTCCTGCACGACGACGACCTCGCCGAGGCCATCGTCGACCGCATCCTCGAGCGAGGCCGCCTCGTCCGCCTCGGTGGGCCCTCGATCCGCAGCCGCCACGTGGACCTCACGGCCGACGTCGGCGATGCTCCCGATCAAGACGACGGACCGGACAGAGTTTCTGGAATCAGCCGGCCATCGTTTCCGGAACCTGCA
>JAYZQJ010000199.1:0-19716 GCA_036149055.1 Myxococcota bacterium | reverse complement strand
GCGGACCAGCGCGCTCGTCTGGGCCCCCGCGCCGCGCCCCCCGCCGGGGCGGTCCCCACTGGGGATCGCGTGGCAGCCGCGCGGCCGGGCGTGGGCGCGCCGGGGCGCGCCGTCCGCGTCCACCGCGACGAGGCTCGTCCCCGCGCAGGTCAACCAGCCGTCGGCCGTTCCGGCCGCCGCCCGAGGGGTGAAGGGGAGGCCCGAGATCCCACGGCGCTCGCTCGGAGAGAGCAGGGTGACCCCCGCGCTCGACACCTCCAGAAAGCCCCGAGGCCCTCCGGCGATCACCGTCGGGTCCGCGGGGAGGTCGGTGTCGAGGTCCGACCACGTCTCGGCGGCCGGGTCGAAGAAGGCGCCGACGGTCGGGCCTCGCACCAGGCAGGTGTCCGGTCCGCAGTGTGGGGCGCCGATCACGCCGGGGGGCACCGAGACGTCTCTTCGCGCTCTCGTGCCGCGGTCCCAGGTCTGCAGTCGCGCGGGCGGCCCGGCCCACCCGACGACCGCGTGCGAGTCGGTGCCCGAGACGACCACGACGGCTCTCGACGGCGCGGGCAGCTCGAACGGCGCCTCGGGGCGGCCGTCCGGGTCCAGCCAGCTCGCGCGGACGACGCTCTCGTCGCGGTCGTACGAGCGCTCGTACCAGACCGCGAGGCACGCGTCGGGCCCACAGGTGACCCGGGGGCGCCACGGGACCGCCGTCATCTCGCCGAGCGGGACGACCGCCTCCAGCGATCCCGGCGCGTCGAACACGAAGCCCACCACCGGCTCCGAGCCGAGCACGATCCACCGGGTGCCGTCGAAGGCGCCCACCGCGTGTCGCCGTGGGCTCCGGTAGCCGTCCGGGATGACGCTCGCCAGGGGCGCGCCCGACCGCGAGATCCAGGTCAGCCGCTCCCCGAGCGTGAGGAACACGCCCCGCCCTCCCACCACCTCGGTCGCTCCCGGCCCCGCGTCCACGGACGTCACGGAGCCGTCCGGCGCCAGCAGCGCCGCCCGGCTCCCCTCCCGGGTCTCCGTGAGCACGAGGAAGACGTCGCCGTCGGCCGCGACCGCGACCGCGCCGTCGTCGGAGTCGGCGAACGCCGCCAGGAGCCGGGGCGCGGGCTCGAGCGGGGTGCCTCGGGCGTCGATCCGCTGGGCGTGAAGCCCGCTGGCGTCACGAAAGGCGACCAGGCACGCGCCCGCCCCGCAGGCCAGCCCCGGACGGCCCTCCCCGAAGCGGCGCCGCGAGACGATGTTCCCCTCGGGGTCGAGCCCGAGGACCTCGGCGCCGCGCCGCGACTCGATGGGCAGCAGGTAGCCCTCGGCGGTCGCGGTGAGCCCACGCCCGAGCCCGAATCCACCCACGGGATCGAGATGACGCGGCTCGCTGACGAACGCGCCCTCACGCCACCGTCGCGTCATGAGGCCGTCGAGCTCCCGCACGATCAGGACCTCGCCCTCTCGCGCCGCGAGCTCGACGCGCGCGACGCTCCCAGGCGTCGAGGCGCCGAGCCAGGTGTCGGTCTCTGCGACCGGGTGGCCGCGCGGGCCGAGCTCACGGAGGCGGTGCGCGCTCTCTTCGACCGCCTGGAGCAGCAGCCAGCGCCGCGACGCGGGGTCCCAGCCCAGGCCCATCGGCTGGCTTCGGTTCGGGACCATGGCCGGCGGAACGGCGAGCTGGTGAACCGGGCTCACCACGGGGTCCAGCAGCGCGGGGTAGTCGGTCGCTTCGAGCAGCGCCTCGGGGACCAGGATCCGAGCGCCGCCGGGCCCGGGCTTCACCGGGAGGTGGTGGCGTCGACCGCGCGCGTCGATCCAGGTCCCGTGGCCGTAGTGGAACGCGCTGGTGTCCGTGCGAACGGAGAGCCCCGTCGGCGACGACTGGATCTCTCGCGCGCCCTCGAACGGCACCTCGACGACCAGCGGGCCTCCACCGGCGGGGCGCTCGGGCACGCGCCACCGCTGCTCGATCGCGTCGCCGCGACGCAGCCGCTCCTCGGGCAGGTCGAGGGTGACGCCGGCCCTCCGGAGGGAGGGCTCGCCGAGGAGCGGGTGGGGCGCCGGGCCGGGCTCGGGCGCGCTGCAGCCGAGCAGGCAGATCAGGAACAACGTGCGACGCACACGGCGAGCCTAGCTGCGCAACCAGGAATGCGCGAGTGTCAAATACCGGAGCGACCGTCGCCGGCGTCGGCGATGTCCCAGTCCATGCGCTTGACCACGACCGCGGCGACGACGCCGACGGCGAAGCCGCCGAGGTGGGCCCAGTGCGCGACGCCGTCGTGTGGGGTGAGGAGGGCCCAGAAGAGCTGGATGGCGGCCCAGAGCGGGATCAGCAGCCAGGCGGGGACGTGGAAGTGGCCGACGCCGAACGGGATCGCGGCCCAGAGCATGCGGACCCGGGTCTTCGGGTAGCCGACGACGAACGCGCCGAGCATGCCGCTGATCGCGCCCGACGCGCCGATGATGGGGACGAGGCTGTGCGGCTCCGAGAGGTGCTGCGCGAGGGTCGCGCCCACGCCGGCCAGGACGTAGAGGCCGAGGAAGAGGCCGCGATCCCAGAAGCACTCGATGACCGCGCCCGCGAGCCAGAGGAAGAGCATGTTGCCGAAGAGGTGCCAGAAGCCTCCGTGCACGAAGAGGCTGCTCATCAGATTCAGCGCCGAGGGGTCGCCGGGGCGGTAGCCGAAGCGCTGCGCCGGCAGGCCGCGGTAGGTCTCGAGCAGGTCGCGGGTGGCGTCCTCGAGCGCGATGTCGCCCTCGGTGAGCGGCGCGGTGGCGTCGAGCTGCACCAGATCCGAGAGCACCTCGCGCAGCTCTCCCGGCGCGCCGTCGAGCACGGACACGTCGATCTGCGCGTCGGGGTAGGTCAGGAGCACCGACTCGAAGGCGCGCGTGCGTCGCTCGAGCTCGTCTTCGACCCCGAACCCGCTGACCCAGGTGAAGAGGAAGACGAGCACGTTGAGCACGATCAGCGCCCAGGTCGCCCACTGCCGCCCGTAGACCGACTGATCGTGTCCGTACGGGAGCAGGATCATCGCGGCAACATACGCCTCGGCTCCGGCGACCTTCCAGTGCGGTATCCTCGCCGCATGCTGGTCCCCTGCGAGGTCTGCCGTCGTCACGTCCGCGCCGACGCCGCGGCGTGCGTCTTCTGTGACGCGCCGCTCGTCGCCCGCCCCCCTCGCGCCGCCGGTCCCCGGGTCGGCAACCTGACCCGCGCCGCGATCTTCTACTTCGGCGCGTCGGTCGCCTCCGCCTGCGGGGTCGACGCGCCTCCGGAGGAGACCATCGCCCAGCCCTACGGCGCGCCCCCGGATCCGGAGCCGCCGCCGCCGCCGCCCGAGGACGACTCGCCGCCCGCGATCGCCGCGCCCTACGGCGCGCCGCCTCCACCCCCCGAAGAAGAGGAGCCGGAGCCGGCCGGAGACGACGAGCCCGGCGACGAGATCGACCAGGCCGTACAGCAGGGCGCCGGGGCCTACGGGGCGCCGCCGATCCCCTGAAACGTGACCCCGGCGATCGACGCTCTATCCTTCGGGCCGTGAGCTCTCGCGCCATCCTCGCCCTCGGCTCCTGTCTCGTGATCGCCGGCTGCGGCGGCGGCTGCTCCGGCACGCCCGAGGAGGCGCCCCGCGACAACCGGCAAGCCCAGCGCACCGAGGCCAGCGGTGGGGAGGTCGACGAGATCGCGCCCGCCGTCGATCCGGGGCCCGTCCCCGAGGTCCGGGTGGTGGGCGTGGTGGACGCGCACGCGCGGGCCGTGACCCCGCGGGTGGAGAGCCGCGGCGACGAGCCCGCCGAGCTCTCGTCCTCGGTGGCCCTGCAGCGGCGCGACGGCGACGGCTGGGTCGACGTGGACGGAGGCGAGCTGCATCTCCGGTTCGCGTGCGACGAGGAGATCCCCGAGTGCCTGACCCTGGCCCCGGGCGCGGTGCTCCTTCCGCCGGCGTGGAACGGCACCACCGGGACCACCCAGTGCGAGTGCGAGGGGCGCTGCCCGGACGCGCCCGCCGGGACCTACCGCTTCGTCATCCGGAGCTGCAGCCGGGCCCACGCGGTCGAAGGCGAGCCCTTCTCGCTCCCCGCTGGCTGATCACTGCATCGCGGCTTCGAGGGCCTCGCGGCTGGTCTCGGAGTCGGGCATCAGCGGCGCGAGGAGCTCTTGCACGAGCAGCGCCTCGCCGAAGTACATGACGAGGAACGAGACGAGCACGACCACCATGGCGGCCACCGGGCCCACGCCCTGCACCCGCGCGGTCGCGCTCATCGCCCAGAGGAAGACGAGGAGCGGCGCCAGCGAGAGGACCTGGGCCGCGGCGGTGAGCGCGTCGCTGCCCTCGAGGGGCACGCCCCAGACGAGCAAGCTGAGCAGGATGCCGATCGGGCCGCCGAGCGGGAGCAGCCAGGCCCGGTAGAGCAGCACCTGGCGGGCGGGCTCGCTGGCGACCGGCTTGCCGTAGGCGCGGCAGAGGCTGAGGAACGGGAGGCCGAGCAGGATCAGCTCGAGCGTCTTCACCACGAAGCCGAGGCCGACCGCCTGGGCCACGTCGAGGCCGAGCGCAGCCTCGGACGGCGCGCCGAGCGTGACCACCCGGAACGGGGGCAGGAAGCCGAGCGTGTGGGTCAGCGGGACCACGCCGGCGAGCAGCGCGAGCGGCACGAAGGTCAAGAGCGCGAACGAGATCCCCGCCCGCCACTCCCCGCTCGCGAAGCCCACCGCCGAGGCGGTCGGCCGGGCGGCGTCCACCAGGGTCGCGAGCAGGCGCGGGAAGAGGCCGCGGCTCCGGTCCGCCCAGGGCGTGACCTCGGGCGGGTCGAGGACGAGGCAGCGGTGGCAGCGCTGCGAGGTCGGCTGCCAGCAGGCGACGCAGCAGTAGCTGCCGCAGCGCGGGCACGTGACGAGGGCCGTCCGCTCGGGGTGCTCCGCGCAGCTGGCGCCCTCCGGAGCTCCTTCGATCTCGTCGTCGGGATCGCTCACCGCCGGCACCATGGCACGCCGGGGGCGGCGCGTCAGCGCGGGGATCCTCCCGACTCCGTAGCGTTTTTCGATCGGGTATGCGTATCCTGGTGATTCGCTCGGGGGGAGCGACGGCACCGCTGTGCTCGCCTCCTCCGATCGACCAACGACTTGGAGGAGAGATGAGACACACCAAGAGAGTGCTCATCGGTGCATTGACGCTTGGCCTTTTGGGGAGCGTCGTCTGGGTGGGGAGCTCCACGCCGGAACGCGCCGAAGCCGCCGATCACAACGACCCGCCGGATCGCGTGGTGGACGGGGATCGGGCCGCCGACATCGGCGACCTGTACGCCTGGGCCACGCCGGAGGGCAAGACGGTGATCGTGCTGACCTACGCCGGCCCCGTCGACCCGGTCGACGGCCAGACCGCCGTGTACGACGCGGACGTGCTCTACGGCATCCACATCGACAACGACGACGACCAGGCCGCCGACCACGACATCTACGTGCGCTTCGGCCAGAACGCCTCGGGCAACTGGGGCATCCAGGTCGAGGGCATCCCGGGCGGCGATCCCGCCACCCAGGCGGGCCCGGTGGCCTTCCAGAACTCGATCGACGGCGTGACCGACGGCTTCTTCTGGGTCGGCCTCCGTGAGGATCCGTTCTTCTTCGACCTCACCGGCTTCCAGGAGACCTTCTCGACCGGGACGCTGAGCTTCGTGAACGACCGCGACTTCTTCGCGGGCAAGAACATCAGCGCGATCGTCATCGAGCTCGAGACCGAGGATCTCTCCTCGGGCGCGTTCGACGTCTGGGCCACCACCTCGCGGATCGGAGCGTGACCATGCGTACGAACACGATTCTCTGGACGAGCCTGGTGCTGGCGCTCGGCGTCGTCGCCTTCGGCTGTGACGACGGCGAGACCCCCGCGGACAGCGGCATGGAGGACCCGGACACGGGCATGGACATGCCGGACTCGGACACCGGCAGCACGCCGACCTGCGAGACCTACTGCGACACGGTGCAGATGACCTGCACGGGTGACAACGAGATCTACGCGGACCGCGACGAGTGCATCGACGTGTGCACGAGCGCGGGCTGGGAGGCGGGCGACGAGGTCACCACCAGCGGGCCGGCCTCGGGCAACACCATCGGCTGCCGCACCTACCACGGCGGCGCGCCCGCCGGGGACGACCCGGTGATGCACTGCCCGCACGCGGGCGAGACCGGCGCCAACGTCTGCGGCGACTGGTGCGAGGTCTACTGCGGCACCGTCATGAACGTCTGCACCGGCGGCGACGCGCAGTACGGCGACATGGCCGAGTGCATGACCACCTGCGCCGCGCTCGACGACACCGGCGAGATCGGCGTCACCGAGGGCGACACCGTGCAGTGCCGTCTCTACCACCTCGGCGTGGCCATCCGCTCCGACGACACCGCGCTTCACTGCCCGCACGCGGGCGCGAGCGGCGGCGGCGTCTGCACCGGCGGCTGGACCTTCCGGACCGACGATCCCGGCGACTACACCCGCGTCGACCGCATGGGCATGCCCGCGGTCGCCACGGCGCTGATCAGCGGCTCGGCCGGCACCACCAAGAACCAGTACAACGACGGCGATCCGTCCGACGACGTGGCCGGCACCTTCGTGCCCGAGATTGTGGCGAACATCGACGCGATCCACGCCGCGCTCGACGACGACCTCCTGGACCGCTCGCTCGTGCCCTGCAGCGGCGGCGCGGTGGGCTCGTGCGTCTCGCAGGGCGGACCGCTCATCATCCCGGACACGCTGACCATCGATCCTTCGATGGCGCCCGGGTTCCCGAACGGCCGGACCCTCCCGGATCCGGTGATCGACGTGACCCTGGCGGTGGTGCTGCTCGACCTGGGCGTGCCCGGCCAGGACGCCACGTCGCTCGTCGGCGCCCTCAACCCCGCCGCGAACGACGTCGAGTTCCTCGACACGTTCCCCTACCTGGCTGCGCCGCACACGCCGTAGCCCTCACGTCGCGGCGGGTGGCTCGCGCTGCCCGCCGCGGCGCTTTCCCTTTCTCCTTTTCTTTCGAGGCATCGACTCATGCACCGTCCCGCTCCCCTCGCGCTCCTGTTCGCGCTCGCCGCCGTCGGCTGCGGCTGCAGCAACCCGAACGACGCGCCGCCCCCGCTCGAAGCGAGCGGCGAGGCCGCGGCGCCCACGCCGACGGGAGACACGGACTACGATCGCGCCGTCCGAGACCTGGACGCGCGCATCGCCGCCGCCGAGCGCGCCGCCGAGCGCTTCGACGACGACTGGGGTCGGCTCGACACCGTCGCCGCCCTCTACGCCGCCCGCGCGCAGCTCACCGGCGACTACGCAGACTATCGACGCGCCGAGGAGGCGCTGTCCCGGGCGTTCGAGCTCGCGGCGGAGGGCTCCGGTCCGCTGCTCACGCGCGCCAGCTTGCACTTCACCCTTCACCGTCTCGATCGGACCGCGGCCGATCTGGATCGGATCGAGGCCGGCGTGATCCTGTCGGACACCACCAAGATCGCCGTCGACCATCTCCGCGGCGACGTGGCCTTCCACTCCGGCCGCTACGAGGAGGCGGAGCGCCTCCATCGGCGGGCCGACGAGACCTGGGAGTCGAGCTCCGGCGCGTTCCGAATCGCGTACGACCTCTGGCAGACCGGCCGCTTCATGGAGGCGGAGAGCTGGCTGGTCACCTCGCTCGGCCGGATCGTGGGCGACGCCGATCAGGGTCGCGCGTGGACCCACCTGCAGATGGGCATCATGGATCTCGACCGCGGCCGCTGGGACGAGGCGCTCGCGCACTACCGGGACGCGCAGGCGGTCTTCTCGGGGTGGTGGCTGGTCGACGAGCACGTCGCCGAGATCCACGCGCTCCGCGAGGACTGGCGCCGGGCCGAGGTCGCCTACCGCGACGTGGTCGCGCGCACCGACAGCCCGGAGCTGATGGACGCGCTCGCCGACGTGCTCCTCGAGCGCGGCCGCGACGAGGAGGCGGCCGAGTGGAGGGCGCGCGCCCGGGCCACCTACGAGGCGCAGCTCGAGACGCTCCCCGAGGCGGCCTACGGGCACGCGCTCGACCACTTCCTGGCCCACGGCGAGGCGGCTCGCGCGCTGGAGCTCGCCGAGGCGAACCACGCGCTCCGGCCGGGCGGCGAGGCGACGGTGAAGCTCGCGCAGGCCCTGCTCCGCGCCGGCCGCGTCGACGACGCCCGGACCCGCATCGAGGGCGCGCTCGCCACCGCCTACCGGACGGCGGAGCTGCACGCGACCGCGGCCGCGATCTACCGCGCGTCGGGCGACACGGCCGCCGCCGACGCCCAGGACGCGCTCGCCGGCGAGATCGATCCCCACGCGCCCGGCGGGATGGACTGGCTCCTCCCGGGCGAGTGATCGGGCCCCGCACGATCGGCGCGCTGGCGCTCGTCTGGCTGGCCTCCCCGTCGGTGGCGGCGGCCTGCGCGTGCTGTGACGGACACACCGAGCGCGCGCCGCGCGGGTGGTCGGCCGACGGGCGCCTCGCCGTCGAGGTCCGCTCCTACGTGGGCTGCGAGAGCCACCGCTACGTCGAGGTCTGGCGCCCGGACGGGGCGCGCGCCGAGTGCTTCGACCTGCACGCCGACCCGGCGCGCGCGGTGGCCTGCGACGCCCCGATGCGAGACGGCGGCGAGGCGTCGGCGCGGCGCTGGTCGGCCGGCCCGTTCTCGTCCGCGGCGCGGCCCCTGGACGCCGGCCTCGTGCGCGCGCACCTGACGGACGCTCCGCCCACCGAGGAGGGGCGCGCGCGGCAGCTCCTCACAGTGGAGGTGCTGGCGATCGAGGGGTGGCGCGAGCTCCTGCGGCTCACGATCTTGCGGGGCGCCCCCGAGACCTACGACGAGCCGGTCCTCGAGAGCGGGGCCGACCTCCCGATCGTCGTCGGCGTGTGGCCCTCGCCGCGAGGCGGACGCGCGGCGGTGCTGGTCCGTGGGCACGACACCGCGCCGGGGACCGGTCACTTCGACACGACCGTGCACTGGGTGGATCTGCCCGCCCTGCGGCGCGCGGAACGACGGGAGCGGGCTCCCGATCACTGGTCGATGGTCGCGCTCCCGGCCTTCACGGCGGCGCGGGTCCCGTTCCTCGCGCGCACCCGGGCGCAGCGGCTGGTGCGGGACGCCCTCGCGCACCAGCGGGGCGACCGGGACGCGGCGGCCATGTCCCTCCTCGTCGAGGCGGCGTCGGTCGACCCGAGCAACGCGTACGTGCGCTACCACCTGGCCCGGGGGCTCGCGCGTGACGGTCAGCCGGCGCGCGCGGCCGCGGTGCTCGAGGCCCTCCGCTCCGCGGCGTGCGCGGCGTGCGAGGCGGCGCTCCGAGACGCGCGTCGCGACCCTCGGCTCGCCCCGCTTCTCCAGGAGGCGCAGTGAGGCTGGCCCCGCTCGCGGTCCTGCTGGTCGCGTGCGCGAGCGCTCCGTCTCGCGCGCCGCAGCCGCCGCCCTCACGGCCGTCGCCTTCCCAGCCGCCGCCCTCCGCCTCCGAGTCGGCCGCCTCTGAAGCCGCGGCGGGTCGGGCCGAGGCCTGGCGTCGCCTGAACGAGCTCGTCGCCGAGCTCGATCTGCTGCATCACGCGGCGTGGGGCGGGGACGCGCCGTCGGAGGCGCAGCTCGTCGCCCTGGATCACGCGGCGCGGGTGGCCCTGCTCGGCGCGAGGGCGCTGCTCGACCAGCTCGGGTGCGAGGGCTGCGCGGACGACGGCGACCTCCTCCTGCGCACGGACGAGCCGCCCGGCAATTCGGCGTCCTACGCGCTGATGAGCCTCGGGCGGGCGCTCGAGACGATCCTCGCCCGACACCCGGAGCCCGCCTACGCGTGCCAGGCCGAGCGAGCCTGGGCCGGCGTCGCCCTCGAGCGCCTCGCGCGGGCGGTGGCCGAGGCGCCGGAGCTCGAGGAGCGCTTCGCGGTCGTCCGCTCCCTCGAGGACTGGCCCGCCGAGCTCGAGCGCATCCACGCCGAGCTCGGGACGATCGAGGTGCCGCCGGACGGCGCGATCCGCGCCGAGCACGAGGCCGCCCTGTCCTGGGTCGCCTCGGCCGCCCGCGCCTGCGCCGTTCGAGCTACGCCATCTCGAGGAAGAGGCGGTCGGGGTCCTCGAGGTACGCGATGATGTCGTAGGCGAAGGCCGCGCCGACGTGGCCGTCGACGATGCGGTGATCGAACGAGAGGCTCAGGAGCATCACCTCGCCGATCTCGATCGAGCCGTCGCGAACGACCGGCTTCTGCTTGATCTGGTGCACGCCGAGGATGCCGACCTCGGGGAAGTTGAGCACCGGGGTGGCGAAGAGGCCGCCCTGCTTGCCGAGGCTGGTGATCGTGAAGGTCGAGCCGCTGAGGTCCTCGCTCGCGATCTTGCCTTCCTTGGCCGCGGCGCCGAGGCGCGCGATCTCGGCCGCGATCTCGACGATGGAGCGGCGGTCGGCGTCCTTGACCACCGGGACCATCAGGCCCTGATCCGTCGAGGCGGCGATGCCGATGTTGTAGTAGCGGCGGTAGACCAGCTCGTTGGTGCTCTCGTCGAGCGCGCTGTTGAGCACGGGGTGCTTCTTCAGCGCGGCCACGACCGCCTTCACGATGAAGGGCAGGAAGGTGAGCTTCACGCCCGCCTCCTCGGCCGCGCCCTTGAGCCGCCCGCGCAGCTCCTTGAGCTTGGCGACGTCGCACTCCTCCACGAAGGTGAAGTGGGCCGCGGTGTTCTTCGTGGTCTGCATCCGCTCGGCGATCTTCCGCCGGATGCCGACGAACGGCTTGCGCTCCTCGAGCGACTGCTGGGCCGGGGTCGGCGCCTCGATCTTGACCGGGGCGCGCCCGCTCGCCGGCTTGCCGACCGCGCGGGTCTCGGCGGTGGGGGCCTTCGTGGTGCCGGGCGTGGTGGGCGCGGACTCGCCGGCGGCGAACGCCTTCACGTCGTCCTTGGTGATCCGGCCGCCGTCGCCGCTGGGCGTCACGTAGCGGAGGTCGACGTCGAGATCGCGGGCGAGCTTGCGCGTGGCCGGGGTGGCGAGCGGCTTGTCGCTCACGACCTCGCCGGTGGAGGCGGCCGCGCTCCTCACCGCGGAGTCGGTCTTGGCGAAGTAGGAGGAGCCGGGGAGGCTCTCCTTGATGTCGCCGACCGCGGTGGCCGCGGGGCCGTCGTCCTTCGCCTTCGGCGGCTCCGACGGCGGCGGCGGAGCCGCGTGCTTCTTGGTGCCCTCGTCGCTCTTCTGGGCGGGGGCGGCGGGCGCCGGGGCGGCGGCCGCGGCGCCGTTGGTCGCGAGCGTCACGATCACCGAGCCGACCTCGACGACGTCCCCCACGCCAGCGAAGAGCTCCTGGATCGTGCCCGTCTTCGGCGCGCCGATGGTCACGGTCGCCTTGTCGGTCATGACCTCGACCATCGGATCGTCTTCGCGGACGTCCTGGCCGGGCTCGACCAGCCAGCTGACGATCTCGCCTTCCATGACGCCCTCACCGATGTCGGGCAGCTTGAACTCGAACGTGGACAAGGGGGGCTCCTCGGTTCTCGGTTGCGGGCGGTGGTCAGTAGCGGGCGGTGGTCATGACGGCCGGCGCGATGCGGTGCGCCAGCGGCAGGTACTCGTTCTCGAGCGTGTAGGGGAACGGCGTGTCGAAGCCGGTCACCCGCGCCGGCGGCGCCTCGAAGTGGAGGAACGCCTTCTCGGTGACGAGCTGCATGATCTCGGCGCCGAACCCGCAGGCCTTCGGCGCCTCGTGCACCACGACCAGCCGGCCGGTCTTCTTCACGCTCTCGACGATGGTGTCGAGGTCGAGCGGCCACAGGGTGCGGAGATCGATCACCTCGCAGTCGACGCCGTCCTTGGCGACCTGCTCGGCGGCGCTGAGCGCCTCGTAGACCATCGCGCCCCAGCTGACGACGGTGACGCCGTCGCCCTCGCGCACGACCTTCGCCTTGCCGAGCGGCACGGTGTAGTCGTCCTCGGGCACGTCCATCTTCACCGCGCGGTAGACCCGCTTCGGCTCCATGAAGAGCACCGGGTCCTCGTCGCGGATCGACGCCAGGAGCAGCCCCTTCGCGTCGTAGGGGTTCGAGGGGCAGACCACCTTGAGGCCGGCGGTGTGGATGAAGAGGGACTCGGGCGACTGCGAGTGGTAGAGGCCGCCGCGGATGCCGCCGCCCACGGGCGTGCGGATCACCATCGGGCAGCTGTACTCGCCGCCGGAGCGCCAGCGCATCTTCGCCGCCTCGCTCACGATCTGGTCGAACGCGGGGAAGATGAAGTCCGCGAACTGGATCTCCGGGACGGGCCGCATGCCGTAGAGGGCCATGCCGATCGCGGTGCCGATGATCCCGCCCTCGGCGAGCGGCGTGTCGATGCAGCGATCCTCGCCGAACTCGTCGTAGAGCCCGGCGGTGACGCGGAAGACGCCGCCCACCTTGCCGACGTCCTCACCGAGGACCACCACGCGATCGTCACGGCGCATCTCGCTCGCGAGCGCGCCGTTGATCGCCTGCACCATGTTCATCTCAGCCACGGTCTTCTCCGATCGATCTCTTCTGAAGGGCAGGCTCAGCGCACGATCTCGTCGCGCTGGCGGTCGAGGTGAGGCGGGACCGCCTCGTAGACGTCGCTGAAGAGCGTGCCGAGCGCGGGCTCGCTCGCCCGGGTCGCCGCGTCGAACGCGCTCGAGAGCGACTCCTCGGTGCGCTTGCGGATGCCGGCCTCGTCGACGCCGTCGACCCGCGCCATCGCGTCGTCGTCGCCCTTCAGGACGACGTCGATCAGGGTGGGGCCCTCGCCGGCGAGCGCGCGCTCCCGGGCCTCGCGCACCGCGCGAGAGACGGCCGCCGGATCGGTCCCGTCGCACTCGACCGCGTGGACGCCGTAGGCCACCGCGTGCTCGGCGCTGCCCGGCTCGCCCTCGCGGACGCGGCAGAGGAAGATCGTCGGCGCCTTCATCACGCCGGCGAAGTTCACGCCGGTGTGGAAGTCGGCGGCGTCGACCTCGGGGCCGTCGAAGAGCGCCACGCTCACGACGTCCTCGCCCCGCCGGCGCGCGCTCCAGGCCACGCCGACCGCGTGGGGGAGGTGGGTGGCGGCGGGCGCGCTCACGCTCGCGACGTTCAGCCCCTTGGCGCTCACCCCGCTCGGGATGTCGCGGCCCTTGAGGGGATCGCTCGCGGTGCCGAAGACCCGGTGCGCGAAGGTCGCCACGTCCATGCCGCGCAGCAGCGCGAGCGCCCAGTCGGCGTGGGTCGGGAAGAGCCAGTCGCCGTCCTCGAGCCCGTCGAGCGCGCCGACGAGCGCCGCCTCCCGGCCGAGGGTGCGGGGGAGGAAGCCGATCCGCCCGGCGTCTCCGAGGGCGGCGAGGCGGGCGTCGACGGTGCGCACCCGCACCATCTGCTCGTAGAGCGCGTGCAGCGCCTCGCGCTCGGTCGTGGGGCTCGAAATGGCTCCGGCTTCCATGCTCTCCCTCAGCTCACCACCGCGAGGCGGGTCTTCTTTCCGTAGCGATCGTCGTAGTCGCCCGCGCCCTTCAGGATCCCCTTCAGGAACGCCTCCGCCGCGCGGTAGGACGAGCGGACGAGCGGGCCGGACGCCACGTAGCGGAAGCCCATCTCGAGGCCCCTCTCGCGGTAGCGATCGAACTCCGCCGGCTCGACGTAGCGGACCAGCTCCGCGTGCTTCTTGGTGGGGCGCAGGTACTGGCCGATGGTCAGCACGTCGACGTCGTTGGCGCGCAGCGACTCCATCGCCTCGTACACGTCGTCCTCGGCCTCGCCGCAGCCCACCATCAGCGAGCTCTTCGTGATGTTCGCGCCCGCCTCCTTGGCCCAGCGGAGCACGTCCATCGAGCGCTCCCAGCTGCAGCGCGCGTCGCGCATCTTGCGCTGGAGGCTCGGCACCACCTCGACGTTGTGGGCGAAGACGTCCGCTCGGCCGTCCCGCACCGTCGTCTCGACGTCGCGCCGCACCCCGGCGAAGTCGCCGACCAGCACCTCGACCAGCATCTCCGGGCTGTAGTGCTTGATGCGCCGCACCGTCTGCGCGACGTGGGCCGCGCCGCCGTCGAGCAGGTCGTCGCGATCGACCATCGTCAGGACGACGTAGGCGAGGTCGAGCTGCGACAGCGCGCGGCCGACGTTCTCGGGCTCGCGCGGGTCGACCATGCCGCCGGGGTCACCGGTGTTCACGGCGCAGAAGCGGCACCCGCGGGTGCAGGTCTCGCCGAGGATCATCAGCGTCGCGGTGCCCTCGCCCCAGCACTCGCCGACGTTGGGGCAGCGCGCCTCCTCGCAGACGGTGTGGAGGTCGAGCTTGCGGAACGTCTCCTTCAGGCGCTGATAGCGGTCTCCGCCGGGGAGCCGGACCTTCAGCCACTCGGGCTTGCGCTCTCTCTTGGGGGCGGGCTGCGACATGAATGATTCCTCTCGTCCGCGGGGGCGATGCTCGGGATCTAGGACGCGCGGAGACTCGCGCCCACCCCCGCTCGGACGAGCGGTCGAGCGTGTTCTACGGACGGCGCCCGAGGCGTGTCAACCCGAGGCGGTCGCGGCGCGTTCTTCTCGCGATGTCGCGGGGTTGGACGCGTGCGATCGCGCACGCCCTTCCCGGTGGGGCGCGATGGACCAGATCCCGGCGCGGGGAGGGCGTCGATGAGCGAGTGGGTGCAGCCGGGGCCGGGCTCGACGATCGTGTTCCTGAGCGTCGTCGCCTTCGTGGTCGCCGCGCTGGTGGCGGGGGTGGTGTGGGCGGGCCGACGGCGAGGCGAGCCGAGGGCTCGGGTCGGGCGGTGGGCCCTGGCGGTGGCCGTCGGCGCGGCCCTCTGGCTGGGCGTCACCGCGCTCTTCGCCGAGAGCGAGCTGATGCGGCGCCCGGGGCCGCCCCCGCCGCTGATGATCTTCTTCGCGGCCAGCATGGCGGTGGCGCTCGGCGTGGCCCTGTCTCCGCTCGGCCGCCAGCTCGCCCGCCTCCCGCTCGCGGCGCTGGTGGGCTTCCAGGTCTTCCGGCTGCCGCTCGAGCTCGTGCTGCACGAGTGGCACGCGCAGGGCGTCATCCCGGTGCAGATGACCTTCGAGGGGCACAACTTCGACATCGTGACCGGAGTGCTGGCCGGCGCGCTGCTGCTCTGGGCCCGGCTCGGCGATCCGCCCCGGGCGGCCTATGTGGTCGTGAACGCGGTCGGCCTGGCGCTGCTCTCTGCGGTCGCGACCATCGCGGTGCTCTCGGCGCCGCTGCCGATCAAGGCCTACGACACGCCCGATCTCCTCCTCGCCCTGCACGCGCCCTACGCCTGGATCGTGCCCTTCTGCGTCGGCGGCGCCCTGGCCGGGCACGTGGTCACCCTGCGGGCGCTCGCGGCCGACTCATGAGGATTTGACGGCCCCGCCGATCGGGACTTAATTCGCAGCGGTGCCCCGGTTGGACGACCGCGATCGACTCGCCGCGCTGAAGCGAACCGGGCTCCTGGACAGCCCGCCGGAGGAGGTCTTCGATCGCCTCACCCGGCTCGCCTCGCGCGCGCTCTCCGCCCCCGTGGCGCTGGTGTCGCTCGTCGACGATCACCGTCAGTTCTTCAAGAGCCAGGTCGGCCTCGAGGAGCCGTGGGCGGCCGAGCGGCAGACGCCGCTCTCGCACTCGTTCTGCCAGCACGTCGTCCTCAGCGAGGCGCCGCTGGTGGTGGAGGACGCGCGCGAGCACCCCGCGGTCTGCGACAACCTCGCGATCCGCGACCTGAACGTCGTCGCCTACGCGGGCGTGCCCATCCGGCTGGCCGGGGGCGAGCTGCTCGGCAGCTTCTGCGTGATCGACGTCGAGCCTCGCCGGTGGACCGACGCCCAGGTCGACGTGCTCCGCGGCCTCGCCGACGCGGTGGTGGCCGAGATCGAGCTGCGGCTCCAGGTCGACATCCAGTCCGCCCAGCGCCAGGAGGCGGAGCGACAGCGGGACGCCGAGCGGCGGCGCGCCCGGAGCGTCACCCACGATCTCCGCTCCCCGCTCAGCGTGGTCGTCAACGGCAGCGAGCTGCTGCTCGATCACCCGCAGCTCGAGGCGCAGCCCGGGCTCCAGCGCATCGCCCAGCTGATCCACCGGAACGCGGTCCGCGCCTCGCGCATGGTCGAGGACCTCCACGATCTGCACCGCCTGGAGCACGGGGCGATGACCTTCGACTTCCGCGAGGCCGATCTCGTGGCGATGGCTCGCGACCTGATCGACGACCTGCGGGACGACCGCATCGCGCTCGGCGAGGCCCCGCGCACGTTGATCCATCAGGTGGACCTCCACTCGATGGAGCGCGTCCTCACCAACCTCGTCACCAACGCCCAGCGCTTCGCCGAGGACCGGGTGCAGATCCACCTCCAGCGGCGCGGCTCCGAGGTGGGCCTGCTGGTCGACGACGACGGCCCCGGCGTGCCCCCGGAGGCCCGCGATCGGGTGTTCGAGCCGTACGCGCGCGCCCACGAGGAGGGCCTCTCGGGCTCGGGCCTCGGCCTCGCGGTGGTGCGGCAGCTCGCCGAAGCGCACGGCGGACGGGTGGGGGTCTCGGACAGCCCGCTCGGCGGCGCGCGCTTCGAGGTCGTGCTCGGCCGGCTCCGCCCGGTGACTCCGTAGCAGCGCGCTGATGGGAATCCTCGCGGCACCTCCCGTGTAGACTCCCGGCGCCATGGCCAGCTCGTCCAAGAAGCCGGTGGTCTTCGCCGTCCTGCTCGTCGTGCTCGTGGGGGCGCCGCTCGCCGTCTGGCTGGCGCGCGGGGCGATCGCCACCTCGATCGCGGTCGGGGAGCTCGAGGCGCGGGGCCTGACCTGCGACGACCGGTTCGCGCTCGAGCTCTCCGCGCTGCTCGACGAGGCCACCCTCGCGCCCACCCGCTGCACCCGCGCGGACGGCCTGGTGGAGGTGATCGAGCTGCTCGAGCCGGCCACCGTGACCCTGGAGGGCTTCGAGCCGGCCGCGGTGGACGCTCCGTCGATCCGCCTGGTGCTCCGCGATCGCGACGTGCGCGGCGGCGACCGGTGGGCGCGAGAGCTGTCCCGGCTCGGCCTCGAGCAGCGCATGGCCGGGCTCATCAAGGGGCTGAGCGAGCTGAGCGGGATGCGCCTCCCGCCGACCACGGTCGGCCGCGCCGAGGTGCTGCGGGCCCGCGACCCGGTCGCCACCGCCGAGACGGTCCGGCTGACCCCCGGGGACGCGCTCGACGCCGCCGCCGGCCGGATCTCCTTCGTCGCCGGGCCCGGCGGCGTCGGCCGCCTCGAGCTGACCTCGGTCACCGGCAACGCGACGCGCCCGCGGGTGCACCTCCAGGGCCGGGCCACCGCGTCCGCGGGCATCGGGCCGCTCAGCGTCACCCGGAGCGGCACCTTCGCCGTCGACGCCACGTCCCTCGACACGGCGTCGCCGCGCTTCAGCCTCGACGCGCGGCTGTGAGCGGCGCGCGCGCGATCTCGAACGCGCGGTCCATGTCGTCGCAGACGATCTCGCTCTTCTGATACCGCGTCGCCTGCAGGCGACCGACCGCGCTCCGGATGACGACGATCATGCGGCCGAACACGCGGAGCAGCTCGTCCCGCGACGCCTGGATGGCGGCCTCGGTCTCCGCGCCCCGCGGCGGCGGCGCGATCCGGCTGTCCACGATCACCGTCCATCGCGCGTGATCCGGCGGCGGGTCCGCGACCGCGGCGAAGTAGGAGCGACGCAAGGCGTCCGGCTCCTCCACGCGGCTGTTCTTCCGGGTGATGACCAGGACGCGCTCGCTCTCCAGCACCTCGCTGCACAGGAGCTCGTCATCGATGGCTCGAAACATCTGCGTGACCTCGAACGGCGCCGCACGCCTTCTTTGGGGACCCCTCCGCGAGGAAGCTATCCTCCGAGTGTGAGCTCGGAAGCCTTCCGCGAGGCGCTCCTGTCCGTGATGGAGCGCAAAGTCCACTGGGCGTGGCCCCGCTTCACCTCGGGGGAGGTGGCGAGAGAGCGCCTGCACGTGCACCTGGAGCAGGAGTACGAGGTCTACGTGCGCGACTTCCCGGTGCTGGTCGCGCGCGCCTACGTGCAGTGCCCCATCGCCGCGGTGCGGCGGGAGCTGGCCGAGAACATCTACGAAGAGGAGACCGGCGGGCTGGTCGCCGGCCGCCCGCACCCCGAGCTGTTCCTGGAGTACCCGCGCGGGCTCGGCATGGATCTGTCCCGCTTCGAGCGGGTGGAGCTGCTCGAGGGCGCGGCGCGCTACCGCGCTTTTCTCGACGAGGCGACGACGGAGCGCGGCTGGTCGGTGGCGGCCGCCGTCACCACGCTCTTCCTGGAGGGCACGCCCTACGACCGGAGCGTGCTCGATCCCGACGCGCCGCCCCGCCCGGAGCCCGCGCTGAGCGAGCACCCGCTGGTGAAGCACTACGGGCTCGATGTGGAGCACCTGGCGTTGACCAAGGCTCACCGCAGCGTCGAGGGCGAGCACCGCGCCGCCGCGTGGAAGGTGATGCTCGATCACGTGCCCGAGGCCGATCGCCCCGCGGTGGTGGAGGCGATGGAGCGGGCGCTCGAGCGCTGGCTCGCCTACCGCGACGACGTCGCCGAGGCCTGCGGGCTGTCCCGCGAGTGATCCGCGCTCGCGCGCTCAGGCCGCGCGCTCGAGCTGCGCGCTCAGGCCGCAGCGGTGGCGCGGCTCGCCTCGAGCATGGTCGCGACCGCGAGACCGGCGAGGCTGAGGCGGCATCGACCGCGATCCGCCAGGCCCTTCTTCTCGAGGTGCGACAGGACCCGGACGACCCGGCCCACGCCCCAGCCGAGGCGCCCGGCGAGCACGCCGAGGTCGATGGGGAGGGTGGCGCGGCTCAGGTCGTGAATGGCGCCGATCAGGGTGATGGCTTCGTCGGAGGTGGTGCGCTTGCGGGTGGTCATGAGTCGACCCTGCCCGAGCACTGAACGCGAGTCCAGTTTTGTGCGTTCAGTGCTGAACGAAGATCGCAGATCGCCTGAGAAAACTCACGCGAAGGGGTGCGTCGAACGCGAAATCAAAGGGGTTTCGTCCTCGCCCCGCGCACCCTATGGTGAGGCGCATGGCCGACGACGTGGATCTCCCGCCCTGCGGTATCTACCGGACCCGAGCGCCCCTCGGCACCGTCCCCCAGGACCGCCTGGTCTACTTCCACAACCACGGTGACCCGGGCCCCGGGCTCTATCTGCCGTCGGAGTGGCGGGGAAACCGGGCGCGCTTCTCCGCTCGAGGCCACCTGCTGCCGTCGCCCGGAGACGTGCGTCACCTCGAGCCGCTCGCCGCCGAGGGCTTCTACCGCGTGGTCTCGCCCTTCCACTGCTGCGCGAAGCAGTGCCGCCTCTTCGAGGCCGACTCGCTGGTGCAGCTCGGCTACGACGGCCAGGCCCGCGCCATCCTCTTCGTGCCCGAGTGGGTCGACGGGCAGCTCGCCATCCCCGAGCGCGGCACCCGCATCGACGTCGATCGCGTCGATCTGATGAAGCCCCTCCGCGTCCCCGTCGCCCAGTCCCCCGTGCACGACGAAGGCGCCGACGAGATCCTCCTGCATTGAGCCCGACGGCTCCTCTTGCATCGAGCCTCCCGGCTCTCGAGAGGTGGCAACGATGGCGCCGGGGCACCCCCGCCCGCTTCCACGACGCTGACCCGAGACGACGGCAGGCGACGAGCGCAGCGAGGTCGCCGCACGCGCCACTCGAGTCGTTCGATCCCGCGGCAGTGGGCGGCCCGCGCGCGCGCCGCGCGAGCGCGAGCCGCAGGGCCCCCAGCGCCCCGTCGCTGGGGTCGCGG
>JAYZQJ010000198.1:0-62848 GCA_036149055.1 Myxococcota bacterium | reverse complement strand
GGCCCTCGTCTCCGTCCGTCCCGCGTCGAGCATCATGGCCATCACCCCTGGCCCAGCATCGCCGCCGCTGCGATGCCCATCACGTAGCCCGCGCGAAGCTCCCTCGAATACCCTGCGCGGCAACAGCTACCGCATCACTCCTTCCCCTCGGACCAGCAGTGCCTGGTCGCACCTGCGTCTCTGCGTCTCTGCGTCTCTGCGAGAAAATACTCGTCCCCCGAGCCCGCCCGACCCACCAGCCAACCAGAACCCGGCGGCCAGCCACCACCCCGCCGCCCCACCTCCATCTTGGCGGCTTCGCGCCTTTGCGAGAGCACAAATGACGCCGAGGAACAGCCGACGAGCGGCGGTCGTCCCGGCACGCGCCGGCGAGGCGCCGTCCCGAGGCCACACCCCGCCTCTGCGTCTCTGCGTCTCTGCGAGAAAATACTCGTCCCCCGAGCCCGCCCGACCCACCAGCAAACCAGACCCGGCGGCCAGCCACCACCCCGCCGCCCCACGTCCATCTTGGCGGCTTCGCGCCTTCGCGAGAGCACAAATGACGCCGAGGAACAGCCGACGAGCGGCGGTCGTCCCGGCACGCGCCGGCGAGGCGCCGTCCCGCGGCCACGCCCGGGTCTGCGCCTCTGCGAGAAATTCTCCCTGACCTTCACCCGCGGTGGAGGGAGCCCCAGGTGGACAGCGCCCACTCGCGGTCGGCGGGGTCGGTGTAGACCAGGGTGCCCACCGCGGCGTGCTCGCGGAGCGCGGCTTGGGCCTCGAGGCGGTGGAACGTCTCGCCGTCGCGCTCGTCTTCGGCGAACGCCGCGAGCCCGCGCAGCTCACCGCTCTCGAGCTCCAGCACCTCGTCGCCGGTCAGGCTCGGCAGGCTCGAGAGGGTGGACTGCGAGTCGGGCGACGGCCGCCCCTGATCGTCGGTCACCTGAAGCGAGGTGAACCAGACCGACCGCTTCGCGTCCCAGGCCACCCAGGTCCCTCGCTCCTCCCAGCGCTCGGCGAGCTCGCCGGGGATCTCGAGGCTCCATCCGCCGCTCAGGCGGGCGCGGACCGGTCGGCGTCGGTACCCGATCGGCGCGCGGGGCTTCTCCGCCTGCGCCTTCACGTGCGCGCGGGTGGCCCGCAGCGACTCCTCGCCGAGGTGCTCGTAGAGCTCGGAGATGGCGCGCCACGGCAACGCGACCTCGGGGTCGAGGCCGTGCGCCTTCTCCGCCCAGGTCACCACGCGGTCGAGGAGCGCGCTCTCCTCCTCGCGGATCGGCGCGCGCCAGCGCACGTCGGTCCACATCTGCGAGAGGGCGAGGCCGCGGTAGTACGCCGCGTCGCGCTCGGCGCCCCACCACGGGAAGACGTCGATCCCGGCGCGCGGATCGGCCTGGACCGCGCGGAGCCAGGCCTCGTCGCGGGGCCCGAGCTGGGTCGCGATCGCGCCGTCGTGCTGGAAGTGGTGGCTGCTCGGCAGCGCCAGCGCGATGCCGCGCGCGCCCCGGTCGACCAGCTCCAGGATCCGGGCGACCGTGCCGCCGAGCTGATCGAGGAACGCGTCCTCGAGGTCGTGCGCGTCGCGCCTGGGCCACCAGCCGGTCTCGTCGGTGTCGTCGTCGGCCGGGGCCCACTCCACGCCGAGACTCTCGGCGACGTCGCAGACGTGGCGGTGATAGCCCGGCCCCGCGGTCCCGGTCGACGCCTCGAGCACGACCTTCTTCTGGTGCACCTCGACCCGGAGCGGCTCCGCGCCGGGGTGGAGATCGGCGAGCAGCAGCGGCGCCTCCGCCGAGACCTCGACCACCGGGGCCGGGTCGTCGCCCCGGCCGCGAATGATCTCGGCGAGCCCTTCGAGAAAGGCCCGCGGGTCGGCCACGTCGCGCGGCGCCTCGAGGTGAAGTCCAAGTCCCACGTCGGCGGAACCATGGGATGCCCACCGGCAAACGCAAGCGTCGGTCAGATCCCCAGGGTGCCGGAGACGCCGAGGGTGGCCAGGAAGACCGGCCCCTCGACCAGGTGCTCGTACTGCACGACGAGCTCGGGCCCGAGGCTGATGACGCCCTCGCGCAGCGCCTGGACGTAGAGGCGGTTCGACGCGGTGACCCCGAACTGCAGCCCAGCCAGGATCTGCTCGGGGCTGAACGCGAGGTCGAGGGTGAGCTCGGGCGGCGGCATCATGCCGTGCACGGCCACCCGGAGCTCGTTCCGGATCTCCCAGAAGTGCAGCCGCGCGGTGACGCCCGCGTAGCCGCCGTAGGCCTCGCTGAACGGCCGCTCGACCCCCTCGAAGCTGCCGAGGCGGGTCATCGCGAAGCCGAGGTTCAGCATCAGGTGCCCGTAGTCGTCGGGCAGGTCGATCTCGCCGCCCAGCCCGCCCATCAACCGGAACAGCTCGCCCGCGTCGGTCCGGCGCCAGGTGAAGTCGTGCACGGTGACGAAGAGCAGGCGGGCGTCGGCCCGCAGCTGGAAGCGGTCGGGCCGCGACGGGTCGGGCATCGTCGCCCAGGCCTCGCCGCGCACGTGGATCAGGTCGACCATCGCCCGGGCGGAGAGCTGGCCGCCGACCTGGAGGTCGAGCTGCTCGGGCGCGTCGCTCATCCAGCTCAGCCCGCCGCCCACGCTCAGCTCCACGCGATGACGCCCGTGCCCGTCGTCGTCGGCGGACGCCGAGACGGGGAGCGAGAGGAGACAGAGGACGAGGAGACCGCGGAGCACCGCCCGGGTCGAACGGCGAGGGCGACCGGGCCTACAGGGGCGGCCGCGGCGATTCTCGGATCGAGACAGCCGGGACGATCGACGCGGGCCCGGAGGAGCCGCTACGATGCGTGCGCGTCATGACCGACGAGAACGAGCTCCGCGCGAGGGTGGCCGAGCTGGAGGCGCAGGTCGCGCGGCACGCCCGCGCCGAGGCGCTCTGCGAGGCGGTGGACGATCGGCTCGAGGAGGCGCTGCAGAAGCGGCAGCCGCTCGAGCGCGTGATGCCGGACGTGCTGCAGCGGCTCGTCGATCACCTGGGGGCCCGCGGCGCCGCGATCCACACCCTCGACGAGTCGCTCTCCGAGCGCACCTTCACCGCCGGCGACGCGCGGCTCACCCCGGAGGAGCTGGCGCGGGCGCAGGTCGGCGAGACCCGCTTCGAGCGCGGCGAGGACGGCTTCGTGCTCGCGCGCACGCTCGACGTGGCCGGAGAGGACTTCGGGACCGCGTTCGCGGTCTTCGACCTGGTCCCCTCGGACGAGGCCGAGGCGCTGCTCGGGCGGTTCGCCGAGGAGCTCGACAACCACCTCGCGGCGATCGCGGTCGCCCGCCGCAAGTACGAGGTGATCCGCGCGATCAGCGACGCGCTCAAGGAGCCGGTGCTCGACCGCGGCCTCGAGCGCGCGATCGCGATCCTCCAGCGCGAGGTCGGCTTCGCGCGGCTGATGCTGCTCTTCCGGCACGAGGACGACCTCGAGCAGGGCGCGCTCCGCTACAAGGTCTACGAGGACGGCGCCCTCCGGCACGACTCCGCGCAGCCCGACGACCCCGAGGTCGACACCTTCGTGCGCGAGCGCGCCGCTGCGTTCCTCGACGGCGAGGACGCCGCGCTCCGGGAGCGCTTCGGGATCACCCGCTACCGCGAGGAGGTGCTGATCGTCGGCGTGCGCACCGCCCGCGTGGTCGGCCGCATGCTCGTCACGAGCGCGCAAGGCGAGTTCCACACCCACGACCGCGAGCTGCTCGATCGCTTCGCCGACTACCTGCGGCAGCGCATCGTGGACTTCAACCGCGAGTGGAAGCAGCTCTCCAGCATCTTCTCCAGCCGCGCCTGCGAGCGGCTGCTGCGGGAGGAGGGCTACGTCGAGCGTTACCTGACGCCCCGCGAGAAGGAGATCGCGATCCTCTACGGCGACATCTCCGGCTTCACCCGCCTGAGCGAGTCGGCGCTGAACGGCCCGGAGGCGATCGGGCGCCTGATCGACGCGTGGGCCGAAGGCGTGGTCGACATCGTCTGGGACACGGGCGGCGTCTTCGACAAGATGGTGGGCGACTGCGTCATCGGGCTCTGGGGGCCGCCCTTCTTCGAGCTGGACGAGGCGGAGTGCTGCCGCCGGGCTCTCGAGGCGGCGAGCCGCATCCGGGCGCACACCCGGGCGCTCTCGTCCCAGCTCCCGGAGCTCGCCGGCGTGCCGCTCGACGTCGCGATCGGGCTCAACTACTGCCCGGTGTCGGTGGGGCTCTTCGGGCCCAACGACAACTACACCGCGTTCAGCTCGGGCATGAACGCGACCGCGCGGCTCCAGGGCGTGGCCACCGGTGGCGAGATCCTCTGCATGGACCGGTTCGCGGCCGCGGTCGGGACCGATCGCTTCGGCGAGGCGCGCGAGGCGGCGGTGAAGAACGTCGCCGAGCCCCTGCGCTTCCGAGCGCTCGGGGTCTGATCAGAGCTGGTCGAGCACGCCGGTGAGGCGCTCGGACCAGGTCCCGCCGACCTGCTGCACCGCGCGACGCTCCCACTCCGGCGTGTTCGGCCGGGTGACGAGGTGCACCCGCGCGCCGAGCTGCGCCGGGAGGGCGAGGTCGAGCTCGAAGATGTCCCCGCAGACGAGCGTGTCCTCGGGCCGGGTGTCGGTCTCGCTCCAGATGTCGCGCAGCGTCTCGAAGTACCGGCCGCGGCGCAGGTAGAGCGGGCGCGAGAGCCCGTCCACGTCGAGCGCCTCCGGCACCGCGTCGAAGCGGGGGTCCGACGCGTCGGGATCGACGAGGTGGAACTTCTTGGCGTCGCCGCGCACGTCGAGGCGAGCCAGCGCGTCCTCGGAGAGCGCGCGGATCTTCTTCTTCACGTGCTCGGTGTTCGAGTTGGTCACCACGTAGACCGGGGCGTCCTGCTCGAGCACCGCCTGCACCACCTGCCCGGCCTCCGGGCGGAACGCGGTGTCGGCGCAGCCGTAGCTCTCCTTGAAGAGCGTCTCGAGGGCGCCGTCCACGTCGTGGTCCTCGCCGCTCTCGGCGAACACGAGGCGCGCGACGCTGGTGGCGAGGATGTAGGGATCGGCGTGCGACGGGGCGACGATGCGGCCGTCGAACTCGAAGCCGTGCGCGTCGAGGTCGGACTCGACCGCCGCGACCGCCCGGTCCCACGCGCCGTCGGGGTCACGCCCGATCAGCCGGCCGAGCCCCTCGCGGTACCGGGCCAGGAAAGGAACGGCCTCGCGCTCGACGTCGGTGAAGGTGCCGTCGAAGTCGAGGATGATGCACGCGTACCTGCCGCTCATCCCGGAGGCAGTAGCACACCCCCGGCCGAGCCGCCTCACCGGCCGCCTCACATCGTGGGCGGCGGGGGCATCGCGTCCCCGGGGAGCGGCAGGGGCTGCCCCGCCCACGCCTCCGGCATGCAGAAGGTGCCGAGGTCGGCCCCGTCGCCGAGCTGGCGGCAGACGAGCGCGCCCTCGCACCCGCCGTCGTCCTCGCAGGGGAGGAGACACTGGCCGTGCCCGGTCATCACGTCGGTGATGCAGCGGCCGTCGCCGGGGCAGTGCTCACTGGTCTGGCAGAGCATGGAGCAGATCCCCTGGACGCTCAGGTCCGAGACCAGACACCAGCCCGGGTTCTGGCACTCCGGCTGCCCGGTGCACGAGGCCTGCCCGAGGATGTTGTCGTTGACGACCCGCGCGCAGATCGCGGCCCGCGGCGGCATCTCCGGCGGCTCCGGCACCGGGATGCGGCAGGCGAAGCCCATCGGGCAGTCGGGCAGCGCGGTGCAGGTGGAGCGGCACGCGCCCTTCACGCAGAGGAGGTCCTCACCGGGGCAGTCCGTGTCTCCGCTGCAGGCCACGGAGCAGAGGTTGGTGAGTCGGCGCGCCATCGGGTCGAGGGCCCCCGCGCAGACGAGGCTCTCGCAGTCGCCGCTCGCCTCGCAGGCGTCCCCGAACTGACCGAGCGGCTCGGCCTCCGACCGGCAGAAGCCGTCCGACCAGCAGTGCCAGCCGTCGGGGCAGTCGCCGGTGGCGCAGCCGTAGAAGCCCTCCTGGAGCGACGGCACGCAGCCGGCCGCCAGGGCGGAGGCGAGGAGCGCGGGCAGCAAGGCTCTCAAAACGTCCCCCGCAGTCGGAGCATCGCCGAGCCCTCGGCGCCGCCGCTGGAGGCGGCCAGCCAGACCCCGCCGCCGACGCCGACCGCCCCGCCGACGCCGAGCAGCCCGGCGCCGAGCCCGGTGAGCACGGGCGCCCGCGAGTAGGAGGCCTGGAGCTCCGACCACTCGGTGCCGACGCTCGCGTTCTCCACCCGCGCGACGTCCGCGAGGCCGAGCGCGAGCAGCACGCCGCCGACGAGCGCCACCGCCCCGCCGCCGATCGCCATCACCCACGCCGCGAGCGGCGGCTCGCTCGCCTCGAGCGGCGGCGGCGGCGCGGCCGGCTCGGGGGCCGTCATCGGGAGCGCCGCCACGACCACCGGGAGCCGCCCCGCTTCGCCGCCGCGCACGGTGAGCCGCGCGTCGCTGTCGTGGCTGGGGAGGCGGACGGTGAGGTCGTGCTCGCCGACGCCGAGCAGGAGCGTTCCGTCCGGCTCGAGGGTGGCCGGGTGACCGTCGACGATCAGCCGGGCGTCCTCGGGCAGCGCGTCCACCGTGTAGATGGCGACGAAGGCCCGGGCGCGCTCGATCACCTGCTCGGCCTCGGCGCGCTGCGCGTCGGTCAACGGTCGCCGCTCGTCCTCGAGGGCGGCGCGGAGCGCGCGGAGCGCGGCCACGTAGTCGCGCAGCTCGAAGGAGACGACGCCGATCCCGCGCAGGGTGCGGGCGTTCGGGTAGGCCTCGTGCGCCTGCGTGAACAAGGCGCGGGCCTCGGCCCAGCGGCCGGCCGCCGACTCCTCGAGGGCCTCGGTGACCAGGCGCTCGTACTCGGGCGGCGGCGCGTCGACCTCGGATTGCACCTCGACCTGCGCCTCGACGTCCGGCTCGGCCTCCTGCGCGAGGGTCGGGGCCGCGGCGGCGAGCCAGACGGCCAGCGTGAGAGCTAGCGTTCGCATCAGAAGTCGTCTGCCCGCAGGGTCCCGGCGCGACCGCTCACCGTCAACGAGGGCTCGGCCTCCGGCGGGCTCTCCGGCTCCGCGGGCCGAGCGGCCGGGCGGGCGGGCCGCCGCGAGCGCCTGACGCGGGCGACCGCCGCGGGGGCCGCCTCTTCGGGCTCGGCCTCCGCCTCCTCCTCCACCGGCGCTTCCACCGGCGCCTCGGCGGCCGTCATCCCCGGCTCGGGCGCCTCGTCGGCCTCCTCGAGGACCGGCGGCGCCTCGACCGTCGGCGGCGCCTCCACCACCGGGGCGGGCGGCTCCGGCTCCGGCTCCTGCACCGCCGCCCAGCCGAGGCTCGCGACCCCGAGGAGCGCCACCGCCGCGAGCCCGCCGATCAGCCCGCGTCGCGAGCGCGGAGGCGCCGGGACCGCGGCGTCGCTCTCGGTCTCGCGCTCGCTCCGCCCGTCCGACGACCGCGCCGAGGGCCGCTCCGACCGGGTCGCCACGAGGGCCGCCGGCTTCTCCGACGGCTTCTCCGGTACCGTCGGCCGCTCCCCCGAGGGGGGCGTCGAGGGCGCCAGCCGGGTGTCCGAGTCCGGGTCGACCGGCGCCGGGCGGGCCACCGCGCCGGTCTCCGGGGTGTGCACGCGCCGAGGCGGCTCGAAGCGCGCCTCGCCGAACGGCTCGAGCGCCCGCGCGAAGCTCGCCACGTCCTCGAAGCGATCCGCCGGCGCCTTGGCCAGCGCTCGCTCGAGCACCTCGACGTAGCCGGGCGGCGCGTCCGGGAGCACGTCTCCGAGAGGCGGCAGCTCGCTGGTCATGATCTCGAGCAGCAGCGCGTTGAGGCTGGTCGCGCGGTAGGGCATCTTGCCCGCGCTCAGCTCGAACACGATCAGCCCGAGGGCGTACACGTCGGCCCGCTGGTCGACGTCGTCCTCCTCGCCGATCTGCTCGGGCGCCATGTACTTCGGCGTCCCGACGATGGTCCCCGAGCGAGTGAGCCCGACGTCGTCCTTCACCCGCTTGGCCACCCCGAAGTCGAGCACCTTGGTGTCGAAGGGCGTGCCGTCGCGGTCGCAGCAGACGAAGAGGTTCTCGGGCTTGAGGTCGCGGTGGAGGATGCCGGCCTGGTGCGCGGCGGCGACGCCCATCAGCGCAGGCATCACGAGGCCCACCGCCTCCGCGGCCGGCACGCCGCCCTCGCGCACGAAGTCGCGCAGGGGCTTGCCGTCGAGGTGCTCCATCACCAGGAAGATGGCGCCCTCGTGCTCGCCGACGTCGAGCACGCCGACCACGTTCGGGTGGGCGAGGCGCCCCATCGCGCGGGCCTCGCGCAGGAAGCGCTCGCGCCGCTCGGCGTCGTCCTCGAGCAGCCACTTCAGCGCCACGCGCCGGCCGGTGATCTGATGGCTCGCCCGGAAGACGGCGCCCATGCCGCCGCGTCCGAGCAGCGCCTCGATCACGTACTTCTGACCGACGACGTCGCCGACTTCGGGTTCGTGCCCAGCCACCGCAGTCTCCGCGGCCACGATAACACGATTCTTCCGTCCAGCCCGCAATCCGACCCTCGCCCTCCAACCTGCGAACGCCTCCTCGGCGGGTGGTTACGCGCGGGTTACGGGTGTCTCGGATCGAGACGTGTGGGACGCCTCCCCATGATCGTGGGGCGCGGCCCACGCCCCTCCTCGGGGATACGCCGAACGGCGAGACCGGCACGCTTCTCGCTCAGCGGGGCGCCATGACCCGCCGGCCTCCCAGCTCGCACACCCTCCGGACCCTGAGGAAGCAGACCCTGACCTTCCCGGTCGGGTCCACGGAGCGCGAGACGAGCACCTCGCTGCTGCACGACGACGAGGCGCGCAAGCGCTACGCGTTCCTCGTCAACACCTCGGTCGACTGGATGGCGTCGATCGATCGAACCCGCCGCTACGACGCGGTCAACGACGCCTTCTGCGAGGCCACCGGCCTCGAGCGGGCCGACGCGGTCGGGTCGGCGGTGGGCGCGGTCTGGGATCCGGCGGTCCGCGAGCGGGTCCGGGCCAACGTGGAGCGCGCCTTCTCCAAGGAGCACGTCGAGGACGAGATGTGGGTGTGGCGCCCCGACGGTCGCCGCGCCTTCGTGCGGGCCACCTGGGTCCCCTACGTCCGGAGCGGCACGACGCGCCTCGTGGTGGAGACCGTGCGCGACGAGACCGAGCGGGCCGAGGCCACCGAGCGGCGCGTCGCCTACGAGCGGCAGCTCCGGGCGGCGCTGGTCGCGAGCGAGGCCGCGAACGCGGCGGAGAGCCTGGCGGAGGCGGCGCGGGCGGCGGCCGGCGCGCTGGTCGACGTGCTCGGCGCCCGGTACGTGCGGATCTGGACGGTCGACGACGAGGCCCGGGAGCTCTGCGCGCGCGGCGCGCCCGAGCACCGCCCCTTCTCCCGCCCGACGCTCGACCTCGAGGGCGCCCGGAGCGCCCACGGGCCTGGAGGCGCGCAGGTCGTCGTGCCCGCGCGCGACGGCGAGCGGCGCGTGGCCGTGATCGAGGCCGTCTTCGACGCGACCGCCGAGCGCGCCGAGGAGCTGTCGCACGTGGTCGAGCAGATCGCCGCCCAGCTCGGCCTCGTCGACGGTCGGCTGCGGGCCCAGGCGGAGAGCCGCGAGAAGATGTTCCGCGACGAGCTGACCGAGCTCCCCAACCGGTCCGGGCTGCGGCGCCTGCTCGTCGAGGCGCGGGCGCGGGGCACCGACGCGGGCGTGCTCCACGTGGACGTGGACCGCTTCAAGCGCATCAACGACGGCCTCGGCCACGCGGCGGGCGACCACATCCTGATCGAGATCGCGGCGCGCCTCGCCGAGTGCACGCCGACCGGCGCCGGCGTCGCGCGGGTGGGCGGCGACGAGTTCGCGGTGGTGATCGAGGGCGACGACATCCCCGCGCGCGCCCGGGAGGTGGCCCAGCGGGTCCGGGAGTCGCTCCGCGCGCCGTTCCTGATCGGCGCCCGCCGCGTCTACCTGGACGCGAGCATCGGGCTGGCGCTCGGCGAGGGGCCGCCCGAGCACCTGCTGCGCGACGCCGACCTGGCGAGCCACCGGGCCAAGAAGCAGCGCACCCGCGCCACGATGCAGCTCTTCGAGCGGGACATGCTGCAGGACGCGGTGATCCAGCTCGGCCTCGAGACCGCGCTCCGGGAGGCGCTGGCGAGCGAGGACGACGGCGTGAGCGTCGCGCTCCAGCCGGTCTTCGACCTGCGCGACGACGACCGGGTGGTCGGCTTCGAGGCCCTCGCCCGGTGGAGCCCCGCGGGCGCGTCGATCCCGCCGAGCCAGTTCATCCCGGTGGCGGAGGAGACCGGCCTGATCGTCGAGCTCGGCGACCGCGTCATGCAGCGGTCCCTCGCGGCGCTCGCCACCCTGCGCGCGGCGTGGGGACGCGAGGACCTGACCGTGGCGGTGAACGTCTCGGGGGCGCAGCTGCGGGTCGAGAGCTTCCCCGCCCGGGTGGCCCAGCTCGTCGCCGAGTCCGGGCTCGAGCCCGCCGCGCTGAAGATCGAGGTGACCGAGAGCCTGCTGCTCGAGGAGTCGATCGCGCTCCGCGAGGCCCTCGAGGCGATCCGGCGTCTCGGCGTCCAGATCTGCCTGGACGACTTCGGCACCGGCTACTCTTCGCTGAGCTACCTCCAGCGCTTCCCCTTCGACGTGCTGAAGATCGACCAGGCGTTCATCCGCGAGGCGGCGGAGACCGGCGACGACGCCATCCTCCGCGCCGTGATCGCGGTGGCGGACGCGCTCGGCATGTCGACGGTCGCCGAGGGGCTCGAGACCGACGCCGATCGCGAGCGCCTCGGTCGCCTCGGCTGCGCCCTCGGTCAGGGCTACGTGGTCTCGCGCCCCCTCACCCTCGAAGAGGCGATCGAGCGCCGGAGCTAGAGGCCGGCCGCCTGGAGCGCGTCGGCCAGGCGCTGGACGAGGGCGGTCAGCTCGGGGTGGTCCCGCTCGAAGCGCTCCACGAAGCCGTGGGCGCGACTCGAGGGCGGTGACTCCGGCGCCTCGGCCAGGGCGGACTCGACCTCCCCTCGCAGCTCGTCGAGGGCCGCGCGGGTCTTCGCGTCCAGCTCTCCATCTCGCTCGAGCTCTCGCGCGAGCTCCTCGGCCAGCTCTCGGACTCGTCTCGTCGGCACGTCGCAGGGTCTCCCGTCTGGTTTCGTCGGTCAACGCGCATATAGGCTCCGACGCATGGATCTCTACAGCGCCGCCAAGCGACTCAACCGCCCCTTCCGCTTCACCGAGGCGTTCCCGGACGGCGAGCTGCCGATCGGGGCCCGGGGCATCATCGGCGACGGGGTCACCTCGGCCCTCGTCCGCGTCGACGGCGTCATCGACTGGGCGTGCATGCCGCGCTTCGACAGCCCGAGCGTCTTCGGGGCGATCCTCGACCCCGAGCGCGGCGGGCTGACGGCCATCACCCCGTCGAGCCGCCCCTTCGAGTCCCTCCAGCGCTACGACCCCGACACCAACGTGCTCGAGACGCTGTTCCAGGTGGAGCGGCAGGGCGTGGTCCGCATGACCGACTACATGCCCTGGAGCGACGACCCGCGCGCCTCGATCCACGAGATCCACCGACGCGTGCACTGCGTCGAGGGAGAGGTCGAGCTCGACGTGGTCTTCGACCCCCGGTTCGACTACGGCCGGGCGGAGACGCGCTTCGAGGTGGAGGAGTCGGGCGCGCTCGCGCGGAGCGCCGACGGCGACACCCTGGTCGCGGTGATGGAGGGCGCGGCCTGGAAGGAGCGCCCCCGCGGCGGGCTCCAGACGAAGGTGAAGCTGCGGGCCGGCGAGCGGAAGTGGATGGTGCTCAGCTGGGGCGCGCCGGGCCCGGAGCCCGTCCAGGGCTACCGGCCGTACGAGCACCTCCGCGCCACCCGCGTCCACTGGCGAGAGTGGGCCTCGAAGATCACCTACGAGGGCCCGTGGCGTCACCACGTCCAGCGCTCGGCGCTCCTGCTCAAGCTGCTCATCCACGCCCCCACCGGCGCGATGACCGCGGCCCCGACCGCGTCGCTGCCCGAGTGGATCGGCGGCGGGCGCAACTGGGATTACCGCTACACCTGGACGCGCGACGCGGCGATGGCGATCCGCGCCGCCAACCTGATCGGCTACGGGACCGAGGCGCGCGAGTTCTTCCACTTCGTGCGCGACGCGCTCGACCGCCACGACGGCGAGCTCCAGATCATGTACACGGTCGACGGCGATCACGTGCCGGAGGAGCAGACCCTCGCGCACCTGCGCGGCTTCGGCGGCAGCGGCCCGGTCCGCGTCGGCAACGGCGCCAAGCACCAGCTCCAGCTCGACATCGGCGGCGCGCTGGTCGACGCGGCGTGGCTCTACGAGCGCTTCGGCGGCTCCCTCGGCCTCCGCGCGTGGCGCCACCTGCGGCAGGTCATCGAGGTCATGCGCACCCGCTGGACCGAGCCCGACCACGGCATCTGGGAGCCCCGAGGCGAGGTCCGCCACAACCTCCACAGCAAGTTGATGTGCTGGATGTCACTCGACCGGGGCCAGCGCCTCGCGCAGCTCTTCGGCGACGGCCAGCGCAAGGACGTCTGGGAGCGCGCCGCCCGTCAGATCCACGACGACGTGCTCAAGAACGGCCTCGACCCGAACGGCAAGCACCTCGTCAGCGCCTACGGCCTGCACGAGCCCGACGCCGCGCTCCTCCTCTACCCCATCTGCGGCTTCCTGCCCCCGGACCACCCGCTCGTCACCCAGACCGTCGACTGGCTGCGCGCGGAGCTCTCGACCGGCCCCTTCATCCACCGCTACCGCATGCACGACGGAGTCGGCGGCCCGGAGGGCGCCTTCGTGCTCTGCGGCTTCTGGCTCGCCGAGGCCCTCGCCATGGCCGGCCGCATCGAAGAAGCCCAGGAGGTCTTCGTCGCGCACGCCGAGGCCAGCAACCACCTGGGCCTCCTCTCGGAGGAGATCGACCCCCAGACCGGCGTGCTCCTCGGCAACTTCCCCCAGGCCTTCAGCCACCTCGGCCTGATCAACGCCGCCGCCCGCATCGACCTCGCCCTGCGCCTCCGTGACGAGGGCTCCCGCAAGGTCCCGCACTTGATGCAGCAGTAGATCTCTGCCGATTCGAGGGCCGCGGTTCGGGGGGCGGCATCTCTGCCGAATCGAGCGGGCCCGGCGAGGGATCTCTGCCGAATCGAGCAGTCCTCGTCGGAGCTCACCCGCGAGCCCGAGCAGAACCCGGGCCAGCGCCACCGTTCACGGCGTCTGCGATGACTCGGGGGGATCTCTGCCGATTCGAGGTGGGCGCCGGTACAGATCCCGTGAATCACAGGCGGAGCCGATCTCTGCCGAATCGAGGCGCGCGCCCTCGGCAGCTCACTTCGATTCGGCGGAGATCGTCGCGGCGCGCGCGCAGGGCCCGCGGTGACTCGCGCGCTCGGCCGGCCGGGATCTCTGCCGAATCGAGCGCGCTCTCGGCAGCTCGACTCGATTCCGCAGAGATCGTCGCGGCGCGCACGCGGAGCTCGCGGACCCGGGCAGGTGGAGCGACGCCGCCACCGTCTGCGGCGAACGGTCTCTGCCGGTTCGAGGCTGTCACCGGCAGGAATCTCTGCGGAATCGAGCCCGCGCTCTCTGCAGCTCGGCTCGATTCGGCAGAGATCGCCGCGGGACATGCTAAGGCAGAGAACCGGGCGGGCCCGAGCCCTGCGCGGCGCTCCCTCGTCGGTGAGACTCGTTTCGCGCAGCGCCCCATGCGCCTCTGCGCTGCGCCCTCTCCGCCATTCGCCGTGTGCTCGTGCGCCGAGCGGCGAGCCGCCGAACGCGCGTCGAGTGGATCCGAGCGCGCCGCCGCGACGTTGGGTGCTGCGAGAACGGGAGCAGGCGCGAGGCCGGCCTCGAGCTCCAGCCACGGGTGGGCTCCGGCTCGTTCGATCGCGCGTCAGGTCACCCTCCGAGTGGGGTCCTCCCCCGCCCCTGGCCTGGCCCTTCTGACCGGGGAGGCTCAGGCCGCCTGCCGCACGGGCGGGCCGGGGCGACGCGCGGGATCGATCCGGCCGCCTGCGCGACGCCAGCCGACGGAGAGCAACCAGGTCTGGGGCGGCTCCGCCGGCGACGCGCGAGACGGGAGCATCGCCATGGTGGTCCGGACGGCGCGCGTCCAGCCATCGAAGAACGGGCCGTTGCTCAGCGGGTCGACCCAGTCGGCGGCCTCCGGCGCGAGCCCATGACGCCTCGCGTTCCCCAGCGTGTAGGCGATGGCGTTCCGGACGAGGCGCGGCGAGCGCAGCACGCGGCAGTGGTAGCGGTCGGCGAAGACGGTGCCTTTGCGTCCCATGACCCGGTTGACCATGCGCGCGATCCGGACGCACAGGCCCTGCATCCCGCGCGCGAGCATCTCCGCGTCCTCCGCCTCGACGACGAGGTGGATGTGATCGCGCTGAAAGGAGAAGTGCACGATGCGAGCGCCTCCCCGCGCGTTCGCCTTGCGAATGATCTCCCACAGCCGGGTCGCCATCCGCCGCCCGCGGAGACTCCAGATGCCGCGCTTCACCTTCAAAGTGACGAAGACCGGGTGCCGCGCCTGAAACCGCTCCCGCGCCGTGTGGGGTACCCCCGCCTTCTCGCCCTTGGGCTTGCGCCCCGCCCCCGGACGCGCGCCGCCGTGGGAGACGAACACGAGCGGGACCTGCCTCTTGCCTCGCATGCACGCACGGACGCTGGCGAGGCCACCCGACTGACGCAAATCACAAGAAAAGTGAGCAACCAAACCATCTCGCTACAGCCACGCGAGCTCTGCCGATTCGAGCCGAGGGCCGGGCTCGAATCGGCAGAGTTCGCCGCGCGCTCGATTCGGCCGAGATCGCTCGCCGGGCCCGCTCGATTCGGCAGAGATCCCCCCCCGAGTCATCGCAGACGCCGTGGGCGATGGCGCTGGCCGGGGTTCTGCTCGGGCCCGCGGGTGAGCTCCGACGAGGACTGCTCGATTCGGCAGAGATCCCTCGCCGGGTCCGCTCGATTCGGCAGAGATGCCCGAGGGGCCCCGCCGCCGCGGAGGCGACTCGATTCGGCAGAGATGCCCCCCTCCGGGGGATCGAGCCCCCAGCGCGGGGGCGAGCTCGGGGGCGGCCGCCCCCGTTCGGAGCTCTGAAGGGCCGCTCCGGGTGCGGTACGATGATTGCGCGGAGGTTGGAGACGATGCGCGCGACCCTCTCGTTTCTCTCGATTGCGCTGTTCCTCACCGGGTGTCTGGAGGAGCAGCGGTACATCACGCCGGAAGGCGGGGGCATCTTCGCGATGGCGATCGACGAGAGCACGCCGCCGTTCTTCGAGTCCGAGGACGGCAACCTGTATCTGCTCGAGGAGCGTGTGCTCATCGACTTCCGGCAGCCGACCGACGAGGAGCTGGCCGCGCTGGGGGACGTGGGCGACATGCAGATCCCTTACGCGCAGCTCCCGTGGCTGCGGCGCGGGGATCTCGAGATCCAGGTCGACTTCACGCTGTCGAACCTCTCGCCCGACAGCCGGGTGACCGCGGGGGTGGTCCTCAACGGGATCAACGAGTTCCACGAGTACAACCCGGGCGTGCAGGTGGTGGACGACGAGCTCCAGATCGACTTCAGCCAGTGGGAGCGCACCTACCGGCTCGCGCCCGGCGAGCGGATCAGCGGGACCATCCGCGAGGAGGAGATCGACGAGATCGCCGTCGACCTCGCCTCGGTGGTCAACATGGCCCCCAACCCGAACCAGATCGTCTACTTCGAGAACCAGTCGGCCAACGACCGGCGCTCGCAGATGTACATCCCCGACGCGATCCCCGCGCTGAGCGGGCTGCGGGTCGGCATCCGGAGCGAGGCGCCCGTCCCCGTGCTGCTCGAGTTCACGCTCCGCGTGCGCGACCGGCGCGGCGTGCTGGTCCAGGGCGACGACGAGCCCTGGGAGGCGCCCCAGCCCGCGCTCTTCGGCCCCGCCGACGCGGCCGCCGCCATGATGATGATGACGCCCTGAGCCCGCGGCAGAGATCGACGCCCATGCCTCCACGTCGACTGGCCCGGCCGGCGACGAGCCCACGAGGTCGCCCGCCAATCTCCGGGCCCGCTCCCGTGGCATCGGGCGGCCAGCGAGCGCGAGCCGCAGGGCCCCCAGCGCCCCGTCGCTGGGTCGCGCGCGAGCGGAGCGACGCGCGCGGAGTGGGTGGGGGGCCCCGCGGAGGAGGCGCAGCGATGTCTGCGGAGGCGCAGCCGGAGCGAACATCGTCGTGCCGCCGCAGCGGGGGGCGGGGGCAGACCCGCGCAGACCCGCCCCTGCCCTACGAATCACAGCCGGAGGTCGACCCGGCTCACGAGGCTCTCGAAGTCGGCGCGTGGCCCGCGGTGATCTTCGGTGCCGCTGACGAAGCCGAAGACGACCATCATCGGGAGCCGCCAGCGGCGCACGTTCCAGGTGGCCCGCCCGGGCCGGAGCGCCACGACGGTCACGCGTCGCGTGGCGGCCCCGACCTGCTGGTCGAAGGTGACGAAGCGCGCCCGCTGACCGTCGACCCGAGCGTCGCCTTCGGTGATGACGCGGACGAAGGAGGGCTCGGTCGCCCCGGTGCCCAACAGGTCGGGCGCGCCCTCGTAGCGCGCCTGGATGGCGTGCACCGAGAGACGCAGCAGGGAGGGCAGGTCGTAGCCGGCCCACACCGGTCGGAGCGGGATCGAGCGCGCGAAGATGACGTGGCCGGTGTCGGCGTGGGTGAAGCGCAGATCCCAGCGCTCGGTGGTGACCAGGCGGCCCCGCCGCACGCCGAAGGTCTGGAGGTCGTGGCCCTCGTACCAGCGCGGGTCGCCGCTCGCGTGGAGGGGGCGGCCGTCGTCGTCGGCCTCGAAGTTCTCGAGCGCCCAGTCCGGGCCGAGCAGACGCTGGCCACCCTCGACGTAGCGCACCCGGTAGTGATCGCGGGTGTGATAGAAGCCGTTCTCCGCGAAGTGCCCGACGCGGCGCGGCGGCAGGCAGCCCGAGGCGAGCGCGGAGGCGACGAGCGCGAGGATCAGTCGAACAGCCACGCGACGCTCCCTCCCACCACGCCCTGGGGCACGAGCTCGCGCCCGAAGTTGGTGCGCGTCACCCGGCCGAGAGCGGTGAGCTGCACCCCGAAGTGCACGCCGACCTCGAGCCGCTCGTCGAGCAGCCGCACGACGATCTCGCCGATGTGGCCGAGGAGCACCTCGAAGGTGCCCCCCGCGCCCGCGTTCTCGGCCCACTGCATCCCGATCTCGGGGCCGGTCCGGAGCGCGACGTACTGACCGATGTCGAAGGCGATCGGCATCAGCCGGAGCCGCATCGCGAAGGGGCTGCTGATCGCGACCTCTCCGCCGCCCATGTAGGCGCGGCCCACCGTCTGCGCGCTGACGGCGAGCACGGCCCGGAAGTGCCAGGCGCTGAACGCCGAGTAGCGCGCGTCGAGGACGAAGCCGAGCTCGCCGAGGGGGCCCTCGGGCACGGGGGGCTTGCCCCCGGGGAGCGCGGCCACCCGGAGCTGGGCTCCGAACCGGACGAGCGAGCGGCCCTGGTAGCTGTGCGGCGGGTCGTAGTCCTGCCACGGCGCGTCTCCGCCGCCGTCGTCCAGGACCCAGACCCCGCGCTGCACCCCGAGGTAGCCGTCGAGCTCCGCGAACTCGTCGTCGAAGGCGCTCTCGAAGCCGTCGTCGTTGGCGGCGGGCGGAGGCGCGTCCCCGTCGAGCTCGTCGACCGGCGCCTCGAGCTCGGGCGCGACCGGTGCCTCGAGCTCGGCCTCGACCGGCGCCTCCCCCTCGGCGGGGGCCGCGGCCTCGACCGACGCCTCGGCCTCGACCTCGACCTCGACCTCGAGCTGGGGCGGGGGCTCGGGAGGCTCCTGAGCCCGGGCGGGGAGCGCCAGCCAGAGGCACGGCAGCGCCCACCCGGTCGTGCGGAGGATGGATCGCATCGTCAGGTCAGAGCGTGCGGAGGTACGAGACCAGGTCCGCTCGGTCGGTCTCGTCCAGCGCCGCGCCGCCCGCGTGCCCGGCGACCGCCTCGTCGAGGGTCGCCGCCGACCCGTCGTGGAAGTAGGTCGGACGGTAGCTGAGCTCGTAGAGCCCGGGGACCTGGAAGCGGCCGCGGCCGTCGACGCTCAGGGTCTCGTTGTTGGTGCGGCGCGGGCCCGAGTGGCAGCTCGTGCAGCCCTCGCTCTCGAAGAGCTGGCCGCCACGCTCGACCGCCGCGGTGTCCGAGAGGACCTCGCCGGGCAGCGCCGGGATGGCGTCGATCCACGCCTCGAAGGAGCGGATCTCGGCCTCGCGGGGCATGTCGCCGCCCATGCGGCCGACGAAGGTGCCCTCCATGACCGAGGTGGCGCCGCCGACCTGGCCGTCCCAGTGGAACGGCGCGGTCTCGAGGATGCCGCCGGTGAGGGTCTGGGAGCGCCGGGTGCCCGACTCGAAGAGCCAGGTGTGGCCGTCCTCCGCGCCCTCGGGGTGGCAGCCCGCGCAGGTCGCGCCGGTGCCGGCCGCCTCGTGGAAGAGCGCGTGCCCGAAGTGGTGCACCGGGCCGCCGGAGAGCGCGATCTCGGTCTGGTCGCCGGCGCGACGGTTCACCACGAGGACCGCGGGGTCGCGGTACTGCGCGACCATGCCGCCGCCGGGGATCGGAGCCACCGCGGTCGCCGGCCGGTCCTCGACCTCGAGGGGATCGGTGCCCGCGCGGCAGGTCGGGATGGTCGACATGGTGGGCGTCACGACGCGCACCCCGGAGAAGCCGAGGAAGCGGCCGAAGCCGAGGGAGCTCGGCCCGGGCTCGGCGGCCGCGGCGACGTACAGCTGCCCGCTGGCCACGTCGAACGCTCCGTCGACCACGAGGCTGGCGCCCTGGATGGCGACCGCGCTCGCCTGGTAGAGGCTCGGGTCCGAGTCGGGGACCGAGAAGCGCGTGACCACCGGGCGCACGACGCCGAGGTCGCAGTCGCCGCCGTAGTAGACGCCGCTCGAGCCGCCGAGCACGCCGAGCTGCGAGGACACCGAGTTCTGGTGCACGAGCATCACGCCGCCCGGCGCCGCGCGCATGCGCCAGCCGACGGTCGGCTCGAGGGTGCGACCCAGGCGGTCCTCCTCGGCGCTGATCGAGGCGGGGCGCATGGTGGCGACCACCGCGTCCCCATCGAGCACCAGCACCTCGGCGGTGCGGAGCCGCGAGACGTACGTGTACCTGCCACTCCGTGCCACGACGTCACGCAGATCGGGCGGAAGCTTCACGGTGTGCACCCCGCTGCCCGTCGCGGGCATGCGCACCAGCTGGCCCTCGGCGCAGGCCACGAGCAGCTCCCCGGCCTCGTTCACGTCGATGCCGCGGGGCGCTCGACAGACGTCGCGGCGCTCGGTGATGGCCCCGGTCGCGGGGTCGAGGGTGACCACCTGCCCGGCCCGGCGGAGCACCACGAAGACCCGCCCGGCGTCGTCCTCGGTGATGCGGCCCGGCTCGTCTTCGGCCGACAGATTCAGGCGATGCAGCTCCCGCCCGGCCTCGATGTCGGCCACGAAGATGGACGCGCGCGCCGGGTCCGAGACCACGGCGTAGCGCCCGTCGGAGGTCACGTGCAGGGTCCCCCCCGAGATCGGCGGAGGGCCGGCCGAGGGCACGTTGCCGTCGTTGCCACCGTCACACCCGAGCATCAGCGCCAGGCCGAGGCTCACTCCCATGATCGTACGCATGTCCATCTCCCCCTGCATTCAGCGTGCCGCGCGCGGCGGGTCTCGACGGGCTCTCTCCATCCCGTTCGCGACGCCCGGTGGGGAGGAGTCGCGAGGACCGCGCCACGGCTCAGCGGCGCAACGAGAATACCCCACCTCGTGCACGAGGTGGGGTGGAGGAGCTCGTTCGTTGCAGGGCGAGGCCGAGAAAGTCGCTCAGATCCGGCGAGCGCCCTGCGGCGGGGTGAAGGCGAAGCGGCTCTCGGCGACCGACCGGTTGAACCGCATGCGCTGGAAGTCGAACCGGTTGAGGTTGCCGTCGTGGTCCTGGATGAGCACCCGGCGCACCACGCCCGCGGTCGACGGGTCATCGTCGACGTAGAGGAAGACGCGGCGGTAGGCCGGCTCGTCCCGACGCGGGCGCAGCTCGAGCACGTGGCCCTCCCAGCGGAAGTCCGAGGCGTCGCGGAGCCGGAAGGTGAAGTCGCGATCGAGCCGCGCGTCCCCGGTGAGGAACGCGAGCGCCGAGGGGATGCCCTCCTCGCGGACCGGCGCCTGGGCGTACTGGCCCGCCGCCCCGTCGTCGCCCGGCTCGTACACGGTCATGAGGGCGCCGTCGCTGACGACGACCTTGCCGTTGCCGCCGAGGTAGTCGAAGCGGAGCTTGCCGGGGCGGGAGATCGTCAGGACGCCGCGCGAGCGGGTGGTGCGCCGATAGATGCGGTCGTAGTGCGACTGATAGAAGGCGGTCTGCACGGTGCGGGTCTGGTCGTAGAAGCCCTGGACCTGCGCCGCGACCTGAGCCGCGGAGGTCCCGGCCTGGGCCTCACCGTCTTCCGGCGCAGCCCCGAGGGCGATGGCGACGGCCGTCAGGGCGGCCAGGGTCGTCGTCGTCTTCTTCATGCGTCGTCTCCTTCGCGAATTCGGACCGGTCCCCCGGCCCGGCTATTCACGAAGCCGAGATCCCCCATGGATTCCGATGCGTTGGCGGAGCGATTGACGCCGGCTCGCGGGCCCCGATAGGCTCGCCCCGTGCTCGGGTCCCATGCCCTGCGGCTGCTGACGCTGTCCCTGCTCCTCGCCTGGACGGCGCCGGCGCTGGCGCAGGAGAGCGACGAGGGGCAGATCGCCACGGAGGAGCCGGACGCGACCCGGCTCGACGTGGAGCGGCTGCCGCCCGAGGCCATCCCGATCACCCGGGACATGTACGCCCACGGCTTCTTCCTCGAGGCCCAGATCGGCGCCATCGGCTTCATCGGCGGCATCGGCGACCTGGTCGGCGTCGGCCCCTGGGCGGTCATCTCGGCCGGCTACGAGATCTTCGACTGGATGATGGTGCTGGTCTCGGCCGAGGGGTCCATGCACAACACCAACGCGCCCCCGCCGCCGGCCCAGACCGCGTTCGAGCTGGTCGGGGGCAGCGCCTCGCTCCGCTTCCAGGCCAACTTCACCGAGGCGTTCGCCATCTGGCTGAGCGGTCAGTTCGCCTTGATGGTGGCCACCACCGACATCCTCGGCATCTACGGCTTCCAGGACGCCAGCACCATCGGCATCGCCTACGGCGGCGAGCTCGGCCTGGACTGGCACCTCCGCTCCCGGCACCACTCGATCGGCCTGCTCGGCGGGGTGCGACACTACCCCTCGCTCGAAGGCGCCGGCGGCGAGTCGCCTGCGCTCGGCGTGCACGGCAGCGCTTACATCCGCTACGTCTTCTGAGGAGGCACGGCTTCTGATGATGCGGCTGGCGCTCCTCGCGGCGCTGCTCTGCGCGTGCGGCGAAGACGCGCCCGCCGCCCCTCCTCCTCCGCCGTCCCCGGTCGCCCCCGAGGAGCCGCCGACGCCGACGCCGATCGAGGCGCCGACGCCGACCCCGGAGCCGCCGCCGCCGCCCTCTCGGATCGAGGCGCGCGGGCCCTATCGGGCCGACGTCGGGCGGGACTGCGACGGTCACCCCGCGCTCGCGCTCGACACCGCCTCCGGGACCTGCGTGGGCATCGTGGCCCACGCGGAGACCCCGGCCATCGCCGAGGCCCGGGGGCGCTTCCGGCCGCGCTCGGTGGTGATCGATCCGGAGCGCGACGACGTCGTCTGGGTGGTCGACCACGGCGCGCGCCGCAGCCGGGCCGGTCGGCTCTGGCGGCTCACCCGCGGCGAGGACGGCTGGCTCCCCGAGCGCATCCGGAGCCGGCTCGACCGCCCGCACGGGGGCCGCGTCGGACCGGACGGCTGGATCTACGTGGGCGAGGTCCAGCGCATCTGCCGCTTCGACCCGCGCGACCCGGAGGGCTCGTGGGAGACGGTGATCGACGACCTGCCGATCGAGCTGCCCGATCGCCCGGTGCGGTTCCACCCGCTGACGAGCTTCGTCTTCTCCGCCCGCGGCGACCTCGTGGTGAACATGGGCTCGGGGACCGATCGCTGCCTCGAGGCGCTGCCCTCCGATCGCTGCGTCGACGAAGCCCGGGACACCGGCGCGGTGTGGCGCTTCCGCCGCACCGGCGAGCGCTCCTGGTCGCGCGAGCCCGAGGTCTTCGCCCGCGGGCTCCGGAACTCGGTCGCGCTGGCCGCGCATCCGTCGGGCGCGCTGCTCCAGGCGGAGAACGGGGTCGACTTCCGCGAGGACAGCCGCCCGCACGAGGAGCTCAACGTGCTGCGCGACGGGGCCCACTACGGGTGGCCGTACTGCTGGGACCGTCACGAGCGCGACCCCGCGTGGGCGCACTCCTCGTTCACGTGCGCGGACAACCCGGCCTACACGCCGCCGCATCTCCTGCTGCCGCCCCACGGCGCGCCGCTCGACATGCTGTACGTGACCGGCGACGCGCTCGGCCTCCGCGGGCAGCTCCTCATCTCGCTGCACGGCTACCGGAGCGCGGGACACCGGGTGATCGCGCTCCCGGCCGGCGACGACGGAGTGCCGCCGCCCGACGCCGCGCCGTCCGACGTGATCGCGGGCTGGGACGCGGGCGACCTGGGTCCCCGCGGCGCGCCGGTCGGGCTCGCCGAGGCCCGGGACGGGAGCGTCTGGCTGGTGGAGGACACCAACGGCACCGTGCTCCGCCTCGCGCCGGATCGCTGGGCGGCCCATCGCGGCGAGGCGCAGGCGATCGAGGCCGCGCCCGAGACGCTCGAGGCGAGCCCGCTCTTCGGGCGCCTGCACGCCGAGGTGCTCCAGCCGCGGTGCGAGCCCTGCCACGACTTCATCGGCGCCGACGCCACCGGCGCGCTCCGCGCGATCGCCCGCGAGGGCTGGCTCCGCCCCGAGGGGGGCCGCGCGGTCGTCGCCGGCCGCACCGCGCCGGACGCCACGCGGCCCATGCCTCCGGGACGGCCCCTGAGCGCCGCCCAGCGCGCGCTCCTCGATCGCTGGCTCGCGACCCTCTGACCGTGACCCAGGTCAGGCGGGCTGCGGGGCGCGCACCCGCACCATGTCGACCACGTAGACGAGCACCGCGACCCAGATGAGCCCGAAGGTCACCGCGTGGTCGGCGGTGAACGCCTCGCCGTAGAGCAGCACCGCGCACCCGAGCTGCAGGGTGGGCGCGACGTACTGGATCATGCCCAGGGTCGAGTACCGGAGGCGGCGGGCCGCGCCGGCGAAGGCGAGGAGCGGCACCGCGGTGATCACGCCCGCCCCGACGAGCAGCGAGACGGTGAGCGCGTCCGAGGTGACGAGGTGGCCGAAGGCCGGGGTCAGGGTGAGCAGGTAGCCGATGGCCAGCGGGGTCACGAGGCCGGTCTCGATCGCGAGGCCCTCGACCGCGCCCACCGGGGCCCGCTTCCGCACCAGCCCGTAGAGCGCGAAGGTGACCGCGAGCACGACGGAGACCCAGGGCAGCGCGCCGCGGCTGAACGTGAGCCAGGCCACGCCGAGCGCCGCGAGCGCGACCGCCACGCCCTGCAGAGGCCGGAGCCGCTCGCCGAGGAACACCCGCGCGAGCGCCACGTTGAGCAGCGGGTTGATGTAGTAGCCGAGGCTCGCCTCGGTGACCCGGTCGGCGCTGACCGCCCAGATGAAGATGAACCAGTTCGTGGCGATGAGCGCCGTCGACAGGAACATGACCCGGCGGGTCTCGCGGTCGCGGAGGAAGCCGAGCGTCCGGCGCCACCCGCTCCGCGCGAACAGGAGCGCGGCGATGAAGCCCAGCGACCAGACGATGCGATGGGTGAGCACCTCGATCGCCGGCACCTCGGAGAGCAGCTTCCAGTAGATCGGCAGCAGCCCCCAGAGGCCATAGGCGACGAGCGCCATCAGGGCGCCGCTCCGCGTGGAGCCGGTGTCGGTCTCGCTCACGGCGCGGGGTATGGGGCTCGCGCGCGGGAGGCGCCAGGGCCAATCGGTGAAGTCTCCGGGTGCTAGGATGCGCGCATGCAGCACGTCGTCCGGCCCCTCGCGATCCTGCTCCTCCTGCTCGCCGGCTGCGACGGCGGAGGCGATCCGGACGCCGGACCGGGCGACGCGGGGCCGATGGACGACGCAGGGCCGATGGACGACGCAGGGCCGGGCGACGCGGGGCGCATGGACGACGCCGGACCGATCGACGCCGGCCCGCCCGCGCCCTCCATCACCTGCGTCTCGCCGGAGCTCGGCGACGCGATCGACGCGGTCGAGGGGGCCACGGTGGAGGTGACGATCGAGGTCACCGGGGCCAGCGTGGTGCGGGTCGACGACGCCGAGGTCACGCTGGACGACGCCGACCGCGTCACCACGAGCGTCACCGCGCGCTTCGGCATCAACACCGTCCGGGTCGAGGCGGTCGGCGCCGGCGGAACCCAGGAGGCGCTCTGTGCCTTCGTCGCCGCCGCGCGCTACCAGCCGGCCGACGCGGTGCTCGAGGGCACGGTCGCCGGGCGCTTCGAGCAGGCCGCGCTCGCGGGTGAGGGCGCGCCGATGGGCGGCGGAGTGACCAACCTCCGCGACGCGCTCGACGTGGCGCTGACCAACGCGTTCGGCGGCGGGCCGCTGATGCGGTTCTCCTTCCCGGCCGGGCTGCAGCCGGTCGACATGGCCTACTGCGGCGGCTCCTGCTTCGACTACGTGGAGCAGCTCGAGCTCATCGGCCCGGCCGCGGTGTCCGCCGAGAGCCACACCGTCAGCTGGACGGGCATGGAGATCCAGATCGAGGTGATGGCCACGATCACGATCCCGATCCGCGCCGCCGGGACCGTCAGCGGCGAGGTCCTCTTCGACGAGACGGGGAGCGTCACCCTGACCGGGATTACCCAGAGCTTCTACCTGGGCCCCGACTCGATGATGAGCGGCGCCTACGAGCTCTTCGCCGGCCCGATCGCGGCGGACTCGGGCACGGTGACCGCCGACATGCCGATGGCGACGTTCGACCGCGTGGCGATCGAGGACACCGTCGCCGACTACTTCCGGATCGCGAACTCGTTCTTGCCGCCGCCGGGCCCGGCGACCCCGGGGGACCTCGCGTCCCACCAGACGCCCGAGCTCGAGGCCTTCGTGCTCGCGGTGGCCAACGCGTCGTTCACCGAGGCGACCTCGACCGCGCCGGAGATGGAGAGCGTGCCGGGCGTCTCGGGCACGCCGGTGGTGATCGGGGTCGAGAGCCGGGTCGGCGCGACGGCGGGCGACTTCATGCACACGACGGTGACGGCGGGGACGCGCTACTTCCCGGTCGGATCCGGCGGCCCCGGTCCGCTCGAGCGAGGCGTGGCGCTCTCGAGCGCGGACCTCACCGGCACCTTCAGCGGCGACGCGCCCGGCGCGGTGGTGATGAGCGAGGCGGTCCTCAACCAGTTCCTGCACGTGCACTGGTCGGCCGGCGGCACGAGCGGCATCGTCGCCCCGGACATGATCGTGGCCCCCGACATGATCGTCGCTCCGGACATGATCGTGGCCCCCGACATGATCGTCGCCCCGGACATGATCCAGCTCGAGTCGGCGCTCCCGCTGATCGGCGACCTGAGCGACGGCACGCTCACGGTGATGCTCGGCGGGGTGACCATGACGGTGTCCGGCGGGCCGCCCTACGGCGACGGAGTCCCCGTGCAGGTGTCGATGACCGCGGAGGCCTCGCTGAGCGACGGCTCGAGCGCCGACCCGACGTGGCAGATCGATCGCCTGACCGAGCTCCAGGTGGCGATGCCGGGCGGCATGTCGGCCGCCGATCGCGCGACGGTCACCGGCTTCGCGGCCACGCTCGGCCACCACGTCATCTCGCTGAGCCTCAACGAGTCGAGCCCCGCCCTCCCCCTCGTCAGCCTCGCGCCGCCCACCGACGTGACGGTCGGCGGGATGAGCACCTCGACCGGCATCGCCACCGGCACCCGCGTCGGCATCGCCATGCCCTCGCTCTCGATCGTCGGCGATCACCTGGAGGCCACCGGCCCGCTCGGCGCGTTGTGAGCGCGCGCGCGGGCCCGGACGCCAGAATTGCGCGAGGCGCGGCCTCCCCGTCCCCGCGGGGCGTGACGGCGCCGGGATTGCACGACCGCGGGGCATGCCGACACCCACGACCATCGCCGGCGAGGGGCCCCGCGACCCGCGTCGAAACCGCACCCAGGATCCGACCCAGATCCCCATCCGGGAGATCATGCAGACCCAGATCGCGGTCAGCGACGTCGCGCTCCCGGCCGAGCAGCTGCTCGAGTCTCTCGTCGAGGAGGGCATCGGCGGCGCGCCGGTGGTCGACGCCGAGGGGCACCTGCTCGGGATCGTGAGCAAGACCGATCTGCTCTGCGCCTGGCGCGAGCTCGGCGAGTCCCGCGACCGCCGCCCGCTCACCGCCGCCGACGTGATGATGCCGGTGGTGTTCGCGCTCACCGAAGACAGCACCATCGCCGAGGCCGCCGCGCTGATGGCCTACGAGGGCGTGCACCGCCTCCCGATCGTCGACGGCCAGACCCGGGTGGTGGGCATCGTGACCACCCTGGATCTCAGCCGCTGGATCGCGCAGTCCGCCGGCCTGCACGCCCCGGACATTCGCGAGATCGAGATCAGAGAAGTCTAGAGCACTTCTTCGGCGGCGCGCTCGCCCGCCTCGATCGCGCCGTCGAGGTAGCCGTTCCAGGTGGTCGCCGTCTCGGTGCCGGCCCAGTGCAGGCGCCCGCACGGCTCCCGGAGCGCGTGGCCCACCGTGGTCATGACGCCGGGCGGCATCACGCCCACGTAGCAGCCGGCGCTCAGCTCTTCGGCGATCCAGTCCTGGTCCGCGTACTCCGTCGGCGCGCGGGCCTCGGGGCCGAAGAGCGCGGCGAGGCTCTCGAGCACCGCGCGCCTGCGCGCCTCGGGGTCGCGGCCGGTCCAGGCGCGCGCGGTCTCGCCGAGCAGGAAGCCGACCAGCGCGTGCTGCGAGCCGTCGTGGGCGGAGTCGTCGAACGCGAGGCGCACGGGGCCGCGATCGGAGACCGCCTCGCCGCTGAGCCCGCGCTCGCGCCAGAACGGCCGGTCGTACACGGCGACGCACTTGATCACCGAGCCCATCGGCACGCGCTGGAGCAGCTGGTCTCGCATCGCCGGGAGCGGCTGGGCGAAGTCGACGCGGTCGGCGAGCGCGGGCGGGATCGCCAGGATCACGCGGCGCGCCACCACGTCCCCGGCGTCGCAGTGTAATCGCACGCCGTCTTCCGCCTGGGTGACGGCGCGCAGGGTGTGCCCGAGGCGGACCTCGACGCGCTCGGCGAGCCGCTCGGAGAGCTGCTGCGCGCCGCCCACGAAGCGGCGCTCCTGCGCGCCCCCTCGCACCTGCGCGAGCCGCATCAGCCCGCCGCCCGAGCGCAGGTAGAAGAGGAAGTGCAGGAACGACAGCTCCGAGGGCTCGACCGCGAAGATGGCGCGGGTCGCGATCGCGAGCAGGCCGCGGCCGCCCGCCGTGCGCAGGTGCCGGCGCATCCAGTCCTCGAGGGTCTGTCCGTCGAGCGCCTCGGCGCCCGGCGTCCTCCACGGCGCGTGGACCGGGACCCGCCTCGCCAGCCGCTCGAGCCGCCAGAGCGCGAGCTGCGTCTCGGCCAGCCCGAGCAGCCCGATCGACGGAACGTCGCCGCCGTAGGTCCGGCGCCGCCCGCCGAGGTCGAGCACCTTGTCGCCCTCGCACGGCTGCGGGAACGTCCGCACGCCGAGCTCGTCCGCGAGCCGCGCCACCCGCCGCTGGGTCGGGCCGATCCACTGCCCACCGAGGTCGATCACGTCGCTGCCCAGCCGCCGCGACAGGGTGCGCCCGCCGACCCGATCGCGGCCCTCGAGCACGAGCACGTCGCGCCCCGCCTCGCTCAGGCGCCGCGCCGCGGTGAGCCCGCTGAGGCCGGCGCCCACCACCACCGCGTCCCAGGTCTTCGACACGACGTCCTCCGACACGGACCGACTCTACACGCATCGCTTCGGGTAGAGTGTCGGCGTGGATCCGCTGACCCTCACGGTGTTGCTCGGCGGCGTCGGGGTGGCCGCCGCCGTGAGCTGGGGCGCGAGCGTCGGCGCGTCGATCGGCACCCTGTTCCACCCCTCGGTCGAGGAGACCAGCGAGCTCCAGGACAAGCGCGAGGCGCTCTCGGAGATCATCACCTTCGCGGTGCTCGCGGACGGCGAGGTCACCGAGGGGGAGGCCGCCAACCTCCGACACCTCTTCGAGCGACACCCGCGCTTCACCGGCGATCCCGACGAGGCGGTGGCGGCGCTGCGGGCGTGCGCGAAGCGGGTGTCCGACCTCGCGTCGCTCGAGAACACGGTCCGCCTGGTGGCCTCCGACCTCGACCGCGCGTGGCGAGACGACGCCTTCCGCTTCGTGGCCATCCTCGCCCTGCGCGGCTCGGGCTTCGGCACCCGCGAGGTCACCTTCCGGCGGGCGCCGATGAGCGACCCGGACGCCCTGCTCGAGATCTTCGCCCGGGCGCTCGACGTCGACGCCGAGACCCGCCGCCTGGCCATCGAGCACGCCCGAAGCGCGGCGATCTGACCCGCTTGGCGCCCTCCAGGGGCGGGTCTACTTGACGAGCATTCCCCTCCCGAGGTCGATGCGCCGCGAGGCGCAAAGGAGGATGCATGCGATATCTGATGGTGGTCCCGGTGCGCGCCTACGCGCTCGGGGGCGGCCGCGCGGCGATGGAGAGCGCGTTCTGCGCGCACCTGCGGGAGCTGCTCGAGCGGCTCGGTCCCACCTTCGATCGGATGACCGTGGCCGCGGTCGGGATGCCGGCGGCGGACTACGAGGCGGCGCGGGCACACCTGGGCGAGCTCGACCCCGAGCGGGACGGCATCCGGGTCGAGGTCCTGCACGACGGCGACCTCAGCACGCCGGGCTTCGTGCGCGCCTGGCCCGCGATCCAGCGTCACCTGGAGGCGCTGGTGCAGAGCCACGACCTGGTGCACGCGGGCCCGAGCCACGACCTCCGGCGCCCGATCGAGATCGCCTCGCTCGCGCTCGCGGTGAAGGCGGGCCGTCCGACCATCAGCGTCACCGACATCGATCTCCGGAGCGACGCCGAGATGAACCGCCGGCTCGGGCGCTGGTCGCTCAAGAGCTACCTGCTCTGCCGCTTCCTCTACGATCCGATCCGCGACCTCGAGCACCGCTGGATCGCGCGCCGGTGCTCGCTCGTGCTCTTCAAGAGCGAGGCCCAGCGCACCGACTACGGCGAGGGCCGGCGCAACGTGCGCCTCTTCCAGGACGTCGCCTTCCAAGCCCAGCACCTCATCGCGCCGGCGCAGCTCGACGCCAAGATCGCGGCCCTCCGGGATCGCGCGCGCCCGCTCGACACCGTCTACTTCGGGCGCCTCGTCGCCTACAAGGGCGTCGACCGCTGCATCGAGGCGGTGGCCGCGGCGCGCGCCAAGGGCCGGGACGTGCGGCTCACCGTGATCGGCAGCGGAGACGAGGAGGCGCGCCTGCGCGACAAGGCGCGGGGGCTCGAGGACGGCGTGCGCTTCTGCGGCGCGGTCCCGTACGGCGACCGCCTCTTCGCCGAGGTCCGGCCGCGGCACCTGATGCTGGCCGCGCCGCTGAGCAACGACACCCCGCGCAGCACCTGGGACGCGATGGCGAGCGGCGTGCCCGTGCTCGCCTACGGCACCGACTACTACCGCGACCTCGAGGCGTCGACGAAGGTGGTCGAGACGGTGCCGTGGCCCTCGACCGAGGCGCTCACCGATCGCCTGGTGCACTACGCCGACCACCGCGAGGAGCTCGCCGAGCGCATGCGCGCGGCGGTGGCCGTCGCCCGCCAGAACACGAGCGAGGCGTGGCTCCAGCGCCGCGTCGCCTGGACCCGGGCGCTGCTCGCCTGAACGGCCGGGGTATCATGTCGCGTGGCGCGAGAGCCCGATGACGCGACCGCCGACACGCTCGTCTCCGAGCCCGACGAGGCCGGCCCCTACGATCCCGGGGAGCTGATCCCGGTCGACCCCGGCCACTACACCCTGCACGGCGAGGTCGCGCGCGGCGGGATGGGCGTGGTGCGGCGGGCCCGGGATCGACGGGCGCAGCGCGAGGTGGCGCTCAAGGAGCTGCTCGGGAGCTCGGAGAAGCTGCGGCTCCGCTTCGAGCGCGAGGCGCGGGTGACCGCGCAGCTCCAGCACCCGAGCATCGTGCCGGTCTACGAGGTGGGGCGGTGGCCCGACGGCCGGCCCTTCTACGCGATGAAGCTGGTCGGCGGCCGTCCGCTCGACGACGTCGTCGACGAGGCCCTCGACCCCGACGCGCGGCTCGCGCTGGTGCCCCGGATCCTCCCCGCGGTGGAGGCGATGGCCTACGCGCACCGGCAAGGCGTCATCCACCGCGACCTCAAGCCGGCCAACGTGCTGCTCGGCGAGTTCGGCGAGACGATCGTGATCGACTGGGGGATCGCGCGGCGCATCGACGAGCCCGACGACGCGCCGACGCGGGAGGGGTCGGCGGCCGAGACCACCGGCTCGGACCGGAAGCTCACCGTGGACGGCGCGGTCGTCGGCACGCCGGCGTACATGCCGCCCGAGCAGGCGATGGGGCGCGAGGTCGACGCGCGGGCCGACGTCTACGCCCTCGGCGCCCTGCTCCATCACACCCTGACCGGCGAGCCACCCTACGACGGCGACGACGCCCAGTCGGTCCTCGTCCGGGTGCTCACCGAGCCTCCGCCTCCGCTCGCCGCGCGCGCCCCGTCCGCGCCGCGCGATCTGATCGGCATCGTCGAGAAGGCGATGGCCCGGGATCCGGCGGATCGATACGCGGACGCGGGCGAGCTGGCGCGCGACCTCGAGGCGTTCACCACCGGGCGGCTCGTCGAGGCCTACCGCTACTCGTCCTGGGATCTGCTCCGCCGCTTCGTGCGGCGGAACCGGGCCCTCAGCGCCGCGCTCGCCCTCCTCTTCGTCTCCGCGACGGTCTTCGTGATCGGCATCGTCCGCGCCCAGCAGGCGTCGGAGCGCGAGCGGGCCCGCGCGGTGGCCGCCGAGCGGCGCGCCCTCTCCCAGCAGCGCGCCGCCCACGAGCGCCTCGCCCGCGTGCAGGGCCAGGAGGCGGTGCGACATCTCCAGCTCGGCGACGGGCTGGCGGCCGAGGTGCTCGCCGCCGGGGCCCTGGTCGAGGAGCCCGCCAACCCCGAGAGCCCGCACGCGGGCCTCGCGCCCGAGCTCCCGGAGGCGACGCGCGCGGCCCGGCTCGCCGGCCCGGCCGCGATCTGGTCCGCCGCGCGCTCCCTGCGCTTCGCCACCCACGAGCGCGCGCTCGAGGGCCACGAGGACTGGGTCTACGACGTGGTCGCGAGCGACGACGGGCGGTGGCTGGTGACCACCGGCGCGGACCGGCGCGTCATCATCTGGGACGCGCGCGACGGCTCGGTGCACCGCACCCTCGAGGGGCACGAGGGCACGGTCTTCCAGGCGGCGATCGACCGGGAGGGCGCGACGCTCGCCACCAGCGGCTACGACGGCACGGTGCGCCTCTGGTCGTTCCCCGACGGCGCGCCGCTCCGGACCCTCGATCACCCCTCCGACCGCGTCTACGGCCTGTGCTTCGCGCACGACGGGAGCCTCCTCGCGGCCGGGCTCGAGGGGCGGCTGGCGGTCTTCGCCCCCGAGGGCGCGCTGCAGACGGAGATCCCGCTGACCAACGCCCTCCCGTGGCGGCTGCGCTGCGCGCCCGACGCGCCGCTGGCGGTGGCGTCGACGAGCGGCCCCGAGGCGATCGTGATCGACCTGGAGACCCGGGAGGTGCGCCGCCGGATCGCGCACCGCGGGCCGTTCGTGCGCTGCGCGATCCTCGACGGCGCCGACGTGCTGTCGATGGACGAGCAGGGCGTGCTCCGGCGCTCGGACGCGATCACGGGCGCGCTCCGCGCGGAGGCGCGTCTCGGGGGCGCCTGCGAGGCGCTCGCGCGCTCTCCCGACGGCCGCTGGCTCGCGATCGGCGGCGAGGAGATCACCCTGATCGACGCCGCCACGCTGCAGCCGGTCACGCGCCTGTCGGGGCACCGCTCGGTCGTGGTCGCGCTCGCGTTCGACCGGGCGGGCCGGCGGCTCTACAGCGGCGGGGAGGATCGCCGGGTGGTGAGCTGGGCGATCCAGGACGCGCCGGCGGGGCTCGCGCTGCCGACGCCGACCGGCGGCGAGATCGACGCCATCCAGCTCTCGCCCGACGGGACCCGGCTCGCGAGCGCGGGGGACGACGGCGCGGTGCACGTCTGGGAGCTCGAGACCGGGCGCGCGCTGCGCGACCTGCCGGCCCACGAGGCGCCGATCCGCGGGCTGCTCTTCCTCGACGACGATCGCCTCCTCACCTCGGGCATGGATCTCTCCCTGCGCGCGCACCACATCGGCGCGGGCGACTCCACGGACGCGGCGCCGCTGCCGCACTTCGGCGACGAGCTCGCCCGGGGACGCGACGGCCGCGTGGCGATCGGCGTGGGAGACGGCAGCGTCATCCTCCACGACCCCGGGAGCGGCGAGCGCGAGGTCGTCCCGGGCGTGTTCGGCGAGCGCGCGTGGTGGGTCGGCTACGACCCCGCGGGCGAGCGGCTCGCGGCGGCGAGCTTCGACGGCGGGGTCGCGCTCATCGACGTGGCCGGACGGACGGTGGCGCGGCGATGGGACGCCTCGAGCTCTCGCATCTACGACGCCGACTGGCGCCCCGACGGGGGCGAGCTGACCACCGGCGACCTCGACGGCTGGGTACGCGGCTGGGATCCGGCGAGCGGCGAGCGGATTCGGCAGTGGCGCGCGGCGCCCGGGGAGCGCGTGCTCTCGCTGGCCTGGTCGGCCGACGGCCGGTGGCTGCTCGTCACCACCGACGAGGGCGTGCGGGTGCACCGACCGGACGGCACGCTCGAGCTGCGCCTCGACCTCGGCGCGCGCACCACCGGCGCCGGCTGGACCCCCGACGGCCGCATGCTCTTCGCCAGCGAGGGCCGCGTCTACGTGCTGCCCCTCGACACCGAGGGCTGGCGCGGCGATCCCGAGGCGCTGCTGCGCGACGCCGAGACCGCGGCCGGCCGCCGGCTGGACGAGGTCCTCGGCCTCCGCGCGGACGAACGAGCTAGTCTCGCGCCATGAAGCGACCGAAGGCGCCGCCCGAGGACACCCGGGTCACCCGGATCGAGCACGCGGGGGAGGAGCTCGTCGTGTTCAGCTACCCGATCGCCGAGGGGCCGCCCGCCGCCCTGGTCGAGCCGCTCGCGGAGCGCCTCACGCCGGCCCAGGCCGAGGTCGCCTGGCGGGCGCTCGAAGGTCGCACGAACGCGGAGATCGCGGCGGCGCGCGGCACCTCGGCGCGCACCGTCGCCAAGCAGCTCGAGCAGATCTACCGGCGGCTCGGGATCAACTCCCGCCGCGAGCTGGCGGCGCTGGCGGGGGAGCGCCGAAGCGCTCGGCGCAGAGACGGATGAGCTCGAGGCGATCGCGCACGCCGAGCTTGGTGACCGCGCGCCGCAGGCACGCCGAGACGGTCGAGGGGGCCACCCCGAGCTCGTAGGCGATCAGCTTGTTGGAGTGCCCGAAGGCCGCCGCCCGCACCACCTGCGTCTCGCGCGCCGACAGCTTCTTCAGCGGATCGGGCGCCGGGCGGTTGGGGCGCGCCACGATGTAGCGGCGCCCGTCCCGGTCGAACTCGTCGACCAGCGTCCAGCGCCCCGCCACCAGCGCGCGCCACTGGGCGGTGACCTCGAGGGGATCCTGCGCCTCGCCGCGCACCCGCGCCTGGTCGAAGCGCAGCGCCGCCTCCCGCAGCCGCTCCCGCGCCGCGGCCGGCTTCGCGACGTCCTCCGCGTGCTCCACCCGGCCCGAGGGATCGAGGATCGCCTCGCCGAGCGACGGCGCCTCGCGCAGGCGCCGCCGGAGCCGCAGCGCCCCCGCGAGGTGCGCCGCCGTGCGCTCCCAGACCCGCCGCTCGACGCTCCGCGGTCGACGCGTCTGGCGCACGGGATCGGGCACCGCCAGCGCGCAGCCCACGCCGTGCGCGTCGATCGCCGAGATCCCGAGCACGTCGGCGCGATCGGTCAGCTCGAAGCTCTGCTCGATCGCCTTCCTGGCCACGTTGCCCGGCGGGAGCTGGCTCGCGTACCCGACCGGCGCGTGGAGGTGCGCGTGCCGCTTCAGCGCGACCGGCGCGTGCGCGCTCCAGAGCTCCCAGCGGCCCCGCTCCTCCCGCTCGTCCATGCCCGCGCAGCCGAAGCCCCAGGCCTCGAACGAGTCGGGCGCCGACGCGTCGACGAAGTAGCCGCTGAGCCCGAGCCCGCGGTCGAGCGCCGGGCGCGCCTCCTCGAGCAGCGCCCCCATCCAGGCGTCGTCGTCGAGATCGAGACGATAAGCGCTCTCCAGCAGATCGAGGATGTGCAGGGTGGTGGTGGCGTGCATCCGGTACCGCGCGGAGCGCACCCCCTCCGCGCCTCCACCATAGCAGGCGCCACGGTCTGCGTACGCGCGGTGTCGCGATGCGTATGGAGGCCCGAGGTGGTGCTGCGTAGCGTCGACCGGGAGCGACGATGACCAACGACGAGATCACCCAGGCGCTCGAGCGCCCGAGCCAGCGCACCGCCGACGACGTGCCGATCGTGACCGTGACGCACGACGTCGAGACCACGCACGGGCGGCTGCGGATCCGCGAGCACATCGGGCGCGGCGCCTGGGTGCGGGCCCCGCGGCGCGCGGTGCTGCTCCTGCCGGGGCCGGTCGCGGTCGGCTCGTTCTTCCGCATCCCGGTCGCCGGCTACGACGACGCCACGGTGCTGTCCGAGATGGGCTGCGTGGCCTTGACCGTCGACCTGCTCGGCACGGGCGACAGCGAGCGCCTCGTGGACGGACGCGCCTGCACGGCGGCCCGCAACGCCGCGGCCCTGCGGGAGGCGGTGGCGAAGCTCTGCGCGATGCGCGGCTACCCGCCGGTCGACGTGCTCGGGGAGAGCTGGGGGGCGGCGATCGGCACGCAGCTCGCGAGCGATCCGACGCTCGTCCGCTCGTGCGTGATCGTCTCGACCCTCTTCCGCGATCCCACGCCCGCGATCGACCAGATGGCGCGGGCGCCGGAGTGGCGCGGCATCCTCGACGGGCTCCCGGACGGCTACCTCCCGGTCGGGGAGGAGATCTGGGGGCCGCTGGTCCAGCCGATGACGGAGGCGGTGGCGACGTGGGCGATGAAGACCCAGCCCGGCACGTACGCGGCCGCGCCGATGATCGCGGTGCTCGACCTGCCCTACTTCGATCCTTCCGGAGCGAAGGTGCCGGGGCTGGTGATCCGCGGCGCGGAGGATCCGCTGGTCTCGGAGGCGGACGCGCGCGACCTCGCCGAGACCTACGGAGGCCCGGCCGAGGCGGTGCACCTCCCCGGGGCTCATCACATCCCGCGCGTGGAGGCCTCCGGGCGCGAGGCGTTCTGGGCGACGGTCCGCCGCTTCCTGGAGGCGGTGTAGCCGCGGAGGCGCGCGAGCGCGGCCTCCGCGGCCGGTCGGCTACTCCAGGCTGATCTCGACGCAGCCCGGGAGGTGACGCGCGCCGTTGGCGGGCGCCGGATCGACGACGTGGAACTCGACGCGCCGGTTGGCCTGGCGGCCCTGTCGCGTCCCGTTGTCCTCGAGCGGGTGGGTCTCACCGCAGCCCACGCCCTCGAAGCGCGAGGCGTCGATGCCGTGGTCGATGAGCCAGCGAACGACGCTGCGCGCGCGGCGCGCGCTCAGGTCGAGGTTGCGCTCGTCGCGGCCGCGGTCGTCGGTGTGACCTTCGACGCGGACGCGGGCGAGCTGGGGGTTGGCGGCCAGGACCGCGCGCACGTCCTCGAGGACGGGCTCGCTCCGACCGAGGATGCGGTCCCGATTGGTCGCGAACTCGACGCGCTGGAGGATCCGGATCTCGCCGGTCTCCACGTCGAGGCGCACGTTGCGCGGGCAGCCGTTCTCCTCGGCGCGGCCCGGCTCGAGCGGACACTCGTCCTCGGCGTCGGGGATGGAGTCCTGGTCGTTGTCGGTGTCGGGGCAGCCGTTGCCGTCCTCGAAGCCGTCGACGTCCTCGGCCTCCAGCGGGCACTCGTCGGCGTCGTCGGCGACTCCGTCGCCGTCGTTGTCGGCGTCGGGGCAGCCGTCTTCGTCTTCGAAGCCGTCCATGTCCTCCGCCTCCGTGCGGCAGGCGTCGTCCGCGTCCGGGATCCCGTCGCCGTCGTCGTCGGGATCCGGGCAACCGTCCTCGTCCTCGAAGCCGTCGCGATCTTCGGGCTCCTGCGGGCAAGCGTCGGTGGGCGTGGGCACGCCGTCGCCGTCCTCGTCGAGGTCGGGCTCGGGCTCGCTCTCCTCCGCCGGCGCGGCCGCCTCGGCGGGCGCGGTGTAGCCGACGGTGAAGACCCCACGGAAGTCCGGCGAGCCGTACCCGCGGGCGATGCCCGGGCCGGCGGCGAGGCCCATGGTGAGGCCCTCGACCGGGGTCACGCGCGCGCCGAGGAGCGCCTCGAGCGGCGACGACTGCCGGTCACCGAACGACTCGAAGCTCGACGCGCCGAACAGCTCCGCGTGCACGTCCAGCACGTCCTCCACCACCGGCACGGTGAGGCCGAGGGCGTAGGTGAGCTCGTGGCCGACGGTGAGCGCGTTGGAGCGCGCCCGGTCGGTGGTCCGGAGCCGCGCCCCGAGGTCGAGGGTGATGCGGATCCCCGCGCCCGGCCGCAGCTCCGCGAGCAGCTCCGGGTGCAGGGTCACGCCGTCCTCCCCGTTGAAGCGCATCGCGGCGTCGGCCGCCTGCGCCGTCGGGAAGGTCGCGGTGAGCTGCGCGCCGAGCGCGAACACATCGTCACGCTCGCCGAAGAGGCGCCCACGGGCGCCGAGCCAGAGATCGCCCAGGCCGGCTCCGTCCGGGCGCGCCACTCCGTCGATCTCGTCCCCCTCCATCAGGAGGGTGACCGGCAGACCGCCGAAGAGCACGAGCCGGTCGAACAGACCGAAGGCGAAGGCCGCCTGCGCGGCGAGCTGATGCTCGACCACCGCCCGCTCGCTGCCGCTGTCGCCGAGCGTCGACTCGTAGACCAGGGGAGAGTAGGCGTAGTCGAGGTGCAGCCGCGCGCTCCAGCGGAGGTGGCCGAGGTCATCGGGGCGGCTGACGGCGAAGCCGTCCTCCCCCGTCTCGGCCGCGCGGTACTGGTCGAGGTGAACCGCCTGGGCGTGGACCCCGCTCGTGAGAGCGAGCGCCACCGCGAAGGCGGAGAGGGCGACGAAGCGGCTCATCGCGCACCTCCCTCACGGCGACGCACGACCAGCGCGGCGAGGGCGAGCAGGAGCAGCAGCGCGCCACCGGCCGGCGCCCGCGAGGGCGAGACCGCGCAGCCCGCGCCGCCGGTGAGGCCACCGAGGCTGCCGGGGCCCTGTCCGTCGGGATCGAGGTAGTTCGGGATGCCGTCCCCGTCGTCGTCGTCGCGGCCCTCCTCGGCGTCGGGCCGGCCGTCGCCGTCCGAGTCCGTGTCGAGCCACGCCGGGACGTCGTCGTCGTCGGGATCGCCGTGGCGACCCACGTCGGCGCGCTCCGTGGCGGTCGGGATCCCGTCGCCGTCGTCGTCGTCGTCGAGGTGGTCGGGGATTCCGTCGCCGTCGGTGTCGACGTCCATCCCCATCGGGCGCTCGTCGCGCGTCAGGAGGGTGTCGCCGTCGTCGTCCGCGTCGCGGTGATCGGGGATCCCGTCGCCGTCGGTGTCGACGCCGGCGCCCCCGGGCGCCTCGTCCACGGTCGGGATCCCGTCGCCGTCGTCGTCGTCGTCGAGGTAGTCGGGCGTTCCGTCGCCGTCGGTGTCGACGTCCATGCCGTCCGGCCGCTCGAGCGCGGTCGGGATGCCGTCACCGTCGTCGTCCGGGTCGGCCACGTCGGGCGTTCCGTCGCCGTCGGTGTCCGGGCAGGGCGTGGTCCCCTCCGGGCACTCGGTGGCGTCCGGCACTCCGTCGCCGTCCCGGTCGCCGGTGGCGGCGCCGTCCATCACGTCGAATCGCACGCTGTCGGTCGACATCGCGCCGGACGGGCTCGTCGCGGTGACCACCACGACGTGCTCGCCGTCGCCGAGCGGGGCGTCGGGGGTGTAGCTCCAGCGCCCCTCGACGTCGGCGGTCACCGTCGCGACGAGCACGCCGTCGATCCGGATCTCGATCGTCGCGCCGGGCGCCGCGGTGCCCGCGATGGTCGGCGGGTCGACGCCGAGCTCCGCGCCGTCGGTCGGCGACACGATGGAGACGTCGTCCTCACCGGACGCGCTCGTGTCCACGACGACGTCGCGGGACTCGCTCGCCTGGTTGCCGGCCGCGTCGGTGGCGCGCGCCTCGACGGTGTGGCTCCCGTCGGCGATGTCGGCGTCGGGGGTGTAGCTCCAGGTGCCGTCGTCGCCGACGACCACGCTGCCCACGACCACGCCGTCGACGAGGATCTCGACGAGCGCGCCGGGCTCACCGGTGCCGCGGAAGACGGGCCGCGCGGTGTCGAGGCGCTCCCCCTCCTCCGGCGCGGTGAGCGTCAGCTCCGGCGGGGTGGTGTCCACGGTGAAGGTGTGGGTGTCGCTGGCGGTGCGCCCGGCCGCGTTCGAGGTCGACGCGGTGACGGTGTGCTCGCCCTCGGCGAGATCGGTGTCGACCGGGAAGCTCCAGTTTCCGGTGGCGTCGGCCATGACCGTGCCGAGCACCGTTCCGTCGACCGAGATCTCGACGGTGGCGCCCGGGTCGGCGGTCCCCGTGACGGTCGGCCGGGCCGCGTTCGTGAAGCCCATGTTGGCGGGCTGCACGATGTCGAGCATCGGCACCGAGGAGTCCACGGTGAAGGTGATGTCGTCGGTGGCGGTGTTGCCCGCGTCGTCGGTCGCGGTCACCTCGACGGTGTGCGCGCCGTCCGCGAGCGGGGCGGTGAGCGTGGTCTCCCAGGCTCCGGTCGCGTCGGCGGTCACGGTCGCGACCATGACGCCGTCGACCTCGACGACCACGGTGGCGCCCGGCTCAGCGCGGCCGGCGATCCGCGGCGAGGCGTCGCCGATGGTGCCGCCCGCGGTGGGCTCGGTGATCGTCACCATGGTGGTCAGATCGATGGTCACGTCGATCGAGGCGGTGGCGGAGGAGCCGCGCGCGCCGTTCGCGTCGACGCGCACGGTGTGGGCGCCGGCCGCGAGCGGGTCCGGAGCGGTGAAGCTCCAGGCGCCCGAGGCGTCGGCCATGGTGCGACCGACCTCCGTGCCGTCGACGTAGACGACGATCTCGGCGCCCGGCTCGGCGGTGCCGCTGATCGTCGGGGTGGCGTCGGACACGCGCGCCCCGTCGGCCGGGGACGAGATCACCAGCGCGTAGCAGTCGGTCCCGTCGCCGGTGAAGCCGGCGCGGCACGCGCACTCGAAGGAGCCGTCGGTGTTGGTGCAGCTCGCCATCGCGCTGCACGTCGCGGTCCCCGCGGCGCACTCGTCGACGTCCATGCAGCCGGCGGGCACGGGGCTGACCGTGCAGGTGCCGTCGCCCGACGGGTGGGCCGGGTCGTTGTTGCAGAGCGGGGTGCCGGTGTAGCCGGACGGGCAGGAGACGCCGCTCGAGAGCATCGTCCCGTCGCACACCTCGCACACGTCGAGGCTGCCGTTGCCGCAGTTGGGCAGCGCGCCGCCCCACGAGCGGATGCGGAACACGCCGGGCTCGCCCACGTTCGAGAGCGAGGTCAGCATGGTGACGCTCGCGGTGCCGGAGCCGGGCAGCGCCTGGGCGGTGCCGTCGCCGTCGTCGAGGCCGGCGGTGGCGGGCGTGCCGCCGAAGCCGCGGCTGCCGCCGCTCGCGTCACCGGTCGTCCAGGTCAGCTCCGCGTAGCGGAACTCCACGTCCACGCCCTCGGTGCCGGGCGCCGAGCCGCAGGTGGCCGCGGGCACGCTGAGGATGATCTGGAAGCTCGAGAGCTGGCTCGCGTCGAAGCCGTTGCTCGAGTTGTAGTAGGTGACGTCCTCCCAGGTGACCATCACCAGGTCGCCGGGCGTGATCGTCGACGCGTCCCCGTCGGACTCGACGCAGAGGTAGACGGTGCCCGGGTTCGGGATGTCGGGGAGCAGGAGCCGCTGGTGGTCCCGCAGGTCGACGTCGGCGAAGTAGCCGGCCACCGCGGGGGTGGTCAGCCCGGGGATCGCGGTCGGCGTGTACGTGTAGATCGGGTCGCCGAACGAGACGGTGCCGTTGACGTTCACGAACACCCGGGTGCCGGCCGTGCTGAACGGGACGCCCGAGGGGCCGAAGACCTCTCGAATGGTCGCCTCCGGCACGAGGTGGGACCCGTCGTCCCGTGGCGAGCGGGAGATGCCCGAGTTGGTGAAGCTCGCGTCCAGAGCCATCCCGAACCCGCCGCCGGCGCAGGTCCGCAGCGTGGCCTGGGCCCGAGCGGGGGTGGGTGCCGACAACGGCAACAGCCCCAGCCCGATCCAGAGCGAGGCGAGAAGTGATCGATGCAGTGTCTTCGAACAGCTCACGTCGGATCCTTTCCGAGAGGACGCACCCGCGCCTCGGGTGCGCGCGTGAGCACGTGGCGTGCCGCCTCGCTCGGAAGGGGGACTCGCGTTCGTCGAAGACAGCCCGACTCGACCTATCCATCCCGGCGGGAAAACCGTAGGGGAACTGTCAACACCACCTGTGATGATCAAACGACGGTAACATCCCGGCTCGGCGCCGCGACGTCACCCTGTCGCATCGCAAATGTCACCGACGGCGATTCACTCGGCCACGCCCGGCTCGGCGGCCGGCGGCGCGTAGGTCTCCCGGCGGTCGAGCTTGCGCCAGGCCTCGTCGAGCAGGCGACCCGCCGCGTTTCGCCCACCGAGCCCGAAGGCCAGCGCGCCGGCCACCGCCACCGCGCCGAGGGTCAGGCCGAACGCGAGCTCCACGATCTCGTTGGCGATGCCCATCTGCCGGAGCGCCATCGCCGCGACCAGCACGAGGATCGTGATCCGCGCGGCGATCGCGAGCGCCCGGGTGTGGGGCGCCTCGCTGCGCTCGATGAAGCTCGCGGCGAGGTTCGCGAGGTAGAGGCCGACCCCGAGGATCGCGAGGCCGAGCAGGATGTGCCCGGCCAGCGTCGCCAGCTCCGCCGCGAGCCCGGCCAGGGTCTCGAAGCCGACGAGCCGCGCCGCCTCCATCGCCGCGAAGTACACGATCGCGACGAGGGTCAGCTTGCCGAGCATCGCCGAGGGCGTCGTCGCCCCCTCGGGCCGCGGGCGGAGGCCGAGCCGCTCGGGGATCGCGTCGAAGCCGGCCGCCGAGGCCACGTTCTCCACCAGGCTCGCGCAGAGCCGGGCGACCAGGTACGCGATCCCGAGCAGGAGCGCCGCCGCGAAGACGAGCGGCACCGCGCCGAAGATGGCGTGCAGCATGCTCGTCGCGGGGGTGGTGACGGACTCGAGCGCGAGGGCGTCGAGCGCGGCGATCGCCACCGGCAGGAGCACCAGCGCGAAGACGACGACCCCGAGGAGCGCGGCGAGGGATCGACCGCCGAGGGCGCGCTCGATGCCGGTCCGGACGCTGAGCCGATCGAGGCCGGCGCTCCGGGCCACGCCGGACACCACGCGCTGCAGGATCCGGGCGACGAAGAAGCCGACCCCGAAGATGAGCGCCGCGCTGGCCAGCCGCGGGAGGAAGGCGAGCAGGTCGTCCATCATGCCCTCGACCGGCGCCAGGATGCCTTGCATCTGCAGCGTGCCGAGGATCGCGGGCACGAAGAGCAGCATCACCAGCCAGAAGGCGACGTCGGCCAGGGTCGCGCCGACGCCTCGCTTCTCGGCGGCTTCGTTGTCGGTGCCCGGCTGCTCGGCGACCTGCGGCTCGGCGACCTGCGGCTCGACGACCGCGTGGTCGACGACGCCGCCCGGGGCGGGGGCGACCTGGGGTCCCTCGAGCGTCGTGGTGACGGGGCCGCGGGCGCTCGGCGGGCTCGCTCCGCCGTCCGGGGCCTCTCCGTCCAGTACGCGCCGGAGCCGCGCGTCGACCTCCCAGCGCTCGGCCGCGGCCCGGACGACCCGCCGCGCCAGCGTGGCCACCAGGTAGGCCACCGCGCCGATCGCCACCGCGCCGAGCAGGCGAGGCAGGAAGGCGAAGACCGAGTCGAGCATCGCGTTGATCGGCCGCGCCGCCGCGGTGAGCGACAGCGACTGGAAGAAGGCGAGCGCGGTGAAGAGCAGCACCGTGTAGTAGACGATGCGCCCGCCGACCCGGGCTGCGTCGACGTCGGCCGCGCGACCGGGCCCGACCAGGGCGTCCGCGATCCGGTCGTCGAGCGACGTGCGGCGCAGCGCCTTCCGGGTGACCGCCGACAGCACGATCGCCAGCAGCCAGCCCACCACCAGGATGATCGCCGCCGTCACCAGCCCGACCACGCCCCCGCTGAAGATCTCGTCCATGTCGCCCTCCCCGGCCGTCGGCCCACGGCACGCATGTGCCCACGAGAGCCCGAGGATCGAGGGCGCCGCCGCCGTTCGAGCGCGCGGACGCGGGTCCGGGGACGCGCGTCAGAGGAGGCCGAAGAGCGCCTTGCGGCGGACCTCGGAGGCGCGCTTGGCGAGGGCCGCGGCGTCGACGCCGGCGAAGCGCTCCTCGCGGACCCAGTCGTCGCCGTCGTGTCGCTCGAAGACCACGGCGTGCCCCTCGGCGCGCACCGCGGCGACGTCCTCCCAGCGCACGAGCGAGCGCTCGGCGTCGGTGCAGAAGTAGGCGCCGTCGGTGCGGAGCGCGAGGTAGCTCTCCTCCTGCAGCACGCGGTGGAGGCGGTAGATGGCGAAGCCGCCGCCGCCGGCGATGCTCGCGAGCCCGAGCACGCCGAAGGTGACCTCCCACCAGGAGAAGCGCAGCTCGATCGGATCGTCGGGCGCGCTCAGGACGGGCCCCGACGCCGGCGCCCCGCGGAGCGGCATGGCGCGCGCGTGGAGCGGGACCTCACCGTCGACGCGCATGAAGAGGAGCGCCGCCGCCATCGCGAGCGAGCCCAGCGTCATCACCAGCGAGCCCAGCCCGAGCGCGAAGACCAGCCGCCGGCTCGCGTCCACGCGGAAGTGCTCCACGATGCGGCCCCCGTGATCGAGGGGGTCGCCGCGTTCGGCGAGCGCGAGCGTCTCGGTGGACACGCCCGGAGGGTAGGTCGGCGTCGAGGGGTCGGCGAGCGGCGAATCGACGCGGCCGGTCAGGGACCCTACACTCGGCCGCTGAATGACTGCTCATTACGACTGGATCGTCATCGGCTCGGGCTTCGGCGGGAGCGTCTCGGCGCTGCGCCTCTCGGAGAAGGGCTACCGGGTGGCCGTGCTCGAGAAGGGCAAGCGCTTCCGGCCGGAGGACTTCCCGAAGACCAACTGGGATCTGCCCCGCTGGCTCTGGATGCCGGCGATGGGCATGAAGGGCATCTTCCAGATGTCGTTCTTCGAGCACGTCACGATCTTCCACGGGGTCGGGGTCGGCGGCGGCTCGCTGACCTACGCGAACACCCTGCCGACGCCCAAGCTCGGCTTCTTCCAGGCGAAGTCGTGGGCGCGCCTCGCCGACTGGAAGAAGGAGCTGGCGCCGCACTACGAGATGGCGCGCCACATGCTCGGCGCGGCCGAGGTGCCGGTCACCACCAAGGGCGACCAGGTGCTGAAGGAGATCGCGAAGGACATGGGGCGCGAGGAGCACTTCCACCCGACGGAGGTCGGCGTGTTCTTCGGCAAGCCCGACGAGCGGGTCCCCGACCCCTACTTCGAGGGGAAGGGCCCCGACCGGGTGGGCTGCAACTACTGCGGCGCGTGCATGACCGGGTGCCGGGTCGGCGCGAAGAACACGCTCGACCACAACTACCTCTACCTCGCCGAGCAGCTCGGCTGCGTGGTGGAGGCGGAGACCGAGGTGACCCACGTGCGCGAGCGCGAGGGCGGCGGCTATCACATCGAGACCCGCGGCAGCTTCGACAAGAAGAAGCGCGACTTCACCGCCGACCGCGTCGTCTTCGCCGGCGGGGTCATGGGCACGCTGCCGCTGCTGCTGCAGCTGAAGGAGGATCCGAAGGGCCTCCCGCGGCTGAGCGAGCGGCTCGGCCGCGACGTGCGCACCAACAGCGAGGCGCTCTTCGGCGTCGTCGCGCCCGACGAGGAGATCGACTTCTCCAGGGGCGTCGCGATCACCTCGATCCTGCACACCGACGAGCACAGCCACATCGAGCCGGTGCGCTACGGCGCGGGCAGCGGCTTCTTCCGCCTGCTGACCCTGCCGCACTCGCCGGGGAGCACCGTCTTCAGCCGGCTCGCGAGCGCGCTGCGCGGCTTCGCCAAGCACCCGCTCCGCTGGGCCAAGGCCTACACGGTGAAGGACTACGCGAAGGCGGGGCAGATCCTGCTCTACATGCGCACGCTCGAGGGCACGATCACCATGAAGCTCGGGCGCAACACCTGGACCGGCTTCCGCAAGGGGCTGGTGACGGTGCTCGACGATCCGACCCAGGCGCCCAGCGCGTTCATGGAGGAGGCGACCGATCTGGCCCGCCGCTTCGCGAAGAAGGTCGGCGGCGTCGCGGCGACGATGTTCACCGAGACCCTGCTCGGCGTCCCCTCCACCGCCCACATCCTCGGCGGCTGCTGCATGGGCGAGACCGCGGCCGACGGCGTGATCGACAAGGACCACCGGGTCTTCGGCTACGACGGCCTCTACGTGATCGACGGCTCCGCCGTCAGCGCCAACCCGGGCGTGAACCCCTCGCTCACCATCACCGCGCTCGCCGAGCGCGCGATGAGCCGCGTCCCCGCCAAGGCCGAAGCCGCCGCGGCGTGACGCTCAGCCTGGAGGATCTCGCCCGCCGCGCCATCGAGGCGGAGAGCGCCGCCGACGCCGAGCCCTACCTCACCGAGGCCGTCACCCGCAGCGAGGAGAGCTGGGAGTGGCGGCTGGTCCTGCGCGCGATCCGCGAGCGGGGCGACGTGGCGGGAGCGCTCGTCGACCTCGTCGTCCCGGCGCTCGAGGCGAGCGCGCTCGACGCCCTGGACGTGCACGGGGTCTGCGAGGCCGCGTCGGCGCGGGCCGCGCTGCTCTCGGACCTCGACGGAGCCCACGCCCTGCTCGACGCGGGGCTCTCACGCTTCGAAGCGGACGAGCGCGACTACCGGGTGAGCGGCTTCTGCTGGGTCCGGGTGGCGCAGGAGCGGGCGCGCCTGTCCGAGGGCCGGACCGGCGTCGAGGAGCTCGAGCGGGGGGTGCGCCACGCGCGGCGCCGGCGCAGGGTCGATGACCTCTGCACCCTCGCCGGGGCGTTCGTGAAGCGTGACCCGGACCGCGCGATCGCCCTGCTCCGCGAGGCCGAGGGCCTCCTGGACGATCCGGGCGAGGCGTGGTGGGTGGCCAGCGGCTGGCGCGCGCTGGAGCGCCCGGACGAGGCGACGCGGCTGCTCGAAGCCGCGCTGGCGCGGGCCGAGGAGGTCACCCAGGCGGCGGCGATCGCGCGCGCGTTCGGTGAGGGCTCGGCGGGCGCGCGGCGGGCGCTGACGCGGGCCGAGGCGCTGGCGGCGAGCGCCGGCGACGCGATGGCCGTCGCCGAGACCGCGGCGGAGCTCGGGCTCGACGACCGGGTGCGGCCCGCCCTCGCGCGCGCCGAGGAGGCGGCGACGGACGAGGAGCGCGAGCGGCTCGGCGCCCTCTACCTCCGCCTGCTCGGCGACGAGGCCGCGGCGGCGCGCCTCGGCCCGCGAGGCGTGGGCCCGGGCGCGCTGCGGTCCTCCTCGGGCCTCGAGGGCTGGGCGTCCGACCCCGCCGGCCTCTTCGATCGCCTCCGCGAGGACATCGACGAAGACCGCCTCCGCGCCATCGCCGAGGCCGACTACGGATACGGAGCGGAGAAGAACCTCGCCACGCTCCGGGAGATCTGCGCGTCGGGGCAGCTCCCGCGCCGGCTCGACTTCTCGGTCCAGGAGGTGCTCCAGCTCACCCGCTGGCAGAGCGGCGAGACCGTCGACCACCTCGCGCGCGGCTTCGCGGTCACCCTCCTCTGCCTGCGCCCCGACAGCATGGACCGCCTCGTCGTCAACGGCCCGATCCTGCTCGAGAGCTGCGTCTCCCTCGGCGCCGGCGCGCGCGCCGACGCGGCGAAGCTCTTCGCGTGGCTCGCCGGATGCGGGGACGGCCCCGAGGAGGCCGTCGCGACGCTGCTCCTCTGGTGGCTCGCGGCGTTCGACGATCCGAGCGACCCGCGGCTCCCTTCGCTGACCGAGGCCCTCGACCGCCCGCCGTACGACCTCGCCTGGCTCGCCGAAACGACGGCGAGCGACATGCGCGCCGAGCTCTGGGCGGAGCTGCTCGACGCGCTCCGCGAGCGCCGGCTGCCCCCCGCGCTCGCGCGGACGGTGACCGCTCTACGTCGGTAGGCCTGCGGCGATCCAGCGCTCGAGGGCGCGGGTGTCGAGGCCGACGTGGCGGAAGGCGGGCACGAGGAGCTCGCGGGCGGCGGCGTCGAGGGCGGCGAGCGCGAGCTCCTTCGGGGGCACGCCGTGGGCCGCGAGGGCGTCGTCCTGCGGCAGCTCGAGGCGGCGCCACTCGCGGAGGTTGCAGACCACGAGCGGGAGCAGCCAGTCGGAGACGGCGGCCCGGAGCGCCGGCGAGAGCGTGGACAGGTACGCCCAGCCGATGCGCGCGTGGTCGACCTCGTCCTCGAGCAGCGCCCGGAGCGCGGCCCGGGCGAGCGGGGTCTCCGCCTCCCGGCGCGCGGCGTCGAGGTAGGCGCTCGCGAACGTCTCGTTGAGCGCGCACTGGCCGACCACGAAGAGCGCCGCCCGGAGCGCGGGGGACGAGGCCTCGGCGTGCGCCGGGCGCTGGTGCGGGAGCGACGCGTGAGGCCCGACGACCCGCCCGGCGTAGCGGCCCGCGAGCTCCTCGCAGAGCGCCGCGTGGCGGTGCTCGTCGTCGACCGCGCGGGCCGCGAGCGCGACGAGCCCGGGGTCGGCGTCCAGGCGCACGAGGCTGCGGTGGATGACCCCGAAGGAGCGCGCCACCCGGGCCTCGGTCGCCGCCTGCGACAGCCAGATCGAGGCGAGCGTGGCCCGGAGCGGGCGGGGGAGCGCGGCGATCTCCGCGTCGACCTCGGGGAGCGCGCGCCGGGTGACCGCGCCCTGGTAGCGGCCGGACGCGGAGACCCGCGCCAGGGTGGGCGACGACGCGAGGCTCACGGCTCCCTCGGCACGCAGCAGAAGTCCCGGCCGCCGTCCTCGAGCAGGTCGTCGCAGCAGACCACGTCGCCGCCGTCGACCTGGGTGCAGAAGAAGGCCTTGGTCGTCGGCCAGCCCGGCTCGCAGAGGCGCGGATCCTCTCCCGCGTCCAGCCCGGCGTCCTCGGGCCCGGCGTCCTCGGGCCCGGCGTCCTGGAGCCCCGTGTCTGGCGCGCCCGCGTCGGCCGGGGCGACGACCGCGCCGGCGTCCGGCTCGGGGACCGCGGCGTCGTCGTCGGGCGGCGGCGGAGGCGGGGGCTCCGGCACGTGGCTGGTGAAGGTGCAGCCCCATCCCTCGAGCGCGACGACGCTCGAGATGACGAGGGAGTGGAAGAGTCGGTGGGCCATGACCTCACGATGAGGCTCTCCATGACATAGCACGAATACATTTACCGAATCGCCACGATAGCCATAAACGATACATCGACCGTCGACCGCGGGGCACTGCCATCCGAGGGATGCGCTCGCTTGGATCCACTTCACACGATCGGCATGCTCGAGGCGTGCGCCTCGCTCCTGGCCGACCCCGACTGCGACCTCTTCGCGCCGTGAGACCCATCTTGTCGCTCTGTGTGCTGCTGATCCCCGCGAACGCGCTCGCGCAGGAGACGGTCTTGCTGGTCGGCGGCAGCGACACCCTCGAGGCCGCGCTGCGGCTGGAGCTCGCGCCGCTGGGGCTGGGCTGCGCGCGGCTCCGTAGCGGCACCACGTCCCTCTCGCTCCAGGAGGCGAGGGCCCACGCCGAGCGGGAGAGCGCGGGCGCGGTCGTGTGGATCGACGAGGCCGCAGCGCGGCTCCACGTCGCCTGGCTGGACGGCGGCGCGACCGAGGCCCACATGCCCGTCGAGGCGTCCCCGCGCAGCGTCGCGCTCGTCGCGGGGGCGCTGCTCGAGGAGGCCCGGGAGATGCCCATGGAGCTCCCGCGACGACCGCTCACCGCCCCGAGGAGCACGTCACCGCGCCCCGCGATCTCGCCGCGGGCCGTCACCGAGTCGCCCGCGTCGCGGCCGGCGAGGCCCGAGCCGTTCACCCGAGGCTACCTCCGAGCGCTCGGCGGACCCGCGCTCTGGGACGACGCGAGGCTCGCGCTCCTGCGGGTGTCGGCGGGGGCCTGGTTCCGTCCCGGGCCGAGGCTCGGGGCCACCGCGATCGCCTTCGTGGGCGAGCTCGGCCCCGCGCTCCTCAGCGGCGCGTTCGCGGGTCTCGAGGTGGGCTGGGCGTGGGAGTGGGGGCCGGCGCTGATCGCGCTGCAGGCCTCGGGGCAGCTCGGGCACGCCAGCGGCGCGACCGCCAACGACGGGCTCGCCTACTCCGGCGGAGCCCAGCTGCTGCTCGGAGTGAGCGCGACGCGGGAGTGGGGCATCATCGCGTCCGGCGAGATCCTCGCGGTGGGGCTCGAGGGCTCCGCCCTCGGCCTGGCCGTCGCGAGCGTCGGCGTGGAGTGGAGGCCGTGATCGGCACGCTCGAGAGCTTGCCCTCGTGGATCCGCCTCTCCCCGCTGGAGGCGCGGGAAGCGGAGGTGGTGGCGGCGCTGTCCGCGCGGCTGCGGGCGAGCGACGTGGCCATTCACGAGCGAGCGCTGCGAGAGCTGCTGCCCGACGTGCGCCGCTGGACGGCCTCGCTCGTCCGGGGGGTGGACGCGGAGGACGTGACGCAGGAGGCGCTGACCGCGATCGCGACCGCGCTGCACCGCTACGAAGGACGCTCGAGCCTGCGCTCGCTCGCTCGGGCCATCACCGTGCGGGTCGCGATGAAGGCGTTGAAGCGCCGTCGGCGGCGCCCACGGGGGGAGCCCGACGTCGAGCTGGTCAGCCCGGCCGCGGATCCCGAGCGGCGGGCGATGGAGCGGGACACGGTCGAGCGGGTCCGCGCCCACATGCGGCGGCTCACGCCCCCGCGACGCGTGGCGCTCTTGCTCTGCGTGGTCGAGGGCCTGACGCCCAAGGAGGCGGCGGCGGAGGTCGGCTGCAGCGCGCTGGCGATGCGGGGGCGGCTGCATCAGGCGCGCAGTCAGCTGAAGGCCTGGCTGGAGGCGGACGAGGCGCTGCGCGCGCGGCTGAGGGAGCGATGAGCGACGAGCTCCTGGATCGCGCCGCCCAGGCGCTGCGAGACGCCGAGGCCGCCGCCGCGAGCGACGAGGCGATGATCACCCGCGCGCTCCTCGCCGGCCGAGCCCGGCAGCAGCGGCAGACGCGCGTGCGGCGCGCGTGGATCGCCGGCGGCGCGGCGCTCGCGCTCGCCGCCGTCGCGGTCCTCTTCCTCCTCGAGCGCTCCGCGCCCAGCCCGATCGCCGGGCCGTCCGCCCCCCCGCCCCTCACCCCGCGAGCGGCGCCGCTGCCGGAAGCGCCGCCGGAAGCGCTGCCAGCACCGGTCGTGCGCGGCGACGACCGCCTGACCCCGACGCGGAGCGCGCGCTTCCGGCTCGACTTCGACGACCCCGCGCGGCGGGTGGTGACGCTCACCCACGGCGCGATGCTCTTCGACCTCGCGCCTCTGCCCGAAGGCCACGCCTTCGCGGTCCGCACCGCCCACCTCGAGGCGCTCGTGACCGGGACGGTCTTCGCGGTGGAGGCTCGGGCCTCCGGCTCGGCGGTGGAGGTCTTCGAGGGGAGCGTGCTGGTCCGGGAGGGCGGCCGCGTCAGGCTGCTGAGCGCCGGACAGCGGCACGGCGTGCTCCAGGACGGGGCGCTCCGGGCCGCGGGCGAAGCGGCGGCCGAAGCGCGCGGCAGGGCGGCGCCCCTCGCTGCGGCGCCCCACGCTGCGGTGCCCCCCGCTGCGGTGGAGGCGACCGAGAGACCGCCGGCGCGAGCCCGACGCCGGGCCGCGGCCGACGCGCGCCGGCCTCCGACGCCGACGCCGGAGCGGGCGCGCGCGCGGATCGTCGAAGGGCACGCCGACGAGGCGCTGGCCATGGCCCGGGCGGCGGCGCCGTCCCCGGCCTGGCGCTACGTGGAGGCCGACGCGCTCCGGGCGCTCGGGCGTGACCAGGAGGCGGCGCAGGCCTACGACGCCGCGGCCGATGGGCTCGAGGGCTCCGCCCAGCGGGAGGCCGCGCTCCTGGCGGCCCAGCTCCACCTCCGGGGCGGTGACGCCGAGCGCGCGCTGCGATCGCTCGAGGGCGCGCGGGTCGCGGAGGTCGCGTCGCCGCTCCGAGAGCGAGCGCTGGTGCTGCGCGCGGAGGCTCTCGTCCGACTCGAGCGCCACGACGCGCTGCTGGAGGTCGCTCGGGCGTACCTGCGCCTCTACCCCACCGGTCACCGCGCCGCGTGGATGGGCCGGGTCGTCGACGGGGCGCGGGCGCTCACCCCGGGAGGATCAGCCCCGCCGCGGTGAGCTCGGCGATCGTGCGCTCGACGAGGGCGGGGAGCGCCCTGGCGAGGGCCTCGGTCGAGAGCGGCTCGCCGCCCGGGCCCTCGGCCGCGAGGCCGCCTGCCTCCACCGCCTCGCGCAAGCGCGCGGTCAGCGCCTCCCGGTCGCGTGAGCCGTCGAGGGCGCGGACGAGCTCGCGGGCGAAGGGCGCGAGGGGCACGACCTCGTGGTGCGGGGAGGTGACGTAGCCGTCCCGCTCCGCCTCGAGGCGGGTCAGGGCGCTGACGCGCGGGGCCTCGGGGGGCTCGCGCGCGACGTCCGGGTCGCCGAGGCGCAGCTCGAGGTGGCCGAGCCGGCCGAGCTCGAGCAGGTCGGTGACGAGGCCCGCGCGCGCGGCGTCGTCGAGCTGGGACTCGGGCGCGAGCGCGCGCCGGACCTGGAGCTGGAGGGTGGCGCGCGACAGCAGCCCGGCGAGATCGAGGCCCCGGGGCCAGGCGCGCCCGATCTCCACCAGCGCGGCCTTGAGCGGCGCGCTGCGCACCGAGATCTGCGCCCCGCTCGCGGTGCGGAAGGTCTCCGCGACGTCCGGCTCGAGCGAGAAGCGACTGTCGCTCGGCGCGAGCCGCCCGCGGAAGACCACGCCCTCGAGGGCCCGGTCGAGGGACCGCTCGCGCTCCACGCCCTCCCGCACGAAGACCGAGGAGCGGAAGGCGCGCCCGAGCAGGACGTCGGCGAGATCGTCCGCGTCCTCGCCGAACCGCGGCGCGAGCGTGCCGAGCAGATCGTCCTCGAGCCCGGCCACGTTCGAGGCGGGCGCCAGCTCGGTGAGGAAGGCGAGCCCGTGCGCCTCGGCGAGCGCCCGCAGCTCCCGCTGGTCGAAGGCGTGGTGGTGCTCCGAGAGGTACTCGTGCACGAGGTAGGCGTCCCGGTGCTGGAGCGCGCTCGCGGCCTGGGCGGCGAGCGCCGCGGCGTGGGGAGACGACTCCCGGAGCGGGCTCCCGGCGACGTGGGCGAGCACCTCGCGGACGCGGCTGGCCCGCTCGGCCGGCGGCGCGCCCGCGGCGCGAGAGAGGAGGACGCGGCGGAGCGGCGCCTTGGACGCCCAGCCAGCCGCGCAGTTGTAGCTGAGGAAGAGCGCGCCGTTCGGGGTGAGGTGCCGCTGGGCGAGGGCCAGGATCCGCGCGCGCACGTCCTCGGCCACCCAGGAGAGCACGCCGTGGGCGATGACGTAGTCGAACTCGCCCTCGAGCTCGACCTCTCGCAGGTCCGCGTGCACGAAGGAGAGGTTGTCGAGCCCGAGCCGGTCCCGCGCCTCCTCCGCCCGGGCGATGTGCGCCGCCGAGGCGTCGACCCCGACGAGCTCGCTGCCCTCGAGGTGGAAGGCCATGGGGAGCAGGTTCGCGCCCTCGGCGCAGCCGAGCTCGAGCACCCGGCAGGCGCGTGGATCCGCCGCCGCGACGCCCTGGAAGCGGGCGGCGAGCGCGAGCCGAGCGGGGTGCGAGAGCGGCGCGGCGACGCCGCCGTAGGGGATCTCGTCGTACTCGCTCATCCGAGCTTCACGTTGCCCTGGGCGTCGACCTTGATCGCGCCCGCCGACATGTCCGACTGGAACTTGAGGTTCAGCTTGCCGTCGTTGGCGGTGAAGCTCGCCTTGCCGGCGCCGTCGGTCACCGCGCCGGTCTTCGCCGCGAGGTCGAAGGTGGCGGTCCCGTTCGCCTTGGGCTGGAACATCTTGATCCCGTCCTTGGTGATCTCGAGGTAGGCGAAGTCCTTCCAGTCCTGGCTGCCGTTGGCGAAGCCGAGGCGGATGGTGTCCTCGGTCAGCTCCAGCACCGGGAAGGCCTTCGTGTCCCAGGTGGCGGAGAACGCCGACAGGGCGGCCTGGGCCGCGATGACCTGGGCGGTCGCCCTCTGCAGCTGACGGGTGAGGTCCTCCTGCCTCTCCTCGAGCTCATCGATCTCGGCCTGGATCCGCTGGATGTGAAAGTCGAACCTCGGGGCTCTGAGCGCGTTCATCGGGTTGTCACGAAGAAGCGTGAGGCGCTGCTGCTTCGCCGTCCGCGCGGCCAGACGCGACACGCACTCGGTCAGCGCCTGCTGCCGCTCGTCTTTGATGTCCGTGAACCTGTCGACGTCGGCCTGGAGCTGGTCCCGTCGGTCCGTCTCCTTCGGCGTGACGACACCGACCTTCACCCCCTCCTTCGACAGCCGCATCCGGTAGGGCAGCACCACGGTCTCGATCTCCGTGGTCGCGTGGAGATCGACGTGGCTCGTGGACGGGTGCGCGTCACGCAGCTCGGTCGACCACGCGGCGTCCTCGTTGGGGCGCTCCGCCCAGGCCACGTCGCTGTCCTCGCCGTCCTCGAGGTGCTCGGCGCCCGCCGGCGTCCCGTCCACCAGCAAGGGTTGAGTGCCCATCTGACCTCGGTCCGTGAGGCTCAGCTTCACGCCGTTCCCCAGCGTGTGTTCGTCCGTGACTCCGCCCAGGGTGAGGCGCTGGCCCAGCAGCTCGACCCGCCCGCCGGTGGCGCCGGCCTTGTCGTTCGCGTCGCCCGGGCTCCGCGCGCTGATCACCACCTTCTCGTAGCCGGCCACCTCGGACGCGTACGATCCGATCACCCGCGCGATGCCGATGCCGGCGCCGTCCTGGCGGCCGTCGGGGCGCGCGCCCTGGAGCTTCGCCCGGCCCATCGCCGCGAGCTGGGCGTAGGTCGTCGACGTCATGTCGATGGCGCTGTCGCTGAGCACCCGGAAGCCCAGCGATCGCGCCGGCGCGTCGGCGCTGTCCGCCTCGAAGAAGCTCGAGGTCCACGCGCCCATGTCCGCGACCAGCTTCTCGGTCTTGACGAACTTGTTCCGGTCCGGGCTCCCGGTGCCGCCGTCCGAGATGAAGACGATGCCCTTGCCCCCGGTCCCGACGATCCGGTCCGCGGTGCCCAGTGTGATGCCGTCGTTGGCCAGCAGACCGATCGCCTCGGGCGGCGGCGGCGAGCCCTTCGCGGCGATCTCCGCGATCGTCTTCGTCATCGACTCGAGGGCGCTGACCGTCGACAGGGTGTCCTGGAGCGCGTTGGTCAGCGGGCGGGTGAGGTTGCGCGTGTCCTCGGGAAGCTTCTGCAGCTCGTGGTTCCAGCTCCGGAGGGTCTTGAGCGAGGTCTCGAAGTCGGTGTCGAAGACGCCGCTGTCGCCGAGGTCCGGCGCGCCGGTGATCTCGTCCTCTTTGTCGGTGAAGACGACGCCCGCCAGGTTGCCCGACACCTTCACCTTCGAGCCCTCGCCGGTCGCCGTCGCCTCGAGCACGAGCTTGCTGCCGTCCTTGGAGGCCGAGACGCCGTCGAGGCTCCCGATGAGCCCGAGGAGCGCGTCGACGGTGAGCGGGTTGTCGCAGCCGTCGGCCCCCTGCTCGTCGCGGCTCGGCGAGAAGCTCCACCGGGGCTGGTCGTAGACGCTCTTCACCGCGACCTGCGAGGACCCGCGGCTCGACCGCGTGGTGATGGTGATCGGGCCGTTCCCGGTGCCCGACACGCTGGCCAGGGTCAGGAGCGTGGTCTCGGCGTCGAGCGCGCTCTTCAGGGTCGTGCTGGAGTCCAGGTCGACGGTGAAGGTCGTCCCGTCCACCGCGACCTTCAGCTGCTCCTTCTCTCCGGTGGCGCTGAGCACCGGCGCCTTCAGCGGGAGGGAGCTCGTCCGGTTGTCGTAGGCCGCCTCGCCGCTGCCCATGCGCACCAGGAGCGACGGGGTGTCGTTGGCGTTCAGCAGCTTCAGCGCGGGCTCGGGCGCGATGATCGTCACCTCGCTCACGGCCGTCTCGACGGTCACGCTCTCGGGCAGCTGCCCCCGGACGCTCTCGGCGAACCTCGCCGCGCTCACGAGCTGCCCCACCGGGACGGTGACCGTGGTGACCGTGCCGTTGACGTCGACCGACGCGGACCAGTCCACGCTGATGTCGCTCGGCGGGAACGCGATGGACGCGGTCTCCGCGCCGGCCGCGCCGCCGATCGCGACGTGAGGCGTGGCGGTCACGGCGACGCTGGCGCCGGCGTCGATCGCCGTCCCGCGCGCCCCGAGCGCCGCGTCGATCGCGGCCGCGAAGACGGCTCCGTCCGCGGTGTTCGCGGCGCTGAGCGACACGGTGATCGTCTGGCCGCCGACCTTCAGCGCCAGGGTCTTGGTCTCAGGCGTGTTGGTGAGGGTCGGCGCGGTGATCTCCAGGGTCGCCGGCTGCGGCCCGGTCGGGTTCACCATCACCGCCGGTGACTTCCGGCCGTCCTTCCACTCCACGTCGAGGCGATAGGTCTGGCCAGTCAGCCGGAAGCCGCCCTCCGGCTCCTCCTTCGACTCGATCTTCGCCTTCCGGGAGTCGGCCGCGCCGTCGGCCACGTGCGCGCCGCGCGCGAGCATGCCCGAGCTCGCCTCGTCGACGACGCCGCCGGTGCCGAACGAGCCCCCGCTCCAGCTCCCGTCGGAGGCGCGCTGGAAGGTGACCAGCGCCGGGAAGCTGTCGGTCGCCATGTTCCGCGCGCTCCAGGCCGCGTTCATGAGCGAGCCGAGCGCCTCGAAGGCCTTGATCGCGTGCGAGATGATCGGCAGGTCGGTGACGATCTCCCCGTACTTGAGCGCCACGTGCACGAAGCGCTTGAGCACCGACACGACCTTGTGGAGCTTGTTGAGCCAGCCGTCCTTTCCGTACTTGTACGGGTCGAAGCGCGCGAAGTAGGTCGAGAAGCCGTACTCGAGGGCCGCGAGGTCGGGCGCGCCCGCGATCTTCGCGCCCAGGATCGGCCCGAGGGAGGGCACCGCGCCGTGCGCCGGGTTCGCGGCGAGCGCGTCCTCGAGGACGCCCCGATCCATCAGCTCCCAGGAGCGCGCGACCGTGTTGAGGAAGCCGCCCTCGTGCGCGGCCACGCCGTCGTTCTTCAGCGCCGCCGAGGACGAGTCGAAGTGCTCGAGGTCGATCTTCTTGAGGAGCCCGAACTTCTCCTCCTTCCGATCGTGGCGGCCGTGGAAGAACTCGAAGAGCCCGGTCTGCAGGGTGTCGACGACGTAGTGGAGCTTGAGCTCGTTGTAGGGGACGAGGCGAATGTTCTCGCCGTGGTCGAGCGCGGTGATCTGACCCTGGCCGGCGCCGGAGGCGATGATGACCTTGTTGTCGGCCGCGACCGTCATGTTGGCGGTCGAGGAGAGGAACATCGGGTCGTTCGAGAACTGCCACCACTTGCCGCCGACCTGCCCGCAGAAGTTCTGCCCGGTCTGGTAGAGGGTGTGCTTGTTCGCGTCGATGAAGAGGTGCACGTCGGACTGGAGCGACAGCCCGCTGTAGCCGAACGGCCCCGTGTCGGTGGCGTTCCGGCTCCCCATGTTGATCCGAGCCTTCGGGCTCGGGACGAAGATCTCGAACCGTCGAGCGGTGTCCTCGATGCTACCGTCGCTCACTTGGCGCTCCCCTCGACCGCGCTCAGCAGTCGTCGTCCCAGGTCATGCGGATGCCGGTCTTGGTCACGATCTCCGACTGCGTCGCGTTCCGGTCGTTGACCGGCGTCACCGTCTCGGCGTTCGGCGGCGAGGCCATGATGATCGGCCGGTCGGGATCGCCGTCGAGGTGCGAGACCGCGACCTCCGCCCCGATGTGCAGCGGGAAGTGGATGCCGTAGCCCGCTCCGCTCGAGGGCTGCGCCAGCCGGACCCACCGGGAGGCGCGGCCGCCCGGTACGCCCACGAGGTCGAACGGGAAGAGCACCTTGTAGCGGCCGTACTGATCGATCGGCGCGGCGGTGCCCGGCACCTCGCCGTCCACCCGCGCGTGCATGATGCCCTCGATCTTCGGCTTCGGCGTGCGCCGCGGCGGCCGGTAGGGCGTGGTGAACGGGATGGCCCGGAAGGTCTTCTCGTGGAGGATGTTGCCGGTGTCCTGCGTCGCGCCGCCGTCCACCTCCTGCTCGACCTCGGTGATCAGGTACTCCTGATCGAAGCCGAGCAGCGGGTGCCCGGTGACCTCCACCCGGTGCCCCGGCGCGAGCCCCGCCACCCGGCAGCGCCCCTCGTAGACGTCGCGCGCCGCCATCAGCTCCTCGGAGCGCACCGCGGCGAGCGCGGCCCCCGCCGACGGATCCTTGAAGTGGAGGCCGTACTCGTTGTGGAAGCCGCGGCCGGTCGCCTCGTCGACCTTGGCCTCGGACTGCAGCGCGATCGACGGCGTGCGCCAGTTGTAGTCGCGCAGCACCACCGCCGCGGGCTGCGGGGTCAGCACCCGGCCGAGCTCCATCACGCCCGCCTCCTCGCTCCGCTCGACCGCGCCGAAGCTCAGCAGCTCCGCGCCCTCGAGGGGCCGGGCGGTGCGGCTGTCGTCGGAGAACACGACTTGCTCGCCGTCGGGCCCCTGCGCGAAGAAGTAGAAGAGGCCGTAGTGCTCGAGGAGGCGATGCACGAAGTCGAGATCGCTCTCCTGGTACTGCACCGTGTACTCGCTCGTCGGGTAGGTCTTGCTGACCTCGAAGCCGAAGTGGGTCTCCGCCTCGAGCCCCAGCTCCTCGAGCACCGCGGTGACGATGCCCACCACGTCGAGGTCCTGGAACACCCGCGATCGCCGCGCCTGGCTCAGCGCCCAGAGCTTGGGCACGAGGTGCGCGCGGTAGCGGACCGGCGAGGGCTCGTGGGCCGAGGGGACCTCGATCGCCCGCAGGATCCCGTGGATCTCGGTGCCCCCCTCGCGCCCGAAGGCCACCCGGCAGGGGAAGCGGAGCAGCTCGTCGAGCGCCTCGGGCGCGAGCCCTCCGTCCGCCTCGGTCTCCAGGGTCAGCTCGTACGCGTAGGGCCGACACAGCGCCTCGCGACCGCGCAACCGGAGGAGCGTGAGGGACCCCGGCTCGACGCTCGGGGCCATCGTGTCGAACTCCAACCTCTCCATCGCACCACCCTCCCGAGAGGCAGCGAGGCTATCACCCCGCGGCGCACCGAATCCACCACCGAGGCGGGCCTCCTGGCGCGCGGCGCGGGGTCCGGCTAGCCCTCGGTCCGTGAACCAGGAGCCGACCGCGCTGCTCACCCGGCTGGGGAAGCACCACCCCGACGTCGACGCGTCGGTGGTGAGCCGGGCGCACGACCTCGTCGCGAAGCGCTTCGCCGACCAGCCGGACGCGGTGAGCGACGCGATCGACACCGCCGACGTGCTCGCGAAGCTCCGCCTCGACCCTCCGGCGGTCGCCGCCGCCCTGGCCGCGCGCGCCTTCGTCGAGCACGCCCTGCCCCTCGAGCAGATCGAGGAGGCGCTCGGCGAGGACGTGGGGCGGCTCCTCGCCGGCGTCGAGCGGCTCGCCACCATCCGCTGGGACCGCATCGAGGAGGAGGCGGCCGAGACCCTCCGCGAGATGTTCCTCGCGATGGCGCGCGACGTGCGCGTCGTGATGATCGTGCTCGCGATGCGGGTGCAGCGGATCCGCTCGATGAAGGACGGCTCCTGGAGCGACGCGGAGCGGCAGCGCTACGCCCGGGAGACGCTCGACGTCTTCGCGCCGCTCGCCAACCGCCTCGGCATCTGGCAGCTGAAGTGGGAGCTCGAGGACTTCGCGCTCCGCGAGCTCGAGCCCGACACCTACGCCGAGATCAAGCGGCTCCTCGCCGAGCGGCGCGACGAGCGGCAGGCCTTCATCGACGAAGTCGTCGGCGTGCTCGAGTCCAAGCTCGCCGAGGAGGGCATCGAGGCGTCCATCAAGGGCCGCGCGAAGCACATCTACAGCATCTACAAGAAGATGCAGCGCAAGGACCTGGAGTTCGATCAGCTCTACGACCTGCGCGCGGTCCGCGTCATCACCAAGCGCCTCCAGGACTGCTACGGCGTGCTCGGCATCGTGCACTCGACCTTCGTGCCGATCCCGAGCGAGTTCGACGACTACGTCGCCAAGCCCAAGGACAACGGCTACCAGTCGCTCCACACCGCGGTCATCGGCCCCGGGGGCCGCCCGGTGGAGGTCCAGATCCGCACCGAGCAGATGCACCAGCTCAGCGAGTTCGGCGTCGCGGCGCACTGGGCCTACAAGGAGGGCAGCTCCAAGGGCCCGCAAGACAAGTTCATGCTGCTCCGGCAGCTGATGGACTGGGAGCGCGAGGTCTCCGACCCGCACCAGTTCATCGAGTCGCTCAAGACCGACATCTTCGAGGACCAGGTCTACGTCTTCACCCCGGCCGGCGACGTGATCGACCTGCCGGTGGGCTCGACCCCGCTCGACTTCGCCTACCGCGTGCACACGATGGTCGGCCACCGCTGCCGCGGCGCGAAGGTGAACGGCAAGATCGTCACCCTCGACCACGCGCTGAAGACCGGCGACCGGGTCGAGATCCTGACGCAGAAGGAGCCGCAGCCGAGCCGCGACTGGATGAACCCGGGGCTCGGCTTCCTCCGCACGGCGAGCGCGCGAGGCAAGGTCCGCGCGTTCTTCCGCAAGCAGGGTCGCGACGAGTCGATGCACGTCGGCAAGGAGATGGTGGAGCGCGAGCTCGCCCGGCTCGACCTCGAGCACGCCACCATCGAGGAGGTCGCCCACGCGCTCGACTACCCGTCGGTCGACGACCTCTACGCGGCGGTGGGCTACGGCGACCGCAACGCGCACTCGGTCTCGTCGGCCGCGCTCACCCTGGAGCGCGAGAAGGCGCCGCCGGAGGAGCCCACGCTCCCGTCGACGCCGCCCCCGCCGCCGACCCGCCAGACCGCCTCGGGCCTGAGGCTCGGCGGCTCCGACGAGGTGATGGGGCGCCGCGCCAACTGCTGCAGCCCGGTGCCCGGCGACGACGTGGTCGGCTTCGTCACCCGCGGCCGCGGCATCGTGATCCATCACCGCCGCTGCCCGAACATCCTCGCCACGCCCGAGCCGGAGCGCCTGGTCGAGATCGACTGGGGCGCCGACCCGAGCCAGCGCCACCTCGTCGAGATCGAGGTGCAGGCGACCGACCGCTCCGGCCTGATGGGCGAGCTGACCAAGCTCGTCACCGCCATCGGCGTGAACATCCGCAGCGCGCGCGCCGACAGCGACCGCGGCAAGGCGGCCCGGATCCGGCTCAGCCTCGACTGCCGGAGCGCCGATCAGGTGGCGCAGGTCATCGACCGCGTCTCCCGTCACCGCGACGTGCTCGAGGTGCGGCGGGTCGGTCGGCGCTGATGGCGTGAGTTGGAGTGAGGCTGGCGCGTCCGGATCGATCGCGCGCGCTATGCTCTCCCCATGCTTCGACGCGCTGCGATTCTCCTCACCGCCCTCTCCCTCTGCTTCGCCTGCGACGGCGGCGCCGACACCCCGGACGGCTCGACCCCGACCACCGACGGGAGCACCCCGCCGCCCACCGACGGCGGCGGCTCCACGCCCGACGCGCAGGTGAACCCCGACGGCGGCGGCACGACGGACCCCGACGGCGGCGTGGGCCCCTCGCCGAGCGTCTGCGCGGACCGCACCGCGGAGATCGTCGCCGCGACCGGGCCGACGATCACCGTCTCGCCGGCCGGCGACCGGGTCATGGTCGACGGCGAGATGCGCACCCTGCGCCAGGTGGTCTCCGGCGCGGCCGAGGGCACGACGATCCTGCTCGAGGACGGCACCTACACGATCCCCGAGGCGTCGGGCGGCGGCTACTCCGGCCTGTACTTCACCACCCCCAACGTCACCCTGCGCAGCGCGTCGGGCGACGCCTCCGCGGTGATCCTCGACTCGGCCTACCGGCTGCACGGCGGCCAGACCGCGCCGATCACGGTCGACGCGGCCGGCGTGGTGCTCTCCGGCTTCACCGTGCGCCGCTCGGTCTTCCACCTCATCCACCTGTGGAAGGACGCCGACGACGTGGTGATCCACGACGTGCACATGATCGACGGCGGCCAGCAGTTCCTCAAGGCGAGCCCCGGCGACGCCCACCGGGTCGACCGGGTCGAGGTGAGCTGCAGCCGCTTCGTGATGACCGACGAGGGCCGCGACAACGTGTGGGGCTACGGCTCGCAGACCGGCAACACCCGGTGCTACACGGGCGGGATCGACACCCACGAGTCCCGCGACTGGCACGTCCACGACAGCTACTTCGAGGGCATCTACTGCACCCCCGACGGCCCGCGCCGCCCGGTGCACGGCCGCGCCCCCGACGCGCGCGGCGGCATGACCTACACCGGCGGCCTCTCCGAGCACGCGATCCACATGTGGGACAGCGACGAGGGCAGCGGTCACCTCATCGAGCGCAACCACATCGTCGACTGCGCGCGCGGCATCGGCATCGGCTTCCGCGCCGACGTCTACGGCTCGATCATCCGCAACAACATGATCTTCAGCCGGCTGCCCGCCGGCGGCCAGAACGACGTCGGCATCAGCGTCGAGCGCAGCCACGACACGATGGTGCTCAACAACACCGTGTTCTACTCGAACCCCGAGGCCTACTCGAGCCGCATGGAGTACCGCTACGGCGTGACGAGCGGCCTGGTGATGAAGAACAACCTCACCAACGGCCGGATCCGCGCGCGCGACGGGGCCAGCGCCGACCTCGGGAGCAACGTCACCGAGGCCGAGGCGAGCTGGTTCGTCGACGCCGCGGGCGGCGACCTCCACCTCGCGTCCTGCGACGTGGCGGCGGTGGTCGGCGCGGGCGAGTCGCTCTCCGAGGTCACCGTCGACATCGACGGTGACCCGCGCGGCGACAGCAACGACATCGGCGCCGACGACTGCGCTGAGTGAAGACTGCGCCGAGTGAACACTGCGGCGAGTGAACACTGCGGCGAGTGAGAGCGGCTGGTACCCTCGAAACATGCGCTTCCCTTCGCTCTCGACGCTCGCCCTCGCCGCTCTCCTGACCGCGTGCGCCTCGGGCGGCGAGGAGACGCCCGACTCCGGCGTCCTCCCGCCGCCCTCCACCGACGGCGCGGTCGACGCCGGGGTCGACGGCGGGACGATCCCGGACGACTCGGGGCGCCCGCCGGTCTGCGCCGACCTGACGTGCGACGCGAACGCGACCTGCGACGCCTCGAGCGGCGCCCCTCGCTGCGTCTGCGATCCGGGCTTCGAGGGCGACGGCTTCAGCTGCGCGCCGGTCGACGAGTGCCCCGAGGATCCCGACAAGACCGCGCCCGGGATGTGCGGCTGCGGCGTCCCCGACACGGACACCGACGGCGACGCGTCCGCGGACTGCATCGACGGCTGCGCGATGGACGCGGAGAAGACCGCGCCCGGCGCATGCGGCTGCGGCGTGCCCGACACCGACGGCGACGGAGACGGAGTGCCCGACTGCTCCGACGGCTGCCCCGCCGACCCGGCGAAGACCTCGGCCGGGACCTGCGGCTGCGGCACGCCCGACGACGACACCGACGGGGACCTCTCGCCCGACTGCCTCGACGGGTGCCCGGGCGACATGGGCAAGACCGCGCCCGGCGCATGCGGCTGCGGCGTGCCCGACACCGACGGCGACGGAGACGGAACCGCGGACTGCGTCGACGGCTGCCCGATGGACCCCGCCAAGACGGCGCCCGGCATGTGCGGCTGCGGCGTGCCCGAGGCGAGCGGCGGCGTCGCCACCATCGCCGAGCCCCGCGCCAACAACTGGACGGCCTCCCGCTACTTCCGCTCGAACATCTACCGGGCCACCGCCGCCACGACGCTCGAGTCGTTCGAGCAGTACCTCGGCCTGTCCTCGAGCTGCTCGGTGACCTTCTACGTGCTCAGCGGCGCCAGCTCGACCGGGCCCTGGACGCAGCTCTGGTCGTCGACCCAGACCCTCGGCGCCGGCGACGCCTACCGTCCGTCGGGGCCCATCCGGCAGTCCATCACGCCCGGCACCTACTACGTGCTCGGCATGGGCTGGAACTGCTCGGCCACCTACTACGGCAACAGCGCCTCCTCGTGGGTCGGCCACGACACCGCGGTCGGCACCTTCGAGCGGACCGCGTGGGACAACGCCTACCCCGGCCACTCGGCGAGCTACACGCCGCCGAACACCGGCAGCGGCGGGACCGCGTACGCTCAGCGGGTGCCGACCGCCGGCTGTCTGTGCGTTCTTGGCGGGTTGGGTGCAACCCCTCCCCCCATGGGGCAAAGCCCCAATGGGGCCCCCCGCCCGACCCCGTCGGGGCCTCGCGCGCGTCGCGCGCTGGCCCCGCGACCCCCGCGACGGGGCGCTGGGGGCCCTGCGCCTCGCGCTCGCGCTGCGCGCGAGCTGGCCGCCCGCTGCCGCGGGATCGAACGACTCGGGTTTGGTGCAACCCCTCCCCCCATGGGGCCACCGCCCAGGGGGGGCCCCGCCCCCCACCCGGGGGGCCGCCCGCGGGGGGGGCGGGGGGCCCGC
>JAYZQJ010000197.1:0-10764 GCA_036149055.1 Myxococcota bacterium | reverse complement strand
CACTCGTGGATCGGCCGGAGCTCGCGGCGCGAGCGCTCGCCGGGGCGCAGGTAGTGCCCCCCCGCCCCGAGCCCGGGCGCCACCGGGCCGAGGGTGGGCCGGTCGACGCCGCGCGGGAGGCTCACGCCCTGCAGACGCTCCGACACCGTCTGCCGGGCCAGGTAGACGTCGGTGCCCTCCTCGAAGGTCGCCGTGACCTGCGAGAAGCCGAACTTGGAGACCGAGCGCACCTCCGAGAGCCCGGGCAGCCCGCCGACGCTCGCCTCGACCGGGATGGTGATCTGCCGCTCGATCTCGAGCGGGGCGAGCGCGGGCGCCACGGTGTTCACCTGGACCTGCACCGGGGTGGTGTCCGGGAACGCGTCGATCGGCAGGCGGAGCCAGGACAGGACGCCGGCGAGCGCGATCCCGGCCCACGCGATCAGGACGAGGGCGCGGTGGCGGAGCGACCAGTCGAGAATCCGCGCGAGCATCACTCCTCACCCTCGCAGCAGCCCGCCCCGATGCTGTCGCTGACCGTCTCGGTGCGGAGGAGGAAGGCGCCGTCGACGACGACCTCGTCCCCGGCGGCCACCCTCCCCCGGACCTCGACGCGGTCCGGATCGCCGGGCCGATCGACGACCTCGACCCGGCGCGCCTCGAACAGCTCCGGGGCCTGCCGGACGAAGATCAGGGTCGCGCCCCGGGCTCGCTGCACCGCGCCGCGCGGCACCAGGATGGCCCCGTCGTCGCGGGGCACCCTCACCCGGGCCCGGCCGAACATGCGAGCCCGCAGCGCGCCGTCGGGGTTGTCGAGCGCGACGCGCCCCAGCGCGGTCCGGGTGTGCGGATCGATCTCCGGGGCGAGATAGTCGAGCGGCGCCTCGAAGACGCGATCGCCGAGCGCGTCCACCGTGATCGCGACGGTCTGCCCCGGGGCCACGCCGGCGAGCGCGTCCTCGGGGATCTCGAGCTCCACCTGGACGCGGGAGGCGTCGGCGACGGTGAAGAGGACCGCGTCGCCCTCGACGAAGGCGCCGAGGCTCGCGGTGCGGCGGGTCACGACGCCGGCGATCGGCGCACGCAGGCTGTACTCGGCGCCGCGCGTGCGGCCCACGACCCCGAGCGCGGAGCGGAGCGACGCGAGCGCGGCCCGCGCCTCGTCCCGCTCGCGCCGGGCGCTCAGGCGATCGCGCTCCGAGACGACGCCCTCGAGCCGCTCGGCGCGGGTGAGGTTCGCCTCCGCCACCTCGAGCCGGGAGCGGGCGGCGGCGACCTGCGTGGCGGCCGCGCCCACCTCGGCGCTCGCCACGGTCGCGAGCGGATCGCCGGGGCTCACCGGGTCGCCGAGATCGGCGTGCACGGCCCGCACGACCCCGGGGGCGCGCGGGTTGAGGTGGGCGACGCGCGAGGGATCGTAGGTGACGCGCGCGGTGGCCAGGACCTCCCGGTGCCCGGGGGCCGCGGTCGCCTCGACGACCTCGATGCCGATCCGCGCGGCGAGCTCGGGCGAGGCCAGGCGCACCCGCGTTCCGTCGGCCGGCGCGCCGTCGCTGCCCACCGCCCGGCTCGGTCGCCCGCCCGCCTCGGGGTGGCAGACCGGGCAGACCGACTCCGGCAGCTCGTGCGCCTCGCAGAAGTCGCCGCGCGCCCGGAACACGGGCACCAGCGCCGGGTTGCACAGCGTGCACACCGCCTCGAGCACGCCGTGCTCCTCGCACATCGCGTCGGGATCGCGGGAGGCCCGCCGCTCGGGCTCCGGGCTGCCGCTCTCGGCCGGACCGCAGGCCGCGACCGAGAACGACAGACAGGCGGCGAGCCAGCTCTGCAGGTGCCAGCGCATCAGCCGCCCTTCAACCGCCGCTCGAGGGCGCCGGGCGTTCGATGACGAGGTCCGGGTTGCAGGCGCGGCACTGGGACTCGGGCAGCCCGTGCTCGCCGCACCAATCGCCGGTCGCCTGGAAGGCCGGGATCAGGGCCGCGTTGCAGCGCGTGCACATGGACTCGGGCACGCCGTGCTCGCCGCACCAGTCCTCGTGCGAGCCGGGCACGGCGGCGGACGGGGCGTGGGCGGACTCGCCGGAGGGAGTCGGGGCGCTCTCTTCGGCGCAGCCGAGGAGCGAGAGGGTCAGGAGCAGGACGGACAGGATGGAGAGATGAGCGCGCACGTGCGCCTCCTTGGTTTCGGGGTCGAGGTGGATGGGAACCGGGGCGCCGGGCGACGCGCCTCGCCCCGTGAAGGGAGCGGGCGGCCGCGCTCGGGCGCCGAGCGGACACGGAGATGCGCCGCCTCGAGACGGACCGGTGATCTCGGAGGTGCGGCTCAGGCTCTCGGCGGACGGAAGACGCCGGCGCGCGTGCCCGGAGGCGCGTCGCTCTCCATCGAGAACGAGCGCGGGGCCGGCCGGACCGGGACCACGGTCGTCCAGGGAGACGACGCGGCCGCGATCGCGGTCACCGCGCCGCAGCACGAGCAGCCGTCACAGTCGGGCGGGCAGGTCTCGTGCGCGGTCTCCGCGTCCTCGTGCGCGCTGGAGGCGTCGGCGGAGGCCGACTCGCAGCGGCACTCGTCCTCGACGCGCTCCGAGACCCCGCCCCCCGGCCACGAGATGGCGAGGGTCACGAGGCCCACGAACAGGGCGCGTGAGAACGAGGACATCCGCGGACAGAATTAGCGGCCCCGGGCGCGCCCGGCAACCGTCAGCGACGGTAGACGATCTGCGCGTCGCAGCTCGAGGGGGCCTCGTGGACCCGCTCGCAAGGCAGCGTCATGAGGGCCGGCAGGCACTCGTCGTAGAGCTCCCGCTCGTCGCGCACCCCGACCGGGGTCCGGTCGCAGTCCACCGGCGCGCCCGCCTCGGCCGACCAGGTCTCGAGGATCGCCGCCTCCGCCTGCTCGACGGTCGGGAAGCCCCCGCACTCGACGAGCCGGGTGCCGTAGACGTCGAGCACGGAGTAGCAGGCGTCGGTGGCCGCGTCGTAGCCGCACGCCGGCAGGCCGAGCAGCCCGACGAGGCCCGAGACGATCGCCAGGCGGCGCACCCGGTCTACCGAGCGCCGGGCAGCGCGAAGGCGAGCAGGACGCCGCCGTTGGTGAGCACGAAGCCGCGCCCGTCGGCCACCGCCGCGCGGGCGCTGAAGCCGTGCCCGGTCTCGATGCGCCCGAGCTCGCGGCCGGTGGTGAGCGAGAGGGTGATGAAGCCGCCCTGGCTCTCGCCGAAGAGCACGAGGTCGTCGGTCACGGTGGCCGGGCCGGGCGCGCCGCGCGGGGGCACCTTGCGCCACAGGATCTCGCGATCTTCCCGGTCCACCAGGGCCACGCCGAGCTCCGCGCTCGAGAGCACGAGCAGGCGGCGGCTCGCCGCGGTGATGTGGGTGACGCCGGTGAGGGCCTCGTCGCGCCAGCGCACCGACCCGCTCTCGAGCTCGAGCGCGTACAGCCCGCCCGCGAAGCTCGCGATGTAGACCAGGTCGTCGATGACCAGGGGCGTGGTGTCCACGTCGGCGAAGCGCGGGGTGCCATCGGGCCCGGGCTCGAGCTCGGCGGCGGTGTCCCGCTCCCAGCGCACCGCGCCGTCGGCGGGGTCGAGGCTGACGACCACGCCGCTGGTGAACGCCGTGAGCAGGTGCCCGTCGGCGAGCGTGAGGCCCGCGTGCGCGCTCACGTAGAAGCCCTCGGGCGCGTCCCGCCGGTAGCGCCAGAGCGCCTCGCCGGTCTCGCGGTCGAGCGCGCTGACCACGTCGTCGTCGCTCACCACGTAGATCGCGTCTTCGGTGAGGACCGCCTCCCGGCTGATCGCGCCGCCGACCTCCGAGCGCCAGGCCAGGTCGCCGTCGCTCGCGTCGAGCTTGTGCACCACCCCGCCCTCGGTGGACACGAACAGCTCGTTCCGGTGCACGTCGAGGGTCGGCTGCGCGGCGATGCCCGAGCCGGCGTCGTAGGTGTAGATGCGGGCCCCGGTGGCCGTCATCGCCCAGATCTCACCGGCCGCCGAGCCCACGTAGAGGCGATCGCGGCCCGGATCCAGCGCCGGGCGCGAGCGCTCCACCGGCACGTAGGCGCCCTCGTAGTCGATGGAGATCTGCTGACGCCAGCGGAGCCGGATGGCCCGGGTGCTGACCTCGGGGGCCTCCCGGCCGCCACCGACCCAGCGGTAGCTGCCGCCCCCGAGGAAGTCGGGCCCGCAGCCGGCGAGGAGCGCCAGCCCGGACGCGATGACGAGCCTGGCGGGGAGCCTCATTCCGGCGCCGGCGCGCCGCCGCCCTGCTGCTGCTGCTGCTGGAAGCGGCGGATGAGCTCCTGGATCTGCTCCTGCGAGAGGTCGCCGGGCCCGCCCGGCGCGCCGCCCCCGCCCGGGAGACCGCCCGCGCCCGGCGCCGGGAGCACCGGCCGCGAGGGCGCCGACGAGGGATCGAGCTCACGGAGCCGGACCTCCGCCTGCGCGAGCACGAAGGCGAAGTCCTGCTGCTCCTCGTCGTCGTTCGCCTCGCGGAGGCTCTCGACGAGGGTGTTGAAGGTCTCGGTCGCGCGGTCGCGCTCGCCCTGGGCGAGGTACATGCGGCCGAGGTGGTACTTGGCGACCGGCTCGAAGCCGCCGTCGTCGATGCGCGACAGCTCCTCGTAGACCTCGATCGCCTCGCCCCACTGCTCCTCGGCCTCGAAGGTGAAGCCCTTGCCCTCGAGGGCGCGCCAGAGGACGGTGTCGTCGGTGCCGGCCACCGCGATCGCGCGCTCGAAGCGCTCCCGGGCGTCCGCGTAGCGCTCGAGCTCGAGCAGCGCGTCGCCCGCGCCGAGGTAGGCCCACGCGGCCGCCTGGCTGTTCGGGTGCTGCGAGGTGACCCGCTCGAACGCCTCGAGCGCGGCCTCGGCTCGCGCCTGGGTCGACTCGAAGCTCGGCGTGTCGTCGTCCTCGTCGGGCGGGGGCGCGTCCTCACCACGGATCTCGGCGCCGCTGATCTCGAGCGCCTCCGCGAGCAGCCCGCCGGCCGCCTCCGCCTGGCCCTTCGAGTAGTAGTGCCAGCCGATGTAGCCGCCGAGCCCGAGGATGACCGCGGCCGCGATCGCGTAGACGATGGTGCGGTTCTGCTGCGCCCACTCGCCGGCCTGCGCCGCGCGCTGACCGAGGTCGCTCTCCTTCACCGCGTCCAGGGGAGCCTGCTCCTCCTGCTGCTTCTCCTTGCCGCGCTTGGCCGCCTTGCGGGCCGCCTTCGCCGCGCGCGCGGCCGCGAGCCGGGCCCCGGCGCTCTGCCGCTTGCCCTTGCCCTTCTTGCCGCGACGCCGACCGGTCTTGCGCTTGCTCGCAGCCGCGGCCTCGTCGTCGGAGTCGGAGTCGTCCTCGTCCGCGTCGGAGTCCTCGTCCTCGACGTCGTCTTCCGAGTCCGCGGCGTCGTCCGGGGCGGAGTCGTCCTCCTCCTCGTCTTCGCCGTCGTCGTCCTCGTACTCGTCGTCGTCCTCGTCCGAGGCGTCGTCTTCCGAGCCCTCCGTCTCGTCGACGGAATCCTCCTCCGAGCTCTCCGTCTCCTCCTCGGAGTCGTCGCGCTCTTCGGTCTCGGTCTCTTCCTCGTCTCGGTCGTCCTTCGCCACGGGCGAGTCTCCTGCGTGAATTCCGCCCGGAAAGCGCCCGGGCGCGAGGGCGCCGCACTATACCCGCGCGGCTCGCTCCGTCAACGCCCGGCGCCCTGCGGAACTTCGTGCCCGCCCCCGAGCCGTGGCATACCGGCGGCGTGCGCCGTCTTCTCCTCCCGATCGCCCTGCTCGCCGCGCTGACGGCGGCTCCCTCCGAGGCCTCCGCCTACGATCGCCAGATCGCGGTCGGGGTCACCGCGGGGTGGGGCCTCGCGCCCGCGCTCGAGATGTTCCCGAACCACGGCCCGACCGCCGGCCTGAGCGCCGCGCTCGGCTTCGACGACACCTGGGGGGTGGGCGTCTACGGCGGCTGGGCGGTCCACCCTCCCCTGAACGGCGGCGAGACCTTCCACGTCGGCCTCTTCGGCGCCGAGGCCCTCTACTACATCGACATCCTCGAGGTCGTCCCCTTCTTCGGCGTCGGGGTCGACGTGCTCACCAGCTACGACGGCTCGCTCTGGGGCGCGGACTTCGCCGCCCACCTGCGCGCCTCGGTCGACTACCTGCTGAGCCGCGAGGTCACGATCGGCCTCGACATCCGCCCCTACATCCTCTTCACCAACCTCGAGCTCGACCCGATCTACCTGACCTTCCAGGCCCGCCTCTCGTTCCTCTTCGACTATTGAGGCCAGACGCGCGAACGCCGCGCCCTCGGACGAGAGCGCGGCGTTCCAGCGGAGCGGATCGGCGGTTCAGAAGCAGGCGGGCGAGCGGGAGCCGCTCATCGGCGCGCAGCTGAAGTCGTCGCAGTCGGTGAAGCCGTTGCCGTCGTTGTCCATGCCGTCGCTGCAGGCCGCGTAGCTGCGCTCGGTCATGCACACGGTCACGGCGGCGTTCTGCGAGCAGCCGAAGTCCATGCAGTCGGTGAAGCCGTTGTCGTCGTTGTCCATGCCGTCGCTGCAGAGCTCGTTCGAGTTCTCGCCCGGGCAGACGGTGACGTCGGGGTTCTGCGAGCAGCCGAAGTCCATGCAGTCGGTGAAGCCGTTGCCGTCCTCGTTCACGCTGTTGCTGCACTCGGCGTCGGACGCGGTGCCGTAGTCGCCCGGGTCGACCGCGACCGGGGTGGTGCCGTCGCAGACCGCGATGCCCTCGGCCTGGCAGGCCGGATCCTCGCAGTCGGTGAAGCCGTCCATGTCGTTGTCGACGCCGTCCGCGCAGGCGGCGTTGAAGCGCTCGGCCGGCGGGGCCTCGCAGCCCTCGTAGTTCCAGAGGCAGCTGAACTCGCCGCAGTCGAAGCGGGTGTTGCCGTTGTCGTCGGTGCCGTTGGTGCAGCGGGTCATGACCATCGCGGCCCACATGTCCTCGGTGACGCCGGTGGGCGTGGTGCCGTCGCAGACGACGATCGCCTCCGCCTGGCAGTCCTCGTCCATGCAGTCGGTCATGCCGTCTTCGTCGTTGTCCATGCCGTCCGAGCAGTTGGCGTTGGTCGCCTCGCCCGCGCACACGATGCGCTCTTCGCAGTCACGGTCGTCGCAGTCGACGAAGCCGTCCATGTCGTTGTCTTCGCCGTCGTTGCAGGTGCCGTTGCTGTTCTCGGCGCCGCAGAAGGCGCTGCAGGCGAAGTCGCGGCAGTCGAAGAAGCCGTTGCAGTCGTTGTCGACGCCGTCGGTGCAGGCGGCCACCGAGTCCTCGGCGCCGCTCGGGGTGCAGTCGCCGCCGCCGTCGGGCATGCGGCCGCAGGCCGTGGAGGGGTCGCAGGTGACGACGCTGCAGCAGCCGGTGTCGTTGCAGTCCGCGTCGCCGTCGCCGTCGTCGTCGGTGCCGTTGCTGCAGAGATCGACGGTGTTCTCGACGGTCGCGCCGTCGGGCAGCGGCGTGCCCGAGTCGTCGGGGTCGTTGCGGTCGTTACAGCCGACCGCGGTCATCGCCGCGGCCAAGAGAAGAATCGTGCCCAGTCGCATGTGAAGCTCCCTCCTGAGGCCGCCCTTCCTGGCGCGGCAGCGCTTCGAATAGCGCGCCGGGCGATGGGCACGCAAGGCGACCCGACCGTGGGCGGTCGCCGCGTGGAGGGCCCGAGCCCCCGAGATCATTGAGCTCTTTCCGGTGACGACGATTCGGTGACGGCCTCGGTCGAGGCGGGTCCGACGGGCCCCGCGACCGCGAGGTGCGCGAGCTGCTCGACCGTCCGCGGTCCGATCCCGCGCACGCGGGTCAGCGCCTCGACGCTCTCGAACGGCCCTCCCCGGTCCCGCTCCTCGATCACCCGCCGAGCCAGGGTCGGGCCGATCCGCGGGAGCAGCTCCAGCTCGGCCGCGCTCGCCCGGTTCACGTCCATCGGCTGCTCGGCGAGCAGCCGCGCGATCTGCTCGGTGCTCAGCCCCGCGTCCGGCGGCGGCCCGCCATCCGGGGGCGTCCACCGCGGCGCCTCGGCCCGGGCCGCCGCCTCCTGCTCCGCGTCCCAGCCGCGGGCCAGCCCCACGATCGCCAGCACCACCAGCACCGCGCCGCACGCCGCGAGCGGGGAGGACACTCTCTTCGTCTCCGACATGCCCCGCCCCATCGATCTCTCGTCGGGCAGGTTTCGTCCGTCGGTGGCCCGGCTCGGTCGCCCCGACTCGCGGGAAACGAGGAAGGACGGAAGGGAGGAAGGAGAGATCGGGACGAACGGAGCGAGTTTTGGGGGAGATGGGGAGGTGGGAGACGGGAGGAAGTGTCGCTGCGCGACACGGGGCGGGTGGGCAGCGGGATGGCGGTTGGCCGCCGGAGACCGGGCTGCGGCCGGCCGGCCAGCCACCCGATTCCTCTTCGCCTCCCACCTCCCCTCTCCCTGCTTTCGCGCCGAAGACGTGGTCGGGCCGCACACGCCAGGCGGCCGACCGGTGGCCAGCGGCCATCCCGCGACCAGCAAACCTCCTTTGCGGCTTCGCGGCTTTGCGAGAGCCATCTGTGCTGAGTCGATCTCTCGTCGCCCCGACTCGCGGGAAACGAGGAAGGACGGAAGCGAGGAAGGAGATCGGGAAGGACGGAGCGAGTTTTGGGGAGGGGAGATGGGGAGGAAGGAGACGGGAGGAAGTGTCGCTGCGCGACACGGGGCGGGTGGGCAGCGGGATGGGGGCTGGCCGCCGGGGCGCCGGGCTGCGGTCGGCCGGCCAGCCACCTGATTCCTCTTCGCCTCCCACCTCCCCTCTCCCTGCTTTCGCGCCGACGACGTGGTCTGGCCGCACACGCCGGGCGGCCGACCGGTGGCCAGCGGCCATCCCGCGGCCAGCCAACCCTTTGCGGCTTCGCGGCTTTGCGAGAGCCATCTGTGCTGAATCGATCTCTCGTCGGGCAGGTTTGGGGGGGGCTGAGACGGGACGCCGGGGCTGCGGTCGGCCGGCCAGCCACCCGATTCCTCTTCGCCTCCCACCTCCCCTCTCCCTGCTTTCGCGCCGACGACGTGGTCGGGCCGCACACGCCGGGCGGCCGACCGGTGGCCAGCGGCCATCCCGCGGCCAGCAAACCTCCTTTGCGGCTTCGCGGCTTGCGAGAGCCATCTGTGCTGAACCGATCTCTCGTCGGGCAGGTTTGGGGGGGAGACGGGACGCCGGGGCTGCGGTCGGCCGGCCAGCCACCTGATTCCTCTTCGCCTCCCACCTCCCCTCTCCCGGATTTCGCGCCGACGACGTGGTCTGGCTGCGCGAGGCGGTGAGCGGCGCGAGAGCCGCTTGTGCCCGAAGCGCCTACTGAGGGTGGCCGAGCGAGAATCCAGTGTGGAGGGCGCGCACGGCGTCGACGCCTTGGCCGGCGTCGATGAGGCAGGAGACCTTGATCTCGGAGGTGCTGATCGCCTGGATGTTCACGCCGGCCTCGGCGAGGAGGCGGAACATCTTGGCGGCCACGCCGGCGTGGGAGCGCATGCCGAGGCCGACGATGGAGACCTTGCAGACGTCTCGGTCGAGGAGGATCGCGCCGCGCTGCGACGACGCGAGGGCGCCCTCGACGATCTCCCGGGCCTGCTCGGCCTCGCCGTCGGCCACGGTGAACGTGACGTCGGTGCGGCCGTCCTCGGAGACGTTCTGGATGATCATGTCGACCGAGATGTTGTCGGCGGCCAGCGCCTCGAAGATCGAGGCGGCGAGGCCGGGCTGGTCGATCACGCCGCGCACGATCACGCGGGCCTCGTCATCGTTCTTGGTCACGCCGGCCACCACGACCGACTCCAGGGCGTCGTCTTCTCTGGTCACCACGGTCCCCTCCGCGTCGGAGAAGCTGGAGCGCACGTGGATGGGCACGCCGAACTTCATCGCGACCTCCACCGAGCGGATCTGCAGGACCTTCGCCCCGAGCGAGGCGAGCTCCAGCATCTCCTCGTAGCTGATGCGATCCACCTTCCGCGCGTCGGGGCAGATCCGCGGGTCGGCGGTGTAGACCCCGTCGACGTCGGTGTAGATCTCGCACACGTCCGCCTCGAGGGCGGCGGCGAGCGCGACCGCGCTGGTGTCCGAGCCTCCCCGGCCGAGCGTCGTGATGTTGCCCGCCGCGTCGACCCCCTGGAAGCCGGCGACGACCGCCACCCTCCCCCGGTCGAGCACCTCGCGCAGGCTCGCGTCGTCGATCGTCTGGATGCGCGCCTTCGTGAACGCGCCGTCGGTCCGCATCCGGACCTGATGCCCGAGGAGGGAGCGCGCCGGAGTCCCTGCCGCGTTCAGCGTGATCGACAGCAGCGCCGAGCTCACCTGCTCTCCGGTCGCCACCAGCGCGTCCATCTCCCGCGCGTCCGGCGCCGCCGCGAGCTCCCGCCCGAGCGCGAGGAGCCGGTTGGTCTCCCCCGCCATCGCGCTCACCACCACGACCACGTCGTGCCCCTCGCCCCGCGTCCGCGCGACCCGCTCCGCGACCGCCCGGATCCGATCCGGGGAGCCCACGCTCGTGCCCCCGTATTTCTGGACGATCAGGCCCACCGCGCCGCGATGCTAGCACCCTTTCGACGCGCCGCGTCATTCCTTGATCTCGATCCCGATCCCGATCCCGAGGACGTCTCGGTCTCTCCAACTCGCAGGAAGGGAGGAAGGTCGGAAGGGAGGAAGCAGGGGCAGGTCAGGCGCGGCCTGGCGGCTCGCCCGGGCTCGACGACCGCTCCCCGCTCGGCCGCCCCCGCCGCTCCGTCTCGGCGCGTCGGTCTCTCCAACTCGCCGGAAGGGAGGAAGGTCGGAAGGGAGGAAGAAGGGGCAGGTCAG
>JAYZQJ010000196.1:0-12631 GCA_036149055.1 Myxococcota bacterium | reverse complement strand
GTGACCGCTGCACCGGCTCCGCGGGGCCCCCCCACCCACTCCGGGACCTCGCTCCGCTCGGCCCCGACCCCCGCGCGGGGCGCGGGGTCCCCAGCGGCGCGCGCGCGCGCGGCGGGCGCGCGGGCCGCCCCCGGCCGCCCGCGCGGACACCGCCGGTGGGGCGGGGCGGGCGGGGGGTGGTTCGGTGGGGGCGGGCCCGCCCCGGGGGGGGGGGGGGGGCGCACCCGCCCCTGCCCGAAAAGAACGTGGCGTGATGCCACGTGTGTCCTCCGTGTGACGTCACGTTCGGGTTCGAACGCACGCACAGCGTGGCGGATCCCCCTGTGGCGCCAGGCTTGCGTAGGGGTCGCTCGTGCGATCCCTCCACGCCGTCATCCTCTTCGCTTCGAGCTGTCTCCTGCTGGCCGCGCCCGCGCAGGCGCAGCGCGGGCAGCGTGAGCCGCTGCTCTCGGAGCGCGCCTTCGGCATGGGCGGGGCGGTGGTCGGCTCGGCCGCGGGTCCCTCCGCCGCCTACTACAACCCGGCCGGCCTCGCCGACACCCCCGGCACCGCCGCCGGCGCGAGCCTCTCGCTCCGCACCTTCCGCGCCTACACGCTGCACGACGGCTACGTGTCGGTGGTCGGCTTCGACGACCTCAACGACAGCGCGCTCCTCTCGGTGCCGGTCTTCGTCGGCGCGGTCCTGAAGTTCGGCGATCGCGACGCCAGCGACGTCCGCCAGCACGCGCTCGCGGCGGGCATGCTGACCCGGCACTTCCTCGACCGCGAGCTGCTCGACGACGAGGCGGCGGCCGGCGCGCTCAGCACCCTCGAGGTCGTCGACGACCAGGAGACCCGGTGGTTCTATGCGTCGTACGCCCTGCGCGTCGACCCGACCTTCTCGCTCGGCGTGACCGCGGCGCTCTCGCTCTACGACCAGGAGTACCGCGAGTCCTGGACCCAGGCGACGAGCCCGGGCGGCGGCGCGATCGGCGGCCCGGGGAGCGCGCTGACCTCGCGGGACGTCATCATCGACACGAGCGCGCACCACCTGCTGCTGCGGATCGGCGCGACCTGGCGACCGACCGACTGGTCGCAGATCGGCCTGACGCTCCAGACGCCGGGCCTGCGCGTGGGCGGAGGCGGGCGCGCGCTCTTCCAGTCGGTGAGCGTGCAGCGGCAGGGCGAGGGCGAGTTCTTCCGGGTCGACGACCAGGAGGTCTCGGCCACCGCGCCGGTCCCGTGGCAGGCGCGCCTCGGCACCTACCTCCGGCTCGACACCAGCGTGGCGATCGCCGCCGACGTCGGCGTCACCGGCGCCTACGGCTCGGAGAACGATCCGGTGAACCCGATCGGTCGACCGGTCCCGCGCGACGGGGACCGCCCGGCCGCGACCTACTTCGCCGGCGAGTACTGGTCGGACGTCTCCTTCGACGCCGCGGTCGGCGCCGAGCTCTGGTTCTCGCGCGAGGTGCCGCTCCGCGTCGGCTCGTTCATGGAGCTCAGCGGCATGGCGCCCCACGAGGAGCGCACCCTCGTCTACACCCCGGACCGGGTGCACCGGGTCGGCGGCACGATCGGCGTCGGCGTGCAGACCGACCGCTACGACTTCGGCATCGGCGTCGGCTACACCCACGGCTTCGGCACCGGCCTCCGCCCGGAGAATCCCGACGTGACCGCCTACGTGCCCACCTCGGTCACCGTGCACGAGATCGGCATCTACCTGAGCGGCGTGACCGGGGCCGCGACCCAGCTCGCGATGGACACCTACCAGGCGGTCACCGGCGGCTCGATCGACGACGACGCGCCCGACCCGTCGCTCCGCCCCAACGAGGACCCGACGCCCTCCGACATCTCGGTGGACCTCTACTCGACCTCGCCGCCGATGGACGACCTCCCGAGCTGGATCCGCGAGGCCTACCAGAACCAGGCGGAGGAGGAGATCATCGAGGAGACCGCCGAGGAGCGCTCGGCGCTACCGAGTCCGTCGGCCCCGCCCGGGTCTTGAGGGCGGCGCGGTGCGCGGGTCGTCGGGCCACGCGTGCTTCGGGTAGCGGCGCCGCAGCTCCTTGCGCACCTCGGGGTAGTGGCGATCCCAGAACCCCGCGAGGTCGGTCGTCACCTGCACCGCGCGCTTGTTGGGCGCGAGGAGATGAAGCACCAAGGGCTCCCGCCCGTCGGCGACGGTGGGGCCCTCGGACGCGCTGAAGAAGTCTTGCAGTCGAGAGGCGATCCACGGCGGGCGGTTCACCTCGTAGGTGACCGGCACCCGCGCCCGGCCGGGGATCGAGACGTGGCTCGGGGCGAGGGCGTCGAGCCGGGCGCGGTGCGGCTCGAGCTCGGCGCGGATCCAGTCGAGCAGCCCCGCGTCGCGCAGCTCGGCGAACGCGCGGCGACCGGCGCAGAGCTTCACGAGGAGCGCCTCGAGCCAGGCGTCGTCGAGCGCGGGGAGGCGCGGGTCGTGCTGGCGCGCGAAGGCGAGGCGCAGGGTCAGCCCCTCGAGGGCCTCGGCGTCGCAGAACCGCGAGACGCCCTTCTGGAGGGCCGCCGAGGCCAGCGCGCGGGCCGCCGCGTCGTCGTCGATCTCGGCGTCGCCGCGCTCCACGACCAGCCCGTCGAAGGTCAGCTCCCGCACCCCGAAGACGCGCTCGAGCTTGGGATCGAAGCGCGCCTCGACCGAGTCCTCGAGCCGATCGAGGAACAGCTCCATCAGGTGCTCCAGGGTGACCGCGCTCGCCTGCCGCACCCAGGTCCGGCCGGCGTGCGCCTGCGCCTCCACCGCGACCATCAGCTCGGCGTCCTTGACCACGCTCGCCTCGTCGAGGGTCGCGCCGCCGCCGGCCAGCGCGAGCTCCCGACCGCCGGGCTTGCGCCGCCGGGCCACGCGGTCGGGGAAGCCGGCGAGGGTCGCGAGCAGGAGCGCCTCCTCCTCGTCGAAGCCGGGCTCCGCGTCCACCTCCACGCGGCGGAGGGCGCGGTCGAGCTGCCGAGCGGCGTCGAACACCGTGCGCACCGCGCGGCCGTCGAGCCCGGCCTGGCGGATCGCGCCGTGCGACGCCCGCGGCCCGAGCGCCTCGAGCTCGTCGAGGCGCGCGAGGAGATCGGAGCTGCCGACCTCGTCGTCGCGCGGGCCGCCGCCGCCGAAGCGGGTGCGGGCGGCGCGGCGGATCTCTCGCTCCGCGGCCAGCGCGGCGAGCCGGGCGCCCGCCTCCTCGAAGCCGCGCCGCTTCGCCTCGATCGCGATGCGGGCGATCCGCGGGTGCGCCGGCAGCGCCCCGAGCGCGCGGCCGAGCGGGGTGATCGCGCCGCCCTCGCACGCGCCCAGCTTCTCGAGCAGCCCGAGCGCGGCGTCGAGCGCGGCCTTCGGCGGCGCCTCGAACCACGGGAAGGCGCGCGGATCCTCGCCCGCGTCGAGCAGGGCGAGCGCCGCCTCGGCGAGGTCGGCCCGCTGCACCTCCGGCGCGTCCCGCAGCGGCCGCGCGTCGTGCTCGCGCTGGGTGTAGAGCCGCACGCAGACCCCCGGCCGGGTCCGGCCGGCGCGCCCGGCCCGCTGCGCGGCGGAGGCCCGGCTGATCGGCGCGGTCTCGAGGCTCGGCATGCCGGTCCACGGCGAGTGCCTCGCGACCCGGGCCAGGCCCGAGTCGACGACCGCGACCACCCCGTCGATGGTCAGCGAGGTCTCGGCCACGTTGGTCGAGAAGATGATCTTGCGGCGCGGGCCCCGGCGCACCGCGCGGTCCTGCGCGTCGGGCGGCAGATCGCCGTGGAGCGGGAGCAGATCGACGCCGTGCGCCTTCGCCGGCCCCTCGCACGCCTCCATCGCGCGCCGGATCTCGCGCGCGCCCGGCAGGAAGACGAGCACGTCGCCGTCGACCCCCTCGTCGAGCAGCCGGACCACCGCCGCGCGCACCTGTCGCTCCAGCGGTCGATCGTCGGGCTCCTCCGCGTGGCGCACGTCGATCGGGAAGGTGCGCCCCTCGACGCTCACGATCGGCGCGTCGAGGAACGCGGCGACCGGCTCCGCCTCGAGGGTCGCGCTCATCGCCACGATCATCAGCTCCGGCCGCGACTCCCGCTGGAGCCGCCGCGCGCGGGCCAGCGCGAGGTCGGTGTCGAGGTGGCGCTCGTGCAGCTCGTCGAAGACCACCGCGGCCACGCCCTTCAGGGTCGGGTCCGAGCGGAAGCGGCGAGAGAGCACGCCCTCGGTGAGGAAGGTGACGCGGGTCTCCTTCGAGACCGCGCGGTCGAAGCGGACCTGGTAGCCGATGGTGCGCCCGACCGGCTCCCCCAGCTCCTCCGCCACCCGGGCCGCGGCCATCCGGGTCGCGAGCCGGCGGGGCTCGGCGACGAGGATCTCGCCGCGCCCCGCGATCCCCGCGTCGAGCAGCGCGCGGGGCAGCCGGGTGGTCTTGCCGGCGCCCGGCTCGGCGACCAGCACCAGCCCGCTCGCCTCGGTCGCGGCGGAGACGAGCGCGTCGAGGTGCGCGTCGATCGGGAGCGGCTGCATGCGCGGCGCAGCCTGCCGCTCCTCCGCGCGCCACGCCAGCTTCGGGGGCCGTCACGAGCACGGGAACTCGGCGTGCCGCACACTGTCCGACGTACGTGCGCGCGATCGTGCTGGCTCTGGTCCTCTCCGGCTGCGCGGCCTCCCCGGCCGGACGCCCCCGGCCGCTCTCCGCTGCTCACCCCGTCGCCGCCGCTGCCCTCCACGCCGAGAGCGAGGCGGCTCGCCCGCGAGCCGAGCGCGGCGTGACCCGACCTCCGAGGGAGCTCGCCCTCCGCTGCGAAGGCGAGGCGTGCGGCGCGAGCGTCGGCCTGCTCGTGCGCGGCGAGGGCGAGGCGATCCAGCGCTGCACCGCCTCCCTCGTCGGCCCCTCGCTCGCGCTGACCGCCGCGCACTGCTTGCCGCCGGAGGCGCGCCGCCCCGGGGCCTCGTGCGAGGGGAGCTGGGTCGCCTTCACCGCGCCGGACGAATGGGTCGAGTGCGCGGAGGTCGTCGCAGCGGGCGCGATCCGGGACGACGAGGTGCTGCGCGAGGACGTGGCGCTGCTCCGGCTCACCCGCCCCCTCGACCGCCCCCCGCTCCGTCCGGCCGGCCCCGACGCGAGGCCCCCGGTCATCGTCACCGTGCTCGCGGTGCGGCCCCACCCGATCTATCCGAGCCAGCACGCGCTGTCCGCGAGGCGCTGCCGGGTCGCCGAGCCCGAGAGCGCGGTCGAGAGCTTCGGGGCCGAGGCCGCGGAGGTGGGCTGGCTCGTCGAGTGCCCCAGCCACCCCGGCAACTCCGGCGCCCCGGTGCTCGACGCCCGGGGCCGGCTACGCGGCCTGCTCCACGCCGGCTCGGCCCCCGCCGACGGCGTCGCCGTGACCTCCGCCCTCGACGCGCTCCTCGATCGGTGAGACTTCCGCGCCACGGGCTAGCCCCGGATGCTTCGGTTTTCTCGCGCAGAGGCGCAGAGGCGCAGAGGGCGACGGGGTGGAGGCTCGCCGCCAGCGTCCCGTCGGCGACCGCCTCCCGAGCTGCCGGCATCCGCCAGCGCGCCCTACCCCTTCCCCTTTGCGGCTTCGCGCCTTTGCGAGAGCCATTACGTCCGAGCGTCGACACGGAAGAGCAGCCCGCCGCGCCCCCGGACCCTCTGCGCCTCTGCGACTCTGCGAGAAATTGATTGTCGCCGTCGAGAGTCTTCACGGAGAGCGGCGGTAGGTGAGGGCGTAGCGGATGTCGCTCGGGAGCTGGGGCGCCCGGACGCGGACATGCATGAAGAGGTGGGCGCCGTCCGGGCTCAGGCCGAGCTGGTTGATCCGGCTGCCGCGGGCGCTCTCCTCGCGGGTCGTCAGACGGCCGCTCGCGAAGCGCGCCGAGAAGCGCGTGGCGCTGCCGTCGGGGCCGGGCATCACGAGCGGCGGCGCGTCGAGCTCCACCTCGTGGCTCACCCAGTCGCCGAGCTGGAGGCTCAGCCGCCGGGGGCCGCGGAGCCGGACGTGCAGCTCGGGCTCGGGCGCGAGGCTGCGACGGATGGCGACCCGGGCGATCTCGCGGGTGAAGAGATCGAGCTGATCGACCACGTGATCGATCGCCGCGTCCTGCTGACGCTGATCGCGCGCGCCGCCGACGTAGCGCCACGCCCCCTCGAAGCCCTCGATCGAGGCCGTCTGCGTGCGGGCGGAGCCGGGCCAACCGGCGCCGACCAGGAGGCCGAGCGCCAGGATCGCCGCCACCGTGCTCCAGCTTCGCCTGCTCGCGCTCACTTCGGTCTCCCCCTCCGGACATGCGCCCCGCGTCGGGCGCGGCCATGGGGGAGACCTGGGGCGACGGGGAGACCGCCGCCACCCCGAGCGCGTGAAGAACCGTGAAGCCCTACTTGGTGAGCTTCCGGTACTTGATCCGGTGGGGCCGCTCCGCCTCGGCGCCGAGGCGCTTCTTCCGGTCGGCCTCGTACTCGTCGTAGTTGCCGTCGAAGAACACCACCTGGCTGTCGCCCTCGAAGGCGATGATGTGGGTCGCGACGCGGTCGAGGAACCAGCGATCGTGGCTCGTGATGAGCGCGCAGCCGGGCCACTCGAGCAGCGCCGACTCGAGGCTGCGGAGCGTCTCGACGTCGAGGTCGTTGGTCGGCTCGTCGAGCATCAGCACGTTGCCGCCCTGGGTGAGCACCTTCGCGAGGTGCAGCCGGTTGCGCTCGCCGCCGGAGAGCACGCCGACCTTCTTCTGCTGGTCGCTGCCCTTGAAGTTGAACAGGCCGCAGTAGGCGCGCGACGGAACCTCGGTCTTGCCGACCACGATCTGGTCCTGCCCGCGGCTGATCTCCTCGAAGACGGTCTTGTCGGGGTCGAGCGCGTCGCGGCTCTGGTCGACGTACATCAGTGAGACGGTCTCGCCGATGTCGATCTCCCCCGAGTCGGGCTGCTCCTGACCGGTGATGAGGCGGAAGAGCGTGGTCTTGCCGGCGCCGTTCGGGCCGATGATGCCGACGATGCCGCCGCGCGGGATGCGGAAGCTGAGGTCGGAGTAGAGGAGCTTGTCGCCGTAGGCCTTCGAGACGTTCTTGGCCTCGATGACGTTCTCGCCGAGCCGGGTGGGGGGCGGCGGGATGAAGATCTCGTTCGAGTCGCGCTTCTTGCTGCCCGCCTCGGCCACCAGGGCCTCGTAGGCCTGCACGCGGGCCTTGCTCTTGGCGTGACGCGCCTTCGGGGAGGCGCGCACCCACTCGAGCTCGCTCTTGATCTTCCGCTGCTTGGCGCTCTCCTGCTTCTCCTCCATCTCGAGGCGCTTCTCCTTGGCCTCGAGCCACGCGGTGTAGTTGCCCTTGAAGGGGAACGCGTCGCCGCGGTCGAGCTCCAGGATCCACTCCGCCACGTTGTCGAGGAAGTAGCGGTCGTGGGTGATGGCCACGATGGTGCCGGGGTACTGCGCGAGGTGCTGCTCGAGCCAGGCCACGCTCTCGGCGTCGAGGTGGTTGGTGGGCTCGTCGAGCAGGAGGAGATCGGGCTTCATCAGGAGGACGCGGCAGAGCGCGACCCGGCGCTTCTCGCCGCCGGAGAGGTGGTTGACGCTCTCGTCGGCGGGCGGGAGCCGGAGCGCGTCCATGGCCAGCTCGAGGGTGTGATCGAGGTTCCAGCCGTCGGCCGCGTCGATCTGGTCCTGCAGCTTGCCTTGCTCTTCGAGGAGCGCGTTCATCTCGTCGTCGTCGGTGACTTCACCGAACTTCATCGAGACCTCTTCGAAGCGCGCGAGGACCGCCTTGAGCGGCGCGACCGCCTCCTCGACGACGTCCTTGACCGTGCGGTCCTTGCCGATGTCCGGCTCCTGCGGGACGTAGCCCACGGTCGCGCTCGGCTTGATCCAGGCCTCGCCGTTGAAGCTCTTGTCTTCGCCGGCCATGATCCGGAGCAGGCTCGACTTGCCCATCCCGTTGGGCCCGATGACGCCGATCTTCGCGCCGGGCAGGAACGACAGGTAGAGGTCGGTGACGATCCGCTTGTCGGGGGGGTGGACCTTGGTCACCCCCTTCATCGTGTAGATGTAGTCGGCCATGGCGGCCGCGTTTGTGCCACGTCGCCGGCTCCGTGGCCACCGCCGTCGGCGCCAAAGAGAAAGGGCCGGCGCCCCGAGGCACCGGCCCTCTCGTCCCCCTGGCGGTGGGCTCAGGCGCGGGCCTTGACCCCGCCGTTGCCGGTGACGTTGGCGTCGGCGTCGGCCGACGCCTCGTTGTCGTCGGTGGACGCGAAGTACTCGGCGATCTTCTTGCGGACGTCCTTGCCCTGCTCCGAGTAGAACAGGAAGGTCGCGCCCGCGCCGACCACCGCGCCGGCGGCGAACCCGCTGAGCACGAGGGCGGTCGAAGACGGCACCGAGGCGGCGCGGGTGAGGCCGAGCGTGCCGAGGAGGGCGTCGGCGCGGCCGAGCCCGTAGCGGCGGACGTCGTCCCCGTTGATGCCCGTCAGGCGCGAGATGTCCTCGCCGCTGATGTTGGTGGTCATCCGGCCGAGCGCGTAGAGGGCGCCGGCCTTGAGGAGCGTGCTGGTGAGCGACATGTGGAGATTCCCCCGGTCTTGGTACGTGTTGGATGGGTCGTTGGGCGTGCGGTCGACCGCGCCGCCGGTCTCTGCTCGCGTCCGGAGACGCGCTGGGCCTCGCGCGCGGAACGCGACGAAGCCCGACGAACACACCTATGCCCCCACGGACGCACGATCAAGGGGGGCTTCCCCCGTCCTCACCGCCGCCGCGCGCCGAGGAACGTGTTGGCGCTCTCCCGCTGCGCCTCCGCCCGCGCCGCGCACAGCCGGATGGCCTCGAGGGCGCCGGCGAGGTTCCGGGGGCCGCCCGGCAGGGTCTCGATGCGCTCGGCGAAGAAGGCCTCCACCTCGCCCGCCCGCTCCTCCGAGCAGAAGCCGGCGACGTACCACGGGGCGTAGCCGGCCCGGGTGGTCGCGACCCGCGCGAAGAGCTCGTCGAAGTGCTCCTGCATGAAGGCCCAGGCGTCGGCCCGGGTCTCCTCCATGGAGAGCTGCGTCGTCAGCGGATCGGTCACCTCGTTCACCCGCAGCCGCGCGTCGAGCGAGAGCGCCCGGGCCCGCTGGGCGAGCGCCGGCTCCCGGGCCGAGCCGAGCGCGCGGATCCCGTCGCGGCGGAAGAGGGCGTCGTCGCTCTCGAGCACCTTCGACAGCAGCGCGTCGAAGAAGGCGGCGTCGCCCTCCTGCACCGCCATCGAGAGCGCCAGCGGCACCAGGCTCGGCTCGGCCGCGTCGGGGTGCAGCTCTCCGTCGCCACCGAACCCGATGTACCGGCGGCCACGCTCGGCGGCCTCCCGGCGGGTGCGGGCGTCGCGCGCGGTCTCGGCCATGAACGACAGCAGGTCCGCCCGGAGGAGCGACGCCTCGCCGTCCTCGCGCCGGCGGGCGCTCCAGCCCATGCGCCGGGCCCGGGCGGCGTAGAGGCCGCTCGCCCAGCGCTCGAGCGCGGGGCGGTTGGCCTCGGTCGCCAGGTGATCGCGGGTGTAGCCGATCAGCCCCATCGGCTCGGTGGCCACCGCCCGGCTCTCGTCGGCCGCGATGCGATCGAAGGTGCCGAAGACCGCCGCCGCCTCGATCGCGTCGGCCGAGAAGCCGGCGGCGAGGTTGTTGGCGAGGCTGACCTTCTCGCGCTCGGTCAGGTGCCGCCAGCCGGTCTGCATCAGCCGCTCGACGTCCTCCGCCGGCATCGCGAACCGGTAGTAGCCGGCGGCGTCCGCGTTCGGCATGACCCACTCGGGGCAGGTGTCGCCGAGGTCGAGGGTCGCCTCGGCGTCGGTGATCAGCTCGCAGGTGTCGTTCGCCTCGCGCCGGTCGCCGTGCCGCACGCAGACCGGGATCTGCCAGCTCGCCTGGCGCTCCCCGGCGGAGCCGACCGGGAGGTAGCGGCTCTGCCGGATCGCGAGCCGGTTGCCCTCGTCCGAGCACTGTCGCTCGACGGTGAGGAGCGGGACGCCCGGCTGGAACAGGAAGGTGCGGAAGGGGGTGCCGACGTCGCGGCCGGCCATCTGGCTGAGCGCGTCGAGCAGGTCGTCGGCGGTCGCGGTCCCGAACCGGTGCCGGCTCATGTACTCGCGGATGCCCTCCCGGAAGGTCTCCTCACCGAGCCAGCGCTCGAACATCTCGAGCACGCCGCCGCCCTTGCGGTAGGTGATCGAGTCGAACGCGTTCCGGATGTCGTGGTTGCTCTCGATCGGCTGCCGGATCTGACGCGCGCTCACCAGGCTGTCGGCGCCCATCGCGCCCTGGACCGAGCGGACCATGCCGACGTCGGCGTGGTACTCGGGGTTCACGTGGCGCACGGTCTTGTTGCCCATCCAGGTGGCGAAGGCCTCGTTGAGCCAGATGTCGTCCCACCAGGGCATGGTCACGAGGTTGCCGAACCACTGGTGGGCGAGCTCGTGGGCCATCACGTAGGCGAAGGCGCGGCGCTGATCCTCGGGCGCCTCGTCCTCGTCGAGCAGGAGCAGGGTCTCGCGGAAGGTGATCGCGCCCGCGTTCTCCATCGCGCCCGAGGCGAAGTCGGGCACCGCGATGATGTCGAGCTTGTCGTAGGGGTACGGGGTCCCGAAGTAGCTCTCGAGGTAGGCGAGCAGCGCGCCGGTCCGCTCGAGCGCGTAGGCGAGGCGCGGCCCCTGCCCGCGCGCGGCGACCCCGCGGAACGGCAGCGGCCGGTCGCGAACGTCGTTGGCGGGGATCGGGTCGTGCTCGACGACGTCGAGCGGGCCGACGGCCATCGCGACGAGGTAGGTCGGGAGCGGCTCGGTCTCGGTGAACCGGACCTCCTTCATGCCCGCCACCTCGCGGGTGCTCGCGGGCGTCGTGTTGGCGATCGCCTCGTGGTCGGGCTGCACGCTGAGCGTCACGTCGAACGGCGTCTTGAAGCGCGGCTCGTCGAAGCTCGGGAACGCGAGCCGGGCGCTGGTCGCCTCGAACTGCGTGAACGCGTAGGCCTCGCCGCCGGTGTCGACGCGGTAGAGCCCCTTGAGCTGCCGGTCGAACGGCGCGTCGTAGGTGAGGCTGATCGTCACCTCGCCCGGCCCGACCCGCTCGTCGAGCGTGAGCCGGGCGACGCCGCTGTCGTCCACCTGCTCGTAGGTGCCGGAGATCGGCTCGGCGCCCTCGGGCAGCACCTCGATCTCGGTCACGTTCAGGTCGCGCCCGTGGAGCCAGATCACGCGCCGCGCCTCGTCGATGCGGGTGCGGATGTCGACCCGGCCTCCGAAGCGCTCGCGGCTCGGGACGACCTCCAGGTAGAGCGTGTAGTGGAGCGGCGTGACGCCCTCGGGCAGCCGACCGATCGGCGCCTCCTCCTCCGCGGGGGCCTCGGCGCGGTCGTCGCCGCCGGCGCCCCGCCCTTCCGCGGCCGTGTACTCGGGGTGGTCGCCCGCGCCGCCGGAGCAGGAGGCGGTGAGGACGCCGAGGATGACGATGAGCTTGCGCATGGGCGCCGTATAGCAGGGACCGGGCTCGTGTATCATCCGGCCGATGCGACGCATGGCTCTCGTCTTCTCCCTGCTCGCCCTCGCCGGCTGCGACGACGAGGCCGATCTGGCCGACGATCCGCCCCTCGCGGTGCCGGGTCAGACCGTCCCCGACGCACCCGCGATGCCGCCCGGCATGCCGCCCGGGGCGATGCCTGGCGCCCCTCCGCCGCCCAGCGACTTCTCCCCGGCGCTCGCCGTGCCCGGCTACGCGACGCTCCCCGACCCGCCCCCGCCCCCGATGCCCCCCGGCGGCATGCAGCCGGGCCAGGTCCCGCCCGGCGGCGGCGCCCCGATCGTGCTGACCCCCGGCTTCATGCCCGACCCGCGCGTCGCCCGCGGCGTCGCCGGCGGCCCGGTGCCCGCCCAGAGCATGAACCCCGGCTGCCTCGGCCACGTCGGCCAGGCGCCGAGCCACATCCTCCAGCTCGGCGCGCCCTTCTCCCGCCTGCGCATCCTCGTCAGCTCGCACCAGGACACCACCCTCGTGGTGCGCGGCCCCGACGGCAGCTTCCGCTGCGTCGACGACTCGAACGGCGAGCTGAACCCGATCCTCGACGGCCCCTTCCCTCCCGGCGTCTACAGCATCTGGGTCGGCCACTACGCGCAGGGCGGCACCGCCCCCTACGTCATCGGCTTCAGCGAGCTCCCCCAGGTCACCACCCAGCAGCTCATGAACTGAAGATCGACGGAAGATCGTCGTGGACGGGCTCCGAGACGAGAGAACGAGCGCAGGAGGCCCCGGTCGAGGGCGCGAGCGTCGAATTCGACGCGTTTTCGATAGTGACTATCGACTGGGCGTCGAATTCGACGAGTTTTCGATAGTGACTATCGACTTGTCGTCGAATTCGACGAGTTTTCGATAGTCACTATCGACTCGGCGTCGAAATCGACGAATAAAGCCCAACGTCGACGTTCCCTCGTCGAAATCGACGACCGCGACGAAACACCCAACAGTCGCAAGCTTACCTGTCGATGTTCTCGGCGACGAGGGAGCTTTGCGCGCACGCGGCGGATCGTGCGAACGCACGCCCCGTCGTTCGGGGACGATCCTATTCATTCATCGAACTCCAGTACGGCTGGCAGCGGGGCCGGCAGCGGCAGCGGGGCCGGCAGCGGCAGCGGGGCCGGCAGCGGCAGCGGGGCCGGCAGCGGCA
>JAYZQJ010000195.1:0-41560 GCA_036149055.1 Myxococcota bacterium | reverse complement strand
CTGACCTGCCCCTTCTTCCTCCCTTCCGACCTTCCTCCCTTCCGGCGAGTTGGAGAGACCGACGCGCCGAGACGGAGCGGCGGGGGCGGCCGAGCGGGGAGCGGTCGTCGAGCCCGGGCGAGCCGCCCGGCCGTGCCCTGACCTGCCCCTTCTTCCTCCCTTCCGACCCTCCTCCCTTCCTGCGAGTGGGAGCGACCGAGACGGGTCCGCCCCCGCCCCCCGCTGCGGCGGCACGAGCCCGGCCGGCAGGGCAGATTCGTGTCGCTCGTCCGGAGGCGGTGCTACACCTGTGGGTCGGCTGAATCGATCGCCCCCGCGCGGGGTCCGAGGCGACGTTGAGCGAGCGAGAGAAGAGCGAAGACCTGCTGGGCGACGAGGGCTCGAACACCCTGCTCGAGTCCCTGTCGGACGTGGAGGAGCGGGCGACGGAAGCCCGCACCGCGGCGACCGGCGGGGCGATGCGTCACCTCGGCGTCGCGACCCTCGTGCTCGGGCTGCTCGCCCTCGTGCCCTACGCGAGCGCGGACTTCGAGCGCTTCCAGGCCTGGGTCCCCGGCGAGGGGGCGCCGATCGTGCGCATGTTCCTCGCCGAGGAGCCGGCCGAGGGCGGCATGGCGGTCGCGACCGGAGGCGCGGTCAGCCGTCGGACCGGCCGGGGCGACGACGCGATCGCCGAGCAGCTCGGGGACGCCGTCGCCGCCAACCTCGCGGAGGAGGCCGAGGAGGCGCCGCCGCCCGCGCCCGAGCCGGAGGAGGGCGAGACCGGGCCGCGCGTGCGCATCGCGCCGAGCGAGCTCGAGGGGCTGGTCCGCGAGCTCGAGGACCCGGGCGGGCGGGCGATGCGGCCGTTCTACGAGGCGCTGCTCCGGACCGCCGAGCGGCGGCCGGGCGCCATCACCCGGATCGCGCACTACGGCGACTCCTCGATCGCGGGCGACGGCATCACCAGCACCGCGCGCCGGCGGTTCCAGCAGCGCTTCGGCGACGCCGGGCACGGCTTCATCCTGATCTCGCGCGGCTCGATGCCCTACCGCCACACCGACGTCGACCACTCGGCGTCCGGCCAGTGGCGGCTCATCCAGCTCGTCCGCGCCGGCCTCCGCGATCACCTCTACGGCTACGGCGGCGTCCAGTACCGCTCGGTCGCGGGCGGCCACGCGGAGTTCGGGACCAGCGACCGGGGCCCGATCGGCGGGCAGGTGAGCCGCTTCGAGCTCTGGTACCAGCAGCACCCGCGGGGCGGGAACCTCGACCTGCGCCTCGATGACGGCGAGCGGCAGGTGGTCAGCACCCGGGGCGACGGGACCACCGACGCGTGGCACGAGGTGCGCACCTCGGACGGGCCCCACGAGCTCGAGCTGCGCACCATCGGCGGCGGCGAGAGCCGGCTCTACGGCATGGTGCTCGAGCGGGACGGCCCGGGCGTGGTCTACGACTCGCTGGGCATGGTCGGGGCGCGGGCGCGGCGCATGCTCGGCTACGACGAGGCGCACTTCCGCCGCCAGCACGCGCACCGCCAGACCGACCTCATCGTGCTCGGCTTCGGCGGCAACGACGCCGACGATCCGCGCACCCCCGAGCAGTTCGAGGACGACTTCCGCCGGGTCGCGCGCCTGGTGCGCCGAGCTCGCCCCGAGGCCGCCTGCCTGCTGATGGCGCCGCTCGATCAGGCGCGCCGGAGCGAGCGAGGCGCGATCGAGACGCTCGAGCCGGTGCCGATCATCGTCGAGGCGATGCGCCGCGCGGCGCGCGCCGAGGGCTGCGCGTTCTTCGACACCTTCACCGCGATGGGCGGGGAGGGCGCGATGCGGGCCTGGTTCCGGAGCGAGCCTCGCCTCGCCTTCGGCGACTTCCGGCACGCGACGCCGGCCGGCTACCGCGTGATCGGCAACATGCTCTACAAGGCGCTGCTCAAGGGCTTCGCCGACCATCTCCAGCGCCAGTGAGCCCGGCGGCCCGGACGGCGTCCATCAGCGCCACGAAGAGCCGCTCCGCCTCGTAGCGGCGCTCTTCGTCGGGCGTCAGGTAGGAGAGCCGGATCTGCACGCGGGTGCCGACCACCACGAGCGCGTGCGCGCCGATCTCCAGCCGGGTCAGGCGCGGGAGGGGCTGCGCGCGGGACGCGCCCCGCTCGACGAGGTGACGGAGCGTGGGCTCCACCACCTCGTCCTCGGGCAGCCGGGTCTCCCAGGTGAGGTTGCGGGTGCAGTTCGCGAGCCGCGACAGCTTCATCGGCGGCTGACGACGATCTCCGTGACTTCGTCGCCCATCGTCTGGTCGCGGGTGACCTCGGCCTCCCAGCCGAGGCCGTCGCCGCGGAAGAGCGCGTCGTAGTAGGCCTGGTCGAGGGTCGGGCTCTCCGACCACTTCACCCGGTGCGCGAGCACGGCGATGGCGAGGGCGGCGCCGGTCGTGATGTAGCAGCGCGGCTTGGCCGAGCGCCCGTAGCGGTGGAGGTAGTAGGGCGCCTCGTAGTTGGTCGTGGTGCGCATCACCATGCGCTCGCCGACCTTCATCTCGGGCACGAGCCAGTGGCCGAAGCCGAGGCTGCGCGCGATGGCGAGGCAGCTCATCACGATCCGCTCGGGATCGTCCCCCGGCTTCTCCACCATCGACTCCCACTCGGGGGAGAGGATGATGTTGCCGAAGGTGTTGAAGACGCAGACGTGGCCGGCCTCGCGGAAGAGGCTCTCGGCGGCGCCGACCACGGCCGGGCTCCGCTCCTCGAGCGCGCGCACCGACTCGAAGATCGTCTCGTTGTAGTAGTTCGCCATGTGCGCGGTGACGAAGACGTTGAAGGCGTGCACGAGGCCGCGCTCGTCGCCGGCCACGCCGCCGAGGAAGCCGCGCAGCCCGTCGGCGATGGCCGCGACCTCGTCCTCCCAGAGGCCGCGCTGCGGGGGCTTCACGTAGTCGGCCATCATGCGCTCGGCGAGCGGCTCGGCGAGCGGCGTGGGCGCGACCCGCGACAGGCTCACGCGGCACTGCTCGTGCTGCATTGCGACGCAGTTGACCTCGGTCCCCTCGACCGAGCCCGGCGGCAGCCCGTGGGCGAGCTCGCTGGCCGCGGCGGCGAAGCCGGCGGCGACCGCGTCGACCGGGTCGAAGCGCTTGACCTGCTTGCCGTACTTCTCGCGCCAGGCGAAGCCGTAGTGGAGGTGGGTGCCGGTCGCGACGCCGGTGCCGTCGGACGAGACCGAGAGGCTCGGGCGGCCGTGGCCGAGGGCGGCGAAGATCTGGGTCGCGAGCTCGATCCGCTCGACGGGGAGGGTGGCCCCGGCGGCGTCGAACACGGCCGCGAGCAGGGGGCGGAATGCCTCCCGAGCGGCCCGGCTCCGCAGCGCGAAGCCCGCCTCCTCGCCCAGCACGTCGTCGACGCTCTGGTCGTGGAAGAGGTTGTAGTGATGGCAGTGGAAGACGTAGGGCGCGCCGCCGAAGAAGGTCAGGTCGCAGCCCGGCATCAGGCTCTTGAGCTGAGAGATGGCATCCGACATCGTGCTGCTCCTCAGACGCTCAGCTGGGTGAGACCCAGGATCCGCTTGGTCGCGCTCTCGAGCCGCTCGACCGCGTCGGCGTCGAGCCCCTCGGCCGCCTCGAGCTGCTCCATGGTGAGGCCCGTCCGGACGCTGATGCGCATCAGCGCCGCGTGCGGGTCGGGGGCGTAGCGGGAGACGAACTCGACGAGCCGCACGCCGCGCGGCCGCTCCTGGGCCTCCACCTGCGGCAGCATCTCCGCGATGCGCTCGATCATGCGCTTCATCTGGAGCCGGACCATGCCGAGCGGCGCGCTGCGCTCGAAGACGCAGCCGCACACGAAGTGCTCGTTGATCTCGCGGATCACGACCAGCGACTCCGCCGACTCGATCGTGACCTGCATGTCGCTCGACCACGAGCCGAGGGCCTTCAGGCCCTGCCGGTTCGAGCGGACGAGGTCGCCGAAGTAGGCCGCGATCTCTTCGACCTCGAAGCCGTCCTCGGCGCGCTCCCACGCGTCGTAGAGGAGGCAGTCGGGCATCGCGGTGATGAACACGGCGCGGAGGGGACCGACGTCCTCCACCGCCCGCTCGAGCGTCGTCTGGCTCATCGAGGGCTCCCGTTCTTCTTCTCGAAGGTGTCGCGCACGGCCGCCGTCAGGGCGGTCATGGCGTCTTCCGCCAGCCTCCCGGAGGAGACGACGCCGGCGCCGAAGTGACCCCAGTCCGACTCGGCCAGCGCGAAGCTGAGCGTGTGCGTCGGGCTCAAGGACAAGGTGATGTGATCCTGGATGGTGGGCAAGATGTCGTGCAGCTCGCGCACGGTCCGCATCAGGGCCGCGCTCGTGGCGAGCAGCTCGACGTTGGCGTTGCGCTCCACGACCGCGAGGCCGTGCTCGTCGGTCACGAAGGCGACGTCGCCGGGCAGCTGCTCACCCATCCACTCGAGCAGCGCCGCGGCGCGCTCGTCGATCGAGCCCGCCGGGGCCACGAACGGCGTGAGGGTGGGCGCCGGCGCGGACGGCCGCGGCACGCGCACGCTCGGCGACGCCGCGGCGGGCACGGCCGCGGAGGGCAGGGCCGCGGGGGGCGGAGGCGCGGGCGGCGCGGAGGCCTTCGGCGCGCGCTCCGCCGGCGTCTGCATGCGCCGGACGAGGGAGGCGAAGCTCTCCCGATCAATCCACGAGATGGATGGGCTCATCGTCCTCGACCAGTTGCGTCAGCCCGAGCCGGGGCTCGAGCTCGGTCACCAGGTGATCGAACACCGCCGCGGCGGGCGGCGGGCGGCGGCGCAGCATGCCGAGCGGCACGCCCTTCGCGCTCGCCTCGGCGAACACGCGGTCCCGCGGGACGTGCGTGTCCAGCACCAGCTCGGCCGGCAGCAGGCTCCAGGCCTCCTGCGCGACCGAGGCGGCGACCGCGTCGCGGAAGCGCGTCATCGTGAGCACCACCGCGGCCAGCTCGGCCCGCGCGCCCTTCGCGCGGAGCAGCCCCAGCGTCTCCACCAGCTGCGGCAGCGACCGGAGCGCGAGCGGATCGCTCTGCAGGGGCGAGACCACGTGCGAGGCCGAGGCCACCGCGTCGCGGGCCCAGCCGTGGGTGCCGGGCGGGCAGTCGAGGAGCACGATCTCGAAGTGCCGCTCGAGCTCCCGGACGAGCGCCTCGAGCGCCCGATCGCCGCTGGCCTGGTGCATCCAGGCCCCGAGGTACTCCAGGTCCGGCTGACCGAACGGCAGGAGCGAGAGCTTCGGCAGCTTCGTCTCCATGACGTAGCGGCCGATCGCGTCGCGGCGCTGGATGAGCTCGTAGACCCCCTCGGCGTCCTTCGGGCGGCCGGCGAGGGAGAGGCCGATCGATCCCTGCGGATCGAGGTCGACCAGGAGCGTGCGGTAGCCCTTCTGGGCGAAGGACAGGGCGAGGTTGAGGGCCAGCGTCGTCTTGCCGACGCCACCCTTCTGACTCGCGATGGCGATGGACGTCATCGGCGTCCCTTCTTCTCGGCGAGGCGCTTGAGGTTGGCTCGCACGCGCCGGTCGTTCGGTCGAATGGCGGCGCAGCGCGTGAACAGATCTTCCGCCTGCTCGAGGTCGCGCCGGAGGTAGCAGCGCGTGGCCTCGGCGAAGAGGGCGTCGAAGCCGTCGTCCGGCGGGGGCGGCACGGTGTGGACGTCGGTGGCCGGCAGGGGCGGCGGCGGCTCCGAGGGGGCGAGCGCGTCGAGCACGCCGAGCGAGGGCTCGGACGGCTCGCGCTCGGGGGTGGGGAAGGGGTAGACGTTGCTGTCGCGACGCTCCTCGTCCTCGAGCCGCGCCGCCTCGAGGAGGAGCTCCTGCCAGCCGCGGGCGACGGTCGAGCGCTGCAGGGCCTCCGGGTCGGTCCGGTAGACCGCGAAGCGGCCGCCGATCCGACAGAGCGCGTAGAACGCGTCTTCGGCCATCAGATCGCCGAAGCGGCACCGACCGACGGTGCCCTTCTCGATCGTGACCGAGCCTCGCCGGCCGTCGGTGGCCGTCAGCTCGATGCGGGACGTGTGACCCCCCGACGCCAGCATCTGCACCAGCTCCGGCAGGGCGACGTCGTCGAGCCGACCGCTCATGAAGGGCGGTCGCTCGCTCCCCCGCTGCTTCATGTAGCCGGACTGCTCATCCATACCCATCCCATCTGCACCGCGGCGCCGGCCTTGCAGACTGTGTACCGGAGGACTGGACGGGGACGTCTTCCCTGGATCAATGTCCATACAGACGCGTCCTCTTTCACGGCTGAAAGGACGCCGCCGCTCGCCGTTTCAGGATTGAATGCGCCGCATCTACCTCGATCACCACGCGACCACGCCGCTCGATCCACGGGTGTCGGAGGTGATGCTGCGCGCCCTCACCACCGCGCAGGCCGGAGGGTGGCCGCCGCCTCCGGAGGGGGCCGCGGTGAGCGCGTTGATCGGCGCGGCGAGTGGCGGGGTGTGCTGGACGAGCGGGGCGACCGAGGCGAACCGGCTGGCCCTGCAGGGAGGCGGGCGCGTGATCACCACCGCGGTCGAGCACGCCTCGCTCTACCGCGCGGGCGGATCGCGCGTGATCCGGCTGCCGGTGGACGGCCAGGGGCGGATCGATCCCGACGCGCTGCGCAGCGCGCTGCGCGAGCCGGCCGCCTGGGTCTCCATTCAGCACGCGAACAACGAGGTCGGCGTCGTCCAGGACCTGGCCGCGCTCGCCGCCGTCGCGGCCGAGGCGGGGACCCCGCTCCACTCCGACGTCACGCAGTCCGCGGGGCTGCTCCCGATCGAGGCAGATCGAATCGGCCTCTCCGCGGTGAGCCTCTCGGCGCACAAGCTCGGCGGGCCGCAGGGGATCGGAGCGCTCTGGAGCCGGACCCCGCGCCGGCGCGAGGGCGCGCTCGACGAGGCGTGGATGGTCGGTCTGGAGGCGGCGGCGGCGCTCGCGCTCACGGAAAGGTCGGCGCGCGCCGAGCGGCTGCGCGGGCTGCGCGACCGGCTCTGGGAGCGGCTCCTCGAGACGATCCCGGAGCTCGATCTCAACGGACCGCCGCTCGCCGCGCGGCACCCCGGCAACCTCCACGTGCACCTCCGCCTGGTCGACGCGGAGCGGCTGGCGCGAGACGTCGGCGATCGGCTCGCGATCTCGACCGGCGCGGCGTGCGCGTCGGCCGGCGCCGGGCCGAGCCACGTGCTGCTCGCGATGGGGCTCGACGAGGAGCGCGCCCGCGCGTCGATCCGGCTCGGGGTGGGCGTGACCACCACCGAGGACGAGGTCGACGAGGCGGCGGCGATCCTCGCCCGCGCCGTCCGGGCGCAGCGGGACCGCTCGCCGCTCTGGCGAGCTACTGCATCGCCTGCATGATGCCGGAGCAGACGATCGCGACGATGCAGAAGAGCACCGTCACCGCGAGGCCGACGATCCGGCCGATGCCGCCACCCGCGAAGCGACCGACGAGCGCGCCGACCGCGCCGCCTCCGGCCGCCGCGCCTCCGCCGGCCGCGGCCTGCGGGATGTAGCGGCTCTGATCGATGAGGTTCTGGTAGAGGTTGGGCACCGGCGCGAGGAGCACCGTGCCGGTCCCGCTGAAGACGTTGAGCAGGCCCTCGCCCGAGGTGAACGAGCCGACCAGGGACTTGCTCGCGCGCTTGAGCGAGTAGTCGAGGCCGGCGGTCCGGGCGATGGCGAAGCTGCCGTCCACGCTGAGCGTGTGCCCCTGGAGGTGGTAGGTCTGCACCTTGCCGGGCGCGATCAGCACCACGGTGCCGGTGCCCTTCACCTTGGTCTGGAAGAGGCCCTCGCCGCCCATCAGGCCGGTCAGCGCCTTGTTGCGGAAGACGTCGACCTCGACCCCCACGTCGCTGCAGACGTACGCGCCCTGGTCGAGGATCCACTCCTCGTTGTTGAGCTGGAGGATGAAGTACTCGCCGAAGATCGGCGGGCCGAAGTAGATCTCGCCGGCGCCGCTGTAGGTCGGCTTGAACACGTTCTCGCCGCTGACCATCGACTTGAGGAAGCCGCCGGCGCTCGGCGCCTTCGAGCTCATCTCGATCTGGCCGAACATGTAGTGCAGCGCGCCGGACTCCGCGCGAATGGTCTCGTTCTGGATGGTCGCCTTGACCATCTTCTGACCTTCGAACTCGATGATTTCGAACTGCGCCATGCGCCCCTCCAAGCTTTCGAAGGGGGCACCCTACCGCGAAGTCGAGGCGGTGGACAGATCAGGGGCGCGGGCCGGCGGCGACCGCGGCCGGCGGGTCGAAGCGCGGCGTCTCGTCGAAGCCCTCGAGCATCGCGTCGTGCAGCACCTCGCCGAGGCGGAGGTAGCCGCGGCCGGTGTAGTGCACGTGATCCCGCTGGGCGTAGGGCGGATCCGCCTCCGCCCAGCGCACCATCGAGAGCGGGCCGCCGCCGAAGGCGACCAGGTCGAAGAACGCGCAGCCCATGTCGCGGGAGACCCGGCGCTGCACCTCGACCACCTGGTGGGTGCGCGGCCGATCCACCGGCTCGCCCTCCTCGCCCCGCATCGGCCGATCGCTCGGGCCGATCAGCATGCAGGCGGCCTGGGGCACCGCCCCGCGGACCCGACCGACAACCGCGCGGAGCTCCTCCTCGTAGGTCTCGATGGGGTGGCCGTCGTCGCCGCTCTCGTTGGTCCCGTAGGCCAGGACGACGAGGTCGGGGGACAGCCGGCGCAGGTACTCGGTGTGGAGCTCGGGGTTCCAGTAGAGGTGGGAGACGGCGCGCGCGCCGTTGATGCCGAGGTTGTCGACGATGACGCCGGGCTGCTCCCGCTCGACCGAGACGCCGAAGAGGCGCACGGGGCCGTCGCCGCGGGGGCGAATCTCGAGCACGTGGCGGGCCTCGGCGGCGGTCACGAGGCGCCAGCCCGCGCCGATCTCCTCGGAGGCGGTGGCGACGCGCGCGACCCGGCGCCCGTCGAGGCGGACGTCGAAGGAGCCGCCGCCCGGCTGCTCCAGGTACATGATGGCGAACTGGCTCGCGACCTGATCGCCGGTGTCGATGCGGCCGAAGGCGCGGCGGTCGTCGGACTCGACGGCGAGGCCCGCGACCCCGAGGTGGTCGACGTCGCGGGTCGAGGCGCGCACCCGGAGCGCGTCCCAGGGCCGGTTGCTCTCGACGCTCAGCCCGCCGAGGTGCCGGTAGCGCCGCCACGGGCGGGCGGGCATGAGGAAGCCGTGTCCGGCGTCGCCGAAGCGCTGCTGGAGCTGCTCGCGCAGCACGTGGGTGAAGAAGTCGGCGGCGACGTGGGACGCGCCGTAGACCAGCACCCGGGCCTTGCGCGGATCCTCGTCGGACTGGGTGGCGCGGAGGGCGTCGTGGAACGACCGGAGGGCGTGACCGCTCGGGTCGTAGAAGTCCATCTCGCGGCCGAAGACCTCGTCCTCGTCCGGCGCCTCGGTGGGGGCGGGCGCGGCCTCGGTCCGGGGCATCTCGAGCGCGGCCTGGGCGCCCGGATCGCGCTGCACGCCGCCCTGGAGAGACGGCTGGGCCGCCGCCACGCCCCCGGTCAGACCGAGGGCGATCAGGAGGGCGAAGCCAAGGCGGGGGGACATCCCCCTCACCATGAGCAGGGGGCCCGGATCGGTCAAATTCCGGCTCCCGGTCAGGGCAGCCCCCGCTCGCAGGCGAGGAAGCGCTGGTAGCGCAGCCAGTGGGGCCCGCCTTCGGCGCGGAGCTGGCCGGCGAGGGCGAGGGTCTCCTCGGCGCGGAGCAGGTTCTCGAGTGGGGCCATGCGGACGAGGAGGGCGTCGTGTCGCTCGGCGACCGGAGCGAGGCGGGCGTCGACGTCGGCGAGGCGAGCGGCGTCGCCGGACTCGTCGAGGAAGCGCGCGATCGCGTCCGCCTCCAGCTCGAGCGTGGGCGCGAAGTCGCGGCGCCAGGGATCCTCGAGCGCCGGCCAGCGATGCAGCAGCGCGCCGACCAGGTCCTCGCGCGCCGCCTCGCGCTCCCGCTCGAGCTCGTCGAGCTGCTCGGCGCCCTCCTCGAGCTGGTGCTGGAGCGCGGTCAGCCGAGCCCGGGCGGCCTCCCACGAGGCGACGTCGAGGCGCTCGCGCAGGGCGGCGACGACGGCGCGCTCCTCCGGCATGGGGGGCGGCGGCGCGTCCTCGGGGGCCTCGTCGGGATCGACCGCGGCGCGGAGGAAGACCTCGGACGTGGTGACGGGCACGTCGAAGGAGCCGGCGCGCATGCGCGCGTGGCTGTGAGCCTCGAGGAGGGAGAGCCGGCCGTCGCCGTCGAGGTCCTCGGCCGCCCCGCCGAGCGCCTCGAGGAAGAGGATGCCGTATCCCTCCTGCGCGCCGCGGTCCGGATCCGGATCGCAGCCCGACGCGACCCGGTCCCAGGTGGTCGCGAAGAAGCCGCAGCGGTCGCTCTCGGCGGGGCCCTGCTCGAGATCGGCGCCCGTGAACGCGAGATCGGCGAAGCCGCCCGCGTAGCAGGAGGTGACCACCAGGCGGACCGGGCGGTGGTGCGGGGCCGCGTCGAGCACCGCCGCGAGATCCTCGACCCACAGATCGCCCGCGCCCCAGGTGAGCAGGCGGCTGTCGCGGGGCTCCTCGCCGCCGAGCCCGTGGCCCGCGAGGTAGACGAGGAGGGGGGACTCGTCGGCGAGCACGGCGCCCTCGAGGGCGCTGACGATCGCCTCGGCCGAGCCGGCGCCGTCGGGATCCAGGGTGCTCGCGCGGTAGCGGGTGTCGCGGCTCCCGCGCGGGTCCAGCAGCGTGCCCAGTCGGTCGCGCAGGTCGGCCGGGGGCGCGTCGCGATCCAGCACCTGCACCGCCTGCGAGCCCGGGCCGCCCGCGAAGAGCAGCATGCCGGGGCCCGTCTCCTCGAGGCGACGCGTGGCCTGGGCGAGGTCCTGCTCGATCTGCACCTGGGAGACCTCGGGGCTCGCGCCGCCGCCGGCGACGATCCAGCGGATGGGGCCGGTCGGAGGAGGGCGGGGAGGAGCCGGAGCGGAGGGGGGCGGCGTCGGCGGCTCGGCGCGCGAGAGCAGGTGCGCCGCTCCCAGGGAGAGCCCGAGGAGCACGGGGAGCGACCAGAGCGCGCGGCGATCCAGCAAGACGCCGGAGACTAGCGCGGTGCGAGTGGAGGCGCGCGCCCGGTGGACGGAGGTGGCGGGCCGCCGGCGGAGGGGTGGCGGCCGCCACCCTGCGAGGGGTCGAAACGCGCCGGTTCTCGCCGGCCGTCGGGGTGGATCGAATCTTGACTTGCTGTGGGACCCTCGTGTCGGGGGCGAAGATCCAGGCGGCGGCCACGTATGCCGTCACCGTACGTTGCGCGTATCGCAAGCTGCTGCTCACGCCGTTCGTCGCGCAGCTGCACGCCTGGATCCTGTACTTCCTGGCGGAGGCGGTGCGGAGGACGGGCGCCATCCTGCACCACGTCACGATCGAGCCGAACCACATCCACGTCGTGGTCACGGTGACGATCATGAACCTGCCGACGTTCAAGCGCGTGTTCCATGGGCACGTCGGCAAGTTCGTGAAGAAGGCCCTGGTCAGACACGGCTTCGAGGCGCCCGACCGGGTGTTCGGCGACGACCGGAGTCATCAGATGCGGCTGGTCAACGCGGCGGCGCAGCTGAGGTTCCTGCACTACGCGGACATCCAGGTCGTCAAGGACGGGCTCGTCGAGAAGGTGGAGCACTATCCGGGGTTCAGCAGCGATCCGGGCATGATGGCGGGCGCGTCGAAGACGCTGGCGCGGCCGCCCTTCGGGCTGAACGAGCGCCTCTGGCCGGTGTCGTCGGAGCTGCGCTTCGGCGTGACGCCGGGGCTGAAGCGGCTGATCGGCACCGAGCGGGCGATCTACCTGTTGCGCAAGGCGCGCGCCGACGCGGAGCGCACCTACGCGCAGGCCCGGACCCGACCGGTGCTGGGGGCGGCGCGCATCCTGGCGCAGCACCCGTGGTCGGAGCCGGCCGCGCCCCGGAAGGAGCGGAGCGGGCGTCCCCCGACGTACATGGTGGTGGACGACGACGAGCTCGAGGAGCTGTGCGCGCGGGAGGAGGCCGCCTTCGGGGAAGCGCACGAGGCGGCGCGGAAGAGGCGGCTCGCGGGAGAGGACGTGAAGTTCCCCGCGGGCACGTACCTGATGGCGGTGCAGCACGGCGCGCGGGTGGAGGCGCCGGCCGAGGACGCGGTCCTGTCGGTGTGGGAGACCTTCGACGACGTGCCCGAGCTGCTCAGCCCGGAGGCGCGAGAGAAGATCGCGAGCGCCTTGCGGGAGGCGGCCCGGACCGTCGACGAGGACGCGCTCGCCGACGACCTGGCGACGCGCCTGCTCGCGACGGAAGGGGTGACCGTCGACCGTCGCGACTCGCTGGACGCGAGAGGCGAAGCTGGCCGTCCGAAGAAGGTCGTGACGCTGAGGTCGGCCGAGCGAGCTCGACCCACGACTCCGCGCACCCGAGCCACGCGCGACGAGCGCCCAGACGACGAGCCTCCGGACCCAACCACCGACAACTAGGCTCTCGCGCGGCTCGATGACGGCTCGAGCCGCGCACCGGTGCGTCCGTCGCGGCCGTTCGGGTGGGCCCATCCGCGCGCGACGCTCGAGAGCGCCGCGATCCACGCCTCGCCAGCCTCTGCGCGCGCCGCCTCGGTCCCAAGCGAGTCCTCGACCGCCCTCGGCGGCACGCCCGCCGTGCGAATTACGACCTGTACCCGGCCCAGGGGAGTGCAGCCCTCCGCTGCGAGCGGATCAGTCGGTCTCGACCTCCTGAGCCTCGGCGAACGCGATGCGGACGCGGACGCGGCCCGAGGCCTCGGCGCGCTGCTGGAAACGGCGGAGGACTCTCGAGACGCAGCCTCGGGCTCGCTCGCTCTCCACGGTGCTCCGGCCCACGCGGGCGCTCGGGACGCGGCCGTCGCGCAGGAGGAGGGTCACCGCGAGCTCGCCTTCGGGGGACTGGCCGCGGCGGCCGGCGCGGCGGCGACAGTCCATCAGGCCCGGGAGGACCGTGAGCAGCGAGCGGTGGGCCGACTGGACGACGGGGGCGGACTCCCGGCCGTCGCCGATGACGGTGAAGCGCACGCCGCGGTCGTCGCTGCCGCCCGAGCTGGTCGCGTTGCCGTCCGCGTCGATCTGGATCGTCACCTGCGCCGCTTCCTGGGCGCGCGCCGCCGCTCGCTCCGCGCCCGCGGCCGCGGTGTTGCCCATCTCGAGCTGCACGACCGCGCGGGTGGGGCGGCGCAGACCGTCGTGGTCGATCTGCGTCAGCTCCCGCGTGATGCAGCGGACGAGGCCGGCGTCGTTCACGCCGTCACGATCGACCTCGACGGTCGGGCGCCCACGCCCCTCGAGCAGCACCCGAAGCCGCAGCGTGCCCACGACGGTGGGGTTCTCCTCGACGACCGTCTCGTAGCAGCCCCGGATCTGCGCCATGCGCTGCCCGACTCGCTGGCCGAGGGCGCCGACCGCCGCGCCGCTGGTGCCCGGCATGCTCTCCATCGAGAGCCGCACGTCCGAGCGCGACGAGATCCGCGCCTCGCCTTGCCCCATGCCCGAGCGGGCGACGCCGCCGTGACCCTGGGCGTGGGCGAGCGGCGCGAAGGTGAGCAGGGCGAGCGCGGGCAACAGTCGGCGAAGCGTCATGGCAGGATCATGCCTCAGCGAGAGCGGGTGGTGGAAGGCGGACGGCCCGCGTCCGCTTCGCATTCACCCCGGCTCGGCCGAGGGCTCCGCCAGCGCCTCCTCCACCCGCTCGAGCAGCTGCCCCTCGAAGTCGGGGCCGAACCGCGCGTCGAGGAGCCGGACGGTGACGGTCCAGCGCCGCGGGTGGCTGGCGTCCCGCGCGATGCCCAGCACCGGGTGCGAGGGCACGAACGGCGAGCAGAGCACGGCGTCCCGAATGGCGCCTCGCACCCGGGTCGCCGCCGCGTCCGGGACCTCGAGCACGACCCGCGTCTCCGCGAACCGCTGCGCGCTGGTGTGCACGGTGCGCGAGACGAGCTGTCGGTTCGGGATGGTGAAGAGCGAGCCGTCCGCCGCCCGCAGGGTGGTCACCCGCGGCCCGACCCGCTCGATCTGCCCGGCGAATCCGTCGCCGATCAACCAGAGGCCGGCCCGGACACGCCGCTCCGCGAGCAGCAGGACGCCGCCCACCACGTCCGGCAGCCACGGCCACACGGCCCCGACGCCGATCGCCAGCGCGGCCGCGATGACGCCGATCAGCAGGAACGGCGCGAGCCAGGTCGGGAGCAGCCGCGAGGCGACGTTGAGCACCATGACCACCGCGGCGAGCCGCAGCCCGAGGTGGGTGACGCCGAGGACCCGCGGCAAGAAGCCGTCCTCCGGCAGCGGGCGTCGGAGCCGGTCCACGACCGCGAGCCCGAGGAGGGTGACCAGCAGGAGCAAGACGAGCCCCACGGTCGACAGCTGCCGCTCGGGCAGGCTGAGCCCGATCGCGTCGGCGGCCGGCGCGCAGCCGACGACCCGGACGTCCGAGGGCAGCCTCGCCGGCGCCTCCGCGTCTCCTTCCCCTCGCTCTTCGCCCCGCGCGCCGCCCTGCCGCGCCAGCTCGTCCCGGGCCCGCGCCGCCTCGAGCTCCGCCCGCTCGGCCCGCTCGAACAGCAGCGCCTCGACGACCCCGAGGAGCGACTCGTCGTCGTCCTCCTCCGCCGTCACCACGGGCGCCGCCGCCTCGACGCCGCCGTCCGCCGGCCCCGCGTCGTCGTCTCCCGCGACGCCCGCGTCGACGATCGTCTCCGCCACCCCCGCGTCCACGAGGAGCGCGTCCGCCCCGGACTCGGCGCCGACCTCATCCCCGGTCCCGACCTCGGAATCGGTCTCGGTCCCGGTCTCCGATTCGGCCTCGGATTCGGCCCCGGTCTCGGACCCAGCCGCGGCCTCGGACCCAGCCGCGGCCTCGGACCCAGCTTCGGCCTCGGACCCGGCCTCCGACGTGGTCTCCGGCGCCGGACGAGGTCGAGGCCTCCTCCGGATCCCCGCGTCTCGCCTCGGGGCTCTGCGCACCCCGGCGTCGGCGGCAGGGACCCCCGCGTCCTGCGCCCCGGCGAGCGGCGCCACGCCGAGCATCGTCGCGAACGCGACCGCAGCGAGCCACCTCACGCGACGAACCCCTTCTCTCGCAAGAGTCGTTGCACCGTCCCGCGGAGATGCAGCGCGATCCGCCAGACCGCGCCCCGGCGCTCGAGGATGCCGACGTGGGCGAGCGCCATCAGCCGGGCCCGCGCGGTGGTCTCGTCGATCCGGAACAGCGACGCGCACACCTCCGGCGTCATCCATCCCTGCCGCGCGACCTGGTAGAGGGTCAGCGTCTCGCCCTCGCCGAGCCGCCGCAGCGCGTACAGGCTCGAGGTGGGCACGGGGCCGAGGTGCACGAAGTCACCGGCCTCGTCCACCTCCTCCACCGACGCGAGCCAGAGGCGCAGGGCGTCGCGCAGCAGCCCTCCGCTCGCCGCGTGCAGGGATCGGAAGAAGCTCTGCTGCGGGCGGCTCAGCGGCGCGGTCGCCTGCATCACCATCTCCTCCAGGCGGCTCTCCGGCTCGATGCCCTGGCGGAAGACGAGCCCGTAGCCGCTCACCGTGTGCCGGGCGAGCACCGCGGCCTGGAGCGCGTCCGGGGCGAGCGGGCCGAGGGTGATGACGTCCGGGAAGGCGTCGCGGAGCGGCGCGGCCTCCAGGCTCTGCTCCCAGACGAGCGTGTCCGCGCGCACCAGGAACGCGTTCTTGCCGCCGTCTTCGATGACGCGGGCGACGAAGCGGCGGAGCGGCGAGAAGCCGCCGGGCTCGAGCGCGCGCAGCCAGTGCACGCCGCTGATCACCACGAGGTGGCCTTCGCCCTGCGGCTCGAAGAGGGCGTCGACCTGCTCGAGCGTGGCCGGCTCCTCGAGCGCGAGCTCCCGCACCTTGGGCCAGCGCTTCGCCCGCATGATCGCGTTGACGAACGCGCTCTTGCCGACCCCGTCGGGGCCGACGACGGCCACGGTGCGCAGGCTGCCGCTGGGCCCGTCCTCGAGGAGCGAGGTGGCCCGCTGCAGCGCGTCGTCCCGCCCGGTGAGGATGTCGCCCGCCTCGAGCGCCTGGGCCGAGAAGAGCCGGCGGTAGACCATCGGGATCGAGGACGGCGGCTCGGGCGGCGCGAAGCCCTGCGGCGCGATCTCCTCGTCGCTCGTGTGCGGGGGGAGGCCGAGCCGCTGACGCGCGCCGTCGAGCCGGGTCTCGCCGATCGCCTCGCGGACCGCGCGCCGCGCGATGGCCCAGGACCGCGACAGCGCCGAGCGGGTCTGGCGGGCCACGCGGACGATGCGCCGGCCGCGGACGTCCCGCTTCATCTGCGAGCGCATCCGGCCGACCTCGCCGTCGACCAGCCCCCCGCGCAGCTCGTCGAGGCTCGTCAGCACTGCGTCGCGCACCGCGCGCCGCACCTCGTCGCCCCACTGCTTGCTGTCGTCGGAGTATCCCTCGAAGAGCTCGCGGTTCCGCTCCAGCGCGCTGCCGATCATGTCGCGCACGAGGCGGCGGGTCTGCGCCGGCACCTCTTCGCCCTCGACCACGGTCAGCTCGTTGACGGCGAGCTCCACGTTGAACGCCACGCGCCGCTCGAGCTCGCTGAGCGCGTGGGAGAGCGGCTCGACCTTCTGGGCGACGTCGCGCGTGCTCGTGAGCAGGCGCGGCGCGAGCGAGGTCTCGATGCGCGCCATCACCCAGTCGCGGAAGGGGACCTCGACGGTGCCGATCTGCGGCGGGAGGCGGTGCTCGCCCCGCGGCATCGGGCCGGCCGGCACGCGGTAGCGGTCGGTCAGGCCCTGGGCCGCGCGGGTGAGGGCGTCGAGCACCGGGGTGACGCTGCGCTCGTCCGAGAGCTGATCGCGCAGGCGGGTCGCGACCCGGCTCGCCTCCGCCGCCACCCGCACGAGCGGCTCGGTCAGCCCGCGCACGCGCTCGGCCATGGCCGCGGCGTCCTCCTCGGCGAGCACCTCGGGCATCTCGGCCTGGGCCTCCGTGAGCGCCTTCTCCACCCGCTGCACCTGCCGGTGCGCACGGCCGCGCACGTCGCGCCCGAGGGCGGTGGCGTGCTCCTCGAGCGCGTCCTTCACCCGGCCCTCGAGGGCGTGCAGCTCCATCTCGAGCGCGAGCCGGTTGTAGACCGCGCTCGAGGTCTCCCGGGCGGCCGCGGTGCCGCGCTCGAGCCAGCGGAGCGCCTCGTCCCGGCGCTTGTAGAGCTTGCTCGCCGCGCGCCGCCGCATGGGCAGGTCCGGCGTCGCCACGTGCGGCAGGTCGGCCTTCAGCTCGCGCAGGCAGCTCCCGATGGCGAGGCTCGTCCGGATCGCGAGATCGTCCGCGATGCGGTCAATCTCCTGCACCGCGAGCACCAGCTCCTCGTCGACCTGGGTGCGCACCTCGCGCAGCCGCCGCTCGAGCTCCTCCTGCGGCATCCCGGTCTCGGGCGCCTCCTCGCCCTCCTCCTCGGGCTTGCGCGCCGCCTCGCGCTGGGCGGTCTCGACGTCGCTGGCCAGCGTGTCGTACGCCTGCACGAGCCCCTCGAAGATGCTGCGCGTGCGCGAGACGAGGTGCCCCTCGGCCTGCACGTAGAGCGCCGCCACCGGCTCGAGCCGCTCGGGGAGCATGCCCCAGAGGTGGTAGCGGGCGAGCGCGCGGACCTCGACGGTGCGAGGCGCCATGTCGTCGCCGAACATCTTGCGCGCGCCGCGGCGGGCCCGGAGCCCCACCCGCGAGATCGTGGTCAGGAGCCCGTCGTCCTCTCGGCTCTGGAAGCTCTCCTGCTCGTAGGGGGCGGAGACCTTCTCGGGCAGCCCGTCGGTGATCGCGTCCACCGCGGCGACGATCGGCGCGGCCTCCCAGCCCGGCGTCTGCTGCACCCGGGCGGCCCGGCCGAGCACCGCCCCGCGCCACTTCTCCGCCAGCTCGGCCTGCTCGAGCCGGAGCGCCTCGGCCGCGCTCAGCTCGGTGGGCTCGCCCTGCGCCTGCACGGTGATGCGCCGGTGGTGGCGCAGGAACTCCCGCCGCAGCTCTCGCACGTAGCCGAGCGCGTCCTCGCGGAAGCGCGCCAGCGGCTCCTCGGCCACGTCTCGCGCCACGTGGGACAGGTCGAGCTGGAGCTCGCGCGCGACGTCCTCGAGCTCGGCCCCCGCGAGCACCAGGGGAGGGCCCCACGCGTCCCGGCCGCGCTCGGGCTGCGGCCACTCCTTCACCTCGACGTCCGCCTCTTCGTCGGCGGTCTCCTCGGGCTCCTCCTCCTCGGCCCCGCCCTCGTCGGCGCCGCCCGCCTCGCCCGCGCCGCTGAGGCCGACCTTGAGCATCACCGGGCCGATGAGCTCGTTGATCGCGATCGAGGCGATGATGAGGGTGGAGAGCGCCTCGCCGGCCGGGCCCATGCGGCGGCCGATGATCGAGGCGAGGCTGATCGCGACGCCGGCCTGGGACACGAAGCCGAGCCAGCCGCGCTTGCGGATCACCTCCGGCGCGCCCGCGAGCGCCCCGCCGATCGCGGTGCCGACCCACATGCCGCCGGTGCGGAGGCCGACGAGCACGAGCACGAACGGCCAGAGCAGGAAGAGCTCCTCGAGATGGAGCTTGGCCCCGGCGAGCGTGAAGAAGACGACGTAGACGGGCAGCGAGAGCTTCTCGACCGTCTCGACGAGGTGGTCGCCTTCGCTGGAGAAGTTGGCGGTCACGAAGCCGGCGGTGATGAAGAGGACCACCGCCTCGACGTCGAGCGCGCCCGCCAGGTAGGCCGCGGTGTAGACCACGCCGACCAGGAAGAGCAGGACCTCCGCGTTCACGTAGCGGAGGTAGAGCGCCATGCCGGCGCCGATCGCCGCGCCGAGCACCAGCGCGCCGCCGATGTGCTTCAGGAGGTAGAGCCCGAGCGCCTGGTCGGAGCCGCCGACCCCGAGGGTCTGCGCCGCGAAGGTGCTGACGACCGCGAAGAGCACCACCACGACCACGTCCTTCAGGACGACCGTGGCGAGCACCGAGGAGGTCATCGGGCCGCGCGCGCGCAGGTCGTTGATGACGGCGATGGTCGCGGCCGGGCTGGTGGCGATCGAGATCGCGCCGACGACCGAGCCCAGCGCGAGGGCGGCGCTCATGTCGAGCTGGCCGAGCCCGGGCAGCTCGACGCCCGGGATCACGCCGCTCACGCCGACCACGAAGGCGACGCACAGCGCGAGCAGCACGACGATCTGGCCGCCGAGCACGCCGACGATCGTCGCGAGCCCCTTCTTGAGGGACTCGATCTTCAGCTCGCCGCCCGCGGTGAGGGCGATGAGCGCGACCGCGAGCGTGTTCAGCGGGGAGAGCTGGTCGATGACGCTCTGGCTGAGGATGCCCGCGTCGAACGGAGGCACGTGCCACGACTCGGGCAGCAGGTGCGCGGTGGACGGGCCGAGCGCGAGGCCGGCGATCAGGTAGCCGGTGATGTGCGGCAGCCCGATCCGCTCGACCAGCGAGCCGAACGCGTAGCTCGCCAGGATGACGAACCCGAGCGCGAGCATGGCGCTCGGATCGAACGCGTCCGGCCGGCTCGCGAAGCGGTGCATGAGGAACATCCCGCCCACGAGGAGCAGGACGATGACCATCTTGCGGATGCCGCCGCCGTCCGCCTTGGAATGTCCGCCGCCGCTCATCGACTAACGCCTCCAGAAGTCCGGCACGAGGAGCGCGAAGAGGGTGAAGAACTCGAGGCGCCCGAGGAGCATCGCGACGCTGAAGAAGCCCTTGGCGACCGGGCTGTACGTCGCGAAGTTGTCGGAGCCCTCGTAGAAGGGCGCGGGGCCCATGTTCGACAGGCAGGTGAGCATCGCGCCGAACGCGGTGGGGAGCGAGATGTCGTCGGTGAAGGCGACGAAGAGCATCCCCAGCCCCATCGTGGCGAAGTAGACGCCGACGAAGACGGCCACGTCACGCAGGATCTCCGGCGGCACCGCGGTGCGGCCCATGCGCACGACCTGGACCACCGCCGGGCGGAAGCTCTCGCGGAACTCCGCCCAGGAGAGCTTGGCCATCAGCACGATGCGCTCGACCTTGATGCCGCCGGCGGTCGAGCCGGAGCAGCCGCCGATGAACATCATGAGGATCACGACCATCAGCATCGGCGCGCCGTACGCCATGTAGTCGTCGGTCCCGTAGCCGGTCGAGCTCATCGTCGTCCCGACCATGAAGTACGCGTAGCGAAAGGACTGGACGATGTCGCGGTCGTGGTTCGGCAGGATGCCGAGGGTCAGGATCGCGGTGAAGAGCGCGCTGACGGCGAGGAAGGCGCGCAGCTCCGTGTTGCGGAACACCGCGCGCCACGAGCGGCCGCGCAGCAGCGCGTAGAACAGCCCGTAGTTCAGGCTGCCGAGCAGCATGAACGTGGCGACCACCATGTCGATCGAGTAGCTGTCGAAGCCGCCGATCGACGCGTCCCGGGTCGAGAAGCCGCCGGTGCTCATGGTGGTGAAGGCGTGACAGACGGCCTCGAAGGGCGTCATGCCGAGCAGCATCAGCAGGAACGCCTCGAGCGCGGTGAGCGCGGCGTAGAGCTTCCAGAGGGTGAAGCTCGTCTCGGCGATGCGCGGCTTGAGGCCCTCGGCGCTGGTGCCGGGCACCTCGCCGCGGAACATGTGCTTGGCCCCGGCGCCGACGCTCGGGAAGACGGCGACGAAGAGCACGACGATGCCCATGCCGCCGAGCCACTGAATCAGCGAGCGCCACAGCAGGACGGGGTGGCTGAGCCCGCCGATCCTTCCATCGGCGCCCTCGACCGGGCTCCCGTCGATGTCGGTGATCACCGTGGCGCCGGTGGTGGTGAGCCCGCTGACCGCCTCGAAGAAGCTGTCGATCGGGCTCATGTTCGCCGCGAGCGTGAAGGGCAGGCCGCCGAAGACGCCGGCGCCGAGCCAGATCAGCGCCACCGCGAGCACCGCCTCCCGGCGGGTGAGGTTCTCGGTCGCGTGCCGCCGGCCGTAGAGATAGAAGAGGGTCGCCGAGAGGCCGGTGATCGCCGCCGCGAGCAGGAGCCAGAGGACGTCGTCGGTCTGGCGCCGGGCGGGCGTGACGGTCAGCCACTCCACCGCGCCGCCGATCACGGCGCAGAGGAGCTGGCTCACGGCCACGCCGCCGAGCACCGCGCCGGCCGGGCGCAGCACCCCGCGGAAGTCGCGCCACCGCGAGCGCCTCTGGACCCTTCGGCTCATTCGCTCCGTCGGCTCCGGAACAGGCGCTCGACGATCGGGCGCGCGGACTCGGTCAGGAGCAGCACCACCGTGTCGCCCGCCTCGACCACGTCGTCGCCGCGCGGGATGATCACCCGGTCGCCGTGCACGATGCCGCCGAGCAGGGCGCCACGCGGCAGCCCCATGCGCTTGAGCGGCACGCCGACGACCCGGGCCCCGCGGGGCACGCGCAGCTCCGCCACCTCGGCCTGCCCGTCCTCGAGCGACGTCAGGCTCTGCACGCCGCCGCCGCGGCAGTAGCGGAGGATCTGGTCGGACGCGACCGCGCGCGGGGTGAGCACGATGTCCACGCCCAGCTGCTTGTAGATGGGCATGTAGTCGCCGCGGTGCACCAGGGCGGCGGTGCGCGGCACGCCGACCCGCTGCGCGAGCAGGGCGGCCATCAGGTTGACCTCGTCCTCGCTCGTCACGCAGCACACCAGGTCGTAGGTGCCCGCCTCCTCCTCCTCGAGGAGCTGACGGTCGGTGCCGTCGCCGTGCACGATGGTCGCCTTGGGCACCTTCACGCTCAGCGCCTCGGCGGTGTCGCGGTTGTGCTCGATGACGAGCACCTCGGTGCCGTCGGCCGCGAGGCTGCCCGCGAGCGCGCCGCCGACCACGCCGCCGCCGATGATGATGACCCGCCGCGCCTCGCGCTTGCTGGTGAAGAACTCCTCCGCCTGCAGGATCGCGTCGGGCTTGCCGATCATGTAGACCCGGTCGCCCTGGGTCAGCACGTCGGCGCCGCCGGGGACCACGAGCTGCCCCTCCCGCACGAGCGCGGCGACCAGGGTGTCGCGCGGCAGGTTGAGCTTCATGAGCGGCTTGTCGAGGTGCCGCGCGTCCTCGTTGAGCTGCAGCTGCACCAGCTCGAGCCGGTCCTGCGCGAGGTCGATGACGTCGACCGCGCCGTGCGAGCGGGCGATGCGGGCGAGCTCGTGGGCCACGAGGACCCGCGGGTTGATCACCACGTCGACCCCGAGCAGCCCGTAGCGGACGCCCTCCATGTGCGAGGTCCAGGCGTTGCCCTGGGCGCGCGCGATCACCCGCTGGGCGCCGAGCTGCTTGGCGGCGAGCGCGGCGATCAGGTTCACCTCGTCGTGGTCGGTCACCGCGACGACGAGGTCGGCGCGCTCGACCTGGGCCTTGGCGAGCACGTCGTGGCTCGCGCCGTAGCCGACGAGGGTCATCACGTCGTGGTGGTCCTCCACGAACTGGATGGCGTCGCTCGAGGCGTCGACCGCCACGAGGTCGTGCCCCTCGTGCTCCATGGTTCGGAGGAGGTGACGGCCCACCTCGCCCATGCCGATGATCACGATGTACATCAGAGGCTGACCTCCTCGGTGCGCTCCCCGCGCAGATCGCCGGTGTCGACGAAGAGCCCGCGCAGGACGCGGGGCGCGATGAGGTCGTTGAAGAAGACGGAGATGAGGATGGCCGCGTACGCGAGGTCGACGGCCGGGCCCTCGTAGACGAGGCGGAGCGAGACCGCCATCGCGACGGTGACCTCACCGTGCGCGAGCAGCCCGCGGAAGTAGTCGCCGCGCTGGGGGCTTCGCCAGCCGGCGAGCCCGGTGCCGATCGCTTTCCCGAGCAGCCGGAGCGCGATGTAGGCGACGGTGACGATGGTGGCGTCGAGGGGATCGACCGGGTTGGCGAGCGCGCCCGCGAACACCAGCAGCACCAGCGCCATCGGGCGGCGGGTCCGCTCCAGGGTCTTGCGGATGTCGGTCCCGGCGCGCGCGGTGTTCACCAGCACCGCGCCGAGGCAGAGGTTCACCAGCAGCGGCGAGAGATCCAGGAAGTAGGCCGCGCCGGAGGCGAGCACGATGATGCCCACCATCGCCAGGAAGCGGCCGTTCTCGGTGTCGTGCTCGCCGAGGAAGGGGGTGAACAGCACCCCGAGCAGGGCGCCGAGCAGGATGGTGATCACCGCCCACTCGGTCGGGCTCGGCTGCACGAGCGCGTTCTCGTGCGTCTCGTGGAAGACGCAGAAGAGCAGCCCGAAGACGGCGATCGCCAGCAGATCGCTGCTCGCCGCCATGCGCCGGATGCGCTCCCCCAGCTCGCCCTCGAGGCGGTAGCGCTTGCGGAGCAGCTCCACCGGCTCGCTCGACCCGGCGACGGCGGCGCAGCCGAGCAGCCCGGCCGCCATCCAGACCTCCTGGTTGCCGACCCCCGCCTCGCCGCCGAAGGAGAAGAACCAGCCCTGGGTGAAGGTCCACCACGCGGGGAGCGCGGTCAGCCCGCCGGCGACGAGCGCCTGCACCACGACCACCCGGCTGTTCCCGGTGGGCACCGACCCCCGCATGCGCCGCAGCGACAGCTCCATGCCGCGCAGCAGCCCGACCCAGCCGACCGCCAGCGCGATGATCGGCATCAGGTCCTGCAGGTTCGAGAACGCCGGGATGCGGTAGGGCATCTGCGGCCCGAGGAGCACCCCGAGCAGGATGTACTCGACCCCGGCGAGCACGAGGAAGATCTTCTGGAGCCGCTCGACCACGAAGTGGGTGAGCAGGTACGCCACCGCGACGACCGCGATCAGCGCCACCACGACGAGGGTCGAGCCGTCGCCGCCGCCGCCGCCCGCGGCGAACGCCACGTTGGGGAGGACGAACGAGGCCACCGCGGCGAGCGCCACGGCGACGATCCAGCTGGGCCATCGGGACGGCGGGGTCATGCTCGGGTCCGGGGAGGGGGAGTCGAGCGCCATTTCACCAGGGACGCCAGCGAAATGTCACCTTTCGGCGGTTTCCGAGAGTGTGGCCGGCCGGTGGGCGGCCGTGTTTACATGGAGGTGGTTCCAGCGGAAAGGGGACCGGCTTGAAGATCGGAATTCTCTCTCAGAAGGCGTCGCTCTACTCCACCTCGCGGCTCAAGGAGGCGGCGAAGAAGCGCGGGCACGAGGTCCGCGTGGTCGACTACGCGCGCTGTTACATGAACATCACCTCGCACCGCCCGCAGGTCCTGCTGGGCGGCGAGCCGCTGCACTTCGACGCGGTCATCCCGCGCATCGGCGCCTCGATGACGTTCTACGGCACGGCCGTAGTGCGCCAGTTCGAGATGATGGGCATCTACAGCGCCAACACCTCGCAGGCGATCAGCCGCTCGCGGGACAAGCTCCGCTGCCTGCAGCTCCTGGCCCGCGAGGGCATCGGGCTGCCGGTCACGAGCTTCGCGCGCAGCCCGAAGGACATCGACTCGCTCATCGAGATCGTCGGCGGCGCGCCGCTGGTGATCAAGCTGCTCGAGGGGACCCAGGGCGTGGGCGTGGTCCTCGCCGAGACCGACAAGGCGGCCGAGTCGGTCATCAGCGCCTTCCGTCAGCTCGACGCGAACATCCTCGTCCAGGAGTTCATCAAGGAGGCGGGCGGCAGCGATCTGCGCTGCTTCGTCGTCGGCGGCAAGGTCGTGGCCGCGATGAAGCGGCAGGGCCCCGAAGGCGAGTTCCGGAGCAACCTCCACCGCGGCGGCAGCGCCACCAAGGTGAAGCTCTCGCCCGAGGAGCGTCAGACCGCGGTCCGCGCCGCCAAGGTGCTCCGCCTCAACGTCGCCGGCGTCGACATGCTGCGCAGCAACCACGGCCCCGTCGTCATGGAGGTGAACTCCTCCCCCGGCCTCGAGGGCATCGAGGGCAGCACCGAGAAGGACGTCGCCGGCGCCATCATCGAGTTCCTCGAGAAGAACGCCAAGCCCGGCAAGACGAAGGATCGCGCCGAGGGCTGACGCCCTCACTCGGTGCGGATGACCTCGACCGGGGTCTTGGCGACGAGCTCGTAGAGATCGGCGCGGCGATCGCGGAGCGGTCGCACGCTGCCGATCTCGCGCGACTGATGCAGGGCGTCGAGGTCGAGGTCGGCGATGACCACGGTCTCGACGCCCGTGTCGGCGACCGCGGCGAGGCCGTCGGTGGGGAAGGCGAAGTCGCTCGGCGTGCAGATCGCCGAGTGGCCGTAGTTGATGAGGAAGTTGTCGACCTCGGGCAGGTTGCCGACGTTGCAGCTCAGGATCACGTAGACGATGTTCTCGACCGCGCGCGCGTGGGCCGAGTAGCGGACCCGCAGGTACGCCTTCCGCTCGTCGGTGCTCACCGGGACGATCAGGACCTCGGCGCCGGCGAGGGTCAGGAGGCGCGACAGCTCCGGGAACTCGATGTCGTAGCAGAGGAGCATCGCGACCCGCGCGTGGCCGGTGTCGAACACCCGCAGCCCGTTGCCGGGCGTCATGCCGTAGACGTCGCGCTCGGTGGGCGAGACGTGGAGCTTGGCCTGGGTGTGCACCTCGCCCGCCGGCGTGAAGAAGTGGGCGACGTTCTGGATCTCCGTCTCACCCTCGACCTCGACCCGGGTGGGGTGGCTGCCCGCGCAGATGAAGAGGCCGCTCTGGCGGGCGTGCCGCCGGAACAGCTCCACGTAGCGCGGCGCCTCGTCGGCGAGCAGCGCGATGCCCTCGCGCTCCGAGGTGCCGTGGGCGAAGCTGCTGAAGAGCTGACAGGTGAACAGCTCGGGCATCACCAGGAAGTGGCAGTGGTACTGCTCGGCGGTGCGCACGAAGAACGCGACCTGCCGCTCGAGCGCCTCCCAGCCCTCGATGGGGCGCATCTGGTACTGCGCGGTGCACACCCGGATGCGGCGGACCGGCCGCTTGAGCGGCGCGGCGGCGATCCGGCGGCGCTGGGAGTGGAAGCGCGGGTTGTCCATCTCCAGGTAGGTGGCGTAGTCGAGGCTCTGCTCGTCCCGGAGGTAGCCGTGGTGCACGCCGCGCACCCGGTAGCCGACCTTCAGGTGCACGCTCAGCGCCGGATCGCGCAGCGCGCCGGCCTCCACCTCGGCCACGTACTGCTCGGCGGTGAGCTTGCCGGCGTGCGCGTGGTAGCCGGGGATCCGGCCGCCCGCGACCATGCGGCGGAGGTTGAAGCGCTCGAGCACCGCCTTGCGGCCGTCGTACAAGAGCTTCGCGACCCCGCGGCCGCGGAAGTCCGGGTGCACGGCGATGTCGGCGCCGTAGAGCGTGTCCCCGCTCGGGGTGTGGGTGCTGAAGCTGCCTTGCCCGGTGATCTCGCCGTAGCTGTACCAGGGCGACTCCTCGTCGAGCGTCACGATCAGGCTCATCGCGTAGCCGACGACGACCTTCTCGTGCACCACGACGAGCTGCCCCTCCGGGAAGGTGCGCAGCTGCATCTCGAGCTGCCGGCGGCTGCAGAGGCCGCTCTCCGGCATCGACGCGTACGCCGCGCGCTGACACGCCCACAGTCCTTCGACGTCGGCGAGCCGCGCGCGGCGCAGCTTGAAGGGGCTCTTCGCGCCCCGCTTGCCCTTGGCCATGCTCCGAGGGTAACCGCCGATCAGGCGATGCGATCGTTCAGGCGCGGCGCGCCCGCGATGACGTCGCGGATCGGGTAGCGGTGACGCAGCGCGGACGGGAGCTCCGCCGGGTGGGCCGCCCAGCGCGCGAGCTGCTCGGCGTCCTTCACGAACGGGAGCAGCGGCTGGGAGACCTCGGTCGCGTGCACCACCGCCGCCTGCAGACGCGCGTCCCAGCTCGGGGCCAGCGCCTCGAAGTCCGACGCTCGGATCACGCCCCGGCAGATCGGGCTGCCGCAGAGGCAGTTGAGGTCGTGCTCGAGGTTGAGCGACCCGTAGTCACACGTGATCTCCTCGCCGGCGCGGATGTCCCGCACCGCCAGCTCGAAGTCGACCCCCGGGCTGAGCGACACCGGCTCGCAGCTGTGGTTCATGAACCGGCCGTGGTCCCAGCACAGGATGCGGTCGCCGCGCCCGGTGACGTAGGTGTACGTCTCGAGGATCGGCCAGAGGGCGGGATCGAGGCGCTTCACGTCGGCCGGGGAGAGCACACGGTCGAGCGGGTCGAGCGCCCAGAGGATCGTGCCGCGGGGGATGTCTTCGGTGGCGAGGACGCCATAGCCCACCTCGTCCGAGATCCAGGCGAGGCGGGTCTTCGGGTGGAGCATTCGGGGACCTCCTTTGGTCGTGTCCGCGGGCTAGGCATCCCGCGTGCCGTTTCGATGGCGGAGCAATGCGCGGACCCAGCCCGAGGACAGGGGCCTTCGGGTCGGTCGCTGCGCAAGCGCTGCGCGGGAGGCTCGGAGAAAACTGCGCGCTTCCAGACGGGGCCACGCCCGCGTATCTTGGAGCTGGAGGTCCCGGGTTGAGCGTTCCCATCCAGTTCGACGCCGAGCGCGCGGTCGTCCTCTCCGGCGGCCGGAGCCTCGTGTTCCATTGCCACTTCTACAACTGCGCCCTGCAGCGAGCGATCGAGGAGGGCATGGGCGAGCGGGCTCCGAAGGTGCTCACCGAAGGCGCCGCCCGCGCGATTCACGCACAGCTCACCGGGCTGGGAGACGCGATCGAGGACATCCCCGCGTTCGCGGAGGCCGCGTTCCGGGAGCTGGGCTTCGGGCTGCTCGATCTCTCCGGGGTCGGCGCGCGCGGCGGCGCGGCGAAGGTGCAGGCCTCGCACTACGCGATGGGCTGGACCGCGGTGCACGGGCCGCGCGAGACGCCCGCCTGCTTCTTCCCGGCCGGCTTCATCCAGGGCGCGGTCGCCGTCGCCCACGGCCTCCCGCTCGAGTCGGTCACGGTCGAGGAGCGCGGCTGCTACGCCGCCGGCGCCGAGGACTGCGTCTTCGACGTGCGCGTGTCCGAAGGAGAGGTGGCCCGATGAGCGTCGACGAGCGCGCGATCGTGGAGGCGGTCGGGGGCCTGCCGCTGGTCGGCAACGAGGAGGGGCTGATCCCGGCCTTCGGCCTCTACCTGACCCGGCACTACGCCGACTACTACAACCACGTCTCCTACGCCTGCCTGCACGCCGCCCACCAGGAGGGCCCGGAGGCGGTCGCGAAGGCGCGCGCGGCGCTGATCGAGGCCGGCCACGTCTGCGCCTTCAACACGTTCGGCGGCATCATGCTGTCGCAGGAGTGGGAGGCGGTGGTCGGGCCGATGCTGAGCGGCCGCGACGACTGGGTCCCGGGCATCGTCTCGGTGATCAACGCGCTCGGGTGGGGCCGCTGGCGCCTCGAGGGGCTGACCCCGGGCGAGGAGCTGCGGGTCCGCGTCGACAACAGCTACGAGAGCACCGGCTACCTCGAAACGCACGGCACCTCGAAGGTCGGCTCGGTCTGCTTCCTGGCCACCGGCGGGGTCGCCGGGATCATGAACCTCATCTACCACGGCGACATCCTCGCCCGCCCCGCGCTCACCCCGGACTACTACGCGGAGCTCTTCGCCGGGACCGGTCGGTTCGTGGCGGAGGAGGTCGCCTGCCGAGCCGCGGGCGCCGAGCGCTGCGAGGTCGTCGCGCGCCGCGCGTGAAGGTCCTGGTCCAGCGCGACTGCCTCGGGGGGGAGCGGATCGTCGAGATCGAGCTCCCCCGGCCGGTGCGCCTCGAGGACCTCGACCGCATCGAGGGCGTCGAGACGCGCACCGTGCTCGCGCACCTACCCCGGCCGTTCTTCCGCCTCGACGTGCCCGGCCGCTTCCTGCTCACCGGCATCGTGTCGGACCCGCGGGTCCGCTTCACCGTCCGGATGGCGGTGCGCGACCGGGCGCTCGAGCTCGCCCTCGAGGCGGCGGAGCGCCTCGCCGCCCGGTCGACGTCGTGATCTACCTCGACCACGCCGCGACCTCGCTCCCGCGCCGCCCCGAGGCGATCGCGGCGGCCACCGCGGCGATGGAGATGGTCTCGCCGGGGCGCGGTCGGCACGGCCCGCAGGAGGCGGCGCGCGCCCTGGTGGAGGAGGCGCGGGCCAGCGTCGCCGCGCTCGGCGGAGGCGGCGTCGTCTGCTTCATCCCGGGCGCGACCCACGCGCTCAACCAGGCGATCCTCGGCTGGCGCCCGCGACCGCGGAGGGTGGGGCTCGGGCCGCTCCTGCACAACGCCGCGCTCCGGCCCGCGCGGGCCCTGGGCGCGCCCACCTTCGACCTCCCCGCCGACCCCGACGGCCGGATCGCGCTCGACGCCGAGTGGCCGCCCGACCTCGATCTGCTCGTGGTCACCCACGGCTCGAACGTCTCCGGCCTGCTGCAGCCGGTCGAGGCCCTCCTCGAGCGCGCCGCCCGGCTCGGGGCCGCGGTGATCGTCGACGCGGCGCAGACCGCCGGGACCGTGCCGCTCCCCGAGGCGCACGCGGTCGCGTTCTCGGCCCACAAGGGGCTCGCCGCGATCCCGGGCGCGGGCGCGCTCGTGCTGCGGCCCGAGGTGCAGCTCGAGCCGCTGGTGCGCGGCGGCGTGGGGTTCGACTCGGCGGCCGACGACGTCCCGGACGCGCTCCCGGCCCGGCTCGAGAGCGGCACCGCGAACCTCCCGGGCATCGCCGCGCTCGGCGCCGCGGCCCGGGTCGCCGAGCCCTGGGACTGGGAGGCGGCGGGGCGGGCGCTCCGGGAGGCGGTGCGGCGCGCCGATCTCTCGCCGATCGGCGCGGGCGCCCTGCCGGTGGTGAGCTTCGCGGTCGAGGGCTGGCCGCCGCTGGTGCTCGAGGAGCTGCTCGATCGCAGCTTCGGGATCGTGACCCGCGCCGGGCTCCATTGCGCGCCGCGGGCCCACGCCTACCTCGGGAGTGGCCACGAAGGAGCGCTGCGGGTCTCCGCTGGACGTGGTACACCAGACAGTGACCTCGAAGAGCTCACGCGGGCTCTGCGAGCGCTGAGACGGAAGGCGACGTGAAAGCGGACTCGGGGGACAGTGAGCAGGTCCGGATCTCGGACATCGCGGAGCTCGACGCCGCGTTCGCCCGCTTCGCCGACCGCGGCGTGACCCGCGGGGTGCTCGTCCTCGCGCCGACCGTGCGGCCCGACGCCGCCTTCGCCGAGGCGGTGGTGAGCGCCGCCGTCGCGCGCCCCGGCCTCGCCGAGCTGATCCTGGTGCACGACGCCAGCTCCATCGGCTTCGTCGCCTCGAGCCTGCAGCTCCGGCTGCCCCGCGTCTCGGTGCGGGCGATGAAGCGCGCCGAGGCGGGCGTGGCCGGCGGCGATGGGCTGCGCAAGAGCGGCGAGCGGCTGCGCTACGCGATCGTGCAGCTGGCCGGCGACGCCAACGAGGCGTCGATCGCGGCGTCGCTGGCCGAGCTCGGGCTCGCGCCCCGCATCGCGATCCTCTTCGAGGGGCAGCGGCGCCCGACCCGCGAGGTCATGGAGCACCTCGCCCCAGCGCTGCGCGGGCGGGTCGGCCTCCAGGAGGTCGTGCTCGTGCACGCGTCGCCCTCGATCGGCTTCATGAGCTCGACCCTGTCCCTCCAGCTCCCCCGGGTGAAGGTCCGGGTCGTGCGCGAGGCGTCGGAGCTCGAGACGCTCGCCGGGTAGCCATCGGCCCGAGCGAGCCCTAGCTTTGCGGAGTCCGCGGCGGAAGAGGGTCCGTCCGCCGGACGTTCGACCAGCCCCATGCACCGCGCCGCACCGCTCCTGGCCCTCCTCGTGGCTCTCGGCTGTGACCGGTTCGCGGACGAACCGCCGCCGGAGGAGCCGCCGCGCCTGGTGATCACCGAGGCGGTGGTGGTCGAGGACGCCGTCGATCGGGTGCGGCTCCTCGGCGACGTGCGCGGCGAGAACGAGGTGCGGGTCTTCGCCCAGATGCCCGAGCGCATCCGGGTGCTGCACGTCCAGGAGGGCGACCGGGTCTCGGCGGGCGATCCGCTCGTCACCCTCGACGCCGACCTCCAGGCGAGCAGCGTGCAGCAGGCGAGCGCGGCCGCCCAGGCGGCGGAGGCGGCCCGGGACCAGCTGACCGCCGACCTCGCCCGCGTGCGGCGGCTGGTGGGGGAGGGCGCGCTGCCCCGGACCCAGCTCGAGACGCTCGAGGCGCAGCTGCGGACCAGCGAGGCCCAGGTGGCCCAGATGCGGGCCGCGCGACGCACCGCGGGCGAGCAGCGGTCCCGGACGGTCGTGCGCGCGCCGATCGACGGAATCGTCGCGCTGCTCTCGGTGCAGCAGGGCGACATGGTCGCGCCGAGCGTGCCGATCTGCAGCGTCGTGCAGGCGGAGCGGCTGAAGGTGCAGCTCCGGGTGACCGAGCAGGACTACGTGCGCCTCCGGGAGGGCATGCCGGTCGAGCTCGCGCCGCCCGCGCTCCCGGACGTGCGCCGCGAGGGCACGGTGAGCCGCATCTCGCCGGTGCTCGACCCGATGACCCGCACCGCGCTCGTCGAGGTCGCGGTCGACAACGAGGACGGCCGGCTGCGGCCGGGCATGGTCGCCGAGGCCTCCATCGTGCTCGGTCGCCACCCGGACGAGGTGCTCGCCCCCTCGCGGGCGCTCGTGCTCAGCTCGCGCACCGACACCGAGCGCGAGGCCCACGTGTTCGTCGTCGACCGGGAGGCGGGCACCGCGCACCGTCGCCGGGTGATCCTCGGCGCGCGCTACGGCGGGCGCATCGCGATCGAGGACGGCCTCGAGGGCGGCGAGGAGCTGGTCGTGCAGGGGCAGCACCTCCTCCGCGACGGCGCGCCCATCCGGGTGCAGCACGCGGCCCCGGTGGCGGAGGCGTCGTGAGCGACGAGGGGCTCGACCCACCGTCCGAGGAGGACACCGGCCGACGGCGCGCCTTCTCGAAGTGGCTGCGCGAGCGCTCGGGGCTCAGCGGCTTCTCGATCCGGCGCGGGGTGACCACCACGATGGTCTACCTCTGCCTGGTCGGCTTCGGCCTCTTCTCGCTCTCGCGGGTCCCGCTCAACCGCCTGCCCGAGGTCGACCTCCCGGTCATCGCGGTGGTCACGACCTACGTCGGCGCCGGCCCGCAGGACGTCGAGACGCTCCTCACCGAGCCGATCGAGCGCGCGGTGGCCAGCGTCGAGGGCGTCGAGACGGTGCAGAGCACCTCGCGGCAGGGCACCAGCATCGTGATCATCCAGTTCACCTGGGGCACGAACATGGACGCGGCCGAGGTCGAGGTGCGCAAGAACCTCGAGCTGTTCGCCCAGGACTTCCTGCCCGACGAGGCGAGCCGCCCGCTGACCTTCGCCTTCGACCCGAGCCTGGCCCCGGTCATGTTCATGGCGCTCGACGGCCCGCTGGACGGCCACCAGCTGCGGCGCATCGCCACCGAGCAGGTGCAGCCCTACCTCGGGCGCGTCGACGGGGTGGCCGCGGCCGAGGTCATGGGCGGCCTCGACCGCGAGGTCCAGGTGCGGCTCGACCCGGCGTGGCTGCAGGCCAACGGGGTCTCTCCCGGCAACGTGGCCGACGCCCTGCGCGGCGCGAACGTGGTCATGCCCTCGGGCGCGGTCGACGACGGGACCCAGCGCCTGAACCTCCAGCCGACCAGCCTCTTCACCAGCGTCGACGAGATCCGCGACGTGATCGTCGGCCAGCGCGGCGGGCGCCCGATCCGGCTGCGCGAGGTCGCCGAGGTGGTCGACACCTTCGAGGAGGAGACCCACGTCGTCACCGCCGACGGCGCGCCCGCGGTGATGGTCGCGGTGCGCAAGCAGTCGGACGCGAACACCGTCGAGACCGCGCGCAACGTCGCCGAGGCGCTGCCCGAGATCGAGGAGCGCCTCCCGGAGGGCGTGCAGCTCGTCCCGCTCTTCGACGAGTCGCGCCCCATCCTGCGCTCGATCGGAAACCTCTCGCAGACGATGCTGCAGGCGTTCCTGCTGACCGGCCTCGTGCTCCTGCTCTTCCTGCGCAGCTGGCGGACCTCGCTGATCACCGTCATCGCCATCCCCACCTCGATCGTCGTCGCCTTCGTCGCGATGGACGCGCTCGGGGTCACCCTGAACCTGATCTCGATGGCGGGCCTCGCGCTCGCGATCGGCATGCTCGTCGACAACGGCATCGTGGTGCTCGAGGCGGCGTTCCAGCACATCGAGCGGGGCGCCCGGCCGGCCGACGCGGCGCTCGCCGGGGCGAAGGAGATGGGCATGCCGCTCGTCGCCTCCACCCTGACCACGGTGGTGGTCTTCATGCCGATCCTCCTGGTGGAGGGCATCGCGGGCGAGCTCTTCCGCGACATGGTGCTGACCATCTGCATCACGCTGCTCGCCTCGCTGGTGGTCGCGCTGAGCCTCGTGCCGCTGATGGCCTCGCGCATGATCGAGGAGCGCGAGCCGAACCGCTTCGAGCGCTTCCTGAAGCGGATCACCGTCGGGCTCGACCGGCTCGCCCCGCGCTACGAGCGCGCTCTGCTCTGGGCCCTCGAGCGGCGCAAGCGGGTGCTCGGCTTCGCGCTCTTCGCCTTCGCGGCCAGCCTCTCGCTGGTGCCCTTTCTCGGGCAAGACTTCTTGCCGGCGGCGGACGTGAGCGAGATCCGGGTGGAGGTCACCGCCGCGCCCGGCACCGCGCTCGAGGAGATGCGGCACCTGGTCGGCGTGGTCGAGTCGACCATTCGCGACGCGGTGCCCGAGGCCGAGGTCGTGACCGCCGACTACGGCACCGCCGAGGGCTTCGGCGCGATCTTCGGCGGCACGGCGAACAAGGGCACGCTCCGGGCCCGGCTGCCGATCCCCACCGAGCGCGAGCGCACCCAGCAGCAGATCGAGTCCGAGCTGACCGAGCGCTTCCGCGACATCCCCGGCATCGAGGTGAAGATCGCCGGCTTCTCGCTCGGCGGCGGCGGCGGCGACATCGTGGTCAAGCTCTTCAGCGAGGACCTCGATCAGCTCCGCGAGTTCGGCGAGCGGCTGCGGGGCGAGCTCGAGCAGGTCGAGGGGGTGCGCGAGGCCCGCTTCTCGATGCTGAACGGCGCGCCGGAGCTGGCGCTGCGCTACGACCGGGAGCGCATGCGGGTGCTCGGCGTCTCGCCCGGCGTCGTCGCGTCCACGGTGGCCGCCTACTACCAGGGCGTGCCGGCCACGGTGTTCCGCGAGGGCGGCGACGAGTACGCGGTCCGGGTGCGCATGCCGCCGGAGAGCCGCCGCGACCTGGACGAGCTGCGCTACCTGCCGATCCCGCTGCCCGCCGGCGGCACCGTGCCTCTGGGCAGCCTGGTGGAGGTCGGCGACCAGCTCGGGCCGGTCGACATCGAGCGCGAGAACCAGCGCCGCCTCGCCAAGGTCGAGGTCAGCCGCGCCGACGGCACCGACCTCGGGAGCCTGATCACGCGGGTCGAAGATCGCATCGACGCCGAGGGCGTGCCCGAGGGCATGTACGTGGAGATCGGCGGCACCGCCGAGGACCTGCGCGACGCCTTCTTCAAGCTCGCGATGGCGCTGCTCAGCGCGCTCGCCCTCGTCTACATGGTGATGGCCTCGCAGTTCGAGAGCCTGCTCGAGCCGTTCGTCATCATGTTCACCGTGCCGCTCGCGATCATCGGCGTGGTGCTCGCCCTCGCGCTCACCGGCACCTCGCTCCAGGTCACCGCCCTGGTCGGCGTGATCCTCCTGGGCGGCGTCGTGGTCAACAACGGCATCGTGCTGATCGACGTCATCAAGCGGCGGCGCGACGACGGCCTCTCGCTGCAAGACGCCGCGCTCGAGGCGGCCCGCACGCGGATGCGCCCCATCCTGATGACCGCGCTCACCACCATCCTCGGCATGCTCCCCCTCTCGGTCGGGGTGGGCGACGGCGCCGAGACCTGGGCCCCGATGGCCCGCGCGGTGGTCGGCGGCATGATCGCGAGCACGGTGCTCACCCTCTTCGTGATCCCCGTGCTCTACGTGATGATCGCCGGCGCCCGGGAGCGCCTCCGCGCGAAGCGGAAGCGCGCGAAGACCCCGGCGCCCCTGCGCGAGGCGGCGTGATCAAGACGAGCGAGGTCCTGAAGGACGACCTGGGCCGCGCGGCGGCGGTGTCGCTGGTCGCGCTCCCCTTCGGCGTGCTCAGCAGCTTCTGTCTCCTCGGCGTGCTCGTGCTCGCGTGGGGCTTCGACGTCCTGGTGCGCGCCCACCTCGGCGCCGCGCTCCGCCTCACGCGCCGCGAGCCCCCGCCCGAGCTGGCGCGCAAGGGCGTCGGCGCCTGGTCGGTGCTCGGCCTCGCGGTCCTGATCTTCGTGGTCGGGGCGGCGGCGAGCGTGGCCAGTCACCTCGCGGCCCGGGTGGGGCTCGACGGCTGGGTCCCGCCCTACGTCGCGGCCGCGCTCGCCTGCCTCGGCGCCGGCGCCACCTTCGGGCCGCTGCTCTTCACCCCCTACTGCGTCGCGCACGGCGCCCCGCCGCTCGCCGCTCCCTGGCGCTCGTTCGCGATCGCCAGCCAGCTCGGCCCGCGCCGCACCGCCCTCCTCGGGGCCACGGCGGCGGCGACGATCGGCTTCCCCGCGCTGATCCTGCTCTGGGCGCTGGGCGCCGGCCGCGAGGTCGACCTCTCGGCCGCGGCGTTCCTCGCCGGCCCGTTCGCGGTGATGACCGCGCCGCTCGTCACCGCGCGCATCGCGGCGCGCTACGCCGAGGTCGTCTCCCGCGACGCCACCGACCACGACGTGGCCCCGAGCCGCCGCCTCGAGGCCATCGCCGCGCTGCTCCTGCCGGTGGGCGTCGGCCTCCTCGTCGCCCTCACCGTCGCCGCCTTCACCCCGACCCCGCTCGGGGAGACCGACGAGCGGAGCGTGCGGGTGATCGCGGCGAGCGCCGACGCCTTCACCGTGCCGCAGGGCAGCCCGCGCGGGGTCCCCGGCGCCTCGTTCGGGGTGCGGCGCGACGAGGGGCGCGTGTACGTCGAGGCGTGGGACGGCGGCGGGACCGGCGCGATCGAATTCGACCTCGACCTGGCGCCGATGGCCATCGTCGCTGGCGACGGAACGCTCGTGGGCGGCCCGCCGGGCAGCCTGGCCATCGTCGCCTCGGGCCAGGAGAGCCTGGGCGGCCCCGAGCGCTACCGCATGACGCTCGTCGACGCCGACGGAGTCCGCCTCGACGACGGCGTCCTGACCCGCACCTTCGGCCGCCTCGGCGCGTTCGGCGCGGGCGCGCTCGGCCTCGGCGTGCTCTGCGTGCTCGGCTTCGCCTTCGTGCTCGGCCGCGAGATCGGCGAGGCCCGCGCGCTCGACGCCCCTCGCCTCGAGCAGGGCGGCCGCGGCGTCCTGAGCGGCCTCGAGGGCGAGCTCCGTCTGGCCGACGGTCAGGCCGCGCGGGTGGAGTCCGGCGAGCTCGTCGTCGGCGACGCCTGGTTCGAGACCGACGCGTACCGTTTCCGCCTGCCGCCCCGCGTCCCCCTCGTCGGCGAGCCCCCCGAGGGCGCCCCGCCCCCCGGCGTCGTCACCCTGCTCAGCCACTTCCGCGATCTGTCCGCCCAGAACCTGCGCCAGGGCCCGGCCCCGCTCCCCGCCGACGCCCGCCTGGTCCTCGGCCCCCTCGACCGCGCCGCCGCCCACCTCGTCGCTCGCGCCTCTCGCCGCGCCTCCCTCTTCGCCGTCCCCGCCCTCATCCTGCTCGTCCTCCCGACCGTCCTCCTCCTCCTCGCGGTGTGACTTCCAGACGTGCAAGGCACGTGGGGTATGCTGGGGGTGGTGAGCCATGCAGGATGAAGCAAGGGACGAGGCGGTGCGCGAGGCCTTGGCGCGGATCGCGGAGCGGGCGCCCGACGTGCATCGCCGGCTGGCGCCGCACGGCGGAGCGCCGACCGAGCAGCTGGGGGACGCCGCGCTCGCGCTCGTGGCGCCGACTCACCAGGTCGGAGAGCCGGAGAACGTCGTTCGCTGGCTGTGCGACGTCGCGGTGCGCCTCTCGGACCCGGCCTCGCTCGCCGCTTGCCTCCGCGGCCTCGGTGAGGAGCCACGGCTCGTCATGCTGGGAGCGCTGTCCGACGTGCTCTCCCGTCGTCCCGAGCTCCGGTCTCTCGCCCCGTGCATGATCGAGCTGGGGGACGTGGAGGATGAGCTCGCCGTGGTCGAGGTCTGCGAGTTCTTCGAGTCGACTCGAGAGCCATCCGGGACGGCGCTCATGAGCCGGCTGATGAAGGACCATCCGTCCGAGCTCGTGCGCATGTACGCCCTCTGCGCCCTCGAGTCGCTGGGCGTGCCCGTCTCGGCCTTCCGCGAGGCGAGCGCCGACGAGAGCAGCTGGGTCCGCGAGGCGGCGATGGAGGCGCTCGTGCGCGCGGGGCTGGAGGAGTGGCCCGCGCTGCTGCCGTATCTCCTCGACCCGACCGATCACATCCCCGCGATTCACGCCGCGGCCGCCATCGCCGACCTCGTGCCCGAGGCGTCCGCCGAGCTCGCGCTGACGCATCTCCGAGCCACGCTGGCGGACCCGAGGACCCCGAGGTCCGTCCTCGACGCCGTCCAGCGCGCCGTGCGCCTGCTCGAGGCGCTGCCGGGAGCCGAGTCATGAGGGGCAGGCGCGACCCGCTTGGCCATCTCATCTGGACGGACGGGCAAGTGACCGGACTCGAGCGGGACGGGGACGAGGTCCGGCTCGAGTTGCTCGACTACCTGGGCCTGCCCGTCACCGTTCGTTTCACCGGGGTGACCCGCTGCGAGGCCAGCGAGGACCTGCTCGTCTACGAGACGATGGCGTCGCGCACGACCCGGACCGACGGTGGCTGGGTCCTGCGGCTCCACGACGACGACGGCGAGCTGCTCCTCGAGATCGAGTACGCCGACGCGCCTCCTGTACGGGTGAACGATGAGCGATGAAGCCAGGGACGAGGCGGTGCGCGAGGCCATGGCGCAGATCGCGGAGCGGTCGCCCGGCGTGCATCACCGGCTGGCGCCGCACGGCGGAGCGCCGACCGAACAGCTGGGGGACGCCGCGCTCGCGCTCGTGGAGCCGACTCACGAGGACGGAGAACCGGAGAACGTCGTTCGCTGGCTGTGCGACGTCGCGGTGCGCCTCTCGGACCCGGCCTCGCTCGCCGCGTGCCTCCGCGGCCTCGGTGAGGAGCCACGGCTCGTCATGCTGCGGGCGCTGTCCGACGTGCTCTCTCGTCGTCCCGAGCTCCGGTCTCTCGCCCCGTGCCTGATCGAGCTGGGAGAGGTGGAGGATGAGCTCGCCGTGGTCGAGGTCTGCCGGTTCTTCCAGGCGACTCGAGAGCCATCGGGCGCTGCGCTCATGAGCCGATTGATGCGGCGTCACCCGGACGAACTCGTTCGCATGTACGCGCTCCCCGCGTACGAGGCGCTGGGTGGGCCCGTCTCCGCGTTCCGCGAGGCGACCTCGGACGAGAGCCGCCCCGTGCGCGTCTTGGCGCTGGAGGCGCTGGTGCGCGCGGCGGAGCAAGACTGGACCGAGCTGCTGCCGTACCTGCTCGACCCGACCGACACCGTGACCGCGATTCGCGCGTCGGACGCCATCTCCGAGCTGGTTCCGGAGGGATCCTTCGACGTCGCCCTGAAGCATCTCCGGGCGTGTCTGGCAGACCCGAGGTGCCCTCCGTCCGTCACCGAGTCCGTGCGCCACAACATCTGGCGACTCGACGGGGAGGAGGAGGCCGAGTCCTGAGGGGCCTCGAGTCGGATCGAGCGAGAGGTGCGGAGACCGCCGACGTGTTGTCGGGGCACCCTCGGCGTGCTTCCGTGCGCGGGAGATGCACCTCATGAAGCAGCGGCAGCGCGCGGCGGGCGCCAGGTGACGGTGGAGCTCCCCACGAACAGCGGCCGGACCCGGCTCCTGCTCTCGCAGGTGACGGCGCACGAGGACGGCTGGCTCGTCGACCTGGAGCTCGTCGCCGACGAGTACCTCGCGGACGCAGAGCTGCGTGAGGGGAGGGCGCGCGCGCGGGTGTCGCGGGCTGCGCTCACCCGGGAGGGCCTCGAGGACGCGAAGGCGGCGCTCCGGGCGTGGCTGAGGGAGCCGGTGGAGACCCGCGTGTCGCTGGGAGAGCGCGCCTCGGTCCGGATCTCGCCGGACGCCGAAGGCCTGGTGCTCGGCACCGGGAAGCACGCGGCCACCTTCGCGCTGCGCTCGGACACGCTCAGGGCCACGGCCCGCGCGGTGGTGGAGGAGACATGCGTGCGCCGGTGGCTCGAGGCGCTGGACGAGGGCTTCGCGTGAGGCTGGTCGTGGACACGAACGTGCTCGTCTCGGCGCTGCTCAAGCCGGGCAGCGTGCCCGACCGCCTGCTCGCGCGGCTCGAGGGGAGCGACGTGGAGGTGGTCTTCGACGCGCGCATCGAGGACGAGTGGGCGCGGGTGATCGCGCGGAAGAAGTTCGCCCACGTGCCCCGCGAGCGGGGCGAGCGGCTCCTCGCCGCGCTCCGGCGGGGGACGCGCCTCGAGGCGGTGCCGGCGTGGAGCGGCGAGATGATCGACGACGACGACCGCATGTTCGTCGAGGTCGCGCACGCCGCGGGCGCCGCGATCGTGACCGGCAACGTGAAGCACTTCCCGGCGGAGGCGCTCCCGGTCGAGGTGCATCGGCCGGCCGCGCTCCTCGACGCGCTCACTGGCGAGTGACGATCTCGCGGATGAAGTCGCCGTAGGCGGTCTTCATCGGGAGCTCGAAGTCGACCACGGCGCGGCGCCGCGTGCGCTCGACGGTCTCGCCGGTCTTCGGGTTCTCGCCGGTCACCACGACGTCCTCGAAGCGGACGCCGATCCCGCGCTTCTGCCAGCTCGGGAGATCGTTGAAGTTGACGCCGTGCTGAAAGAGCAGCTCCTGCCGCTCCGGCACCGAGATGCCGCGGAGCGCCTGGGTCGCCTCGCGGTCCGTCTGGCCCTGGCCTCGGAGCAGCCAGTAGCAGTGGCCGTTGAGCGCGTTGCGGTACGCGTCCTCCTGCCGCCAGCGGAAGTAGTCGACCACGTCCTCGTCGCGCGGGAGCTGCGAGATGCGCGCGTCGAAGGCGGCGTGGCGGCCCAGCGTGAGGGCGAACTTCGCGCTCGCCTCGCCCGCGAGCACGCTGATCAGCTTCCGCAGCTTGCGGCCGAAGGTGTCCTCCTCGCGGCGGAACAGCAGCGACAGCTCGTCGCTCTGGGTATAGCCGTAGAGCAGGCCGAAGCCGCACCCGGTCATCAGGTGCTCGAGCGTGGCCACCATCGCGTCGCGGAAGCGCTCGTCGTAGGGCGCGTCGAAGCCGGCGCCCTCCCGGGTGAGCTGAGAGAAGGAGCGGCCGTCGATGCGCGCGACCATGTGCACGCCGGGCAGGACGCTGTGGTCGTGCGCGGTCTCGAAGACCCGCATGCGCCGGTCGAGCCGCTCGAACTTCATGGCTGACGCTAGCACGCCAGACCGGCGACGTAAGAACCGCGTCAGCCCGCTCCGGGCGTCGCGAAGTCCTCGAGAAAACGCGCCAGCCGGTTTGGAACACTAACTATTAGTGTTTCCGAGGCAAACCTTCGCCAGAATGTCAAATAGTTAGTCTTTAGAACGGAGAGTTCGCCAGAATGTCAAAGTATTAGTGTTTGGAACGGAGCGCCGGGTCTCCAGGACCAACTGTTGTCGTTTCCGAGCCGCCGCTCCGTTTTCGAGACCACTCGGTGGTGTCAGAGCTCGTCGCGGGTCTTCAGCAGCCCCTCGAGCGACTCGAGGCCCATGCGCAGCGCGACCTCGAGCACCCGCTGCTCGTCCCAGCGGCCCCGCGCGAGCGCCGGCGCGCCCAGCTTCAGCCGCCGCACCATCTGCTGCGCGCGCTCGACGAGCTCGGCCGGGACCTGCACCTCGCGCGCCTTCGCCTTCGGCACCGCCGCCCATCCGTCGCCCGAGCGCGGCTTGGGTCGGAGCGCGTCGCGGAGCGGCGCGGAGAGCTTCGCGCTCGCCCTCGTCGGCGCCGACGCGTACCCGGTCCTCTTCGGCTCCGCGGGGGGCGGCGCCTCGCTCGGGATGCGCTCGACCGGCGCCACCGCCTCGTGTGCCCCGGTCGCCCGCCCCGCCTCGCCGACGAGCAGGATGCGCTCGTGCAGCGCCTCGTTGCGCGGGTCGAGCGTCAGCTCCCGCAGATCGAGCTCGAACGCGGCCCCGCCCAGCGGCTCGCAGCGCTCACACCGTCCCACGCCCTCCCAGAGCGGCGAGCCATCCGAGAGTGTCCATCGGAAACGCACCCACTCGCCGGCGTCGACCTGCTCGGTCGCCACCGCGCGCACCCGCTCACGCTTGACGTGGGAGGCGAGGGCGTCGAGTCCGGCGGAGATGTCTTCGTGAGAGGTCGAGAGCTCGATCTGCCGCATTCCACTCCTGAGGTTCCGCACCCGATCGGGAGGCTGCATCGCGGCGTCTCCGTGGGCAATGGGGAAAGCCCCCACCTGGGGGGGGGAGCTCGTGGGCCGCGGGCTTCTTGGGGGGACTGGGAGACGGGAGCTCGACGCGGCGGTGGTCGTCAGCCGGCGGCGGCGATCGTCTTCTCTCGGTGCTCGGACTTCGTCCGGCTCGGGGACGAGGCCCGGGCTGCTTCGTGGCGGGGCTTCTTCGCGCTGGTTGCCGCAGCCCGTTCGCGCTGGTGCTTTCGTTCTCGGTGCAGGCGGGGCGCGGAGGCGGCGGCGGGTCGCGGCAGCGGGGGCGGGGGCGGAGGCGGCAGCGGTCGCGGCAGCGGCAGCGGTGAGCGGCAGCGGGGGCGGAGGCGGCAGCGGTCGCGGG
>JAYZQJ010000194.1:0-56201 GCA_036149055.1 Myxococcota bacterium | reverse complement strand
GGCCCCCCTCCCGACTCCGCCGGCGCGTCGCGCTTCGCGCTCGCGCCGCGACCCCAGCGACGGGGCGCTGGGGGCCCCTGCGGCTCGCGCTCGCGCTGCGCGCGAGCTGGCCGCCCGCTGCCGCGGGTTCGAACCCGGCCGGAGGGGCCGGGCCGCGGCGTCGCCTCCGCTAGCGCGGCAGCGGCGCGTCGGGGATCCAGGCGGCGCGCACGCGAGGCCCTCGCGGCGGGAGGCGCGCGCGGCGGGCTTCGAACCACTCTCTCAGCGTGGGGTCGGGCTCGCCCGCCGGGGCGGAGAAGAGCTCGGCGCCGAGGGTGACCTCGCGCGCGAAGGCGCCGACGAGGGCGGGGGCGCGGGACACGCTGCGGGTGGGGTCGGCGGTCAGGGCGACGATGAGCGCGTCGTCGGGCAGGGCGTCGTCGTGGGCCTCGACGTCGGCGGCCTCGAAGACGGGCACGATCGCGCGCGACGGCGGGCTCTTGGTGCGGGGGAGGACCGCGCCTCCGCAGGCCCGCGCGACCGCGTCGGCGAACGGCCAGGCGGCGTCGTCGACCGCGACCACGTGCCGCGGGCGCTGCACCATCGCCTCGAGCAGCCAGCCGAAGTCGGCGAGCCAGCCGGCGAGCCGGGCCGCGTCGACCTCGAGCGCGCGGTGGCGGCCGCCGAGCCGGCCCGCGGAGTCGAGCAGCACGCCGGCGTGCTCCACGAAGAAGTAGTCGCGCGCGTCCTCCATCGGGCCGTGCCGGGCGCGGGCGAGCGCGTGCTGGAGCTTGCGGCGGAGCGAGGGCGCGCCGTGCAGCTCGCCGAGCGCGCCTTCGGCCGCGTCGAGGTCTCCGGCGAGGAGCGACGCCCAGCCGAACTCGAAGAGCGCGCCGGGGTCGTCGCCGAGGCAGGGATGAAGCGCGAGGGTCGCGATGACCGCCTCGGGCCGCCCGGCGCGCGCCTGGGCCAGGGCGAGCTCGCTCCGCACCACGGCGTCGAAGGGGAAGAAGGCGAGCGCGCGCTCGAGCAGCACCGCGGCCACCTCCGCCTGCTCGCGGGTCAGCAGCTCGCTGCCCAGCTCGAACAGACGCTGCGGGTCGTGAGGCGCGTCGGCGGCCCGATCGAAGAGCTCGGCGGTGGCCGGCTCGCCGGCCGAGCGGAGCACCTTGGCCGCGAGGTGGAAGAGCCGCTCGTCCTCGGGATCGGCGCGGAGCGCCTCCACCAGCGGCTCCCACGCCCGGGGCGCGCCGCCGCCCTCGAAGAGATCGGTCAGGCGCGCGAGCACCTCCGCGCGACGCTCGCGACGCTTGCGGGAGCCGAAGATGTTGCCGAGCCAGCCCAAGGGTGCGGAACCATCGACGCGCAGCCGGCGGCGGTCAAGCCCAGCCGTCGACCACCGACTCGGCGTAGCGGATCGCGTCGGGGATGCCGACCCCGCGATAAGCGTTGCCGGCCAGCCGCAGCCCGGGGTGCGCGCGCTGCGCGGCCTCGATCGCGTCGGCGCGCTCGCGGTGGCCGAGCTGGTACTGCGGCATGGCGTCGGCGTAGCGGACCACCAGCGAGGAGCCCGGCTCGCGGGTCACCCCCATCAGCTGCGACAGCTCCCGGCGCGCGAGCGCGACCAGCGACGCGTCGTCGAGCTCGTTCACGTCGGGCGCGTTCGCGCCGCCGACGAACACCCGCAACAGTACATGCCCCTCGGGCGCCCTCCCCGGCCACTTCACGCTGCTGAAGGTCGCCGCGAGCACGCTCCGCCGCTCCACCGCCGGGACCACGAAGCCGAAGGCCTCCATCGGGTGCGGGATCGCGTCCCGCGGCCAGGTGAAGGTGACCGTCGCCGCCGAGCCGTAGGGGATCGCCTCGAGCGCGTCGGCGAGCGGCGCGTCGTGCGGGCGGAGCAGCCGGGCGCTGCGCCAGGCGGGGAGCGCGAGCAGCACGCGGTCGGCCTCGATGACCTCGGCCTCGGTGCGGACGCGCCAGCCCTCCTCGAGCGAGACGACCGGCGCCCGGGTCCGGATCCGGTCCCCGAGCCGCTCGGCGAGCGCGTCGACGAGGACCTGCATGCCGCGGTCGAAGGCGACGAAGAGGCCGTAGCGGGCCCCGCTCGCCGCCTGCTCGCTCTTCTTGCGCTGGCCGCGCCGCATGCCGCGGATCACCGATCCGTGCTCGCGCTCGAGGTCGACGAAGCGGGGCATGGTCGCCGCGAGGCTGAGCCGATCCGGGTCGCCGCCGTAGATGCCACCGACCAGGGGCTGGGCGAGCCGGTCGAGCACCTCCCGGCCGAAGCGGCGGCGGACGAAGCGCGCCATGCTCTCCTCGCCGCGGCCCTTCGGGACCAGCGGCTCGAGGGCCGCGCGCAGCTTGCCGCCCCAGCTCATGATCGGGGTGGTGGCCCACGTGGACCAGCGGGTCGGCGCCATCAACGAGAAGCCCTCGGGCACCTTCACCAGCGCGCCGCGGTGCACCACGTAGGCGCCGCGCGGCGAGGGCTGGGTCTCGATCAGCCGGTCGGCGATCCCGAGCCGCGTCGCGAGCTCGATCGCCGCGCGCTTCTCGCTGAGGATCGAGTCGGGGCCGGTCTCGACCACGAAGCCGTCGTGCTCGACCGTGCCGAGGATGCCCCCGACCCGATCGCTGGCCTCGAGCAGCACGACGTCGGCGGCGGGGTCGTTCTCGATCAGCCGGTGCGCGGCCGCGAGCCCGGAGAGCCCCCCTCCGACGACGACGGTGCGGGTCACCGCGCGCTCTTCTCGTGCACGTAGTCGACGAGCGCCCGCACCTGATCGACCTCGGACCAGCGGAGGATGCCGTGGCCGAGGTTGAAGATGTGACCGTCCTGGCCCTCGGCCTCGTCGAGCACCGCCTGCGCGCGCTCGAACATCGCCTCGCGGGGCGCGAGCACGCTGACCGGATCGAGGTTGCCCTGGATGCCGACGTCGCGGCCGACGCGGTCCCACGCCTCCGAGAGCGGCAGGCGCCAGTCCACGCTCATCACGTGACCGCCCGCCTCGCGCAGCGCCGGGTAGAGCGCCGGGTTGCCCTGACCGAAGTGGATGCAGGGGACGCGATCGCCGAGCGCCTCGAAGATGCCCTTCACGTGGGGCATCACGTAGCGGCGGTAGTCCGCCTCGCTGAGGCAGCCGACCCAGGAGTCGAAGAGCTGCACCGCCTGCGCGCCCGCGTCGATCTGGGCGTTCAGGTAGTCGGCGATGGCGCGGCTGAAGCGACCCATGAGCGCGTTCCACGCGCCCTCGTCGCCGTACATGATCTTCTTGGTGTGGTGGTAGTCGCGCGAGCCGCCGCCCTCGATCGCGTAGCTCGCGAGGGTGAAGGGCGCGCCCGCGAAGCCGATCAGCGGGGTCTTGCCGTCGAGCTCCTTCCGGATGGCCTTGACCGACTCCATCACGTAGGAGAGCTCGGCCGCGGCGTCGATCTCCTCGGCCACGCGATCGATGTCGGCGGCGCTCCGGAGCGGCTGCTCGATCTTGGGGCCCTCGCCCTTGGCGAAGTGGAAGCCCACGCCGAGCGGCTCGAGGATGAGCAGGATGTCGGCGAAGAGGATCGCCGCGTCCACCCCGAGCTGCTCGACCGCGTCGACCGTCACCTGACAGGCGAGCTCGGGCGTCTTGCAGAGCTCCACGAAGCTCACCTTGGAGCGGATCTCCATGTAGCTCGGCTGGTAGCGCCCCGCCTGACGCATGAGCCAGATGGGCGTGTGGGGGACCGGCTCGCGGCGGCAGGCCTTGAGGAAGACGTGGTCGTCGGACATCCCGCGGAGGGTTCGTTTGCGCGCGCCCGCCGTCAAGGGAGGAGATGCACGGCCTCGCCGAGGACCCGCCCGATCGCCCGGCGGCGCGCGTCCATCAGCTCCGCGTCTCCGGCGCGCGCGAGCGGCACCACCTGGATGTCGGGCTGATCCGCGCGGCGGCGCTCCTCGTCCCACCAGTTGTTCGCGGTCCAGAGCGGCACCGCCTCGGCGGCGGACACGGTGACGGCGCCGTCCTCGGCTACGTCGAGCGCCACCCGGAGCCACACGCCGTCGCGGGTCGCGGGCTCACGGAGCGGCAGCTGCACCGAGCGATCGCGGCGGCCCTGTCGGAAGTGATAGCCCTGGTTCGAGACCAGGTTGCCGAGGCTGTAGGCGACGAACGCCTCGCCGCGGGGTGACGCGAGCCGCTCGGCGCGCTGCAGGACATGCGGCCCGTGTCCGAGCACGACGTCGGCCCCGTGCTCGACCAGGAACGCGGCCCGGCTGCGCTGCTCCGAGCGGTCCTCGTGGCGATAGGCGAGCCCCCAGTGCATCGAGGCGACGACCACGTCCGCCTCGGCCCGGGCCCGGGCCAGCACGCGGCGAGCCCGCCGCTCGTCCCAGGTGGCGATGCGCACCGCCGGCCGCCGGGTGCCGGGGTGCCCCTGGAGGATCACGGTGAAGGCCACGAACGCCACCCGCACTCCGTCGCGCTCGATCACGACCGGCCCGGCCGCGTCCTCCTCCTCCGGCGCGGCGCCGACCGGCGAGATCCCCTCCCGCCGCAGCGCCTCCAGGGTCCCGACCATGCCGGTGTCGCGCTGATCCCAGGCGTGGTTGTTGGCGACGCTGAGCACGTCGATGCCCGCGCGGGCGAGCGCCCCCGCCGCCTCCGGAGGCGCGCCGAGCCGCGGAGGGTCGCCGCGCATCGGCTCCCGGTCGACGCTGAGCGGGGTCTCGAGGTTGGCGAAGGCGATCTCGCGCGGGGAGATCGTCTCGCGCAGCCCGGCGAAGAGGTGATCGAAGCCGTGCGCGGCGGCCGCCTCCACCACGCGGGTGTGGAAGAGCACGTCGCCGCTCGCGCCGATCACCACCTGACGCGGCCGCTGCTGCGCGCGGAGCGGGAGCGCCGCGGCCACCAGGAGGAGGCCCGCGAGCGCGATCGGGGCGCGTCGAACGGCGGCGCGTCGCATCGACGCACCATGATCCCAGCGGCCCGGCCGGGTCAAATCTCGCGCCCCTGGCCGGAATGGCGGTGGGGGACGCCTCGCCCCGGTGAGACGCCGCGCCACGCCGGTGGGCGGCTCCGCGCGGCCCGACCGCCCGGCACGGCGTCTGCACCCGTTCTTTCGACCATGAACACCAAGCCCATGCCAGACAGCCCCGCCCCGAAGCTCGAGCTCGAGCTCACCGAAGGCACGACCTGGAAGCTCGACGCAGCGACGCCCGAGAGCTTCACCATGATCATCATGTACCGAGGCAAGCACTGCCCGGTCTGCAAGAAGTACCTGAAGAAGGCGCAGGACCTCGCCGATCGCTACGCCTCGCTCGGCGTCGACATCGTCGCCGTCAGCATGGACGACGCGCAGCGCGCGAAGGACGCCGCCAAGGAGTGGGGCATCGACGCGTTCCCCGTCGCCTACGGCATGAGCGAAGCGACCGCCCTCGAGTGGGGCCTCTATCTGTCGGACTCGATCAAGGACGAAGAGCCCCGCCGCTTCAGCGAGCCCGGCCTCTTCCTCGTCCGCCCCGACGGCACGCTGCACTACGCGGCGATCAACTCGATGCCCTTCGGTCGGCCCGACCTCGAGGACATGGCCGACGCGATCGAGTTCGTGCAGAAGAAGGACTACCCCGCCCGCGGCCGCGTCGCCGCCTGAGCCCAGCTCCGCATCCGTCCGCAGCGCGCGGGCAAACCGCGCGCTCCGCCGCCTCCTCCCCGGGGGCGGCTTTTTTCGTTCGAGCGCCTGCGTTCCGCGATTCCCGTGAAATTACAGCAGCTTGCTCTCACCCGATCGAAGCGGGATGCCACACGGGGCGGAGGCGCGCGGCGCGAGTTGACGAGGCGCGCCCCACACGGCGGCGCGGGAGCGGTCGGCACGGGCGATGCACGGTGAGCGGTGAACACAGAGCGACGCGCGCACCCGACGTGCGCGGCTCAACGGAGGAAAGAAGACATGACCAACAAGTGGATCACCGCCCTCGGCATCATCACCGCGCTCGGCATCGGCGCCGGCTGCAGCGAGCAGACCGAGAGCCACCTCGAGCAGAGCGGCCGCAGCCTCGGTGAGGCCACCGAGTCCGCCGCGCGTGACATCGATCGGGCCGGCGAGCGCGCCGAGGCCGAGATGAGCGACGAGTGGAACGAGGCCGAGCGCGAGTGGGACCAGGAGACCCTCGAGGCGGACCGCGCCATGGAGCGCGCCGAGAACGACGTCGAGCGTGAGGTCGCGGGCGCCCGGGCCGAGATGGAGGCCGAGGCGGAGGCGATGGAGCGCGCCGACGAGGCCGGTGACCGCGCCGAGGCCGAGCGCCGCTACTGATCGCCCCCTCTGAACGAGCGCGCCAGACAACCCACACCCAGGAGAAGAGAAACTCATGAGGACCACGAAGGCCCTACGCACCCACCCTTGGCTCGAGCCCGCCGCCCGCGCGGGTTACGTCGCCAAGGGCATCATCTACGCCCTCATCGGCGGCCTCGCGATCGCGCAGGTCGTCGAGAGCTCCGGCAGCGTCGGCGGCGGAGAGAACGCCGTCCAGACCATCGGCCAGCAGCCCTTCGGGCAGTTCCTGCTCGTGCTGATCGGCGCCGGCCTGTTCGCCTACGCGCTCTGGCGCGCCGTGCAGGCGATCTTCGATCCGGAGAACGCTCAGTCGGACACCGGCGGCACGCTGAAGCGCGTCGGCTACGGCGCCAGCTCGGCGGTGCACGCCATGCTCGGCATCGCCGCGTTCCAGATGGCGCTCGGCAGCGGCGGCGGCGGCGCGTCGAAGCAGACCTACCTCGCCGAGCTGATGACCGTCGACACCATCGGGCCCGTGCTCGTGGTCGCCATCGGCCTGTTCGTCATCGGCTTCGCCCTCTACCAGCTCTACAAGGGCGCGACCCTGAAGTTCCAGGACGAGCTGAAGACCGGTGAGATGAACGGCACGCTCCGGCGCTGGGTGCCCAAGCTCGGCCGCTTCGCGCTCGCCGCGCGTGGCGTCGTGTTCGCCATCATGGGCGTGTACCTCGTGAAGGCGGGCTTCAGCTCGAACCCCGGCCAGTTCAAGGGCGTCGGCGGCGCGCTGCGCGAGATCGGCTCCGAGAGCTTCGGCTCGATCCTGCTCCTGGTGGTCGCCACCGGCCTCGCCGCCTACGGCGCCTTCCAGGTGATCATGGCGCGCTACCGTCGCATCCCGGCGCGCTGACCCAACCGTTCTCGTCGCGGAGCCCTCGCCCCCACCGGGGTGAGGGCTCTCGCGCGTCAGGAGACCTCGGCTAGAGCGCGGGCGCGCTCGATCGCCTCGAGGAGGCGGTCCGGCGTGTAGGGCTTGGGCACGAGCTGCGCGTCGAGCGCGGCGAGGCGCGCGGGCTCGGTGAGCGGCTCGGCGTAGCCCGACACGATCACGACGGGCTGCGTGGGCCGGAGCTCCCGCAGCCGGGTGAGCAGCTCGACCCCGTCCATGCCGGGCATCACCACGTCGGTCACCACCACGTCGAAGTCCGCGCCGGGCTGGAGCACCTTCTCGAGCGCGCTCGCCCCGTCGGCCGCCGTCTCCAGGTCGAAGCCGCGGCGCTCGAGCAGGGCGCGGGTCGTGCCGCGGACGTGGGGGTCGTCGTCCACCAGCAGCAGCCGCCCCGAGAACGGCGCCGGGCTCGCCGAGACGCGGTGCTCTTCCTTCGCGCTCGCGGCCGCGGCCGGCGCGATCGGGAAGACGAGCGTGAACACCGTGCCCTCGCCCGGGGCGGACTCGACCTCGATGGCCCCGCCCATCTGGCCCACCAGGCCGTAGACCGACGAGAGCCCGAGCCCCGTCCCGCCCACGTCGCCCCGGGTGGTGAAGAAGGGCTCGAAGATGTGAGACATCGTCTCGGCGTCCATGCCGCAGCCCTCGTCGGCGACCGTCATCACCACGCGATCGCCGTCCACGCGGGTGTCGAGCCGCACCGCCCCGCCCGACGGCATCGCGTCGCGGGCGTTGAAGGCGAGGTTCATCAGGACCTGCGCCATGAGCCCGCGGTCGCCGCGCACGCACGCGCTCTCCGCGGTGGGCGCGACCTCCACCCGCACGCCCTCGCCGAGGGTGCGCGAGAGCATGCGGGCTTGCTCCCTGACGACCTCGCGGAGATCGAGCACCTGTGGGCGCTCCTCGCGCCGCCGCGCGAACGCGAGGAGCTGCTGGGTCAGCTCCATGCCCCGCTCGGCGGCGAGCTCGATCGCGTCGAGATCCTCGTCGGGGCCGTCGACCCCGCAGGCGCCCCGGTGGAGGTGCACGCCGGAGACGACGACGGTGAGGAGGTTGTTGAAGTCGTGCGCGATGCCGCCGGCGAGCCGGCCGAGCGCCTCCATCCGCTCGCCCCGGGCGGCCTGGGCGCGGAGGGCTCGCTCCGCCGAGAGGTCCCGGACGAAGCCCTCGAACGCGTGCGCCACGCCCTCCTCGGCGCCCACGCGCCGGGCCACCAGCTCCACCGGGATCTCGCCGCCGGACGCGGTCTTGAAGCGGGTCTGCGCGCGCAGCACGGCGCAGCCCTGGTGGCCGCGCACGATGCGGTCGCGCTCCGCCGGATCGGCGTAGAGGTCCTCGCGGAGGTCGAGCGCGAGCAGCGCGTCGGCGTCGGCGTAGCCGAGCATGCGCACCAGCGCGGCGTTGGCGTAGACGAAGCGGCCGTCGAGGGTCGAGGCGAAGATGCCCTCGATCGCGTGCTCGAAGAAGCGCCGGAAGCGCGCCTCGCTCCGCTCGCTCTCGAGCCGGAGGCCGTCGGCGTGGAGCAGGATGAAGCCGGTCCCGATCACGGTGATCAGCACCTCGGCCACCATCGTGCCCCACGGCCGCACCCACTCGAGGTGGGCGACGAACGGGAAGTCCAGCGCGTGGAGCCCCCAGAGGAGGAGCGCCGCGCCCGCGACCTTCGCGCCCACGCCGCGCAGCCGGACGATCCGCGCCCCGGTGACCAGCAGCCACGCGCCGAGCACGCCGAAGAGCGGCAGCGTGATCGCCACCAGCGGCAGCTCGAGCGCCGCGCCCGCGACCACGCTCCAGGCCACCGCGGCCGCCTCCGCCGCGAGCCAGCGCCACGGCCACGCGTCCTTCCGGTAGAAGCTCGCGCCGATCAGCGTCGCGTTCGCCGAGAGCATCGTGAGCACCCCGATCAGGGCGGGCGCGCCGAGGCCGGCGTCGACGAACGAAGAGACGGCCAGCAGATTCCCGACCGTGTAGGAGCACCACGCGACGACCCACGCCACCAGGTAGCGCCGCCGGTCGGACCACAGCAGGGCCGCGAACACGATCGTGAGCGCGAGGTTGGTGAGCGTCAGCCCCACGAGGTAGGGGGCGAGCGCGTGCATCGGATCGGTGGAGGGGTCCAAGGGGTACCCGAAGGGCGCCAAACGGCGGCGCATCGGGAGTCTTGGTCACCGCGCGCCCGAACGCCCGCGTTCGGAGTGCATCGGCCTCAGTCTGTCTGAAGCGGACCGGCTCGAGAGGTGGCAACGGTGCCTGGCGACCGCCTCGCGGCGCCGCATTCGAGCGCCCGGGACGACCGCAGGGACGCGCACAGCGTGGCCACCGCACGCCCCCCCCGCCAGGTTCGATCCCGCGGCAGCGGGCGGCCAGCTCGCGCGACGCGCGAGCGCGAGCCGCAGGGGACCCAGCGCCCCGCGCTGGGATCGGGGCCGAGCGGAGCGAGGTCCCGGAGTGGGTAGGGGAGGCCCCGCGGAGCCGGTGCAGCGGTCACCGCGTAGGCTGCGGAGCAGCCGGAGTGGTGACCGTTGTGCCGGCGCAGCGGGGGGGCGGGGGCGGACCCGGGCGGACCCGCCCCTGCCCAGAAAGTCAGAGCGCGATGGGGGGATCGGTCTCGAGGCCGAGGAGCAGCGCGCGCAGCTCGGCCATGATGAAGAGGCTCCCCGCGACCACGACCGGGCGGCCCTCCTCGCGCGCCATCGCGAGGGCGCGCTCGGGCGTCGGGGCGACGCGGCCGGGGTGGCGCTCGGCGAGGCGCGCCGGCTCCTCTGCGCGCGAGAGCGCCACCCGGGTGTAGACGATCGAGGCGACGTGGGGCGCGAGCGCGTCGAGCATCGGCCCCCAGTCCTTGTCCTTCATCGCGCCGAAGATCAGGGTGCGCGGCGCGCCCTCCGCCGCGAGCACCCGGGCGAGCGCGCGGCAGCCGTCGACGTTGTGGGCCGCGTCGAGCAGCACGTCGTCGATCGTCTCGAGGCGGCCGGGCCAGCGGGTCGTCTCGACCGCGGCCGGATCGGCGTCCAGTCCGTCGGCGCGCAGGCGCTCGATCACGCGGCGGGCGATCGCGCGGTTCTCGCGCACGTGGGCCGGGGCGTCTCCCGGCTCGCGCTCGACGCGCTCGATCGGCGCGCCGATCTCCGCCGCGCGCGCCTCGATCGCGGCCCACGCGTCGGGCTCCTGCGGGCCGACCACCGCCCAGCGCCCGGGCTTCAGGATGCCCGCCTTCTCGGCGGCGATCCCGCCGAGCTCGGGCCCGAGCCAGCTCGTGTGATCGACGCCGACGCGCGTGATCGCGCAGCCGCTCGGATCGATCACGTTGGTCGCGTCGAGGCGCCCGCCGAGGCCGACCTCGATCACCGCGATCGAGACGCCGCGCCGCCGGAACAGCTCGAAGGCGATCGCGGTCATCGTCTCGAAGAAGGTGAGCCGCGGGCCGCCCTCGAGCGCCGCCTTCACGTCGGCCCAGGCGTCGACGAGCGCGTCCTGCGGGATGGGCGCGCCGCCGATCGTCACCCGCTCGGTCAGCCGGTGCAGGTGCGGCGAGGTGAAGCGGCCCGCGCCCTCGATCGACGCGGCGACCATCGCGGTGACGCTGCCCTTGCCGTTGGTCCCGGCGACGTGCACCGACCTGAAGGCGCGCTGCGGATCTCCGAGCCGCGCCAGCGCCTCGCGCACCCGACCGAGGCCGGGCTCGATGCCGCGCGCGGAGAGCGCGTAGAGCTCGCGGAGCGTGCGCTCGTAGGGCGTCAATCGAGGAAGTGGCTGAGGACGCGCGCCACGGTCGCGCGCATCTGGTGGCGCTCGGCGATGAGGTCGATCATCCCGTGCTCGAGCAGGAACTCGGAGCGCTGGAAGCCCTCGGGGAGCTTCTGGCGGATCGTGTTCTCGATCACGCGCGGCCCGGCGAAGCCGATCAGGGCGCGGGGCTCGGCGATGTTCACGTCGCCGAGGAGCGCGAAGCTGGCCGCGACGCCGCCGGTGGTCGGGTTGAGCAGCACGCTGATGAAGGGCTGGTTGGCCTCCTCGCGCAGCTTGCGGAGCGCGCCGACCGTCTTGGCCATCTGCATCAGGGAGAGCACGCCCTCCTGCATGCGCGCGCCGCCCGACGCGCTGAGCAGCACCACGGGCTGCTTCCGCTCGACGCCGCGCTCGAACATGCGCGTGATCTTCTCGCCGACCACCGAGCCCATCGAGCCGCCCATGAAGCGGAACAGGAAGGCGCCGAACTGGAGCGGCCGGCCGCCCATCGTGCCCTCGCCGACCATCATCGCGTCCTCGAGCCCCGTCTTCTTGCGGCTCGCGTCGAGGCGCTGCGGGTACGGCTTGGAGTCGAAGAACTCCAGCGGGTCGCCCGAGAACAGGCCGGTGTCGCGCTCCTCGAACGAGCCGGGGTCGAGCAGCAGCTCCACCCAGGCCTCGCCGCTGAGGCGGTAGTGATGACCGCACTCCGGGCAGACCTCGTTGTTGGCGGTGAAGTCCTCCGCCTTGAGCGTCACCCCGCAGGCTACGCACTTCCGGAAGACCCCCTTGCCGAGGGTCTTCTTCTCCGACGCGTCGGTCGTCGCCTTCGTCTTTCCGAACCAAGCCACGGCAGCGGGTATCGGTAGCACGACGCGCTATATCCCCGCCATGCCCGTCTCGAGCCCCTTCCGCACGACGCAGCGCGTCTACTTCGACGATCTCGACGCGCTGAACATCCTGCACAACGTGCGCTTCCTCCTCTTCATGGAGCGCGCGCGCGGTGAGCTCTTCAACGCGCTGGGCTTCCGGTGGGAGGACGATCTCGACGCGAACCCGGACAAGTACCACGTGGTCGCGGCCCACCAGATCAAGTACCTCGTGCCGGTGCGCGGCGAGGGCGAGGTGCTCGTGGAGATCAGCCCGGTGCACCTCGGCAACTCGAGCCTGGTGCTCGAGGCGTCGGTCCGCTCGATGCACGGCGACACCGTCTACGCCCGCGGCGAGACCCGGCTGGTGCGGCTCGATCCGGAGGCGAACACGCCCTGCTCGTGGTCGCCGCGCTTCCGCGGTCAGATGGAGCCGCTGGTCCGCCCGCGGGCGACGATCGCCGAGAGCTGACGCCCCGTCCGCCCCGCGTCGCGGCGGTGGCTGAAGAAGCGCGCCGGCTCGGCGTGGGTGCAGCCGCCGACGTCGTCGACCCGGGTGACGCCGGCCTCGGCGAGCTGGGCCCGCACCGCGGCGCTCAGGTCCACGTGCGGCCGGGGCTCGCGGGCCTCGACGATCTGCGCGTTCGGCACCGCCGCGCTCAGGGCCTCGGCGACCTCGGGCCCGACCTCGAAGGCGTCGAGCCGGATGTGGGGGCCGATCGCGGCGATCGGATCGGCGGCGCCGAGCGCGTCGAGCGCCTGCAGCAGGATGCGCTCCGCGACCCCGCGCCAGCCCGCGTGCACCGCCGCCACCGCGCCGGTCTCCGGATCGGCGAGCAGGATCGGCACGCAGTCGGCGGTCCGCACCGCCACCGCGGCGCCGGGCGCGTCGGTCACCAGCGCGTCGGCCTCGCGGCGCCGCACCTCGAGCACGTCCTCGCCCCGCACGCGCTCCACCTGGCGCCCGTGCACCTGGCTGACCTCGTAGAGGCGATCGCACTCCAGCGCGGCGACGAAGCGGCGGGTGTTCTCGGCCACCGCCTCGGGGTCGTCGCCCACCGTGCGCGCGAGGTTGAGGCTGGCGAACGGGCCCTCGCTCACCCCGCCCTCGCGGGTCGAGAACGCGTGCCGGAAGCCGGCCTCCTGCAGCAGCGTCGAGCGCAGCATCACGCCCGCCCCCCGGCCAGGCGGACCAGCTCGGGGTGGTTGCGCTCCAGCTCCTCCACCGGGACCCGCTCGTCGGGGTCGGCGGGCGACCAGATCACCTCCATCGCGACGAAGTCTCCCGGGTCGACCGCCGCGAGCCCGTCGAGCGCGAGGCCGAGCGCGGCGCGATCCCGCACGTCGGCCACGTCCCGCAGCTCCCGCCGCGCGGCGAGCACCAGGGTCACGACCACCACGCCCGGCACGTCGGGCTGCGGCGGCAGCGGCGGCGCCTCGGTCCTCGCCACCCCGCCCGCGTGGGCCCGGATCAGCTCGTGATCGAACCGGGAGCGGGCCCGGTGCGCGGCCAGCCCGAACTTCGCCTCCGCCTCCTCGGCCTCCATCGGCGGGTGGTTCTCCGCCGCCGCGTGCGTCCAGGCGTCCTCCCGGCTGCGCAGCAGCGCGATCGCCTCCCGCAGCATCTGCACCAGCCCGGCCGGCGTGGCGGTGTCCCCGCTCGCCGCGATCGCCTCCATCGCGTCCTGCACCTCCCGCCGCGCAGACGCGTCGATCCCGAGCATCACCACCGAGACATCAATCGGCCGGGTGTCCATGCACGAACATTAGCAGGCCGTCCCGTGCCCGTGCCCCTGCCCGTGCCCCTGCCCGCGGCTCTCATCCAGCCGTGCCCGCGGCTCTCATCCAGCCGTGCCCGCGCCTTCTCGCGGCTCCGCCTAGGCGGGCGCGCCGAACGCCTTCTGGAGCGCCTCGAGCAGCTGGTTCGGCCGGAACGGCTTCAGGAGCACCACCCCATCGAGCCCCTGATCGTCCGGCGCGTACCCGGTCATGAACACCACCGGCAGCTCGGGCCGGCCCTGCCGGAGCTCCTCCACCAGCCGGGTGCCCCCGCCGTGCGGCATGCTCACGTCGGTGACCACCGCGTCGGGGATGGAGCCGTCGAGGAGCTTCAACGCCTCGTCCGGCTCACACGCGCTGATCACGCGATAGCCCGCCGCCTGCACTACGCGCACGACCACGCGACGTACTCCGTCCTCGTCCTCTACGACGAGGACGGTGCGCTGCTCGCCCTCGGTTGTCCCCACGCCGCCATCATACAGATTCCGGCCCGGGAGCCAATCTCCGAGTGCACCCTCAGTAGGGGTCGAAGCGCTCGCGGCTCTCGCGCTGGGCGTTGAACCGCTCGAGCTCGCGGTCGGTGTAGGCGTGCTCGCTGCCCGCCGGGAGGTTCTCGCGGATGAAGGTGATCACCGCGCGGCGCGCCCCGTCGGCGCTGCCGTCCTCCGCGATCTCGTCCCAGATCTGGAACAGGCGTCGGCGCCGCTGGGCGTGGCTGCGCTCGGCCGTCGCCCAGATCCGGCCCAGCCGGCCTCGTAAGCCGCGCACCCCCTGGGCCATCTGACGCCGGCGGTACTCGGCCTCGAGGCGGTGCCGCAGCTCCTCGGTCTCCCGCATGAAGCGCTCGCGCTCGTAGGCGTAGGGGTCCTGTCCCGCCGCGCCCATGATCGCGTCCATCGCGTCGAAGCTCCCCGAGCCGCTGCCCAGGTCGTACTCCGCGGCGCCGCGGTCCTGGAACTGGACCTCGCCGTCGGGCTGGATGATCGCGGTGAAGCGGTGCCCCTGCCAGGCGTAGGAGCCGTCCGAGCGGCGGCGCGGCTCCACGCGCTCCCGGGTCGTGTAGCTCTTGGTCATCGCCTCGGCCCGCAGGCCCTGCGCGAGGCGACGCTCGATCTCCTGCTCGCTCGGGCCGCGGGGGCCCGTGCCCAGCCCGGCCGGGCCGCTGCGCTGCGAGGGGCCGGGGCCGGTGGGCGTGAAGCCGCCGCGCGCCGCGTTGCGGGGATCGATCAGGGCGGCCAGCCGACGCTGCCGCTCCTCCTCGCTCTCCTGCGACTCGGGCGTCTGGCGCTCGGGCGCTGCGCTCGGCAGCTCCACCACGCTCGGCAGCGGATCGCCGCCCGCCTCCTGGCGCTCCTCGGAGGGCTCGATCGACGGGCCGGGGAGCTGCATCGCCGAGGCGGCCGGCGCCTCCGGGGGCGGCGCCTCCTCGGGCAGCGGCTCCGGGAGCGCCTCGGGCATCGGCGCCTCCTCCTCCGGCCAGGGCTCCGGGGCGAGCTCCGGCTCGGGGGTCACGATCGTGATCTCCACCGGCGGCGGCTCCGCCTCGGGCTCCACCCAGCTGGCGGGCGCCCGCAGCACGCCGATCACCAGGGCGCCGTGGAGCCCCAGCGAGACGAGCGTAGGCCAGCCGATCCCCTTCACCTGGGCGAGGAAGAGCTGGGCGATGGCGGTGAAGAATCGGATGGGACTTCCTGCTCGAGCCGTGAGACGCGCGGGGTGACCGTTCGGTTCCCGCGGGGGGCGCGAACGCCCGGCCTCGAAAAACGTTCCGACATTAGCGTTTGGCGGCCGGGACGTCGAAGCAAACGGGCGGCGCATTGCGGCCGGGGCATTGCGCCCGGCCTTCGGCCAGCCTACTTTCCGCGCCCGATTCGAGCATTTCCGGAGGCAGACCCTTGGGCATCAAGTTTCCCTCGGCCGAGTGGACGGCCGCCTTCAAAGACGCGATCAACGCCAACGACGGCTACGCCAAGGCGGGCGCCGGCTGGACGCACGGCAAGGTCGCCTACGTCGTCGAGGCGCGGCCCGAGATCGGCATCGAGCGTGACACTGCGATGGTCCTCGATCTCCACGGCGGCAAGTGCCGCGACGCGGAGATGACCGACGCCCAGGGCGCCGAGACCGCCGACTTCGTGGTCCGCGCCGAGTACGAGCGCTGGAAAGAGGTGCTCAGCGGCGACGTCGACCCGACCAAGGCGATGATGCAGAACAAGCTCAAGCTGAAGAAGGGCCACCTCCCCACGCTCCTGAAGTTCGTGGTGGCCAGCAAGCAGCTCGTCTCGTCGGCGACCCTGGTCGACACCGACTTCCCGGCCTGAGCGATGGCGGCGATCGAGCTCGCGCCCGGGGCCGACGACAACGGCCTGGCCATCATGATGGCCACGATGATGAGCCAGAACCTCGACGACCACCCCGACCGGGTCACCGCCTTCGAGCGGCTGGTCGGCCGGGTGGCGATCGTGGCCGAGGACGCCGACGTCGCGCTGACGATGGAGTTCCGCGGCGGCCGCGCGGTGGTGCACGACGGCATCGTCGGCATCCCGGACGTCACGGTCCGCGGCACCGCCGAGGTGGTGGCCGACATGTCCCGCATGGAGACCGGACGCTTCGGCCTGCCGGACCCGCGCGGCGAGGTGAACCGGGCGATGGCGACCGCGCTCCGGAGCGGCGCCCTGCGCATCTACGGCCTCCCGGCCGGCCTCCCCCTGCTCGCGCGCCTCGGCAAGGTTCTCGCCATCGAGTGAGGCTCGCCTTATCGTCCCCCCATGCCGGCGGGGGAGGATCTGGTCGGGCGTACGCTCGGCGCCTACCGCATCGACGAGACGATCGGGACCGGCGCGACCGGGATCGTCTATCGGGCGGTCTCGGGCGGCCAGCCCGTCGCGCTCAAGGTCCTGCACAACGACCTCGGCTCGATCACCGGCCTCGAGAAGCGCTTCCGGCGCGAGGCGCGGGTGCTGCACAAGCTCTCGCACCCGAACATCGTCGAGATCACCGACTTCGGGATCGAGGAGGGCCGGACCTTCATCGCGATGGAGCTGCTCGAGGGCCGCACCCTCGAGGACGAGCTCGAGGAGGGGCCGATCGACCCGATGCGGGCCCTGACCCTCTACGAGCCGATCCTCCAGGCGCTGGCGGAGGCCCACGAGCACGAGGTGGTGCACCGCGACCTCAAGCCCGCGAACGTCTTCCTCGTCGACGACGGGGCGGTGAAGCTGCTCGACTTCGGGCTCGCCAAGATGCTCTCGGTCGAGGAGACCAACGAGGAGGGCACCCTCACCCGCAAGGGCCGCATCGTGGGCACCCCGGCCTACATGGCCCCCGAGCAGATCACCGGCGTGTTCATCGACGTGCGGGCCGACGTCTACGCGCTCGGGGTGATGCTCTACGAGCTGCTCGCGGACCGGCGCCCCTTCCTCTACGAGCGCCGCTCGGAGCTGCTCCGGGCCCACCTGCTCGAGCCGATCCCGCCGCTGACCGAGGTCCGGCCGGGGCTCGAGGTCGACCCCGCGCTCGAGGCGCTGCTCGCCAGGTCGCTCGCCAAGGACGCGGCCAAGCGCTTCCCGACCGCCCGGGCGATGCTCGAGGCGCTCCGGGCCCTGCCGCCCGACTGCGTCCGGCTCCACGACGCCGAGCGCACCGAGCCGCGGCAGCGCACCGGGCCGAGCTCGGCGGTGATCAGCCACGAGGAGCGGAAGGCGATCACCGAGAGCGCCGGGCTCAGCACCAGCTCGGGCAGCTTCACGGGGCCGATCCCGGGGACCGACGCCCCCACGGAGATCGACGGCCCCGCCTACGTCGAGCGCGACCGCCCGACGCTGCACACCCGCGAGCCACGTCCACGTTCGGGGATACCGACGGGGCTGCTCTTCGTGCTCGCGGTGGGCCTGCTGACGCTCGCCGGCGCCCTCTGGGCGATCCTGATGCGCTGATCCACGCGCCCGTCACAAACGCGTCACGGAGCTCTTGCCCAGAAAAGTGAGGGGCGTAGAGAGCCGCCCACTTGATTTCGTGTCGCAGAAGTAGCAATTGTGACGTTTGCGTGACTCACGCTCACCTTTGCGTCACATACGTGCGGAAGGGACCTCACGATGAACCCGTTTCACCGCCAGCCCCAGAGCGATTCGCCTGAACTAGTCGACGAGTACCGTCACCCGGAGCGCGGCCTCCACCGCTTCTTCCGCCACACCCACACGGCCATGCAGCGCCGGTTCGTGGAGCTGGCGGAGGTCGACGCGATGCCCCGCGCCTTCCTTCACGGCAACCCGCACCTGGCCAACTACGCCAAGACCACCCGCGGCGCGGCGATGGTCGACTTCGACCGCGCGCGCTTCGGCCCGTTCGGCTACGACCTCTCCCGCTTCCTGGTCTCCGTGTCCTGCCGCCGGGCGGACGAGAGCGACGGCCGGCTCCTGCACCCCGCGGTGCTCGACTCGTTCCGTCGCGGCTACCTGATGGGCGTCAGCGCCCCCGGCCTCGGCTGGGAGGAGATGCGCGACCTGCGCAAGAAGGAGCCCAAGCGCTGGCAGCAGGACCTCGTCCGGTACCTCGAGAAGGGCCGGAAGTGGGGCGGCCGCCTCGCCGAGCACCCGATCGACCCCCACCAGCCGCGCCTCCAGGCGCTGCTCGAGAGCTACCTCGAGAGCCGCGACGAGCTCGAGCTGGCCAGCGTCTACACGATCACCGCCGCGGCGGAGGTCCCCGGCTCGCTCGGCAAGCTGCACACCCTGCTGCTGCTCGAGCCCAACCGGGACGACATCGAGCCGCGCCTGATCGACGTGAAGGAGGTCTACGACGAGCCGGACGACGCCTGGTTCGTGAACCCCTTCCCGCACAACGGCCAGCGCATGGTCGCGGCCGGCGAGCTCCACGCGCCGGGCTGGGAGCAGCACCCGGGCTGGGCGACCCACGAGGGCGTCGAGTACTGGGTCCGCGAGATCCCCACCCAGAACGAGAAGCTCAAGCGGCGCCTCACCACGGTGCAGCAGATCGACGTCTGCTTCGCGGTCGGCTCGCAGCTCGGCCGCGCGCACACGCTCTCGATGCCGCTGGACGCCAAGGCGCACGTCGACTGCGTGGAGGCGCTCTACGACCACCTCGTCGAGGTGGCCGCGCAGCTCCGGGCCGAGGTCGGCGCCGCCCACCTGGCCTACCTCGATCGCTCCCGGCTGAAGAAGAAGGCCGGTCGCAAGCAGCAGCTCTCCGAGGCGCCGCCGCCGGTCCACTGACATGACGCCCTTCGTCGCGGCCGTGCTGGGCCTCGCCGCGCTCGCCGCCGCCGCGTTGTCGGCGATGACGGGCGTGGGGGGCGGCGTGCTGCTCCTCTCCGGGCTGCTCCTGGTCGTGCCGGCCACCGCCGTCGTGCCCCTGCACGGCGCGGTGCAGGCGGCGGCCGGGCTCACCCGCATCGCGGCGTTCTGGCGGCACGTCCGCTGGGACATCGCGGGGCGCTTCCTGGCGCTCGTCCTGCCGGGCTCGGCGCTCGGCATCGTGGTGGTCGCGTGGCTCGCCTCGACCGATCCCCGGGTCCTCGAGGTGCTGCTCGCGCTGGCCATCCTCGCGAGCCTCTTCGCCAAGAAGGTGCCGAAGCCCCAGAGCGCCACCTCGCTGCGCGCGTTCTACCTCTTCGGCTTCCTGACCGGCCTGCTCGGCGTGGTCGTCGGCTCCACCGGGCCGCTCGTCTCGCAGGCGCTCCTCCTCTACGACGTGAAGAAGGAGGCCCACGTCGCCACCAAGGCGATGGTGCAGACGGTCGGGCACGCGCTGAAGATCCCGCTCTTCGGCCTCGCCCTCTCCTTCGACTTCGGGCCGTGGGCGATGCCGCTCGCGCTGATGGTCGCCGGCGTGTTCGTGGGCACCTGGGTCGGCAAGCACCTGCTGGACCGGATGAGCGAGCGCGGCTTCGCCACCGCGACCCGCGCGCTCCTGGTGCTCGTCGCGCTCCAGATGCTCGGCGGGGTCGTCTGGGGCCTGGTCTCCTGAAGCCGGCGTGACGGTCTGGCGTGCCTCCCGATCCGGTGGGCGCGCCGATCCGTGCCACCGGCCCCTCCAACTGTCCGCGCCGAGGGATGGCACTTCACTTGCCTGGAGCGCGGCCCATGCGCGCCTCCTTCGTCTCCCTGGTCCTCTGCCTGGTCGGGTGCCAGCCGCTCGTCGTCGTCGAGACGGCCGACGGCGGGCCCGAGCCCGATCTCGACAGCGGCCCCGACCGGATCTGCCTCGACGGCGCCTGCTACGCGCAGCGCTGCCGGGGTCTCACCTACTTCGAGGGGGACGCGGAGCCGGGGCTCGTGATCGGCGAGCTGCGCGACGAGGAGGTCGTGCCCTGGGAGGACGGCCAGGACGTGACCTACGAGTGGGGCTTCCAGGGCGGCACGATGATCCTGCCGTCCCTGGAGATCCCGGCGTCGGTGACCAGCGGTGACGGCTGCGTGCAGGTCCGCCTCCGGCACCGCGAGGACCCCGCCCACCCGGGGGAGGCGGGAGACGCCCCGTCGCACTCCTACGACTGGACCGACCCGATGCGGCGGAGCGGCGACCGCCTGCAGATGCGGCACCTGAACGATCAGATCGGCTGGGACGCGCCCGACGGTCACCGCTTCGTGCTCGAGGCCGAGGTCCGCGGGGTGGACTTCGCGCTGCGCGGCGAGGTCTCCGTGCGCGCGGTCGACGAGGACGGCTTCGACGAGTGCGACACCATCCCCACCGAGTACCGCTTCGGCTGTGAGGTCTGGATGGTCACCGGCGCGGTCACGGTGGACGCGGTCGGGGACGGGGGCGACGGCTGCGACGATCTGCTCGACGTCACCCTGACCATGGCGCCCGAGGCGACCTACCCCGACGGCTGCGTGCCGCTCACCCGGACCCTCGAGTTCTCCCGGGGCTGCGTCGAGGCCCACGGGCTCACCCCCGGGGCGGTGGTCGAGGACGCCTACTGGGAGCTGCCGGCCAGCGGGAGCTGCGGCGAGCTGGAGTCCGCTCCGAGTCAACGCCACTGTAGCTGTCCCTGAGATTGAATCATTCCGATGAGGGCGACATTCGACGTCGGTAGTCCGCCGACGTCGAACGCGATCGTGCGCCCTTACTCGTCGCTTACCCCGATTGGTCACAGCTCGGGCGAGGGCGCCCGAAGACGGCGCGAAAAGGGTGCGTGACGTCCTCGAACCGCCCGCGAAAAGACTGAACTGCGTTCAAAAACCGTGTCGGGCGACGTTGGACGCGCGCAAAAATCGTGTAAGCTCCCGACATGTCGGAACGGAGCAATGCCACTGTCTTCGTGGCGGACGATTTCCCGGCCATCCGCCGGGGGATCAAGCAGATCCTCGACGAGCTCGACGACCTCGTGGTCGTCGGTGAGGCGGGCACCGGCGTCGAGACCCTGGCGGGGGTCTCGGTGTCCTCGCCCGACGTCGTCCTGCTGGACCTCGGAATGCCCGACGTCCACGGGTACGATCTCGTACGGGAGCTCGTCAGGCGGTACCCCCGCGCGGCGGTGCTCGTCTTCACGATGCGCGAGGTCGAGGAGGTCGGCGTGGGCTGCCTCCGCGCCGGCGCTCAGGGCTTCCTCGCCAAGACGGCGGGGCCGCACGAGATCGTGGAGGCGCTGCGCACCGTGGCGAGCGGCCAGCGCTACATGCCGCCCGAGCTCGTGGAGCTCCTCGTGCGCGGCGTACCCACCGAGCCGGAGGAGGCGCCCCACCAGGCGCTCTCGGATCGGGAGCGCGAGGTGCTCGAGCGGATCGTGCGCGGCCAGAAGGCGTCGCAGATCGCCAAGTCGCTCGGGATCAGCGCCAAGACGGTGCAGACCTACCGGGCGCGCATCATGGACAAGCTCAGCGTGAAGACCACCGTGGACCTCGTGCTCTACGCGGTCGACCACGGCCTCGTGCCCCAGCGGGCCGCGAGCTGATCAGCTGAGATACCGGTAGAGGCTGCGGACGCTGATGTCGAGCGCCGCGGCCGCCGCCTCCCGGTTGCCTCCGTGGCGGTTGAGCACCGCGCGCACGTAGCGAGCGACGAACGCGTCCCGCGCCTCGGCCAGCGGGGCGTCGAGCGGCCCCATCTCGGGCGACGCCGCGCGCGGGGCCTCGAGCTGCAGGTGCGCGGGCTCGATCGCGTCGCCGTCGCAGAGGATGGAGGCGCGCCGCATCACCGCCCGGAGCTCGCGCACGTTCCCCTCGAAGCGGTGGGACGACAGCGCCCGGGTGGCCGCCGCCGACAGCGCGCGGGGCCGGAGCCCGAGCTGCGACTCCGCCTGGCGGAGGAAGAGCCGGGCGAGGAGCAGGGCGTCGCCCTCCCGGTCGCGGAGCGGCGGCAGGACGATGGCGAGCTCCCGCAGCCGGTAGAGGAGATCCTTCCGGAACCGCCCCGCCTCCACCTCGGCGTCGAGGTCCTTGCTGGTGGCGGCGACGAGCCGGAAGTCGACCGGGCGCTCGTCGTTCTCGCCCACCCGGGTGATCACGCGCTCCTCGAGCACCCGCAGCAGCGCCACCTGCATCGGCGTGGGCATGTCGCCCACCTCGTCGAGGAACAGGGTCGAGCCGTGCGCGGCCTCGATGCGCCCCACCCGGTCGGTCAGCGCGCCGGTGAACGCGCCCTTCTTGCAGCCGAAGAGCTCCACCGCGAGCAGGCTCTCCGGCACCGCCGCGCAGTTGAGCGCGACGAGCGCGCGGTCGGCCCGGGGGCTCGCCCCGTGAATGGCCCGCGCGGTGACCTCCTTGCCGGTCCCGGTCTCGCCGAGCAGGAGCACGCTGAGATCGCTCGGCGCCACCCGCCGGACCAGCTCGCGCACCTCGGCCATCGCCGCCGACTCGCCCACCAGCGCCTCGAGCGCGTCGGGCACCTGGCGGGCGCGGCGGAGCTGGGCGAGCAGGGGCAGCGCCATCGAGGCGAGCACCTTCAGGTCGCGGGCGTGCGCGTCGGCGAAGCCGCGCTTCGGGTCGTGGTGGCCGAGGTAGATCGCGCCGAGCACCCGCGGGCCGAGCCGCATCGGGACGCAGAGCACGCTGCTCAGCCGGAGCGCGACCACCGAGGGCACCGAGCGGTAGCGGGCGTGGGCGCCGAGGTCGCGGAGGCAGAGGGTCGAGCTCGAGCCGGCGAGCACGTCGGTCACCAGCGTGTCGCTCAGGAGCTGCTCCGCCTCCTCGAGCACCCGGCCGTCGGCGTGCCGCGCAGCCGCGACCTCGTAGCCGCCGCGCTCGGCGAGCAGCACCGCGCCGGTCTCCGCCCCGGTCGCGTGGATCAGCCCGCCGAGGAGCCGGTCGAGCGCGGCGTCCGGCGTCTCGGCGCCGGCGAGCGCCTCGGCGAGGGCCTGCACCGGGAGACCGTCGTCGTCCTCCGCGAGCGCTCCCGAGACCAGGGAGAGCTCGACCTCGTCGAGCGTGATCGCCTCGCCGGCGGCGAGCCGCGTCGCGCCCGCGACCCCGATGCGCCGGATCTCCAGGCCGTCGTCGCGCACCCGCAGGATCGCCCACTGCGCGGCCACCGGGGCGAGCCGGATGTCCGCGTCGGGCGCGGAGCCGATCGAGAGCAAGGCGCGATCGAGGCGACGCTCGAGCGGCTCGAGCCCCTTCACCCGGATCGTCAGCCGCAGGCCCATCATCGATCCGCTGTACCGCGCATCGGCCCGCGAGGCTACGGGCCGAGCGAGCCGAGGCGGGCGCACGAGCGCTGGTGACCGAGCTGGCAGGCGGCGCGCACGTCGGCGACCGCCTCCGCCTCTCGCCCGGCTCGACCGCGCACGATCGCGCGGTTCGCGTAGTGCCGCGCCTCGGTCGGCGCGAGCTCCACCGCGCGATCGGCGTCGGCCAGCGCCTGCGCGTGCATGCCCTGCCGCGAATGCGCGAGGGCCCGGGCGGTGAAGAGATCGGTGTGGGTCGGGAGCGCGACCACCGCCTGATCGCACGCGGCGATCGCGCCCGGCTGCTCGAGCTGCGCGAAGAGGAGGCAGCGCTGCTCGAGGGCCCGGGGGTTGTCCGGGTCGAGCTCGAGCGCCCGCTCCACCGCCGCGACGCCCCCGCGCCGCTCGGCGGGATCGCGGGACTGGGCGAGCGCGATCGCGAGCGCGGCCCAGGCCTCGGCGCTGAACGGGGAGCGCTCGGTCAGCCGCTCGAGGAAGGGCGCCGCGTCGGGGGTGCGCCCGACCTGCTGGTAGATCTCGGCCATGCCGGTGAGCGCGTGCAGGTTCCCGGGGTCGAGCTCCAGGGTGCGCGCGAGCGCCGCGTAGGCGTCGCGCGTCCGGCCGAGCCGCAGGGCCAGCAGGCCGCGGTGGCGATGGGCGGTGACGTGCTCGGGGTCGAGCTCGATCGCCCGGTCGAGCGCGGCCTGCGCTTCGTCGAACCGCCCCTGCCGGAGGCGCACGTGCCCGAGCGCGGTCCAGGCGTCGGGCGCGTCCGGGTGCGCCCGGGTCAGCCGCTCGACCGCGCGCAGCCCCTCGGACCGACCGAGCGCGAGCTGGGCCATCGCCCGCTCGACCTGGAGCGAGACGTCGTCCGGCGTGTCCTCGAGCGCGCGGGTGGTGCGCGCGACCGCCGCCTCGGGGTCCTCGCCGAGCCCGCTCGCCTCGACCAGCGGCTCTCCTTCGGCCGGCCGCAGCGCGTCGGGATCGGCGGGGCCGTCGTTGGTGAGCAGCGCGTCGGGGATGCGGTGATAGGCGAGCGGCGCGCCCCCGTCGGCCGCCTCCGCCGCGCCGGCGTCGACCGGCGCCTCCTCCTCGGACGCCTGGCTCGCCGCCGCCACCGCCGCCTCGAGCGGCGCCTCGTCCGCCGACTGGCTCAGCAGCGCGAAGCCCGCCGCGCCGCCGCCGAGCAGCAGCGCGAAGCCCGCCGCGATCCAGGCCCGGCGCGGACGGGGCGGCGGGGCGCTCAGCTCCGAGTCGACCGGCGGCGCGACCGGCGGCGCGACCGGCCCCTCACCGGCGCGCTCGACGAGCGCGGTGATCCGGGCGTCGTCGGGCGCGTGGGCCAGCGCCCGGTCGAGCACCCGCAGCGCCCCGAAGCCGTCGCCGCGCGCGAGCATCGCCTCGGCCTCGTCGCAGAGCTTCGCCGCCGCGCGCTGGGCCACCCGCGCCTCGAAGCCCCGGCGATCGCTCAGCACCGAGACCCGGTCGGCCTTGCGGCTCTCGCGCGCGCCCGGGATGAGCGGCGAGATGCGCTGCAGCACCGCGGCCGCGTCGCGCGGCCGGCTCCACGGATCGGGCGACAGCGCGGCGCCGACGAAGAAGTCGAGCTCGGGCGGGGTCCGCCGGTCGCGCGTCGAGAGCGGCTCGAAGGCGCCGGAGAGGATCGCGGCCACCTCCTCCGCCGGCCGCTCCCGCGCGAAGGGCCGCTCGCCGGCGACCAGCTCGTAGAGCATCACCGCGAACGACCAGACGTCGGCGGTGGCGTCGACGTCGCGCCCCTCGATGCGCTCGGGCGACATGTAGGGGATCGATCCCGCCACCTCGCCCTCGCGGGTGTGGCGCGTGTCGCCCTCGCCGATCGCCAGCCCGAGGTCCACCAGGGTCACGTCGCCCAGCGGGCTCAGCATCAGGTTCTCGGGCTTCACGTCGCGGTGCACGAGCCCCTCGGCGTGCAGCGCGCCGAGCGCCTCCGCGAGCGGCTCGAGCAGGACCAGCGCCGCCTCGGGCGACAGCCGCTGCCCCGCGAACAGGTCGCGCAGCGTCATGCCGCGGACCAGCGGCATCGCGAGCCACGGCCCGCGCGCCTCGTCGACCCCGTGGTCGAGCACCGAGATCAGGTGGGGGTGCGAGAGCGACTCCGCGATCCGGATCTCGCGCTCGAAGCGGCCCAGGTCCGCCTCGGACGCCTCGCCGCCCCGCCCGAGCACCTTGATCGCGACCTCGTCGCCGCCCGGCGCCCGGGCCCGCCACACCTGGGCCATGCCGCCCTCGCCCACCCGGTCGAGCAGGACGTAGTCGCCGACGGAGTCCATCGCCGCCGAGCATATCGGGCGGCGAGGGACACGTCCGGTCGGACCCGCCCGGCCCGGCCGAGGGCGGGCGGGTCCGCGCTCACGCCGCCGCGAGCTGCTTGCGGGCGCGCACGCCGGCGACGGCGCCGGTGACGCCCCCGGTCGCGCTCACGAGGAAGGTGATCACGGCCACGAAGGCGCCCATCGCCGCCCCGAGCGTGCCCCCGACCTCGGCCGCGCCGAGCGCGCTGGTCGCCTCGGTCATCGCCTGGGCCGCGACCCAGAAGTAGCCGGCGGCGCTGATCAGGGCCGCGAGCAGGAAGGCGGCGATGCCGAGCAGCGCCTTGGCCTTGGTGAGCGCCATCGCCGCGAAGCCGCTCACCAGGAAGATCCCGAAGTACACCGCGCTCGAGATCTTCGCGCCCATGCCCGCGGTCACGTACCCGCTCCCCATGCCGAGGAGCACCGCGCTCAGCGCGAAGAGCCACACCCACACACCGCCCAGCTTGCCGATCTTGTCGTTCATGTCTCGTCTCCCTTTCGAGTGACGAGCCCCTGAGCGACCTCCGTGCCAGACCGGTCGCTTCACGAGATCGTTGAGCTTTTCGGCGCCTGCGGCCGCCCCGCTGCCAGCCCTGTCCGCCGCCGCTGTCAGGCGCGTCACCGATTGCGATCCGAACGCGGTGGAGCCACGTAGGTGCGGTGTTGAAGACGGCGCTCCTCTACGTGATGGCCTTCGCCTACGTCGCCGCGGGCGTGAACCACTTCGTGAGCCCGGACTTCTACGTGGCGATCATGCCGCCCTATCTCCCGGCCCACCTGGAGCTGGTCTGGATCTCCGGGATCGCCGAGATCGCGCTCGGCCTGCTCCTGCTCTGGCCGCGCACCCGCGCCTTCGCCGCCTGGGGCCTCATCGCGCTCCTGTTCGCGGTCTTCCCCGCCAACGTCCACATGGCGCTGCACCCGGAGCAGTTCGACGCGCCGGCCTGGGGCCTCTACCTGAGGCTGCCGTTCCAGGCCCTCTTCGTGCTCTGGGCCTGGTGGTACACGCGTCCCCCGAAAAAGGACATCGCCACCGCTTGACATCCCCGGCCAGCCAGCTAGATTCGCTCGCCCCACGCGGAAGTGGCGGAACTGGCAGACGCGCCAGACTAAGGATCTGGTGGAGTAAAATCCGTGGAGGTTCGAGTCCTCTCTTCCGCAACCAAGCCGGCCTTCGGGCCGGCTTTTTCATTTCCGTCCACCTCATTCCGTCCGCGGCGCCTCGGCCGAGGCTAGAATGTCCCGTGGGGGAACGTCGTGAGCGTGGACTTCCTGGCGGGGGGCGGTGAGGCGGGCGCGTTGCTCCGGGCGATGGCCTGGGACGAGTCCCCGCTCGGGCCGCGGGAGGGGTGGCCGCAGAGCCTGCGGACCGCGGTGAGCATCCTGCTCAACTCGCGCTACCCGATGTTCACCTTCTGGGGGCCGGAGGCGGTCCAGCTCTACAACGACAGCTACGCGCCCATCCTCGGCGCCAAACATCCGTGGGCGATGGGGCGGCCGGGGCGCGAGATCTGGGCCGAGATCTGGGACACCATCGGGCCGATGGTCGACCGCGTCGTGCAGCACGGCGAGGCGACCTTCTCGGACGACCTCCTGCTCGTCATGGAGCGGCGCGGCTTCCCGGAGGAGACCTACTTCACCTTCTCCTACAGCCCCATCCGCGACGAGAGCGGCGGGATCGGCGGGCTGTTCTGCGCCTGCACCGAGACCACGGAGAAGGTGATCGGTGAGCGGCGGCTGCGCACGCTCCGCGACCTGGCCGCGAGCCCGCTCGAGGCGCGCAACGTCGACGACGCCTGCCGCCGATCCGCCGACGTGCTCGGCCAGAACCTCGCCGACGTGCCCTTCTCGCTCCTCTATCTCGACACGCCCGACGAGGGCCTCCGCCTCGCGGCGTGTTCGGGCGCCGAGCCGGGTCGCCCCTACAGCCCGCGGGGAGACCGAGAGGCGCGCGCCGCGTGGCCGCTGGACGAGGCGATGCGCGAGCTCCAGCCGGTCGTGGTCGAGGGCCTGGCCGAGCGCCTCCCCGAGGTGCCGGCGGGCCCGTGGCCCGAGCCCCCGTCCTCGGCGACCCTCCTGCCGCTGGTGAGCCGCGGGAGCGAGCGGCCGGCGGGCGTGGTCGTGCTCGGGGCGAGCGCGCGGCTCGCCGCGGACGAGCCCTACCGGGACTTCCTCGCGCTGGTCGCGCGCCAGCTCGCCTCGTCGATCTCCACCGCCCGGGCGGCCGAGGAGGAGCGCCGGCGCGCGGAGGCGCTGGCCGAGCTCGACCGCGCCAAGACCACGTTCTTCTCCAACGTCAGCCACGAGCTCCGGACGCCGCTGACGCTGATGCTCTCGCCGACCGAGGATCTCCTCGCGCGCGACCTGCCGGCCGACGACCGCGCGATGCTCGAGGTGATCCACCGCAACGGCCAGCGCCTCCTCAAGCTCGTCAACACGCTGCTCGACTTCTCGCGGATCGAGGCGGGCCGGGTCCAGGCGCGCTTCGAGCCCACCCCGATCGCCCGGCTCACCGCCGAGCTCGCGAGCGTCTTCCGCGCCGCGATCGAGAAGGCCGGCCTGACCTTCGACGTGCGATGCCCTCCCCTCCGCGAGCCGATCTACATCGACCGCGACATGTGGGAGAAGATCGTGCTCAACCTCCTCTCGAACGCCTTCAAGTTCACCTTCGAGGGGAGCATCACGGTCACCCTCGACGAGGAGGACGAGCACGCGGTGCTCCGGGTGCGCGACACCGGCACCGGCATCGCCGACGACGATCTGCCGGCGCTGTTCCAGCGCTTCCATCGCGTCGAGGGCGCGCGCGGCCGCACCCACGAGGGCTCGGGCATCGGGCTCGCGCTCGTGCACGAGCTGGTGAAGCTGCACCACGGGCACGTCACGGTCGAGAGCGAGGTCGACCGCGGGAGCACCTTCACCGTGCGCATCCCCAAAGGCCACGCGCACCTGCCGGCGGGGCAGGTGGAGGAGCGGGGCGAGCGGGTGTCGACGGCGCTCGGCGCGGCGCCCTTCGTCGAGGAGGCGCTGCGGTGGCTGCCCGAGCCGCCGACCCAGCCCGAGCGGACCCTCGACGAGCCCACCCTGCCCTCGCGCGTGGGCCCCGACGAGCAGCGCGCCTGCGTGCTCGTCGCCGACGACAACGCCGACATGCGGGAGTACCTCGCGCGGCTGCTCGCGCCGTTCCACGACGTGGTGACGGTGGCGGACGGAGAGGCGGCGCTCGAGCGCGCCCTCGCCCTGGAGCCCGACCTCGTCCTCAGCGACGTGATGATGCCGAAGCTCGACGGCCTCGGCCTCCTGCGGCGGCTGCGCGAGGTGCCGCGCCTCGCCTCGACGCCCGTGCTGCTCCTGAGCGCGCGCGCCGGAGAGGAGGCCCGCGTGGAGGGGCTCGAGGCCGGCGCCGACGACTACCTGGTCAAGCCCTTCAGCGCGCGGGAGCTCGTCGCGCGGGTGAGCGGGAGCCAGGCCCTCGCCAGGGCGCGCCGCGAGAAGGTCGAGGCGATCGCCGAGGCGGATCGACGCAAGGACGACTTCCTCGCCACGCTCGCCCACGAGCTCCGCAACCCCCTGGCGCCGATCCGCAGCGGCCTCGAGATCCTGGAGATGGCCGTCGCCGACGACGCCGCGCTGACGCGCCCCCTCGCGATCATGCAGCGGCAGCTCGCGCAGCTGGTCCGGCTGGTGGACGACCTGCTCGACGTGAGCCGCATCGGCCGCGGCAAGATCGAGCTGCGGCGCGCGCGCTTCGACCTCCGCGTCGCGTTCGACAGCGCGCTCGAGGCGACGCGCGAGACCATCGCCCGGGCGGGCCACGCGCTGACGGTCGAGCGCGCGGAGGAGCCGGTCTGGGTCGACGGCGACGAGGCGCGGCTCGCGCAGGTCATCGCGAACCTGCTGACCAACGCCGCCACCTACACCGACCCGGGCGGGCACGTCACCGCGCGGCTCGCCGCCCTGGGCGACGACGCGGTCGTGCAGGTGCAGGACGACGGCCTCGGGCTCGCTCCGGAGCAGGTGGAGCACGCCTTCGAGATGTTCGGGCAGGTGCACGGGCCGGAGCGCTCCATGTGCGGCCTGGGCATCGGCCTCGCCCTCGTGCGGAGCCTCGTCGACCTGCACGGCGGCGCGGTCGAGGTCGAGAGCGAGGGGCTGGGCCACGGCAGCACCTTCACCGTGCGCCTCCCGCGCTCCGCGCCCCCCGAGGACGCGGCGGAGGCGCCGAGGCGCGAGGCGCCGACCGGGCTCGCCGTGCTCGTCGTGGACGACAACGCCGACGCCGCCCTCAGCCTGTCCATGCTGCTCGAGCGCATGCGCTGCGGGACCCACGTCGCGCACGGCGGCGCCGAGGCGGTCGCGGCGGCGGAGGCGCGGATGCCGGATCTGATCCTCATGGATCTCGGCATGCCCGAGGTCGACGGCTTCGAGGCCTGCCGGCGCATCCGCGCGCTGCCCGGCGGCGATCGGCCCCACGTGGTCGCGCTCACCGGCTGGGCGCGGGCGCAGCTCTCGCGCGACCCCCTCGAGCACGGGTTCGACGGTCACGTCGTCAAACCGATGAACCGCCGGAAGCTCGAGGCGCTCCTCCGCGACGTCGAGATTCCGTGAGCGCGCGTCACGCCGTGCAGCCGGCGGCACGGTTCGCGACACCTCGCGAGCCGCACGACGCGGCTGGACGGGGGTGGCTCGTGACTTGCACAATGCGGCGCCGTGACCGGACCGCCCGAAGCGCTCGATCGACGCGCCTTCTTGCGCCGCTCGCTGGTGACCGGGGCGCTCGCGGCCGCGCCCTCGCTCGCCGGCTGCGGGGCCGCGCCGGGCATGCTGGGCGCCGCCGACGGCCGGGCGCTCCTCGAGCGGCTCGAGCGGGGGCTCGGCCGGGTGCGGGACGTGCCGCGGGGTCACGTCGCGCGCGAGCTCCACGGGATGGCGCGCCCCCAGCTCGCCGAGGACGTGCTGCGGCACACGCTCGAGAGCTTCGTCATCGCCGACGTCGCCCAGAGCGTGCACCGGGCGCCGCGCCTGCCGGCGGCGCTCGAGGCCCGGCTGCGCCGCGAGCTCCCGGTCCTCGCCCGGACCTCCGACGTGCACCAGGCCTTGCTCCGGAGCATGCCCCCGCGGGCGCGGCGCGGCCTCGACGCCGAGCTCCGGGCGGATCCGTCGCTGCCGTCCGACGTGGCCGCCTGGGTCGACGCGCACGCGGCCGAGCTGGGCACGAGTCACGCGGGGCGCGCCAAGCTGCGGCTGGCGGTGCGCGACGTCGACGCGCGCATGCGGCGGCAGTCGGCGAGCGCGGTCATCGACGACTGCGTCGGCAAGGTCGAGCAGGTCTCCGCCCGGGCCGGGCTCCAGGCGACGCCGAGCGCCGGGGCCCTGATGAGCGCCATCTGGAACCAGATCGAGGGCGCGGGCCACGGCCTGACCGCGCCCGGGCGCGCGCCGCCCTTGCCCCTGCCCGATCCCGACGTCGAGTGGGCGCAGTTCCTCGACGATCACGACCGCATCTGGTCGGCGCGCTGGGCCTCGCCGGGAGACGAGGAGGTCGAGATCGGGGCGATCCTCATGCCCTTCGGCGCCATCACCTGCGGCCTCCTGCTGATCGTCGGGCTCATCGTGCTCGTCGCCGGCGCGATCCAGAACGCCACCTGGGACGGGAGCCCACGCTTTGACCCGTAGCGCCGCCTGGCTCCTCGTCGCCGCGCTCTGCGCGGGAGGCTGCGCCTCGACGATCACCACCCAGCCGCAGCTGGTGGCCAGCTCGGGGGGAGTCGACCCGGACACCTACTTCGCGCACCTCGTCTGGACGCTGCGCCTGCGCGGCTACGAGATCGCGCTCCTGCAGCCCGAGCAGCGCCGGGTCGGCGTCTGCGCCCACTTCCAGGACCCCGAGACGGCGCAGCGCGGGGCCCACCGCGTCGCCGTGATCTGCAGCCCCATCGGCCGCTGCCACATCGTGCCCCTCGGGCCGAAGGTCGAGCGAGAGCCGACGCGCTATCACCTCCCGCGGCCCTTCGCCGACGAGCTCCAGGCCATGCGCCGCTCGATGGACCTGCCGCTCAGCCCCGGAGGCCCGCCCCCCGTTGGCGAGCGCGTCGCGCACCGCCCCTGCCAGGCCCACTGATCTCGCAGCGATCAGCAGCCGCAGGCGGGCGTGCCGTCGCTCATGCAGCCGCGGCCCGAGGCGCACCCGCTGGGGCAGGTCACGGTGCCGCAGCTCGAGAAGCCGGTGCAGGTGACGTCGCAGTCGCACGCGGGGGCGCACGCGACCGTGGCGCAGGAGGTGCCGGAGCAGTCGATCGCGCACTCCGCGCCCCCGCAGCTGACGTCGTCGCAGGCGCCGAAGCCGGTGCACACGAGATCGAGGCGGGCGGCGCTCGGGCAGAGGACCTCGCCGCACGTCGCCATCGCCGTGCACGACACGTCCGCCCTCCCGGGCCCGCAGCGCACGGTGGTGCAGCTGCTCTCTCGTGAGCACTCCACATCGCACCGGTTGGCGCCGCAGAGGATCTCGCCGGTGCAGGTCGACGAGTTCGTGCAGCGCACGTCGCAGCGGGCCGCGCCGCCGCACCGGATGTCTCCCGAGCAGGAGCTCGGGCCGTTGCAGATCACGGTGCAGTCACCGGCGCCGCAGGTGAGCGGGCCGTCGCAGCTGCCGAAGCCGGTGCAGCGGAACTCGCAGTCGACGCCGCGGCTCGGACAGACCTGCTGCCCCGCCGCCCCGTTCAGCACGCACAGTTCGCCCTCGCAGGTGCCGGGGCACACCCCCGCGCACACGGACCGGCCCGCGTCGCTCGGGCCGGCGTCGCTCGGCCCTCCATCGCTCGGCCCGGCATCGCTCGGCCCTGCGTCGACCGGCCCCGCGTCGGAGGGCCCCGCGTCGCTCGGGCCGGCGTCCATCGGGAGGCCCGCGTCGGGAGGCGGCGCGTCCACGCAGCCCTCGTCCGGATCGCACACCCCGCCCTCGCACGCGCTCGCGTCGGCCCGCAGCCCGCAGGCCCCGCCGAGGCAGACCGGCGCCGTGCACATCGGGCCGGAGGCGCAGTCGGCCGCCGCCTCGCACTCGGCGACCGGACAGAATTCGAGCGTCTCCGGCGTGCACTCCGGCGGCACGCAGACGCCGCCCAGGCACTCGGTCGCCGCCGCGTCGCTCGCCTCCGGGCACATCACCCCGCGGCAGCTCCGGGTGATCACCGCCGTCACCGCGGTCGCGCCCTGCACGTCCACCAGCAGCGCGCGCCGGGCCACGAAGCCGCCCGGACCGGACAGCTCCACCGTCACCCGGCGCCGCCCGGGGGCGACGGAGAGCTCGGCGACCCGGCGCCCGCCGATCAGGTCGTCGGCGGCCGAGAGCGGCGTGGACGCCATCGTCCCGTCGTCCACCACCGTGGCCGCGCGGTCCACCTCCAGGCCGCCGACGAGGTCGGTGCGCAGGGAGACCACGAGCACCGCCTCCGACTCGCAGCCGGCGAGACAGAGCAGGAGCAGCGCGCACCAGAGCCGCATCCGCATGCCTCCTCAGGCTACCACGGGGGGTCAGAGACAAGCGCAGGCGGGGGTCCCGTCGCTCCGGCAGCCTCGCCCGGAGGCGCAGGCGGTCGGGCACTCGACGCTGCTGCACGTCCCGAGGCCGGCGCAGGTCACGTCGCAGTCGCAGGCGGCGCTGCAGTTCACCGAGCCGCAGGAGGTCCCGCTGCAGTCGATCGCGCACACCGAGGCGGAGCAGGTCACGTCGTTGCACGCCCCGAACCCCATGCAGAGCAGGTCGAGGCGGGGCGAGGGCGCCCGGCAGGTCACCGTGCTGCACGCCCCGGGCGCGGAGCACTCGATGTCGGCCGGCGCCGCGCCGCAGCCGACCTCGAGGCAGGTGTTGTCGTTGACGCAGTCCACGTCACACCGGCCGGAGCCGCAGCGGATCACCCCGTCGCACGCCCCGCTCCCGCTGCAGGTCACGTCGCAGCGCGAGGCCGAGCCGCAGAGGAGCTCGCCGGCGCAGGAGCCCGGCCCCTCGCACCGGAACCGGCACGGGCCGTCGGCGCAGGTGAGGCCGCTGCTGCAGCTGGTGAAGCCCAGGCAGCGGAACTCGCAGGGGATCTCGGGCGGACAGGCGGTCTCCCCCGGCGTCCCGTCGAGCACGCAGAGGTCGCCCTCGCAGCGCCCCGGGCAGGCGGCCACGCACCCCGGATCGGGCCCCGCGTCGGGAGGGCCGGTGTCCGGGAGCCCACTGTCGGTCGGTCCACTGTCCCCGAGCCCACCGTCCGGCAGGCCACTGTCCGGCAGCCCCGCGTCCCTCGGAGGGCCCGCGTCGGGGGCCGGGCCGTCCACGCAGCCCTCGTCCGGATCGCAGACGCCGCCCTCGCAGGCGCTCGCGTCGGCCCGCAGCCCGCACGCCCCGCCGAGGCAGACCGGCGCCGTGCACATCGGGCCGGACGCGCAGTCGGCCGCCGCCTCGCACTCGGCGACCGGACAGAATTCGGGGGTCTCCGGCGTGCACTCCGGCGGCACGCAGACCCCGCCCAGGCACTCCGTCGCCGCCGCGTCGCTCGCCTCCGGGCACATCACCCCGCGGCAGCTCCGGGTGATCACCGCCGTCACCGCGGTCGCGCCCCGTACGTCCACCAGCAGCGTGCGCCGGGCCACGAAGCCGTCCGGCCCCGACAGCTCCACCGTCACCCGCCGCCGCCCGGGGGCCACCGAGAGCTCGGCGATCCGGCGGCCGCCGACCAGGTCCTCACCGGCGGCCAGGCTCGCGCTCTCCATCGCCGCGCCGTCATCGACCACCGTGGCGGCGCGGGTGACCTCGAGGCCGCCCACCAGATCCGTCCGCAGCGACACGACGAGCAGCGCGTCGCCTTCACAGCCCGCGAGCAGGAGCAACGCGAGCGCCCACCAGACTCTCCGCATCCGGCGCGAGGCTACCACGCGCCCCGAACGGCGCGGGTCACGAGCCGGGGCAGCCGCAGGCGCCCGTGCCGTCGCTCATGCAGCCCCGCCCCGCGCCGCAGCCCGGCGAGCAGGTCGCCCCGAAGCCGCAGCCGGTGGGCGCGCAGGTCACGTCGCAGTCGCAGGCGCCGGCGCAGTCGACGCTCATGCACGTGTTGTCCGCGCAGTCGATGTCGCACTCCTGGCCAGCGCAGTCGACGTCGGCGCAGCTGCCGAAGCCGGTGCAGCTCAGGGTCAGGCGCCCTCGGGCCTCGTTGCAGGTGACCTGCGGGCAGGCGCCGGTGCCGACGCAGCTGACCTGCGACCCGCCGGGGCCGCACGCGACCTCGGTGCAGCTCTGGTCGCTCTCGCAGCGCACGTCGCAGGCGCCGGTGCCGCATTCGATCGCCCCGAGGCGGCACGCGTTCGGGCCGTCGCAGGTGACCTCGCAGCGGCTCGCCCGGCCGCAGTCGACGCCGCCCGCGCACGCGTTGCTCCCTCCGCAGTGGACCACGCAGACGCCGTCGCCGCAGACCAGCCGGCTGTCGCAGGCCCCGAACCCGTCGCAGGCGAGCTCGCAGTCCAGGCCCGCGGGGCAGACGGTCTGGCCGGGGCTTCCGTCGAGCACGCAGGTCTCACCCCGGCAGCTGCCCGGGCACCCCTGCGCGCAGGGGCTGCCCGCGTCGACGGGCGGAGGGCCGGCGTCCATCACGACGCCCGCGTCCGTCCCCGCGTCGGGCGGCGGGGCCCCGACGCAGCCCTCGACCGGGTCGCACACCCCCGGCTCGCAGACGCCCGGATCGACCCGCAGCCCGCAGGCGCCGCCGAAGCAGGCGGGGCTCGTGCACGCCGGCCCGCCGCCCGCGCAGTCGCCGTCGACCTCACACCGATCCTCGGGGCAGCTCTCCGGCGTCTCGGGCGTGCACTCCGGCGAGACGCAGACCCCGCCCAGACACTCCGTCGCCGCCGCGTCGCTCGCGCTCGGGCACGCCACGCCCGCGCAGCTCCGGGTGATCACCGCCGTCACCGCCGCCGCGGTCTGCACGTCGAGCGCGAGCACCCGGCGGGCGACGAAGCCGCCCGGACCGGAGAGCTCGACCGTGATCCGACGCCGCCCCGCGGGCACGCTCAGCTCCGCAATCCGGCGGCCCGCGAGCAGGTCGTCGCTCGGGTCGAGCGCGATCGACTCCGTCGCGAGCCCGTCGCCGACCACGGTCGTCGCGCGGTCGACCTCGAGCCCGACCACGTAGTCGGTCCGCAGCGAGACCACGAGCACCGCGTCGCCGTCACAGCCCGCGAGCCCGATCGCCAGGGCCGCCAAGAGCCACCCGCCGCCCCTCCCCATCACGGCGACGGTACCATGATCGAGCCCTGCCGAGGCGCTGTGCAGCTCTCGTGCAGTGTCGCACGCGCGTCGCGAGGCGGCGGGATGCCCCAGGCGGCGGTCGCGCTCCGGCCCGTCACCGGCCGCGGCACGCGGGGTGCAGATTCAAGCGGCTGGAGGTAGCCATGCTGCTCGATCGCATCATCCGGAAGCTGGGGCGCAAGGACGCGATCCCGCGGGACGTCCCGGTGAGGACGCTCCCCGCCGACCCCGAGACCACCGCCGACCTCGTCGAGCACTTCTTCGACGAGCCGGGCCACGACGGCTTCGAGCCGATCCGACGTCGCCGCGACGGCGAGGACACCGAGCCGGTCTTCTGAGGGGTACGGCGTGAGGCACGACATCGTCCAAGCACACCAGCAGGTCGGCTACCTGCTGGAGCACCTGCGGCAGTCGGACGGCGCCGCGCGGGAGGTCTTCGCGGGGGCGCTCGCGGCGGCCGCCCGCGTGGCCCACGACGCGCATCGCCGGGTCACCCACCCCGTGCTCGCCCAGCACGAGGACGGCGTGGCGCTGATGCTCCAGGAGACCGCGCTCTTCGAGGAGATGCTCTGGCGCCTCGACGAGCTGCACCTCGGCCAGGTCACGTCCTCGGCCTACAACGCCATGCAGGCCGCGGCCGACCGGAGCATCGAGGCCTGGCTCCGCTTCGTGGAGGACTGCGTCTTGCCCACCTACCGCTTCTTCAAGCGCCGCACCCCGGTCCCGCAGGCGGCGAAGATCAGCTGGTACTGAAGATTGAGCTAGCCTTCGTGAATGACGACCTGGCCGTTCTGGGCGCTCTTCCTGGCGGTGGCGGTGGTGGCGTTGATGACCGCGAAGCGGCTCGACGACCGCGAGCGGGAGCGCTGGCGCCGCCAAGCGTCCGAAAAGACGACCGGAACTTGACCCTCGGGCCCCGGGTTGGCGAGACTCGTCTTTCACGGAGGCTCCATGTTCCGAGAGGTCCTACAGGAAGCCGTCGATCGGACGGAAGGCGGCGTCGCCGGTCTGCTGATGGGGTTCGATGGAATCCCGGTCGACGCCTACGTTCGCGAGGCCGCGAGCGCCCCGGTCGACGTCGAGACCGTCGGCATGGAGTTCAGCGTCATCCTCAAGGACATCAAGCGGGCGGCCGAGCTGCTCGAGGCCGGCGGGGCGAACGAGATCTCCATCCAGGCGGAGAAGCTCGTCACCGTCATCCGGGTGCTCAACGACGAGTACTTCGTGGCCATGACGCTCAGCCCGGGCGGCAACTCCGGCAAGGCGCGCTTCCTCCTGCGCACCGCGGGCAGCAAGCTCCTCAGCGAGCTGACCTGAAGCCCCGCCGCGGGCGCGCCTCATGCCCCGGACCCTGCTCCGCGTCCTGGTCCTGCACGGGCCGAACCTGAACCTGCTCGGCACCCGCGAGCCGGAGATCTACGGGACCGCCGACCTCGCGACGATCGAGGCCGAGCTGCAGCGCATCGGCTTCGACCTCGGCGCGCTCATCGAGAGCCGCCAGAGCAACCACGAGGGGCAGCTGGTCGACTGGATCCAGGAGGCCCGCGCGGACTTCGACGGGATCCTGCTCAACGCGGCCGCCTACACCCACACCAGCGTGGCGATCCGCGACGCGATCACCGCCTGCGAGACGCCCTGCGTCGAGATCCACCTCTCCAACATCCACGCGCGAGAGCCCTTCCGCCACCACTCCCACATCTCGCCGGTGAGCGTCGGGATCGTCATGGGATTCGGCGCGAGCAGCTATGCGCTTGGCTTGAGGGGCCTCATCGACTATCTCAGGGCGCCCGACGGTAGCGACGACTCTCAATGACGAGGCATTCGTAGAGATGGACATCGACCTCAAGCAGATGCGCGAGCTGATGCGCGCGATGAAGCAGCTCGGCATGAGCGAGCTGGAGATCGAGCAGGACGGGAACCGCCTGTACATGCGCCGCGGTGATCCCGCGGGCCCGGCGATCGCCATGCAGCCGATGATGGCCGCCGCGCCCAGCGTGCCGCCTCCCGCTCCGGCCCCGGCCGCTCCGGCCGCGCCGCCCCCCGCCGCCGAGGCCAAGGACGACCCGAACGTCGTCTACATCACCTCGCCGTTCGTCGGCACCTTCTACCGGGCGCCCTCTCCGGACGCGCCCACCTTCGTCGAGAAGGGCCAGAAGATCGCCGCCGGCGACGTGCTCTGCATCGTCGAGGCGATGAAGCTCATGAACGAGATCGAGTCGGAGATCTCCGGCACGATCGTCGAGATCCTGGTCGAGAACGGCAAGCCGGTCGAGTACGGCGATCAGCTGTTCAAGGTCCAGAAGAGCTAGCCGTGCCGCTGAAGAAGGTCCTGATCGCGAACCGCGGCGAGATCGCGGTCCGCGTCATCCGCGCGTGTCGGGAGCTCGGCCTCGAGACGGTGGCCGTGCACTCGGAGGTCGACGAGGAGTCGCTCCACGCTCGCCTCGCGGACGAGGCGGTCTGCGTGGGCCCGGCGTCGTCGACCGAGAGCTACCTCAACGTCCCGGCGATCATCGCCGCGGCCGAGATCACCGGCGCCGACGCCATCCACCCGGGCTACGGGTTTTTGAGCGAGAACGCCGAGTTCGCCGACACCGTCGAGCAGTGCGGGCTGAAGTTCATCGGGCCGACGCCCGAGAACATGCAGCAGTGGGGCTCCAAGGTCCCCGCCCGCAAGCTCGCCGCGAGCCTCGGCCTCCCCATGCTCCCGGGCACCGGGGTGCTGACCGACGCCGAGCACGCGGTGCGCGAGGCCGAGAAGATCGGCTTCCCGGTCATCCTCAAGGCCTCGGCCGGCGGCGGCGGGCGCGGCATGAAGATCGTGCGCGACGCCCAGACCCTGCGCCGGGTCTTCCCGCAGGCCAAGAGCGAGGCGATCGCCGGCTTCAAGAACGGCGACCTCTACCTCGAGCGCTACGTCGAGGAGCCTCGGCACATCGAGTTCCAGGTGCTCTGCGACGGCGAGGGCCAGGCGCTGGTCCTCGGCGAGCGCGAGTGCAGCATCCAGCGCCGCCACCAGAAGCTGGTGGAGGAGGCGCCGAGCGTCGCGATGACCGAGGAGATGCGCCGCGACATGGGCGCCACCCTCCAGCGCGCGATGCAGGAGAGCGGCTACCGCAGCGCCGGCACCGTGGAGTTCCTGCTCGACGAGCGCGGCAACCTCTCCTTCATGGAGATGAACACGCGGATCCAGGTCGAGCACCCGGTCACCGAGGAGGTCACCGGCGTCGACCTGATCAACGAGCAGATCCGGGTCGCGGCCGGCGAGGGCCTGAGCTTCCCCAAGGGCTACGAGGTGAAGATCAGCGGCCACGCCATCGAGTGCCGCATCAACGCCGAGGACCCGGAGACCTTCGCGCCCTGGCCCGGGCTCATCACCGAGTACGCGCCGCCCGGCGGCAAGGGCGTCCGGGTCGACGCCGGCGTCTACGGCGGCTGGCGCGTGCCGAGCAGCTACGACTCGCTGCTCGCCAAGCTCATCACCTACGGGCCCAGCCGCGAGATCGCGGTCGCCCGGATGGACCGGGCCCTCGAGGAGACCCTGGTCGGCGGCATCCGCACCAACGTGCCGCTGCACATGGAGATCGTGCGGCACCCGGACTTCCAGAGCGGGCGCCTCTCGACGAAGTTCCTGGAGCGCCTGCGCGCGTCTCGCCCAGCTTGACCCCCGTGGCGCCCGGCCCGTATCCTCGGTGCTCCGGGCCGCCACCCCCTCGGGCTCACCTGTTGCGCATCCCCACGAGCCGCCTCTGTCCCTCCCACACGGATGGACGCGTCCGTGCTAGACAGCCGAGCAGGCGGGCGGTGTCCGCCCGAGCAGCCACGTGAGCGTCGACCGCGCAAAGGTCCTCGAGACCGCCCAGAAGCACCTTCAGAAGGGCAACTACGACAAGGCGATCGTGGAGTTCCGCAAGATCGTCCAGTCGGACCCGTCCGACATCCGGACGTGGCTGAAGATCGGCGACCTCCAGACCCGCAAGGGCGCGCGCACCGACGCCATCGGCACCTACTGCAAGGTCGCCGACCAGTACGCCGAGCAGGGCTTCTTCCTGAAGGCGGTCGCGGTCTACAAGCAGATCCTCAAGCTCGACGGCAGCCGCCTCGACATCCAGCTCAAGCTCGCCGAGATGTACGAGCAGCTGGCCCTCGTCAGCGACGCGCTCGCCACCTACGAGCACGTCGCGGCGGGCTACGCCCGGGCCGGCGACATCGACAAGGCGCTCGACACGCTCCGCAAGATGACGGAGCTCGACCCCGAGAACATCCCCGTCCGCATCAAGTGCGCCGAGGCCCTGAGCAAGGCCGGCCGCACCAAGGAGGCGGCGGAGGAGTTCGAGGCGGGGGCCGAGCTGCTCAAGGCCCAGGGCCGCATCGACGACTACCTCAAGGTCGCCGAGCGCCTGCTCTTCCACCGCCCGGACGACGTCGAGGCCGCGCGCGAGCTCGCCCGGATGTACCTCGAGCGCAGCGACCCGAAGCGCGCGCTGGCCAAGCTCCAGCTCTGCTTCAAGGCCGACCCCAAGGACATCCCGACCCTCGAGCTGCTCGCCGAGGCGTTCCACCAGCTCGGCCAGCTCCCGAAGACCCTCAGCGTCTACAAGGAGGTCGCCCGCATCCACCAGGAGGCGGGGCGCAAGGACGAGCGGGCCAAGATCCTCAAGCGCGTGCTCGAGCTCGACCCGGGCGACCAGGAGGCGCGCAAGGGCCTCGCCGCCTACGCCACCCCGGGCTCCACCGCCAAGGGCAGCGTGCGCCGCGACATCGCCCCGCCGCCCGGCGCCGTCATCGAGCCGAGCCGCCGCCAGCCGCCGCCCGCCGAGCTCGACGACGACGAGCCGGTGATGGAGATCGCCGAGGAGATCTCCGACGACGTCGAGATCCTCGAGGTCGACGACGCCGACAGCGAAGAGGACATCCTCATCGTCGAGGAGGAGGCCATCGAAGAGGTCGAGGACCTCGAGATGGTCTCGATGCCGCCGAGCGACGCGCCCGACGAGGCCGGCAGCGTCCCGCCCGACGTGCAGCGCGAGGCGCAGATCGCGCGGCTGCTCACCGAGTGCGACGTCTTCATGCGCTACGGCCTGAAGCAGAAGGTCATCGACCAGCTGAAGACCGTGCTCGACATCGACCCGGCGCACGTCGAGGCGCGCGAGCGGCTGAAGGACCTCTACGTCGAGGAGGGCAAGACCGGCGACGCCATCGTGCAGCTCTTCCAGCTCGCCGACGTGCTGAGCGGCGAGCAGAGCGCGGCGGCCATCGTCTACCTCCGCCAGGTCCTCGAGCTGCAGCCCGGCAACCAGGAGGCCGAGAGCCGCCTGAGCCAGATGGGCGCGTCGATCCCGCCGCCCGCCATGGGCGCCAGCGCGCCGGCCGCGACCCCCGCCCCTACCCCGCGCGAGCCCGAGCCGCTCGCCGACGAGCCCTTCGCCGGCCGCGACTCGCTCGACGCCCTCGCCCCGCCCGCCGAGCCCAGCGCCGACGAGGACGACGTCTTCTTCCTCGACGACGAGGCCGCGGACGAGCAGACCGCGAACGCGCCGATGACCGCGGCGCCCACTGCGACCCAGGCCGACCCGCTCCCGCTGGAGCCCGAGGCGGTGATGGAGGCGCCGGAGCCGCTGACGCTCATCGAGAGCGAGGCGCCGCCGACCACCGCCGCCGAGGCCGCGCCCTTCCCCGACGACGAGACCCACCTCGAGCCGCTGCCTCCCCTCGAGGCGGCCCCCGTCGAGGCGGCCATCCCCGACATCGAGGTCGCGGCCCCGGTCAGCGAGGCCCCGAGCGGGCGTCACGCCGTGCCGCCGCCCGCCGCCTCGAGCCCGCCCCCCGCGGCCGGCAACCTCGCCGACCCCCTCGCGCCGATGTCGCCCGAGGAGTTCGAGGACGTCCCGCTGCGCCCGAGCACCCCGGGCGAGGTCCAGGCCGCGGCCAGCCAGCGCCTGAGCATGCCGCCGGGTGAGGTCGAGGAGATGCTCGACGAGGCGGACTTCTTCGTCGCGCAGGGCCTGCTCGAGGAGGCGCGCCAGACCCTCGGCGACGCCCTGCAGCAGTTCCCGAACCACCCGCTCATCCTCGAGAAGCTCCGCGAGGTCGGCGCCCTGGCCAACGCGCGCGCGCAGTCGGTCACCCAGTCCGCGCCGCTGAGCATCGAAGACGACCAGAGCTTCGAGCTCGCCGAGAAGCTCGCCGCCGAGTTCGACGACCACGGCGACGACACCCAGGCGGGCAGCGACGTGCTGGACGTCGAGCAGGTCTTCGCCCAGTTCAAGAAGGGCGTCGAGAGCCAGGTCGGCCAGGAGGACACCGAGACCCACTTCGACCTCGGCATCGCCTACAAGGAGATGGGCCTCCTCGACGACGCCATCAACGAGTTCCGCCTCTGCCTGCCGAACCCGCAGCGCTCGTGCATCGCGGCGACCATGATCGGCCTCTGCCACGTCGAGAAGGGCGAGGTCAGCGAGGCCATCAGCCACTTCAAGAAGGGCCTCTACGCCGACACCAAGACCGAGCGCGAGGAGCTCGGCCTCTACTTCGAGCTCGGCAACGCCTACGAGCTGCTCCACGACCCGAAGGAAGCGCTCTACTACTACCAGAAGGTCGAGAAGCGCGACCCCACCTTCCGCGACGTCGTGAAGCGCATCCAGAACCTCGCGCGCCCCGCGGCCCCCGCCCCGCCGCCGGCCGAGCAGGACGACATCGACCGCGCGTTCGACGACCTGATGGGCGAAGACTGAAGTCGCTTGACGCGGCCGAGCGGAGTGGATATCTCTCCGCTTCTCCGCGGGCGTAACTCAGTTGGTAGAGTGTCAGCTTCCCAAGCTGAATGTCGCCGGTTCGAGCCCGGTCGCCCGCTCTAGACTCCGGCCGGTCAGGGTTTTCCTGCCCGGCCGTTCTCGTCCGTCGCCCCCGGACTTCACTGGCGCTGGTGTGACACGTTCGGCGCAGGGGCCTATACTTGGCTAGCGAGAGCACGATGCCCCGTCAGGAAGCCCAACGAGACCTCGACGCACGGCGCGCAGCCGAGAAGCAGCGCGACCGCGATGAGGATGCGCGCGTCGTCTCCTCGGGAGCGAAGTCGCCCGCGCAGATCAACCGCGAGAACGGTCTCGGGCCTGCCCTGATGAAGATGGGCCTACGAGCCGGTCGCCCTGCGAGTCTCTGAGTCTCGCCCTGCGGCGCGCTACCCACCTGCTCATCTGCGGGTATCGCGTCGCCCCGAACTCTTCGGGCAGACCGGCGAGCGGCTGGATGGCATCGAAGACCTCTACGCCGTAGAGCACGGAGGCCAGGCTGGCCTGGCGAAGGCGAGCCAGGCGGAAGAGGCGCTCGATGGCTCGGAGCGCGGGGCGCGCTCCATGCTCGGAGAGCACGTCGACCAGCCACTCCCGCGCCACCCACACCGCGATGGAAGCCTGGAACCTCGCAGCAGGCTGTCCACGCCGAAGGCTCGTGAGATTTGCGAGACGAGTCTGCAGCTGCGAGATCGGATCGATGATGAGGAACGTGCCCGAGCCGAAGTCCAGCGGCACCGCGCGTTCTCGGATCTGGGAACCGCGGAGCACCCCATGCACGTTGGCGAGGAAGTCCACTCGTCGTTCGTGCCCCGACTCCCCTTGGAAGCTGACCACGGCAGAGTTGATCGGAGCGCCGTCGAAGGCATCCGAGGCCGTGGCCACGCGAACATCTCCGTCGAGGCGTCGAGCGCACGTCCTCGCGGCCTCGCGGTCACCGTAGAAGTCGACGTCGCGACTGACGTAGACGCCGACCTGTTGAAGCTCGGGGATCCGGTCAGCGTAGTAGGTCGCCCACACGCTGATCGCCTGCCCGGCCACGAGCACGGCCTCGGTCCCCGCCACCGCTTCGATGACGCGCCGGATCTCCTCCTCGGAGAGCGCTTCCCCCATCACTCCCGTGCGTACAGCCAGCCCCCCTGTAGGTCAATCGCCGAACCGGTGCTGCAGTCCGTCAGCGAGCTCTCGCAAGTTTGCTCTAACTCGGTGGCCCGCGGACTAGAGCAATCATGCTCGTATACGGCGAGCGGATGATTGCGTAGCCTGGAGCTCGTGGTGGGGATCGCGACGTGACTGCACGCGCCGGGTCGGCAGCCCCGAGCTCTTACGTGAGGCCGCTTGCGGACAGTATGTCGCCCTCCTCCCTGATGCGGGCGGACGACATACCTGGCTTCCCCCACGCAGCGGCCCGAGGAAGCGAAGCGGATACCGATGGAGAGCTGGAAACAGATTGATGGCGCCCTTCGGCGAACGAAGAGCTTCGTCGTCACGGGCCGGCTGCAGTCCGGCAAGAAGCGCAGCCCGAAGACGGACTTCTGGGTGGAGATACCCGAGGAGGGAGGCCTTCCGCTTAGCGTCGAGGGGACGCTGAGCGAAGCTATGTGGAACCAGCTCACGCATCCTCTTCCAGAGCGCCGATTGAAGTTGGTAGCTCGAACGGCCCCACGCGTTGGGAAAGCGATGATGCGCTCCCGAATGGCGCCAGGCACAGCGGTCCCGGGCGTGTGCGCTTCGAACTTCATCTCAACAACCTGCTCGAGACGACGAAGCTCTCGCCCGACGACCGAGACACCACGCTGGGGGGGGTCGGCTTCGGTCACATCCCCACGCTCTCGCCGACCTTCGACGTCCTCACCGACCGGATCTCGGCCAAGGGCTTTCAGCTGAGGGCGGCGGGCTGGATCGTGAAGCTTGCTCCGACACTCGGCTATCCGAGGACCGCGCCAGGTGTCGATGGCCTGCTGCTTCCAGCCCGGGCTCATCTCTCGCTTCGTTCGGACCACCTGACGGAGCTGGCCAGCCGTTCCCGCAAGGAGGCGTTGGCGCTCGTACAGGAGGTCGGGGAGATGGCGGCCGCCATCTTCTCGCTACTCACTCTGCGCCGCACCCCGTGGATTCACGCGGAGGCAGTGGTGGCGCGAGGGGGCCGCGGAGAGCATCGACGGTTCTGGGCGCCCGCGATCGTGCAGACTGGGAGTGGCCGGCGCCCCTGTCTCACGTACGAGGGCCAGTTCAAGAACGCAGTAGGGCCGGCCTTGCGTACGCTGCTGCGTCTACGGGCCAAGTCATCGAACGCGGCTGACACCCTGGTCGAAGCGATGTTTCTGTTCGCATCGGCTGCGGAAGATGGCGACCTGCGCCGATCGTGGTCGTCGCTCTCACTGTGCTTCGACCTGCTTGGAGGACGCAGGGAGCTTCGTGCAACGCGCTCACGCCGGGAGATTCAGCGGCTCCGCGCGGTGCGCAGAGAGCTGGCGTCGCTCCTCGCGATAGCCCAGGCCAAGCCCGCTTCGGACGCCACGCTCCGGCATCTGCGGTACGGGCTTCAGAATCTGGATCGTGTCACCTACCGGGAGGGCATGGAGGCCGTCGCCCGCAAGGCTCGGGTGGACGTGACTCCGCTTGGCGGGGCCGATTTGTTGCGCGACATTGTCGACATCCGGAACGGACTGATGCACCGCGGTTCTCTCTCGAACCGCAAGCTCCGTGACATCCAGAAGCGTGGCGCGAAGCGCGGTCTGGGATTCCCTCCCGGTGAGCTCTCGAGGCAACGGGTCGGACTTCAGCTGATGTACGAGCGCCACGACACCGCGCTTCGCCTCGCCGCCCAGCTCCTACTCCGCATCCTGCGAGTCCCTGATCGTTTCGTCCCGCGCGTCTGGGATTGGCGGTCGGCCAGTGGCCCGTTCTAACGCCGCACGTCCTCTACCGCCATGTGGACCTGGTCCAGCGGCCTTCTCGGATCACGTAGGTCGCACGCACCCCGCACGCCTCGACGGTGCGGATCATCGTCTGCTGGGATATCCCGATCCCGCCTCGGTCGATGATCTCGCCGTCCGGGCAGTTCAAGTCCGCGCGGATCAGGGAGTCGGGCGGCTCCGGGGGAGTCGCGTCCTCGGGCGGGTCGGTGGTGGTCGCGCCCTCCGGTGCGCCCGACGCCGTGGTCGCGTCCGGCGAGTCCGACGCCGGGGCCGCGCTCGGTGAATCCGACGACGCGACCGCGGCCGGCGGGTCCGAGGGCGTGGTGGAGTCCTCGACGACGCTGGCAGAAGCCTCGTCGTCGCCTGGGCTCGCCTCGGCTCGCGGAGGCGAGCCGCCGCACCCTGCAGCGGTACACAGGAGGGCGAGCTCGAGGCTCATGAGGAGTGCGCGAGGCGGCAGGCGGCTGGTCACGGCTCGAGTTCTACCACGTGGAGCCGTGCTCCCAGGCGACCGTACGACTTGCACCGGGACCCCTTCAACGCTCCGCGCGCCTCGCCGTTGGGGCCGGGGGTGGACGTCGCAAGACAGTACGGAGAGCTCGTTGCCCTTCTCGACGAAGCGCTGGCGATCCCCATCCCGTCTCGCTTCGAGACCGAGAGCCGTCTGCCCGGGGCCGCCGCGGCCTGGAGCTCCGGGCTGCGCGAGCAGCAAGACCTCATCCGCCACATGCTGCTCACTCCATTCGAGCGCCGCCCCCTCATCAGCAACCTGGTCGAGCTGGCCCTGATGGACGCGGGGCGCGCCTACCAGCGCTTCCACACCCGGCCCCCCGGAGCGCGCCTCGAAGACCTGGCGAAGGCGGAGATCGCGTCCCGGGCCGCGTCGCTGCTGTCCGCGACGCTGAACGGCTAGCCGCGGCGCGGAGGATATCCGCTTTTGCGGACATTTTGAACCTCTGTTCGCAAGGGGTTGTGCTCCTACACTCGACGCGTGGGGCTGGTCTCGCGGCGCGCCGTCAAGGCGGCGCTCATCTATCTGGCGCTGGCGCTCGGCTGGATCCTGGCGACCAGCTTCGGCCTCGGAGCGCTCGGCCTCGACCCCGAGACCCAGACCCGCGTCGAGGTGGCGAAGGGGATCGTGTTCGTCCTCGCTTCAGCTGGCCTCATCTTCGTCATCGTGCGGGCCGACCTCCGGCGCCTGGGACGCGAGCGCTCGGCGCGGGCCAGGGCCCAGGTCGAGCTGGCCGAGGCGCTGCATCGCTCCTCGGCGGCCGTGCTGGCGGCCTCCGTCGCGCACGACCTGAACAACCTGCTCGTAACGCTCTTCACCGAGCTCGACGACCTCACCGGCGAGCCGGACCAGGTCGAGCGCATGTCGAAGGCGCTCGACCGCGCCGCCGAGCTGTCGCGGGCGCTGATGCACGCGGGCGCGCCGGAGGGGATGGGCGAGGCGGAGACGTTCGACGCCGTCGCCGTGGTGCACGAGGCCCTCGAGGCGGCGCGCCGTCATCGATCGGTCCGCTCGGCCGAGGTGGAGAGCGACCTGCCCGACGGGTTGCTCCTCGACGGCTTCCCCCGCCTCCTCTACCGGGTCGTCGTGAACCTGACGATCAACGCCGCCGACGCTCACCCCGGCGGCCACATCCTCGTCCGACTCCGGAGAGACGGCGCGACCAGGGTGCTCGAGGTGCACGACGACGGCCCCGGGTTCCCCGAGGAGTCGACGGAGCGGCTCCTCGAGCCGTTCTTCACCACCAAGCAGAAGGGGACCGGCCTGGGCCTCCTCTCGGTGCGCCTCTGCGCCGACCTCCACTCCGGCTGGGTGGAGCTCGGCACCTCGCCCGAGCTCGGCGGCGCCCTCGTCCGGCTCGCGCTCGGGCCTGCCTCGCCCAGCCGGCTGCCGCCGGCGCTCCAGCCGTAGGGAGGGCGCGCTACGCGGCCTCGGAGACCTCGAGCTCGGCCGCGGCTCGCAGCTCGACGATGTCGAGCTCGACGGGGACGACCGCGGCGCGTGACGCGCCTCTCGATTCGATCTGGGAGCCCCGACATGAGCGCAACGTCCGCGACGGGCACGAACGCGTCGCTCACGACAACGCACGGGAGCTCGATGCGAGATCTGCAGGACTGGAGCGAGAGACCGAGCGGCTGCAACCTCGCTCCCACTGGTGCAAAGCTCAGATGTGGTCGGAGGCAGCCAGGTAGGCCGCAAACCACTTCGGAGGCGTAGGGCCGAGGTCGGAGAACATGTCCCGCGCCACCGAAGAACGACCGGCGATACGTTCGATGGCGGAAGTCTGAAACGCGCGCTCTTCGAGCTCCGCGATTCCGGGCCTCGGGCGGCGCGGGTCGAGGCCTGCGATGAAACCATCCGCCAGCACCGCCGCGTGCACAGCAGAACTGCTGGCCCGGGATGCCGCCACGGCCGCGTCGGGATCCGATTCAGCGGCGAGAACCTGCGCAACACGGAGGGCCACCGTCACCGCTGCGGCGAGGATCCCGATGCCCTCCTCATTGTAGAGCTCGACCGATTCTCTCAGCTCACGGGTCAGCGACTCTGCATCGGCAGGAGGAATTCCCTCACCCTCACAGGCCGTTCTCCAACCCAGCTCTATCGCCACCTGCGCGGCTTCCGTGTGCTCCCCGACCCAGAAGTTCTCGTAGATACTGATGACCCGCTCACCAGACACGGAAGCCAGCGCTAGCATCCCCGCGCGAGAGGAGCGCGAGATGATCTCTGTTTGTTGTTCGAAGCTGCTCAAAACGAGTTCCAGAGAGCGTACCTCCACCGACCCGCAGTTCAGAGGAGCTCTGGCGAGCCCCTCTGGACCCAGCGCCTGCTGGCGCCAGCACCCCGGGGTGTCGCTCGGCGGCGAGAGCGCGCGTTTCGAACGTCGAGGTGTCCTCGAGAAAACGCGCCGGCCGGTTTCGAACACTAACTATTAGTGTTTGCGAGGGAAACCTTCGCCAGAATGTCAAAGTATTAGTCTTTAAAACGGAGACTTCGCCAGAATGTCAAAGTATTAGTCTTTAAAACGGAGGGCTGGGTCGCGAACACTAACTATTGGTGTTTCCGAGCCGCAGCTCCGTTTCCCGGACTACTCGGTGCTGTTTCCGTCGCAGCGGTGCCGGTGACGGGCGCGCGAACAACTACGGCGCGCGCCGGCTCGCATCGCTCTCCGACGGCAGCGCCACGCGGAGGACCTCGCCGGGCGCGGCGGCGGCCATTCGGGCGAGGTCGGCGGTGCTCGTCGTGGCGTCGATCGGCCGGACGCCCTCGTCGCCGGCGTCGCCCAGGGCGATGCGGAAGTAGCGGTAGTCGGGGCCCTCGTCGAAGAGCTCGCGGACCAGACTCGCGAGGCGCTCGACGTCGACGCCCTCGCAGCGGCACTGCTGGACCGCGGCCGGGAGGCGGCGGCGCAGCATGTCGGGTCGGGACGGCGCGGGGACGGTGGCGGCGCGGGCGAAGGCCTGGCGGGCCTGCGCGCAGCCGCCCATCGCCGCGTTGAGCTCCGCGACGGTGCGACGGATGCGCTCCGGGTCGCGGTTGACGGTGCCGCCCTCCGTCACCACCAGGCGGAGCTCCGAGACGCGGCCGGCCAGGGGGCGCAGGAGGGCGACGAGGCTGCGGGCCGAGTAGCGCGGGTCGACGGCGAGGTAGAGCGGGCGGCCGCGGCGGACGCGCCTCGCGAGCACGTCGCCGGCGTCGGGGCCCTGCACGCCCAGGTTCTCGAGGTCGAGCACGACCGGGAAGGCGAGCCGGATGTTCGCGACGGGGGCGCGCTCGCGGATGACCGCGCCGCCGGCAGCCTCGGGGAGCTGCTCGGTCAGGATGGAGACATCGGCGCCCTCCCCGCTCGCCCCCAGCTCGCGCCGGAGCTCGGTCACCCGCTGCCCGCAGCTCGCGGGTCGCTGCGCGCGCAGCTCACCCGCCCAGCTCGCGACGATGAGGATCGACGCCCCCGTCAGGGCTGCACGCCATGCTCTCGACATTCGCTCTCCACCTCCAGTCGCCCATGCTACGCGCCGCGGCGTCGAACGCCCCCTCCGCGCGGCTCCGGCGGGCGGCGCTTCAGTCGTCCAGCAGCGCCGCCAGGCGCTCGCCGAGCGCCTCGTCTTCCAGCGCGAGGAGGCGCGCGTCTCGGGACGCGCACAGGCGCGCGAGCCGAGGGTCGAGCGGGCTCGCGTGCACGTACGCAATCCGGATGGCGCCGTCGCCGATGGCCTCGAGCAGCTCCCTGCCGACCGCCGCCTCGACCGAGCCCTCGTCGAGCTCGTGGTCGTGCAGCGCGCGGGCGACGAGCGGCGACGGCGCGGCGCGGGCGACCGGCGCCTGGATGTGCAGGCCCTCCGCCAGGTCGCCCGCGGCGTCCTCCACGCGCCGCGCGTGAGCCGCGTCGGCGACGATGACCCAGGGAGGCGTGTCCATGCGGCCAGCGTGCGGGCGCCTCGATTCGACGTCAATCGCCGGCCTCAGGCCACCGCGGTCGCGCCAGCCGCGCTGCGTGCGCTCCGCGCGTCGGCGACCATGCGCTCGGTCGCCTCCCAGAGCTGGTCGACCAGCGCGTCGTCGTTCGCCCTCGGGTTCGGGGAGGTCATCGGCCACCCGCCACGGTTGGCCGACTTGTCGCGGTACACGCCGAGCTGGCTGTAGTACGCGCCGGCGTGCTCGGGCACCGAGGGGTCGAGGGTCGCGAAGAGCGTCGACTGCGCGCCCTCCCAGGGCTCGATCATGCCGCTCAGGCGGAGCACCGGCCGCAGCACGTAGTTCTGGACCCAGAGCGGCATCGAGTTGCGGGCGAGGTTGGTGCGCACCCAGCCGGGGTGCACGCTCACCGCGGTGACGCCCGTCCCCTCGAGCCGCTTCGCGAGGCCCTTCGCGTGCAGCAGGTTGGCGAGCTTGGACTGCGCGTAGGCCTCCCAGCCGTCGTAGCGACGCCGCTCGAAGTGCAGGTCGTCGAGGTGGATGTCGCCCTCGCGCCCCATGGCCTTGTCGTGAAAGCAGCTCGACACGTTGACGATGCGCGAGGGCGCGGAGTCCTTCAGGACGCCGAGCAGCCGCTCGGTGAGCGCGAAGTGACCGACGTGGTTCACGCCGAGCTGCGTCTCGAAGCCGTCGACCGTCTTGCCCTCCGGGGTGTTCATCACGCCGGCGTTGTTGATGAGGCCGTCGAGCCGATCGTGGTCGGCGAGGAACCCGTCGGCGAAGGCGTCGACCGACGCGATCGAGCCGAGGTCGAGCGTGCGCGCCTCGAGCGAGGCGTCGGGCAGCTCGGCCTTGAGCTCGGCGATGCGCGCCTCCGCCTCGGACACGCGGCGGCACGCGAGGGTGACCGCCGCGCCCTGGCTCGCGAGCTGCCGGGCGGTGATGAGGCCGATGCCGCTGTTGGCGCCGGTCACCACGTAGCGGCGGTCCGACAGGTCGATCTCGAAGAGGGAGGGGTCGCAGACATGCGGTTTGGCCATGGTCGTCTCCGGCTGGGGGTCTGGCGGCGCGAGCTTTTGGTGACCGCCGGTCTCTTATTTAGGAGACCGCTGGTCTCTTGTCAACCCGCGCCCTGCCTGTCATGTAGAGGGACATGGCCACCGGCTACCAGCGCGCCCGCAGCCCGGCGCAGAAGGCCGAGCGGACCGAGCAGATCCTGGCCGCGGCCGAGGCGATGCTGGGCGAGGGGCACGACGTGACGTCGCTGAGCCTCAACGAGCTGGCGAGGCGAGCGGGCATGGCGAAGTCCAACGTCTACCGGTACTTCGAGAGCCGCGAGGCGGTGCTGCTCGCGCTGCTCGCCGACCGCACCGAGCGCTGGGTCCGCGCGGCGACGCGGGAGATCGGCGCCCTCGACGCGGACGGCGAGGCCCGGGCGCGGCTCGAGCGCGCGGCCGAGGTGCTCTCGCGGACCGCGGCCGCCCGGCCGGTCATGTGCCACCTGATGAGCGTCCTGCCGGCGGTGCTCGAGCACAACGTGTCGGTGGACTCGGTGCGCCAGTACAAGCGGTCGAGCCTGGCGCTCATCGGCGCGCTGGCGGAGACCCTGCACGGCGTCGTGCCCGAGCTGCCCTCGGCGCGGCACGGCGAGCTGCTGCACCACGCGTTCGCGTTCATCGTCGGCGGCTGGCCGCTCGCGAACCCCTCGGAGGTCACGCGCGAGGCGATGCGCGACCCGGAGCTCGCGCCCTTCACCCACGACTTCGAGCCCGAGCTGCGCCGGGTCTTCGTGCTGCTCGCCGCCGGCATGCTCGCCGAGGCGTGAGCGGTCAGCGGGCGAGCGGGAGGCCCGGGCTGCGCTCGGCGTCGGCGGTGACGACGAAGAGGTAGAGCGGGCGCTCGGGGTCGAGGTCGCCGAGGCGGACGGTGGCCTCGATGCGGGAGGGCGACCAGTCGGTCACCGTGGAGACGGCCACGCGGGTCGCGTCTTCGATGCGCGAGGCGTCGGCGATCTCGACGCGCGCCGCCGCGCCGGGGCCGATGGCGATGTAGAGGTCGTCGATGACCCGGCGCACGTCGCCCGCGCCGCGGTACCAGGCGCCGACCTTGACGCGGTCCCAGGCCGGCGTGAGGCCGGCGAGCTCCCGGTAGATCTGTCCGTCGTAATCGCTGCGCGTGTAGCCGCGCTCCGCCGCGACGTGCTCGAAGATGCCGCGGCTCGCCTCGTAGGGGCGGTCGGCGTCGACGCGGAGGTAGGTGGACATCGTGTTCCAGGCGCCGAACGCCCAGAAGTCGGGCAGCCACCAGCCGGTGCGGGTCTCGTTCCCGTCGGTCTTGAAGGAGCCGTCGCCGGTGTGAGTCGCGAGCACGATGTCGTGCCCGTTGCACTCGGTGCGGCAGGAGTACTCGTAGTTGTCGCCGCGCGGGCCGAACATCACCCAGACGTCCTTGGCGCTCGAGTCGCTGGAGAACATCGTCGGGCTCGAGCCGTTCCCCGGGAAGTCGCCGAGGTCCCGGATGGACACGTGCACGAACATTTCGTCGAACTCCCGGAGCCCGAAGCGGCCGGCGTCGTCCGGGAGCCCGACCACCGCGCTGACGCCCCGCCCCCCGGTGGCCTCGGTGTCGTTCACGACCATCGCCCCCGCGCCCGAGCGCGACGCGTCGCCGGCGTAGAGCCCGCCCGGATCCGTCCAGGCGCCGATGACCGGATCGGTCGCGCCGACCTCTCCGCCGGCCGCCCGGCCCTCCATGTCGTCGAAGAGGAGGATCTCCGGCCCCAGCGCCCCGAAGAGGTCGCCGCAGACCACGATCTCCGCCCCATCCTCGATGCTCCCGCGGACCTCCGTGACCGCGAAGGCGCCATCGCCGCTCGGGCAATCGCCCACCATCGAGCCCGCGTCGGGAGAGGCGTCGGCGACGGGGACCCCGGAGTCGACGGGTTCGGCGGGCTCCCCACATGAAGCCAGGAGCAAGCTCAGAGCGATGGCGCGTCTCATGCCCGGAGCATGCCAGGCTCAGGGGCGAGTCTCCCACTCGTAGGCCGCCGTGCTCCACGCGGCGCGGACGCCGCTCACGTCGTCGACGGTCTCCATGCCGGCGCCCTCGTTCATGTGGAAGCGGAGGACGTCGCTCGGGTGGTCGTACTCTGCCAGGGGCGTGAAGGGCCCGCCGCGGACGGCGGCGTTCATCAGGTGCACCTCGTCCACCGCGCCGAGGAACTGGTCGCCGGCGACGTAGAACGGGGTTCCGTCCACCGGGGGAACGTAGGTGGCGGCGCCTTCGTCGACGAGCACGCCGTCGATGTAGAAGCGCAGGGTCGTGCCGTCGTAGCCGCAGGAGTAGTGGTGCCACACGCCCGAGGTGAGCGCGGACATCGGCGCGCCGAAGCGCTGGAAGCCGCCGCCGTTGCCCACGGTGCATTGGATATTGCCGCGGTAGAGCTCGATGAAGACGCAGCGGTGCCCGGCCGAGCACGCGTCGGCGAGCTTCTGCGCGGGGTCGGAGTGGCGGACGGTGTCGATCCTCGCCCACAGCTCGAGGGTGAAGGTGGGGGAGTAGCTCACCGGATCGACCGTGCGGAGGTTGTCTCCGCTCACGGCGACGCGCCGGATGGCGAACCGCGGTGCGCACACGCCGCCGTCGCAGGTCTCGCCGGCGGGGCACGCCGCGTCCGCGTAGCCGAGGCCGTCGGGATCGCAGGTCCGCGTCGCGCTTCGATCGGCGCAGGTCACGGCGCTCGGGCTGCAGAGCCAGGGGACGCACGCGCCGGCGGTGCAGCTCGACATGCTGGAGCACGGCGTGAGCGTCGAGCCGAGGCCGTCGGCGTCGCAGACGCGGCGGGTCGCGCCGTCGCTGCAATCCACCGCCCCGGGCGTGCAGACGTGGGGGACGCAGCCGCCGCCGGAGCACGACGCGTCGGCGGCGCAGGCCGCGGCCACCCAACCGAGCCCGTCCGCCTGGCAGGTCAGCGTGAACCCGGTGCCGCCGCACATCGTCGATCCCGGCGCGCAGGTGTGCGGCACGCAGGCGCCGGCGAGGCAGGTCTCGGTCGCGCTGCAGGTGGCCGACGACCAGCCGAGCCCGTCGGCCTCGCACACGCGTCGCTCGGTCGAGGACGCGCACTCCACCGTGCCGGGTGCGCAGACGTGCGGCGTGCAGGCGCCCGCGTCGCACGACTCCCCGGCGGGGCAAGGCGCGCTCGTCCAGCCGAGGCCGTCGGCGTCGCACGTGAGCAGGGCGTCGCTGCCGCCGCAGGTGGTGCTGCCCGGCGCGCAGCGATGGGGCACGCACGCGCCGCTGCGGCAGGTCTCGTCCGCGCCGCACGCGGTGGCGCTCCAGCCGAGGCCGTCGGCCTGACAGAGGCGGCGGGTCGCGGCGTCGACGCACTCGGCCGCGCCCGGGGCGCAAGCGTGCGCGACGCACGCGCCGCCGCTGCACGACTCGCCCGCGGCGCAGGCCTCGGTGCGCCAGCTCAGCCCGTCGTCGTGGCAGACGATCCGGGTGCCCGCGCCTCCGCAGGTCGCCTCACCGGGCGCGCACGCATGCGGGACGCAGGCGCCGGCGACGCAGGTCTCCTCGGAGCTGCAGTCGGTCGTCGTCCACTCGAGGCCGTCCGCGGCGCACACGCGCCGAGCTCCTGTGTCCGCCCCGGTGTCGACGCACTCGACGGCGCCGGGCTCGCACACCCGGGCCTGGCAGCTCCCCTCGCGACACGACTCGCCGCTGGGGCACGACTCGACGCGCCAGCCGGTTCCGTCGTCCCCGCAGACCGCGCGCTGGTCGATCGCCGTGCAGCTCGCCTCGCCGGGCGCGCACGAGCGCGGGACGCACGCTCCGCCGACGCAGGTCTCCTCGGTGCCGCAGTCCGTCGTCTCGATGCCGAGGCCATCGGCGCGGCAGACCGAGCGGGTGTCGGCGTCGTCGCAGCTGAGCTCGCCGGGCGTGCAGCTCCACCCGACGCACGCGCCGTCGTCACACGACTCCTCGCGGGCGCACGCTGCGAGCTCGAACCCCGCGCCGTCGTCGCGACACACCCGCCGGACCGCGACGCCATCGCAGGTCGCCGCGCCGGGCGTGCACACGAGGGCGGCGTCGGGCGCGCTCGCGTCCTCGGGGTCTGCCACGTCTCCGTCGCACCCGGGTGCCACGAAGAGCGCGACGGCCAGGACCCACCGGAATCGACGCTGCGACATCAGACCTCCTCCGCACGCAACGTACCGGGCGGTCCCTCCAGCTGTCCACCGACAGCCATCGCGACGGCGGTGCGGGAGGCGGGTCGAGTCGACGGCGAATGACGATATGACGACGAGCGTCCCCGCGCGCTCGCCGATTCGGCACTGTCGCGTGATAGCCTCCCTGCGCATGACGGACCGGTACGCTGCTACCCTCGTCTTTCAGCTCCCCGATGGCGCGTTCATGCACGAGCCGATCGAGCTCGCGGCCGACGACCGGGCCGCGGCGCTGGCCCTGGCGATGCGCGAAGCTCGGGGGCGAGCCTTCGGGCGCGAGCTGATGGGGCTGTCACGCTTCGGGCCGGCGCCACGCGGACCGCTGACGATGGACGACATCCCCGAGATCGAGGTCCGCGCCGACGCGTCGCTCCTGGAGATGGAGCTCCCGGAGCCCGCGCCGGAGCCCGAGCGGAGGTTCGAAATCGAGGGGCTCTCGAAGGTGCGCTGGTGGGAATACGACGGCGCGTTCGGGCCCGCGAGCGAGGTCGGCCTCCTGCTGGCGCGTGTGGCCGCCCGTGACGAGACGCTCGCGACCGAGAGCGCCGAGCTCGTGGGCGAGTGGATCGCACATCAGACCACGCTCTATCCCGTGACCTCCGTGGCGTGGCCGTTCTTCCTGGAGCTGATCGAGCGCGCCGACGGGCCGGCTCGCGACGTGCTCGAGGGGTGGGCCGAGGTGCTGGTCGACGCCGCCTACGATGACACCCCCGTCGACTTCGACGCGCTCCGCGCCGAGGTCGCGGCGATCGCGCCCGCGATCCGAGAGATCATGTTCCCCGGCGGCGTCGAGGCGCGGATGGCCGAGGGTCGAGCGCGCCAAGAAGAGCTGCGGGCCGCCTTCGAGCCCACGCGTCCTCGCCTGGCGCGCCTCGCCACGAGCCGCCCGGCCGTCGCGCGGGTGCTCGCGCGAATGGGAGACGCCTGAGCTTTTTGGAGGGTTTGGTGCAAACCCTCCCCCCATGGGGCGAAGCGCCCATGGGGCCCCCCTCCCGACTCCGTCGGGGCCTCGCGCGCTTCGCGCGCTGGCCCCGCGACCCCAGC
>JAYZQJ010000193.1:0-29855 GCA_036149055.1 Myxococcota bacterium | reverse complement strand
GCCGCTGCCGCCTCCGCTGCCGCCTCCGCTGCCGCCTCCGCTGCCGCCTCCGCTGCCGCCTCCGCTGCCGCCTCCGCTGCCGCCTCCGCTGCCGGCCCCGCTGCCGCTGCCGCCTCCGCTGCCGCTGCCGGCCCCGCTGCCGCCTCCGCCTCCGCTGCCGGCCCCGCCGCCCCTGCCGGCCCCGCCTCCGCTGCCAAGCCTCAGCGAGGCGCCCGGCGGGTCCAGACGAGCGCGAAGACGGCGAGCTGAATGACGACCGCCGCCGCCACGGGCACGAAGGTCGCGTACATCGCGCCCTCGATCGCCTCCGACAACATCCGGCTCCGCACGTCGGCCTTCGCGTGCGCCACCGCGCCGAACGCGTCGATGAGGAGCCGTACGGTCAGACATGGAGCCAGGCCCACGAGCGCCACCGAGGCGCCCGCCGCCCACACGGTCGCGCGCCAGCGGCGAGGCCCGCCGCGCGTCCTCCGGTGCGCGAACACCGCGAGCGCCACGCCGGCGGGCGCGAGGCCGCCGACGGCCAGGAGGAGAACGAGCCCGTTCACGGCTACCGCGTCGCGCGGAGGCGGCGGGCGATGCGGAACGCCATCTCGAGAGACTGGCGGTAGTTCAGGCGCGGGTCGCAGAGCGAGGCGTAGTTCGTCGAAAGATCCGCCTCCGTCACCCCCGCCGCGCCGCCGACGCACTCGGTCACGTCGTCGCCGGTGAGCTCGAAGTGGACGCCGCCGAACACCGTGCCCTCGGCCGCGTGCACGTCGATGCCCGTCTCGAGCTCGGCGATGATGTCGTCGAACGAGCGGGTCTTGATGCCGCCGTCGGTGCTCCGGGTGTTGCCGTGCATCGGATCGCTGATCCACAGCACCCGCCGACCCTCCGACTTCACCTTCCGCACCAGCCCGGGCAGGACGTCGCCGACCTTCGCCGCGCCCATGCGCGCGATGAGCACGAGCTTGCCCGGCTCGTCGGCCGGGTTGAGCACCTCGATAGTCCGGAGCAGCTCGTCGAGATCGCAGCTCGGGCCGATCTTGACCCCCACCGGGTTGCGCACGCCGCGGAAGAACTCGAGGTGCGCGCCCTCGAGCTGACGGGTGCGCTCGCCGACCCACGGCAGGTGCGCGGTCAGACAGTAGAAGCCGTCGCGACGCGGCACGCGCCGGGTCTGCGCCGACTCGTAGTGGAGGTTGAGGCCCTCGTGGCTGCTGAAGAAGGTCACCCGCGACAGCTCGTCGACCGAGGTCTCTCCGAGCGCCTCCATGAACCGCAGCGCCTCCGAGAGCTGATGGCTGGTCTGCTCGTACTCGGCGCGGATGTCCGCCGGCAGATCCGCGTGCTCGAAGAACGAGAGATCCCACTGCTCCGGGTGGTGGAGGTCGGCGAAGCCGCCCGCGCTCAGCGAGCGGATGAAGTTCAACGTCATCGCCGCGTGCTCGTAGGCCTCGAGCAGCAGCCGCGGGTCGGGCGTGCGGGCCTCGGGCGTGAACTCGGAGCGGTTGATCAGGTCGCCGAAGTAGCTCGGCAGCGTGATCTCCTCGCCGAGCGCGCTGGTGCGCGTCTCCATGCGGCGGCTGCGCGGCTTGGCGTACTGCCCGGCGAAGCGGCCCACTCGGACCACCGGCTTCATCGTGCCGTGCACGAGCACGAGCGACATCTGGAGCAGGATCTTCAGCTTGTTGCTGATGACGTCCGGCCGGCAGTCGGCGAGGGTCTCGGCGCAGTCGCCGCCCTGCAGGAGGAAGCGCTTGCCCTCCTGCGCCTCCGCGAGCTGCGCCTTGAGCCGCTCGACCTCCCAGGAGGTCACCAGCGGGGGGAGCGAGCGCAGCTTCTCGACCACCGCCTCGAGGGCGCGCGGGTCGGCGTAGTGGGTGGCCTGGGCCGCCTCGCGGCGCTTCCAGGACTCCGGGCTCCAGGCTTCGGGGGACATGACGCTTCCAGATGTGGGGTCAGAAAGAGAAAGAGCTTACTCCGCATCGGAAAAGTCGGCATCTCCGCGCCGGAGCCGCTCCATGAAGGCCGCGACCCCGGGCTCGCCCTCCCGCGGCGCCCACGACGCGAAGTCCTTGTCCGTGGAGGGCTCCCACGGCCCCGGCTTCACCTCGTAGATCACCGCGTGGTCGCTCTCGACGAGCACCGAGTGCCAGAGCCCGGGCGCGAGGTCGATGCCCACCGGGGCGCCGTCGCCGAGCCGATGCCGCTCGCGCACCTTCCCGTCCTCCGTCCACACGATCACGGTCGCGTTGCCGCGCAGCACCAGGAACGCCTCGGGCTTCGGCGGCGTCACGTGGCGGTGCGGCGGCACGTAGGTGTCGCGCATCATCACGTTGAGGAAGCGGTGCGGGTTGTCCTCCGGCCCGGCGTGGAAGTTCCGGTTCTTCCGGCGCCGCGGGCTCGTCTCCGCCTCGGCGAGCACCTCGTCGAAGAGCGCGCCGTCGATGATCTGGACGTCGTTCATCACGGAGGACGCTAGGCCCCGGCCGCGCTACGGTCGAGCCATGATCGTCGAGCAGATCTGGACCGAGAACCCCTGGCGGAACTTCAACTACCTCATCGCCTGCCCCGAGACGGGCGAGGCGCTCGCGGTCGATCCGCTGGACCACGTGAAGTGCCTGGGGCGGGCGAAGGATCGCGGCTGGACGATCACCCAGATCCTCAACACCCACGAGCACCCCGACCACACCGGGGGCAACGCGGCGATGGTGAAGGCGACCGGCGCGAAGGTGCTCGCGCACGCGAACGCCAAGGACCGCATCCGAGAGCTCGACGTGGGGCTCGGCGGGGGCGACGTGGTGAAGGTCGGCAAGACGGTGGAGCTCTTGGCCCTCGACACCCCGGGGCACACGATGAGCCACGTCTGCCTGCTCTCGAAGACCGACACGCCGGCGCTCTTCTGCGGCGACACGCTGTTCAACGCCGGCGCCGGCAACTGCCACAACGGCGGCCACCCCGAGCAGCTCTACGCGACCTTCGCCGAGCAACTCGCGAAGCTGCCCGACGAGACGCGGGTCTACCCGGGCCACGACTACATCGCGAACAACCTCGGCTTCACCCTCGACCGCGAGCCCGACAACGCGCGCGCGCAGACGCTGCTCGGCGAGGTGAAGGGGCAGGACCCGCACGAGGCGCTCGTCTCGACGATCGGCCTCGAGAAGGAGATCAACACCTTCTTCCGGCTCCGGAGCCCGAGCGTGATCGCGCGGCTGCGCGAGGCGTTCGACGACCTGCCCGAGTCGCCCGACGCGAAGACCGTGTTCCTCAAGCTCCGCGAGCTGCGCAACTCCTGGTGAGCATGCAGCCCGACGTCCGCTACGAGCCGGCCTTCCTCGAGGATCACGCCGCGCTCTTCGAGGCGCTGCGCGACGGCGTCGACTGGGACCGGACCATGGCGGCGCGGCTCACCGCGTCGTTCGGCCGGCCCTACAACTACCGGCAGATGGTCTACCCGGAGGCGCCGATGTTCCCGGCGCTCGTCCCGGTGGTCGAGCGGCTCGAGGCCGTCCTCGGCGTCCGCTACGACAATTGCCTGCTCAACTACTACCTCGACGGGCGGAGCAAGATGGGCTTCCACCGCGACGAGACCGAGGACCTGCGGCCGGGGACCGGCGTGGCCATCGTCTCGCTCGGCGCCCCGCGCAAGATCACCTTCCGCCGGCAGGACGACGTCGAGGTCCGGTGGGCGCAGGAGCTGGCCCCCGGATCGCTCCTGCACATGGAGCACGCGGTGCAGGACGAGTGGGTGCACGCCATCAAGCGTCAGCGGCACGCCGGGCCGCGCATCAGCCTCACCTGGCGCGCCTTCCGATGATCCCCGCGCTGCCCGCCGAGCCATCGAGCCTCGGCGCCCTGCGCGCCGACCTCGAGGCGTGGCGCCCCGCGCTCGCAGCCGTCGCCGCGCGTCACGGGCTCGCCGGAGCGCCGAGGCCAGCCGCCTGCGGGTCGCTGCCGGTGTTCCTCTTCGACGAGGCCGCGGTGAAGCTCTACGCGCCGGATCGCGTGTGGCGCCCGGAGGCCGGGGAGGGCTGCTCGGACTGGGAGGTCGAGCGCGGGCTGCTCGGCGTGGTGGAGGACGCGCCCGCGATCCTCGGGGAGGGCACGCTCGGCGACTGGCGCTACCTCGCGATGTCCCGGGTGCCCGGGGCGCCGATCGAGAGCCTGCTCCCGGCGCTCGGCGAGCCGCCCCGCCTCGCGGCGCTGCGCCAACTCGGCGCCCGGGTCCGCGCGCTCCACGCGCTCCCGCCGCCGGCGCTGCCCTACGCCGTCCGCGACTTCGACGCCTTCCTCGCCGGCCAGGCGCGCGACGTCGCCCGGATCGAGCGCGACCGGGGCGCGCCCGAGGCGTGGGCGGCGCAGCTCGACGGCTTCGTGCGCAGGGTCCCCCGCGGAGACGCGGCCCCGGTCCTGCTCCACACCGAGCTCGGGCCGGGGCACGCGCTGGCGGAGCTGGCGGAGGGCGCGGTCGTCTTTCGCGGCTTCATCGACTTCGTGGACGCGATGCCCGGCGACGCCGAGTACGACCTCGCGGCGATCGCGTTCTTCGTGACCCGCGGGGACGGCTTGGCGCTCGGCGCCTTCCTCGACGGCTACGGCTGGGAGGGCCCGCGGGGCGCGGCGCTGGCGCTCCGGCTGATGCGCTACCTGCTCCTCCACCGCTTCGCGCCGCTCCGGTGGCTGCTCGAGCGCCGACCGCCGGGCGCCGCCCGGACCCTGGAGGCGCTCGCGCACCGCTGGATGGGGCTCGCCGAATGAGGTAGACGGCGTCGATGACGAAGCACGGTGCCCTCCTCCTCCTCTCCCTCGGCCTCGGGCTCGCCGGGTGTGACTCCGACCCGGCGACCGACGCCGGCGTGATCCGTGACGCCGCGATGGACTCGGGCGCGGGCGAGGACGACGCCGGCGGCGGCGACGAGGACGCGGGGCGCGACGCCGGGGGCGAGACGGGGAGCGACGCGGGGCTCGACGGCGGACCCGAGGACGCCGGCCCGACCGACGCGGGCGTCTGCGAGGACAGCCCGTGCCGCCTCGTCTCGCCGCAGTGCGGGTGCGCGGCGGGGGAGGGCTGCACGCTGAACGACGCCTCCGAGCGGGTGTGCGAGCCGAGCGGCCCGGGCGGGGAGGGCGCGGACTGCAGCGTCGACGCCTGCCAGCCGGGCTTCGTCTGCGGCGAGGGCCCCGACTACGACGTCTGCCTGCGCTTCTGCGCCGACGACACCGACTGCGTCGGCGGCGAGGGCTCGCGCTGCCTCATCGACTTCGGCGTGGCCCGCGCCTGCACCACCGCCTGCGACCCGGTGGCGAACACCGGCTGCCCGTCGGGGGCCGGCTGCACCATCGTCCAGACCGCGCCCGGCAGCGGCGACTACTTCATCAACTGCCGCCCCGCCGGCGCCGCCGCCACCGGGGACGTCTGCGGCAACGAGCTCGACTGCGAGGGCGGCAACAGCTGCCGCTCCGCCGCCGGCCCGCGCCGCTGCACCGCCTGGTGCCGCACCGACGCCGACTGCGGCAGCGGCGAGACCTGCGTCTTCGAGCTCACCGTCGGCACCACGACCTACGGCCGCTGCGCCTAGGGTCAGCGGGACGCGGCCCAGATCGCGGCCCAGATCGCGGCGCCGAGCAGCGCGGCGGCCAGGGCCCACGTCCAGGCGCCGGTGCGGCTGGCGCGGCCGGCGCGGGCGCCGACGCGAGCCGGGGTGCGCACCTCGTGGAGCGCGCTGCGCTCGGCGTCGAAGAGCAGCAGGCCGTCCACGTCGAAGGCGTGGGCGTACTCGAGGAGCTGCCGGCGGGTGGCCGAGGAGCGCAGGCTGGGCTCGCGGTCGCCGGTCTTCACCTCGACCAGGAAGCGCTCGCCGCCCCGGCTCACCAGCAGATCGGCGCGGAGCGCGAAGGCCTGGGGCTCGCCGTCGAGGTGGTAGACGAGCTCCGCCGCGACCTGACGCTCGACGATCCGGTAACCGAGCCGGCGCAGCAGCCGCTCGGCGTCGCGCTCGCCGGCCTGCGCGCGGCGCGCTCGCCAGACGCGCCGCCTCCGATCCCCCGCGCGCACCCACCAGAGCCGCGCCGACTGCACGAGCGCGAGGGCGCCCAGGCCGATCAGCGCGAGCGTCTGCCAGTCGAGGTGCACGTGGGCATGGGATCAGCGGGGCCGGCGCGGGTCAACGATTCTGCTGGAACGGGTAGACGCTCCCGATCCCGAGGATCCCGGTCAGCGCGTCGAGCGCGGCCCGGCTCTCGTCGAGCAGCCGCGGATCGGCGAGGTCGTCGGCGCTGAGCCGCTCGCGGTAGTGGGTCTCTACCCAGCGCACGAGGGCGTCGTGCACGTCGTCGATCCAGGGCGATACCGCGGCCCGCTCCTCGTCGGTGAGCGCGACCCGCAGCCGCAGGCACGCCGGGCCGCCGCCGTTCTGCATGCTCTCGCGCAGGTCGAAGAAGCGCGCCTCGCGGATCGGCCGGCCGTCGCCCACGTGCGCGTCGATCCAGGCCTTCACGGTGGGCGTCTCCCGGCACTCCTCGGGCGCGACGAGCAGCATCGCGTCCCAGCCCGGCGGCCGGAGCAGCTGCGAGTTGAAGAGGTAGGAGCGCACCGCGTCGGCGACCGGCACGTCGGCGGCGGCCACTCGCACCGGGGTGAAACCCTCGACGCTCCGCTCGAGCGTCTCGAGCAGCGCCGCCTCGTCGAGGAACGCCTCCTCGTGAAAGAACAGCACCCGCTCGTGCCCGACCGCGATCACGTCGTTGTGGAAGACGCCCTGATCGATCACCGCCGGCGACTGCTGGGCGAAGACGGCCCGACCCTCGGGCAGGCGATGCAGGCGGGCGACCGCGCGGCTCGCCTCCAGGGTCTGCCGGGCCGGGAACCGGGTGGGCGCGGGCCGATCGCCGCGCAGCCCCTCGCGCCCGTAGACGAAGAGGTGCACGCCCGGCGCGCCCACCTCGGGGCCGAGCCGGGTGTGGTTCGCCGCTCCTTCGTCGCCGAGGCTGGACGCCGCCGGGAGCGGGTCGTGCACCACGAAGCGCGGACCGGCGAAGATCGCCCGGAGCACCCGCCGCGTCGTCTCCGGCTCGATCGCGCGGTGCACCTTCTCGATGAGGTTGGCGGGCGTGAAATGAACCTTGCCGTCTTCGGTGTCGAGGCTCGGCGCGACGGTGGCCGCGTTGGCCGTCCACATCGCCGACGCGCTGCTCGCGATCGCCAGCAGGGTCGGGTCGCTCTTCGCCGCCTTCTCGATCATCTCCGCGTCGGTCCCGCGGAAGCCCAGGCGATGCAGGAGGCGCACGTCGGGCCGCTCCTGAGGCGGCAGCACGCCCTGCGGGAGGCCGAGCGCGGCGAGCGCCTTCATCTTCGCCAGCCCCTGCAGCGCCGCCTTCTTCGGAGACGCGACCGCGCCGGCGTGGGAGGTGCTCGCCACGTTGCCGTAGCTCAGCCCCGCGTAGTTGTGGGTCGGCCCCACCAGCCCATCGAAGTTCGCCTCGAGCGTCGCCATCCGGAGGGGATAGCGCACTCGGGACGGCCCACGAAACCCCGGCGGGTCGGCGGCGATGAGCGCGGCATGAACGCGCCCCGAACCGTCTCGCCCGACGCGCTCCCCCGCCTCGCCGACCTCGACTCCCCGCCGAAGGCCCTCTGGGCGCGCGGCTCGCTCCCCGCGGTGCCGCTCGTCGCCATCGTCGGCACTCGCCGCGCCCACCGGGAGGCGGCGCGCTTCACCCGGACGGTGGCGCGGGAGCTCGCCCGGGCCGGGGTCGGGATCCTCAGCGGCGGCGCGGAGGGGATCGACGCGGCGGCCCACGAGGGCGCGCTCGAGGGGGAGGGCGGCACCTGGGTCGTGCAGGCGGCCGGGCTCGACGCGCCGTACCCGGTGCGCAACCGCCCGCTCTTCGACCGCGTGCTCGAGGCCGGCGGCGGCTGGCTGAGCGAGACCCCGCCCGGCGAGCCGCCCTACAAGTCCCGCTTCCTCGCGCGCAACCGGCTGGTGGCCGCGCTCGCCGACCTCGTGCTCGTGGTGCAGGCCCCGGCCCGCTCCGGCAGCCTCAGCACCGCGCGCCACGCCGGGAAGCTGGGGCGGCCCCTCTTCGCGGTGCCGGCCGCGCCGTGGGATCTGCGCGCCGAGGGCAGCACGCGCCTGTTGGCCAAAGGCGCGGCCCGGGCCTGCCTCGGCGCCGCCGACCTGCTCGAGGCGCTCGGTCGGGACGCGGCCCAGGCCTCGCTGCCGCTCCCGCCGCCGCCGCTCGAGGGCGCGCTGGGCGCGGTCTACGAGGCGCTCTCGCCGACCCCGGCGCACCTCGACGCCATCGCGCGGGCGACCGGGCTGGGGGCTCCGGCGGTGCAGGTCGCGCTGGTCCAGCTCGCGGCCAAGGGCCTCGCCCGACCGGAGGGCGGCGGCTGGTGCATGCGCGGGTGAAAGCGGCGCGCTATCCCCTCGGGCATGAAGGAACGCGTCACCATCGTGGGCGGGGGCCTCGCCGGCACCGAGTGCGCCTGGCAGCTCGCGGAGCGTGGCGTCGAGGTCACGATCGTCGAGCAGAAGCCGCACCAGCGCACCGCCGCCCAGAGCGGCGACGGGCTCGCCGAGCTCGTCTGCTCCAACTCCTTCCGCGGCGCCGCCCTGCACAACGCGGTCGGCCTCCTGAAGGAGGAGATGCGCCGCGCCGGCTCGCTGGTCATGGCGGCGGGCGAGGTGGCCCGGGTGCCGGCCGGCGGCGCCTTCGCGGTCGACCGCGACGTGTTCAGCGCCGAGGTCACCCGCCGGATCCAGGCCCACCCCCGCATCACCGTCGAGCACCGCGTGGTCGAGCGCATCCCGGACGCGCGCCCGGTGGTGATCGCGACCGGCCCGCTCACCGGCGACGCGCTCGCGAAGGACATCGCCGACGCGGTCGGCGCCGATCACCTCGCCTACTACGACGCCATCGCGCCCGTCGTCGCCGCCGACTCGATCGACTGGGACAAGGTCTTCAAGGCGAGCCGCTGGGACAAGGGCGGCGACGACGCCTACGTCAACTGCCCCTTCACCAAGGAGCAGTACGAGGCGTTCGTGCAGGCCATCGTCGACGCGGAGAAGGTCGAGGCGCACGGCTTCGAGGAGGTCCGCTACTTCGAGGGCTGCCTGCCGGTCGAGGTGATGGCGGAGCGCGGCCCGCGCACGCTCGCCTTCGGGCCGATGAAGCCGGTGGGCCTGACCGACCCGAAGACCGGCCGCTGGCCGCACGCGGTGGTGCAGCTCCGGCAGGAGAACAAGCACGCGACCGCCTACAACCTGGTCGGCTTCCAGACCCGGATGAAGTGGCCGGATCAGAAGCGGGTCTTCCGCATGATCCCCGGCCTCGAGGAGGCGGAGTTCGAGCGCCTCGGCACCGTGCACCGCAACACCTACGTCGACTCGCCGCGGGCCCTCGCCGAGGACCTCTCGCTGAAGGCGAGGCCGGGGGTCTACCTCGCCGGTCAGGTCAGCGGGGTGGAGGGCTACGTCGAGAGCGCCGCCTGCGGGCTGGTGCTCGGGGTGATGCTCGCGACCGGCGAGGGCTACCCGCCGGAGGAGACCGCGCTCGGCGCGCTGGTCCGCCACCTCCGCGACGAGGAGAAGCCCTCCTTCGCGCCGTCGAACGTGATCTGGGGCATGTTCCCGCCGGTGCCGACGCCCGAGGGGCGCAAGAAGCTCGGCAAGCGCGAGCGGCGCGACCTGATGGTCGAGCGGTCGCTCGCCGCCCTCGAGGGCTGGATCGATCGCGTCGGCGCGCGGCTGGTGCGCGCCCAGGCCGAGGGCCACGCCGCCGCCGCGCCGAGCTCCGGGCTGCTGGCGTGAAGCGCTGGAAGAAGCCGCTGCTCGTGGTGCTCGCGCTCGCCCCCGCGGTGGTGCTGCTGGGCTCGATGGCGCTGATGGTCCGGAGCGAGATGGCCTTCGACGAGGCCACCTGCCCTTACGAGGAGCGCGAGCTGCGGCGGGTCACCGACGGCGTCGAGGTGCGCGAGGACGCGCGGGTCTGCGAGGAGGGCGTCGAGGAGCACCGCTGGGTGCTGCTGCGCCGCGGCCAGGAGCCCCGCCCGATCGCGCTCCGTCGCCTCGAGCAGTCGCTCTACGAGGACTACCGCTGGACCGCCGAGCTCGACGACGGCCTGGTGCGGATCGAGATCCACAACCCCGGCCAGGACGTGCGCGTCTTCAACGAGCCCCCGCCCGACGCCGGCTGGGAGTAGCGCGTCACTCCTCGTCGTGGGCGAGGGGGAAGGCGCGGTCGTAGACCTCCATCAGGCGGTCCACGGTGACGTGGGTGTAGCGCTGGGTGGTCGAGAGGCTCGCGTGGCCGAGCAGCTCCTGGATCGAGCGGAGGTCGGCCCCGGCGTCGAGCAGGTGGGTCGCGCAGGTGTGCCGCAGGGCGTGCGGGTGCAGGTCGCCGCGGCCGGTGCCGAGGGCGCCGTATCGATGCACGACGTTCTGCACCTGTCGCGCGGTGAGCCGGGTGCCGCGGATGCCGAGGAAGAGCGCCTCGGGGTGCTGCTCGCCGCTCTTCGGGTCGCGGAGCTGGTCGCGGATCGAGAGGTAGCCCTCGAGCGCGTCGGCGGCGGGCTCGCCGAAGGGGACCACCCGCTCCTTGCCGCCCTTGCCGAGCACGCGGAGGGTGCGGCGGCCGCGCTCGACCCTCGCGAGGGTGAGCCCGGCGAGCTCGCTCACCCGGAGGCCCGAGCCGTAGAGGAGCTCGAGCATCGCCCGGTCGCGCGCCACCAGCCGCGGATCCCGGGCCGCGTCCTCGGCCGGCGCCTCCACCACCCGCACGGCGTCGTCCACCGTCAGGAAGCGCGGGAGCGTCCGCTTGGACTTGGGCGTGCGGAGGACCGCGGCCGGGTTCTGCTTGGTGACCTTCCGGCGCACCAGGAACCGATAGAAGCTGCGCAGGGTCGCGATCTTCTTCGAGAGGGTGCTGCTCGCGTTGGTGTCGAAGAGCGAGGCGAGGAAGCCGCGCAGGGCCGCGGTGCTCAGCCGAGTGGCGTCGAGCGGGAGGCCCTCGCCGGCCGCCCAGGCCCGCAGCTGCTCGAGGGTGCGCCGGTAGGTCTCCACGGTGCGCGGGGAGCTGCGGCGCTCGGTCTCGAGGTAGCGCACGAAGAGCGCGATCTGCTGCGTGAGGGGATCCTCCACGTCGCCAGTATGAGAGGGGCCCGCCCCGCCTCGCCAGAAACCCGGGGAGCTGGTACTCGGGAGGCATGGCTGGTTGGAAGCTGGTGGAGAAGCCGGTGCGCATCCCCGCGCCGGGCAACAAGCTGATCGAGGAGCTCTTCGGCCGGGTGAGCACCGGCACGGAGGGCTTCAGCCTCGCGCACATGGTGGCGCCGCCGCAGTGGGGCGAGCCCGCGCAGCGCCCGGAGTTCGGCGAGCTGACGGTGATGATCCGCGGCCGGATGCAGATCGAGGTGGGCGACGAGGGCGAGATCGTCGAGCTCCTCGCCGGGCAGGCCTTCTGGGTCGAGCCCGGGGTGCGGGTCCGCTACGGCAACCCGTACCCGCAGGAGTCGGAGTACTTCGCGATCTGCATGCCCGCGTTCACCCCCGACGCCGCGAACCGCGAAGAATGAAGCTTGCGTATCTCCATGGCTTCGCCAGCGGGCCGAAGTCCCGGAAGGGGCAACAGCTCGCGGCGCGCTTCGCCGAGACCGGGAGGACCCTGGCGCTGCCGGACCTGAACGCGCCGTCGTTCGCGGAGCTCAGCCTCGGGGCGATGCTCGAGCGGCTCGACGCGCTCGAGGGCGGCCCGTGGCGCTTCGTCGGCTCGAGCCTGGGCGGGTGGCTGGCCGCGGCGTGGGCCGCGAGGCGCCCGGAGCGGGTCGAGCGGCTGCTGCTGCTCTGCCCGGCGTTCGATCTCGCCGCGCGCTGGCCGACCATCCTGCCGGACGGGGCGATGGAGCGCTGGCGGCGCGACGGAGTGCTCGAGGTCCCCGACGGGGCCGGCGTGCCGACCCCGCTCCACTACGCCTTCTACGAGGAGGCGGCCGCGCACCCCGCGTTCCCGGCCGTGTCCTGCCCGGTGCGGGTGGTCCACGGGCGCGCCGACGTCCAGGTCCCGGTGGAGGGCTCGCGGCGCTGGGTGGCGGAGCAGCCCGACGCCCGGCTCACCGAGGTCGACGACGGCCACGATCTGCTCGCCTCGATGGACGTCATCGAGGGGCTCGCGCTCGGCTGGCTGACCGAGTAGCGTCTCCGCCATGCAGCGGCGCGACTTCGTGACGGCCACCACCCTCGGCGCCCTCGCGGGCGTCACCGGCGCCTGCGGCGGGGCGCAGACCGCTCGCCTGTCCATGGGCGAGGCGGACGACCTGCTCGAGCGCCTGCGGAGCGGCCGGGACCGGGTGCGCCGCGAGCCGGTGGCCGCCGCGACCGATCCGCGCCTCGACCGCATGGTCCGGCTCGGCCTCGAGGCGCTGGTGGTCGCGGACGTCGCCCGCTCCATCCCCGCCGACGCGCCGCTCCCCGAGCCGCTCGCGCGCGAGCTCGGTGACGCGCTCCCGGTGCTCGATCGCTGCGTGGCCGAGTACGGCGCGTTGCTCGGCGGCATGCCGCTGGGCGCGCGGCGGCGGGTGGAGCGCGCGGTCCGGGCCCGCCCCGAGGCGGCGATGGAGGTCGCCTCCTGGATCGACGAGCGGGCGCGCGGGGTGGACGCCTCCAGCCGGATCAAGCTCCGCCAGCTCGCCCGTCAGGTCGCGACCAAGGCGCGCCGCCAGTCGATGGGCGCGGTGATCGACGACACCGTCGGCAAGGTCGAGCGGATCGTCGCGAACAAGGGCGGCCCGGTGGCGTTCGCCCGCGAGGCCACCGCGAGCGCGATGCTGGCCTCGGTGTGGCAGGCGCTGGAGGGGGACGGAGTGCCGCCGCCCCCCGGCGGGAGCCCGGCGCGGGAGCTCGACGATCCGGACGCCTCGCCGCCTCCGCCGCCCGACCCGACGTCCTGGGGTGAGACGCCGCCCGACCACGGGCGGCCCGGGCAGCGGTCGAGCGAGGGGCCGGGCGACCCGGAGATCGCGGTCGGCGCGACGATGATGGGCGCGGGGGTGGCGGTCTTCGGCATCATCACCTTGATCGGCGTGGCGGTGGGCAGCCCGGCGCTGTTCGCCGTCATCGGGGCCACCCCCGGCGGCACCCTCGTCATCGTCGGGCTGATCGTGCTCATCGTGGGGCTGGCGCAGAACGCGTGAGCGTCGCGATCGTCGGCCTCGGCGCGGTGAGCGCGCTCGGCGCCTCGGTGCCCGCGCTGCGCGACGCGCTCTTCGAGGGGCGGCACGGCATCGGCCCGATCACGCGCTTCGACGTGAGCCCGTTCGCGCCGGTGCGGCTCGGCGGCTGCGTCGCGCTCGAGGGCAGCTGCTTCGACTGGGCGGCGCGCGCGGCGAAGGAGGCCTGGGCCGACGCGGCGCCCGGGCCGGTCGATCCCGCGCGGGTCGCGGTGGTCGCGGGCACGACCGAAGGCGAGGCGCACGACCTCGTCGGGCTCGCGGACGCGGTGGCCGAGGCGGTCGGCGCGCGCGGCCCGCGGCTCACGATCTCGACCGCGTGCACCTCGAGCGCGAACGCGATCGGGCTGGGCGCCGATCTCCTGGAGCGGGGCGACGCGGACCTGGTGGTCGCCGGCGGCGCCGAGCGGCTCTTCGCCGAGATGCTGGCCGGCTTCTTCCGTCTCGGCGTGCTCGCGGCCGAGCCCTGCGCCCCGTTCGGCGAGACCCGCGGCACCACCCTCGGTGAAGGCGCGGGCTTCGTGGTCCTCGCGCGCGAGGGCGCGCGGCCCTGGGCGCACCTGCACGGCTACGGGCTGGCGAGCGACGCCTGGCACGAGACGTCCCCCGAGCCGCGCGGCGGCGGGATCGCGCGGGCGACCCGCGGCGCGCTCGCGGACGCGGGCTGGGCGCCGGGCGACGTCGATCACGTCAACGCGCACGCCACCGGCACCGCCGCCAACGACGACGCCGAGCATCGCGGCTTGCGGGCCGCGCTCGGCGACCGCGTGGACGCGATCCCGATCACGGGCAGCAAGGGCCACCTCGGCCACGCCCAGGGCGCCGCCGGGGTGCTGGAGCTCTTCGCCTCCCTGGTCGCGGCCCGCGAGGGCGCGGTGCCCCCGACGCTGCGGGTCGGCGCCGGTCGGCCGGGCGGCCCCGCCGATCCCGTCCGCGGCGAGCGCCCGCGTCCGCACCGCGTCTCGCGCCTGCTCGCGAGCAGCTCGGCCTTCGGCGGCGCGAACGTCATGCTCGCGGTCGGCGACGCGCCCTCCGCCCGCGAGCGGGGCCTGCGCCCGGTCTACGTCGCGGGCCGCGGTCGGGTCGCCTTCGCCGCCGGCGCGCCGCGCGACGAGGACCGGCTCCGGGCCGACGTCGATCTCCGCCAGACCGACCCCGCCTCGCGGCTCGCCCTCGCCGCCACCCGGGCCGCGCTCGACGACGCCGGGGTGCGCGTCCGCGGGGCCCTGCGGGACCGCGCCGGCATCTTCTGCGGCGCCGACCACGTCTCGCCGGCCTCCTCGGCCGCCTTCCAGGCGAGCGTCGAGGACCTGGGCCTCGCGAAGGCCAGCGCCCCCGCGTTCGCGCGCCTCGTCCTGCACGCGCCGGGCGGCGCGGTCGCGCGCCTGCTCTCGCTGCGCGGGCCGACGACCACGCTCTGCGATCCCGCGCTCGGCGGGCTGCTCGCCTTCGCCTACGCCGCCGATCACCTCGCGCGCCGGGACGACGCGGATCTCCTCGTCGCCTGCGGCTGGCGCGAGCGCCGCTCGGACGCCGAGGCGGAGGGGGCGAGCGCGCTGGTGCTGACCACCGATCCGGGCGGGCTCCGTGTGGCCGGGGTCGCGTTCGCCGGCCCCGGGCGCGTCGAGGAGGCGGCGCGCGCGCTCGGCGACGCGTCGACCCCGAGGGTCGCGGCGAGCCCGGGCTGCGTGGAGAGCCTGGGGCCGCTGGTGGAGGCGCGGGGATCGGTCCTCGTCGTCGGTTCGTCCCCCCAGGCGAGCTGCGCGGTGCTACTGAGGGAGTCATGAGCGAGATCGAGATGGACGACGCGTTGCGCGCCCACCTCGCGGCGCGGGAGGAGGCCCTGGGGCGCGTGCGGCGCATGCTGGTCGAGCGCCTCCACGTCCCGCTGCCGCCCGAGCGCATCGACCTGGACGCGCCGCTCTTCGGGACGGGCCTCGGGCTCGACTCGGTGGACGCGGTGGAGCTGGTGGTCGCGATCGAGGCGGAGTTCGCGCTGCAGTTCTCGGAGGGCGCGGTCGGCCCGACCGCGTTTCGCACGGTGCACTCGGTGGTCGAGCTGGTGCTCGATCCGCCCGAAGGCGTGAGCCGCGTGGAGCCGGAAGGGGTCGAGGCGTGAGCCCCGATTATCAGGCGATTCGCGAGGCGGTGGCCTGGCGTCGCGCGCCCGAGCTGGCGCTCCTCTCGCTGCGCGGAGACGACGCCCGGGACGCGCTCCTGCACCTGTGCCCGTCGCGCCTCCTCCTCCGCGACGCCCAGGTCGAGGAGTCGCTCCTGCTCGACGCCGACGGCCGCCCGATCGCCGACGTGCTCGTGTGCGCCGACGACGAGGACTACCTGCTGATCGTCGAGGGCCTCGGCGGCGACGCGCTGCTCGCGCACGTCGAGGCGAGCCTGCCCGCCGGGTGCGCCCCCGAGGTCGCGCTCGAGGGAGGCCGCGCCGTCCTGTCGATGCACGGGCCCTGGGCCTGGGACCTGGTGAGCCGGGTGCTCGGCGACGACATGATGGCGCTGCCCTACCTCTCGCTCTTCCGGATCGACCACGGGATCTGCGTGCGCGCCGGCAAGACGGGGGAGTTCGGCTACGACGTGGTGATGGAGCGCGAGGCGCTCGAGGCCCTGGTGCCCCAGGTCGAGGCGGCCGCGGCCGCGCTCGGTGGGCGCGAGGTCTCGGCCGAGGCGGTCGGCCGCTGCCGGTTCGAGAACGGCTTCTTCGATCCCGCGCACGTGCCCGCGGGCGTCACCCCGCTGGAGCTGCAGCTCGGCTGGCGGCTCGACTGGCGGCGCGATCTGGAGCGCGACTTCGTGGGCCGGGCGGCGATCGACGCGCGGCTGGCCGCGGGGGTGACGCGGCGGCGCGTGATGCTGACCGCGGACGCCATGCTCTCGGGCGCCATGCTCTCGGGCGTGCTCCATCTGGGCGGCCAGGTCGTCGGCGAGGTGATCCGGGCCGAGGACTCCGAGGCGCTCGGCCCGATCGCGAGCGCGCTCCTCGACGTCCGGGTCGCGCACGGCGGGGTCCGGCTCGACGAGGGGGCCACGGTCGCGGCCCCGCCGCTCGTCGACAACCGCAGCCTGCACGTCGACCCGCGACGTCACACCTTCGAGGCGCGCGACGAGATCGTCTTCCCGCCGCTCGTCCGGGGGAGCGAGGCGTGAGGCTCGAGGGCCGCGTCGCGATCGTCACCGGCGGCTCCCGCGGGCTCGGCGCCGCCGTCTGCGCGCGCCTCGCGGCCGAGGGGGCGAGCGTCTTCGTCGGCTACCGGCGCCGCGCCGAGGACGCCGCCCGGGTGGCCGCCGAGGCGGGCGAGCGGGCCCGGGCCCTGCAACTCGACGTGCGAGACCAGGCGTCGGTCGACGCGGCGTTCCGCGAGGTCGTCGCCGCGCACCGCAAGATCGACGTGCTCGTCTGCGCCGCCGCGGTGCACCACGACGGCTTCCTCGCGATGATGACCAACGACCAGTGGGACGACGTGCTGCGCACCAACCTCGACGGCACGATGCGCTGCGCGCGGGCCGCGCTCCGGCCGATGATCGGCGCCGGCGGCGGCAGCGTGGTCGCGGTCGCGTCGGTGGCCGGGCTGCGCGCGAGCCCGGGGCAGACCAACTACGCCGCCTCCAAGGGCGCGGTGCTCGCCTTCGTGAAGAGCCTCGCCGCCGAGGTCGCGCCGAAGAACGTGCGCGTCAACGCGGTGGTCCCCGGGCTCTTCGACGCCGGCATGGCCGCCCGGCTGCCGCGCGATCGAAAGGCGCAGATGATCGAGCGCGTCCCGATGGGCCGGGCCGGGGCGGCGGAGGAGCTGGCCGCGGCGGTGGCGTTCCTCGCGAGCGACGACGCGAGCTACGTGACCGGGCAGAGCCTGGTCGTCGACGGAGGGCTGTCGGCGTGACCCGCTCGCTCTCCCTCGGCGCCGACGCGGTGCTGGCGCTCATCCCGCACCGGCGGCCCTTCGTCTTCCTCGACGGGGTGGAGGGCTTCGCCCGCGCGCCCAAGCCGACGCTCTCCGGCCACAAGCAGATCTCGGTCAACGAGCCGGTCTTCGCGGGCCACTTCCCCGGCATGAGCCTCTGGCCCGGCGTCTACACCGTCGAAGGCATGGGGCAGACCATCAACGCGCTGCTCGTGGTGCTCGCGATCATCGAGGGCTTCGAGGCGCGCGGGCTGACCGAAGACGACGCGCTCGCGGCGCTGCGCAACATCGACGCGCGGCAGCGCATGGGCCGGCGGCGCCTCTCCGAGCTCGAGCGGGAGCTGCTCGAGGGGCTCGGCCCGCCGGCCGAGCGGGTGGGCCTCGCCGGCGCGCTCGACGTGAAGCTCATCGAGCCCGTCTACGCCGGCTGCACGCTGCGCTACCGGGTCACCCTCGACCGGGCGCTGGGGAGCGCGCGCCGGTTCGCGGTGGAGGCGACGGTGGACGGGCGCCCGGTCGCCCGCGGCGCGATGACCAGCGCGCTCCCGCTCGCGACGCCGACGTGACCCGGGCCCTGCTCGCGCTCGTGCTGGCGGGCTGCGCGCCGACCCTCGTGTGGCACGGGCGCGGCCCCGAGCGGCGCCACGAGCTGCGCGTCGAGGAGGACGGCGAGGGGCAGCGGGTCTTGCTCGACGGGGAGGCGCTCGCGCGGGGCGAGGCGGTCGGGCTCGCGGCGCTCGGCTGGACCGACGCCGGCGACCCGGTCTACGCGCTGCGACGCGAGGGCCGCTGGCACGTCGGCGTCGGCGCGGCGCTCGGGCCCGGGCACGAGGCGGTCGGCGCGCCGGTGATCGCGGGCCGGCGGGTGGTCTACCCGGCGCTCGACGGCGACGTCTGGCGGGTGATCGACGGCGGCGAGGCCGGCCCTCCGTTCGCGTCGCTGCTCGCCGGCGCGATCACGCTCGCCCCCGAGGGGCGCCGCCTCGCCTACGTCGGGCGCGACCGCGCGGGCGCCCACGCGGTGGTCGACGGCCGGGTGGGGCCCGCCTGGGACGACGTGCTCGGGCTCCGCTTCGGCGCCAAGGGCGCGCTGGTCGTGCACGCCGGCTTCGACGAGCGCGGCGCGGCGCTGATCGTCGAGGGCGAGGTCGCGCTCCGGGTGGACGACGTGCGGGAGCTGTCGGTCGCGGACGACGCTCCGGCCTGGGCCGCGATCGTCGACACCCCGGACGGGCGCCAGGTGGTGCGCGGCGTCGAGCGGCGGATCGTGGCCCGGCACCCGGTCGAGCGCGCCGACGGGCTCGCGCTCGCGCCGGACGGCGGCGCGGTCGGGTGGCGGGACGAGGCGGGCGTGTGGGTCGACGGCGCCCGGGTCAGCCCCTGCGCGCGGGCGGACGGGCTCGCGCTCCCCGGCGGGCGCCCGGTGTTCCGCTGCCACGCCGAGGGCGGGGTGCGCGTGCACGCGCCCGGGCCCGGGCCGCGCTTCGACGCGGTCGACGGCCCCTTCATCGCCGGTCGCCGCTTCGCCTACGTCGGCCACCGCCGGGGCGCCGGCTCGGCGGTGGTGATCGACGGCGCGCTCGCCTTCCGGGGCGAGTGGGCCGGCGCGCTCCAGCTCACCCCGACCGGTCACGCCTTCCTCGTCCGCCGGGGCGGCCGCCGCTTCGTGGTCACCGACGCGGGTGAGGCCGAGGTGCCGCGGCCCTTCGTCGACACCCTCGTCTACGAGGGCGGGCGCTGGGCGGTCGCGGTCGCCGATCGCGAGGCCCGCGCGCTCCGGGTGCTCGTCGACGGTGAGGAGGTCGCGGAGCTCGACCCGAGCGAGCTCGCCTCGGCGCTGGCCCGCGGCGTCGAGCCCACCGAGGCCGCCCGCGCGGTGGTCGAGGGGGAGCTCCGCGCTCGCCGCCCGAACCGGTGACCGAGCCTGGTATACTCCAGAGCCGTGACCACGGAGACGCTCGCCGGTCGCTTCGAGCTCGGGCCCGAGAGGTGGGTCGGCCCGCTCGGCCCCGTGCACGAGGGCAAGCAACGGGTCGGCCCCGGCCGGCGCAAGGTCGCGCTCCAGCGCCTCACGGCGCCGCTCGGCTCGAAGGCCGCCTTCGTCGAGGCGCTCGTGGACGCCCAGGGCAAGGTGAGCCGGGCCGCCATCCCGCACGTGCAGCGCCTGATCGACGTGCTCGAGGAGGGCGACGACACCTGGCTGGTCTGGGACTGGATCGACGGGCCGACCCTGCGCGCCTGGGTCGAGGCGCACCACGAGCGCGGCGCCCCGGCGCCCTACGGCTTCCTGCTCGGGGTCGCCCGCGACGTGCTCTTCACGCTGCACGCGCTGCACACCAAGGGGCGGCCGCTCGCCCACGGCGGCATCGGGGCCCGGGCCATCCGCCTCGACCGCGGCGGCTTCCCCATCCTGACCGGCTTCGGGGTCTGCGCCGCGCTCGACGAGGCCGGAGAGAGCGGCGACTGGGTCGCCGAGCGTCACGTCCGGGTCGAGGCGCCGGAGGGCGGGCTCGCGCCCTCGGTCGACGTCTTCTCGATGGGCCTGACCCTCTACGCGGTGCTGGCCGGCGCGAGCGACTTCACGGTGATGCCGGCCGAGCTGATGGAGCGGCTCGAGGCGGGCCGCCCGATCGACCTGGCGCTGATCCGCGAGGACGTGCCGGCGGTGATCCTCCGCAGCATCGAGCGCGCCCTGGCCTCGGATCCCAAGCAGCGCTTCGAGAGCGCGGCCGCGATGGCCCGCTCGTGTGAGCTGCTGGTGCGCTCGCTCCCGGAGAGCGTCGACCCGCCGGCGCTGGTGAAGGAGATCGAGCGCACGCTGCCCCGCGACGCGCCGCCTGCGCCGCCGAGCAAGCCGCGCGGCAAGGAGAGCGTGCCCCCGAAGCCGCCGCCCTCGAAGCCGCCGGGGCTCAAGCCCGAGTCCACCGATCAGATCGACCTGGTGGAGCTGAGCGCGCTGCGCATCGAAGACGAGGCGTCCGAGTGACGCGCGTGCCCGGTGGGGGCCCGTGTGTCATGTTGTCCGCCGAGCGGTGGTGAGGTCCCCCATGTCGCGTCCCCTTCCCCTGATGCATCCGAGCTGGCTCGAGCTGCTCGCGCGCCTTCGCAAGGTGGGCGTGCTCGAGGACGCGACCGCCAAGTGGGCCGGGAGCGCCCTCGGCCAGGCGGCGACCCAACCGGTCTCTCCCTCGGCGGCCGCCGAGCTCCTGCACGCCTTCCACCTCGCCGACGGCGACTGGCCGGAGGCGCTCTGGCGCCGCCAGCGGAACGGCTTCGTGGAGGTGCGCGGGGAGGTGGATCCCGGCAGCGTGCTCGAGCAGATCACCCACGCCCTGCCGCACCTCGCGCCCTGGCGCGCCGCGCGCGGCCGGACCGCCTTCGTCATCGAGGCGATGGGCGAGCGGGTCGCGCTCTCCCGGGTCAGCCGCCACGCGCGCCTCGAGCGCCACACCCGCCGCGTGCCCGACGAGCGCACCGACGCGATCCTCAAGGGCGTCAACGTCCTGCTCGCTCGCCGCGACCACGACGCGCGCTTCATCGAGCTGAACGGCACCCATGGCCGCCGCGCCTTCGTCTGCGTCGAGCCCGAGGTGGCCCGCGTCCTCTCCCAGCTCGCCCTGACGCCTTACGACGACCGCACCGCCCTCCGCCGCTTCGCCAGCTGGGACACCCTCCCCGCCGGCCGTCGCGCGACCGGATGAGCTGTCTCGCCCGGTGGGGGGGCTGCTTGCCAGCGAGCGCGGCAGTGGCGGCGGGTCCGGCAGCGAGCGCGGCAGCGGCAGCGGGTCCGGCAGCGAGCGCGGCAGCGGCAGCGGGTCCGGCAGCGAGCGCGGCAGCGAGCGCGGCAGCGGGAGCGGCAGCGAGCGCGGCAGCGGGACCGGGCGCGGCAGCGGGACCGGGCGCGGCAGCGGGGGCGGGGGCGGCGCCGGGATCGACCTGGCTGGCCATTCCTCCTCGCCTCCCACCTCTCTCCTCCCTGACATGCGTCGAGGACGAGGGCGTCGGGACTCGGGGTTGGTGAGGCTCAGCCGAACAGGACGGCGCGCATGAGGTCTCTCCGGAGGACGAGGGAGGCGCAGGCGAGGGCGCCGAAGGCGGCGCCGCCGACTCCGCAGAGCCAAGCGTCCTGGCCGGAGAGGTAGAGGCCTCGGAGCGGGGTGCGGGGGCCGACGCGGGATCGGAAGCGGGCCGGGGAGTGGAGCAGGCCGCAGGTCTCGCCGCTCGGGTGCCCGGTGAAGGCGCGGGTGCTCAGCGGGGACGACATCTCGACGTGCTCGATGGCGCCCTCGATCTCGGGCGCGAGCGCGCGCACCTTCGCGAGCACGTCCCGGGCGAGCCGGGCCTTGAGCTGCTCGTATCCCGCCGGGCGGCGCTGCGCTTCGGTCTGCGTCCACCCGGACCACGGGGAGAACGGCTGGAGCACCGAGGCCACCAGGGTCGCGCGCCCGGGGTGGCGCGTCTCGAAGCGCGGATCGTTGGCGCTCGGGAACGAGACGAAGAGGCCGCTCGGGCCCTCCTCGCCGGCGATCCAGCGCTCGAGCCGGGCCGGCGCGCGGAGCTCGGCCCGGGTGGAGAGCCAGCGGTTCTCGCCGCGGAGACCGAGCTCGGCCGCGGTCCGAGAGAGGCCCACGTAGAGCGCGGTGTGGGCGCCCGAGGGACCGATGGCGCGCACCTCCTCGCGCAGCGCGCCGACCTCGGGCGCGTCCTCGTCGAGCAGCGCCCCGTAGGTCTGCCGGGCCCCGGCGGCGGAGATCACGACCGGCGCGTCCAGCTCCGTTCCGTCCTCCATCCGCACGCCGAGCGCCCGATCTCCGTCTCGCCGGATCGACGCCACCGGGGCCCGCACCAGCGCGCGCCCGCCGCGCTCCTCGAGGGCGGCGACCAGCGCGCCCGAGATCGCGTCGCCGCCGCCGACCGGGAAGAACGCGCCGCCGAGGTAGTGCGCGGTGGCCATCGCGTGGGCGGCGAAGCTGCTCTCCTCGGGGAGCGCGCCGTAGTTGCCGAAGTGGGTGGTGGCGAGCGCGGCCAGCCGGGGCGAGAGGCCGAGCGCCTCGAGGTGGGCCGCGGTGGTGACGTCGCTGAAGCGGCGGAAGGGCGCCCGACCGCGCCGCGCGGGATCGGCGAGCAGGTAGGCCGGGCCCTCCCGGGCGCAGCGGCGCAGGTCCTCGAGGTAGCGATCGATCGCGACCCGCTCCCCGGGCGCGAAGCGGAGGTAGGCGTCGCGCAGCGCGTCGAGCCCGCCCGCGATCCTCACCTCCTCGCCCTCGAACGAGATCCGGTCGAACGCGCGCGGCAGCGGCTGCCATTCGAGCCGGTCGCCGGTGGCCTCCGCCATCAGCCGGCCGAGCGGCGCGCGCCGATGGCCGACGTCGCCGACGTAGTGCACGCCGACCTCGAAGCGGAAGCGGCGCCGCGAGAACGTCTGCGTGAGCCCGCCGAGCGCGTAGTGCCGCTCCAGCACCAGGACCCGGAGGCCGCCGCGCCGCGCGAGGAGCGACGCGGCCACCAGCCCGCCCACGCCCGCGCCGATCACGATCGCGTCCCAGCGCCGGGGGAGCGTGCGCCGGGCGCGGATCCAGCTCGCCGAGGCCACGCCCCTTCTTGACACGGCCGCCCCGGCCTCGCATCGCGGGGAGGTGCGCGTCGGTTGGATCTTCCCCGGTCAGGGCGCCGAGGAGCCGGGCATGGGCCTCGCGTTCCCGGCCGCGCCGCGCCTGCTCGAGCGCGCGTCGGCGGAGACCGGCGTCGACGTGCGGCGCGCGCTCGAGCGGGGAGGGCGCGCGCTCCGGCGGACCGAGGTGCTGCAGCCCACCCTGGTCGCCGTCGCCTGGGCCTGCGCCGAGGCGCTCCGGGAGGCGGGGGTGCCCCGGCACGCGTCGGCCGGACACTCGCTCGGGGCGCTCACCGCCGCCGCGTGGTCGGCGGGGCTGCCGGCCGACGAGGCGATCGCGCTCGCGGCCGAGCGGGGGCGGCGCATGGCCGAGCACGCGGGCGGCGGCATGCTCGCGCTCCGGGCGGGCGCGGCCGAGGTCGCCGCCGCGCTGCCCGAGGGGCTGACCGTCGCCGCCGAGAACGCGCCCGACGAGACCGTCGTCTCCGGGCCGAAGGACGCGCTGCGCGCGTTCGCGACGTCCGCGCCCTGGCCGAGCCGCCCGCTCGACGTCTCCGGCGCCTGGCACTCGCCGGCGATGGCCCCCGCGGTCGCGCCGATCCGGGCCGCGCTCCGCCGGGCCTTCGGTCCGGGCGTCGCCGACGCGCTCGCCGAGGACGTCGTGCGCCCGGTGCGCTTCGTGTCCACGCTCGAGGGCCTCGCGCGGGACGGCGTCACCGATCTCGTCCTCGTCGCCCCCGGCCGGGTCGCGCGCGGCCTCGCCCGGCGGACCCTCGGCGCGCGGGTCCGCCTCCACCTGGTGAGCGACCCGGCGGCGGCGCGCGCCGTTGACGTGGGAGGCCGGGATCCCTAGCTTCCGTGTCCCTCTGGCCGGAGAACCCGTGGAAGAAGAGAAGCGCTTTCGATCGACCACCATCGTCGCGGTGCGACGCGACGGAAAGGCGGCCATGGCCGGCGACGGCCAGGTGTCCCTGGGCCAGACGGTGATGAAGAGCCACGCGCGCAAGGTCCGGCGCATCGCCGACGATCGCGTGGTCGCGGGCTTCGCCGGCGCGAGCGCCGACGCCTTCACCCTGCTCGACCGCTTCGAGTCCAAGCTCAAGGAGCACGGCGGGAGCCTGCCGCGGGCCGCGGTGGAGCTCGCCAAGGACTGGCGCACCGACCGCTACCTGCGCCGCCTCGAGGCGATGCTGGTGGTGATGGACGCGCAGAGCACGCTGCTCGTCAGCGGCACCGGCGACGTCATCGAGCCCGACGAGGGCGTGATCGCGATCGGCTCCGGCGGCAGCTACGCGCTCGCCGCGGCCCGGGCCTTGATGCGGCACACCGACAAGACCGCCCGGGAGGTCGCCGAGGAGTCTCTGCGGATCGCCGGTGAGATCTGCGTGTACACGAACCGTGAGGTCGTGGTGGAAGAGGTGGGCGCGTGACGGACGGAGTCAGGAACCTCACGCCGCGCGAGATCGTCGGCGAGCTCGATCGCTACATCGTCGGCCAGCAGAAGGCGAAGCGCGCGGTGGCGGTGGCCCTGCGCAACCGCTGGCGCCGGCAGCAGGTCGAGCCCGATCTGCGGGACGAGATCGCGCCGAAGAACATCATCATGATCGGCCCGACCGGCGTCGGGAAGACCGAGATCGCGCGCCGCCTCGCGAAGCTGGCCAACGCCCCCTTCATCAAGGTGGAGGCGAGCAAGTTCACCGAGGTCGGCTACGTCGGCCGCGACGTCGAGGCGATGATCCGCGACCTCGTCGAGATCGCGATCGGGCTCGTCCGGGCCGAGGAGGTCGAGGCGGTCCAGGCGCGCGCCGAGGACAACGCCGAGAAGCGCATCCTCGAGCTGCTCGCTCGCAAGAGCGCGCCCGCGGCGCCCCCCGCGCCGGCGCCCCAGAGCCCCCAGTCCGGCGGGCAGATGTTCGGCCCGTTCTTCGTGCCGGGCGGCGCGCCCCAGCCCCAGGCCCCGCGCGCCCCGACCTCCGAGATCGAGAAGCTGCGCGAGAAGCTGCGCGCGGGCGAGCTCGACGACGAGGAGGTCGAGATCGACGTCCAGGACAACGCCAGCCCCTTCATGCAGATCTTCGGCGCGCACGGCATGGAGGAGATGGAGGTCAACCTCCGCGACATGCTCGGGCAGCTCCCCGGCTTCCGCGGCAAGACCAAGCGCCGCTCGCTGAAGGTGCCGGAGGCGCTCGAGATCCTGAAGCAGCAGGAGGCCGAGAAGCTCGTGGACATGGACCGGGTCCAGCGCGAGGCGCTCACCCGGACCCAGCAGGCGGGCATCGTCTTCCTCGACGAGATCGACAAGGTCGCCGGCCGCCAGAAGGCGGGCGCGGGCCCCGACGTCTCGCGCGAGGGCGTGCAGCGCGATCTGCTCCCCATCGTCGAGGGCAGCACCGTGAGCACGAAGTACGGGCCGGTGAAGACCGACCACATCCTCTTCGTCGCCGCCGGCGCCTTCCACGTCGCCGAGGTCTCCGACCTCATCCCCGAGCTCCAGGGGCGCTTCCCGATCCGGGTCGAGCTCGACAACCTCGAGACCGCCGACTTCGTGCGGATCCTGACCGAGCCGCAGAACTCGCTGACCCGTCAGTACGAGGCGCTGCTGGCCACCGAGGGGCTCCACCTGGAGTTCACCGAGGACGCGGTGGTGGCGCTCGCGGAGTACGCGGCCGAGGCGAACCGGCGGAGCGAGAACATCGGCGCCCGGAGGCTCCACACCATCCTCGAGGCGCTGCTCGAGGAGGTCAGCTTCTCCGCCCCCGACATGAGCGAGGACCGCCTCCGCATCGACGCGGCGATGGTCCGGGCCACCCTGCAGCCGATCCTCTCGGACGACGATCTGGCCAAGTACATCCTGTAGCGCGGTCAGGCGGCGGCGCGCTGCACGCAGTTGCGGCCCGCCTCCTTGGCCGCGTAGAGCGCCTTGTCGGCGGCCTCGAAGAGCGACTGGGCGGCGTCCTTGCAGCCGGGGCCGCTGACGGTGGCGATGCCGAAGCTCGCGGTGACGAAGAGCGGGCCCTTGGGCCCGGCGACCGCGGTCCCGGCGAGCTTGCGGCGGACCCGGTCGGCGACCACGTGGGCGCCGTCGCCGTCGGTGTTCGGCAGGATGAAGACGAACTCCTCGCCGCCGTAGCGCGCGGCCATGTCGCCGGTGCGCACCCCGGTCTTGAGCACCTGACCGACCACCCGCAGGACCTCGTCGCCGGTGGAGTGGCCCCAGGTGTCGTTGAACTTCTTGAAGTGGTCGACGTCGACCACCACCAGGCTCAGGGTCTCGGCCTGCCGGTCGGTGCGCGCGAGGTCGCGGGCCAGGGCCTGGGTCAGCGCGCGCTTGTTGGGCAGCCCGGTCAGCGCGTCGGTGCTCGCCAGCATCGAGAGCTGCGCGTTGGCCTCCTCGAGCTCGTGGGCGAGCGCCTCCTTCTCGGCGATCACCGCCTCGAGGGTGCGGATGATCTCCTCGTACTGGAGGTTCATCTCGACCAGGCTCGCGTTGGCGTCGGCGACGAGCGCGTCGAGGTCGATCTGCTCGCCGAGCTCCCGGTCGAAGGCGCTCGCGCCGTCGCGGACCATCGCCGGGATCTCGTCGAGGATGCGGGACGCGGCGGCCTCGTCGAGCCCGAGCTCGGCGGCGGCGGCGATCGCGGCGTCGCGGGCCTGCTGGGGCGCGCCCCCCTCGAACACGGCGGCCATGCGCTCGGCGACCCACGCCACCCCGGCCACCCGGCCCTCGGGCAGCGTGTCGTCGTGGTGCCGCCGGATCGCCTCGATGGTCTCCGGCGGCAGGTCCATGCGCTCGGCCAGCGCCGCGCCTCGCTCCGGGTGGGGCTGGAGCCCGCCGGCGCGCTCGCGCACGACCCGGTGGCTCGCCGGGCACCCCGCGAGCGCGGCCGCGGTCTCCGGATCGTCGGCGGCCACCCCGAGCAGGCCGCTCTCGAGGAAGAGCCCCACGGTGAAGAGCTCGTCGGGCTGCCGCTCGCCGAGCGCGGCGGCGATCGCGCGGGCCGCGCCGGCCCGGCGGATCGAGTTGGCGAGCAGGAGTCGCCCGCCCTCGTTCATCGGCGCCATGTCGCCGACGATCAGGCTCAGGGCCAGGTTCCGGAGCCCCCGCACGCCGAGCAGCCCGGCGGCGCGGCGCACGTCGGTCACCTTGCTCGGCAGGCCGTAGGCGGCGCTGTTCACCAGGGCCAGGAGGCGCATCGCGAAGCCGGGATCGGCGGTCGCGAGCTCGGCGAGGTCGGCGGCGGAGCAGTCGGGCTTCACCGCCTCTTGGACGATGCGCGCGGCCGCGGCCGACGCGACGACGTCCTTTCGGCGGTGCTCCTGTGTGACGCTCCTGACCATCTGTGACCTTCCTCCCCCGGGCTCTCCGGACCCGACGGAACAACGGTTGGAAACATCAGCTCTTGAGCCCGGGCCACGTCTGCTATTCCCCGACCCATGTTCGACGTCCCCGTGAGCCTCCCGCGATCGGCCTTCTCCCCGCGCGAAGCGGCCCGAGCCGGCGATCTCTGGCGCCTTTTCCAGGACGTCGCGGTCGGGGGATCGACGGCCGCCGGCTGGCCGCCCGAGCGCTACCGGGCGGAGGGCGTGTCGTTCATCGTCCGAGCCATGACCGTGACTCACCATCGGGAGACTCTCTATGGCGAGCCGCTGGTCGGGCGGACCTGGCCGAGCCGGTTCCGCCGCGGGATGTTCTTCCGCCGCGAGTGCCGGGTGGAGGGGGAGGGCGGCCCGGTGGCCTCGGCGACCCAGGAGTGGGTGCACGTGACCGCGGACCTGAAGCTGGCGCCCGCCTCGCCGGCGCTCGCCGACGCCTTCGCGGTGGAGGAGCACGAGCCCTCGGTCGCGCTCCCCGCGCTCGAGCGGATCGAGGGGGCGCGAGTGCACACCTTCGAATTCGAGTGCTGGCACTCGTGGATGGACCCGCTCGATCACGTGAACCACCCCGCCTACGTGGACTGGGCCGACGAGGCGACGGCGCGCGCGATGGCGGCGGAGGGGCTCGACCCGGTGGCGCTCCAGGCGGTGGCCGAGGAGGCGCGGTTCCAGAGCGGCGTGGTCGCGCGCGAGGCGGTGCGGCTCGAGACGCAGGTGGTCGGGAGCGCCGCGGACGGCGCCGTCGCGCTCTCGCACCGGGTGGCGGTGGGCGAGCGGACCTGCGCCAAGGTGCTCACGGTGCGGCGGCTTCGGGGCGAGGACGGCCCGAGCGCGCTGGCGCGGCTGCGCTGACCGCTCGCCCCCGCGGAGTCGCCTGCTATCTTCGCGCCGCGATGCAGCAGCTGATCGAGAAGGCGGCGATCCTCCACGAGGCGCTCCCGTACATCCGCCGCTTCCACGGCAAGACCTTCGTCATCAAGTACGGCGGCCACGCGATGGTCGACCCGGAGCTGCGAGACGGCTTCGCCCGCGACATCGTGCTGATGCGCTACGTCGGCCTGAACCCGATCGTCGTGCACGGCGGCGGGCCCCAGATCGACGAGCTGCTCGGCCGCATGGGCGTCGAGTCCGAGCGCATCGACGGCCTCCGGGTCACCGACGACCACACGATGGAGGTCGTCGAGATGGTGCTCGGCGGCAAGATCAACCAGGAGATCGTCTCGCTGGTCTGCCGCCACGGCGGCCGCGCGGTCGGCCTGAGCGGCAAGGACGACGGCTTCCTGCTCGCGGAGAAGGTCGACCGCATGCGCACCAAGGCCGGCCGCGAGGTCGACCCCGGCCGGGTCGGCCGCATGCTCGAGGTCCGCCCGAAGATCGTGCACCAGCTCGTCGCCGGCGGCTTCATCCCGGTCATCGCCCCGGTCGCGGTCGACGCCGACGGCGCCTCGCTGAACGTGAACGCCGACACCGTCGCCGGCGCGGTGGCCGCGGCGCTCGAGGCCTCCAAGCTCGTGCTGATGACCGACATCGAGGGCATCCGCGGCCGGGAGGGCAAGGTGGTCTCGTCGCTGAGCGCGGAGGAGATCGGGAGCCTGATCGCCGACGGCGTGATCGAGGGCGGCATGATCCCCAAGGTCCAGTGTGGCCTCGAGGCGATCGAAGCCGGCGTGGAGAAGGTCCACGTCATCGACGGCCGCACCCGGCACGCCTCGTTGCTCGAGATCTTCACCGACGAGGGCGTCGGGACCCAGATCACGTCCTGAACGCGTCCGAGGGGCCGACAGTTGGACTTTCGGTGGTCGCGGTGATCGGGAGGGGCGGTCTCGCAGGGATCGCTCAGAAGCCCCACTCCAACCCCAGGCCGAGCTCGCCGGGGCCCGAGGTCAGGCGGGGCCCGCCGTCGGCGTGCCACGGCGAGCTGCTGCGGACCGGGCGCCGCGCGATGCCGGCCACGAGCATCGTCACGAGCCCGACGAGCTGCACCCCGAAGCTGGGCAGGCCGAGCACCAGGGATCCGTTGCCCGCGAGCGGCCAGAGCAGCGCGCCGACGAGCGGGATGAAGCAGAGCTCCGAGCCGAACCCATAGCTCCCGAGGCCGAGGACGGCGTACGTGACGCTGGCCCCGTATCCCACCGAGAGGAGCGTGATCCCGACGTGGAGCCACTCCATGAACGGCTCGGTGCGCGGCGGCCCGGTCGGCCGGAGCCACCCGCCCGTGACGGCGGGCTCCGCGCTGCCCCACTCGCCACCCGGCGGCGGGCTCGTCCTCGGTTCGTCGAGCGCGAGCTCGTCGTAGCCAGGGTCGTCGAACGTGCTCCCCGAGCGCACGCACTCGTCCCCCTCCGCGCCCCATCCCTCCGGGCAAGCGGGCGGCCCCTCGCAGCGCGCCGCCGTGTCGTTCCAGCGCTGCCCCGGCCAGCAGCAGCGCCCCGACGTGTCGGCCCCGACCACCCGACCTTCCGCGCACTGAGCGTCCACCGACCCCGGCGGGAGCAGCGTGAGAAGCGCGGCGACAGCTCCCGCGAACGAAAATCTCATGGCCCGAGCCTGCCTGACGGGTCGACAAGGATCCAGCCTCCTCGATCTCGTCCCGACGTTCTCTTTCCGGGACCGAGACCGAGCCCCGGTATGGTCGCTCTTGTTGTCCACTCAGGTTGCAAGGCAGGGGGGAGGTGGGAGGCGAAGAGGAATAGCTCGGCGAGCCGGCTGCCGCCGTCCCCGCTGCCGCCCCCGGCCCCCGCTGCCGCCC
>JAYZQJ010000192.1:0-44435 GCA_036149055.1 Myxococcota bacterium | reverse complement strand
CGCGCCGTTGCGCCGGCGCAGCGGGGGGGCGGGGGCGGACCCGCCCCTGCCCGAAAAGTCGAGAGGTGGCAAACAATGGCGCCGGGGCACCCCCGCCCGCCTCCACGACACTGACCCGAGACGACGGCAGGCGACGAGCGCAGCGAGGTCGCCGCACGTGCCATCCCAAGGTTCGATCCCGCGGCAGCGGGCGGCCAGCTCGCGCGAAGCGCGAGCGCGAGCCGCGTGGCTCACGCGCGGAGCGCGGGACACGCGCGCCGGCGGCGCCCGGCGTGGGTGGGGGGGCCCCGCGGAGCCGGCTGACCTGTCTCTGCGGAGGGTGCGGCAGCACCCGGAGCGGAGACAGGTCTGACGGCGCAGCGGGGGAGGGGCTGAAAGCCCCTCCCGAAAGCTCAATGCGCCTCGTTCCAAGTCCGCCCGAGCCCGGCGGTGGCGACGAGCGGCACGCGGAGCTCGAGCACGTGCTCCATGCGATCCTTCACCAGCTGCATCAGCGCGTCCTCCTCCCCCGGCGCGACCTCGAACACGAGCTCGTCGTGCACCGTGAGGAGCATGCGGCTCTCCATCGGCGCGATCGCGCGGTCGATCTCGACCATCGCCACCTTGATGAGGTCGGCGGCGGTGCCCTGGATGGGCGTGTTGCGGGCCATGCGCTCGGCGGCGGAGCGGAGGCGGAAGTTGCGGGAGCGGATGTCCGCGAGGGTGCGCCAGCGCCCGAGCAGGGTGCGCACGCCGCCGGTGCGCTTCGCCTTCTCGACCACGTCGTCCATGAAGGTCGCGACGCCCTCGTAGCGCGCGTAGAAGGCCTCGATGTAGCGCTTGGCTTCCTCCTGCTCGATGCCGAGGTTCCGCGCGAGCGCCCAGGCGGACTGCCCGTAGATGACCGCGTAGTTCACCGTCTTGGCCGCCTCGCGCTGGGCGCGCTCGATCTCGGCCTCGGACACGCCGAAGATCGCGCTCGCGGTCCGCACGTGCACGTCGACGTCGTCGGTGAAGGCCGCGATCAGCTCCGCGTCCTCGCTGAGGTGGGCCAGCACCCGGAGCTCGATCTGCGAGTAGTCCGCGCTCAGCAGCTGCCAGCCCTCGCGCGCGACGAAGGCGTCGCGGATCTTGCGGCCCTCCTCGGTGCGGATCGGGATGTTCTGCAGGTTCGGGTCGCTCGAGCTCATGCGCCCGGTGGCCGCCACCGCCTGGTTGAAGCGGGTGTGGACCCGGCCGGTCTCCGGGTGGATCTGCCGCGGCAGCGCGTCGAGGTAGGTCCCCTGCAGCTTCGTCAGCAGGCGGTGCTCGAGGATGACCTTCGGCAGCGGGTGCTGCGCCGACAGGGTCTCGAGCACCTCGTGGTCGGTGCTTCGCGCGGTCTTGGTGCGCTTGATCGGCTCGAGCCCGATCTCGTCGAACAAGATCGTCTCCAGCTCGCGCGGCGAGGTGATCTTGAACGCCCTCCCCGCGTGGGTCTCGGCCTCGGCCTCGAGCGCCGCGATCCGCGCGCTGGCCTCGTCCGAGAGCCGCTTCAGGTAGGCCGCGTCCACCCGCACCCCGACCCGCTCCATGCGCGCGAGCACCCGGGCGAGCGGCAGCTCCACGTCGTCGAGCAGCGGCCGGAGCTCCTGCCCCTCGAGGCGAGGCGCGAGGATGCGCTCGACGCTCCGCACCAGGTCGGCGCGCTGCCCGGCGTAGTCCCGGGCCGGCTCGACGTCGACGTCGCTCAGCGCCCGCTGGAAGCCGCGCCGCTTGTCCGTGAGCTCCTCGTAGGTGGTGAAGGTCGCGTCGAGCTCCGTCCGGGCGACGTCCTCGAGCGCGTGGGTGTGGCGCTCGGGGTCCACCACGTAGCTGGCGAGCATCACGTCGAACACGACGCCGGCGAGGTCGACGCCGTGGCGCTGCCAGAGCAGCCGCTCGCGCTTGCTGTCGCCCAGGCTCTTGGGGAGCGCCGGGTCCTCGAGGAGCGGCTTCAGGGCGGCGATCACCGCGTCCATCGGGAGCTGCGGGTCGGCGCCGAGGCGCAGGTGCCCGATCGGGGCGTACACCGCCTGGCCCTTCTCCCAGCTGAGCCCCACCCCGACGATCGGCGCGTTCAGGGCGTCGTCGCCCTCGGCGAGGGTGAACATCGCCAGCTTTCCGGCGGCGCGGATCTTCGCCGCCGCGTCCTCGAGGCCGCCCGGCGCCAGCGTCTCGAAGGTCGCCGGCTTCTTCGGGCGGGGCGCGATGCGGCTCAGGAGCTTGTGGAACTCCAGCTTGGTGAAGAGCTGCCGCAGCCGGTCCTCGTCGGCGCCGCCGTAGCGCAGCTGCTCGAGATCGAAGGCGATCGGCACGTCGTCGGCGAGCGTGACCAGCTCGCGCGAGAGGTAGGCCTCGTCCTTGCGCTCGGTCAGGTTCCGCTTGAGCGCCTTCTTCGTGATGTCCTCGAGGTGGGCGTAGATGTCGTCGAGGTCCGCGTAGTCGGCGAGCAGCTTCGACGCGGTCTTGGGCCCGACCGACTTCACCCCCGGCACGTTGTCGGAGCTGTCCCCGACGAGCGCGAGGTAGTCGCGGAGCTTCTCGGGCGGCACGCCCATCTTCTCCTCGGTCTCCTCCCGCCCGAAGACCTTGTCCCGCATGGTATCGAACATGACCACGCCGTCCTGCACGAGCTGGAGCAGGTCCTTGTCGGCGCTGACCACCACCACCCGGAGCCCCGCCTCTCGGGCCCGCCGCACCATGGTCGCGATCAGATCGTCGGCCTCGTACGTGTCGTTGATGAGACAGGGAATCGCGTAGGCCTCGATCACGTCCTCGAGCCGGTCGATCTGCTCGCGCAGGTCCTCGGGCGCCGGGGGCCGGGTGGCCTTGTAGTCCGGGTAGATCTCCTTCCGGAACGAGGGCCCCGCCGAGTCGAGGGCGACCGCCAGCCGGGCCGGCTGCTGCTCGTTGACCAGGGCGAGCAGCATCTGGGTGACCCCGTAGACCGCGTGGGTGGGCTCCCCGGTCGACGTGCTCATGGGGGGCAGCGCGTGGTAGGCGCGGAAGACGTAGCCGGTGAGGTCGACGACCCAGAGGACGTCGGGATCGCCGGGCGCGGGGAGCGAGGTGGCCATGGGGGCCCGAGCATAGGGCCGGCGCCGCGCGCTCACACCCGGAATCAGGGCCCTTCTGCCGCCTCGCCCGCGTTGCACGGCGTCGCCCCCGCATGCTAAGGCGCGGTGCTCGACGCTGCCCCGAAGGCCGGGTGCGCGCGAGCGGGAATTCGGGCGCCTTCGCTCGGCGCGCGCCGGGCGGGGGCCCCTCTTCGGAAGGCTGCCTCACCCCATGTTCGAGACCCTCACCAAGGGCTTCCGCGCTGCGCGCAACCGGCTCGCCGGCGTCGCGGAGCTGAGCGAGGACAACATCGACCAGGCGCTCCGCGACGTGCGCCTGTCGCTCCTCGAGGCCGACGTCGAGCTCGGCGTGGTCAAGCGTTTCCTGGCCACCGTCAAGGAGCAGGCGCTCGGCAAGGAGATCCAGACCAAGGCCTCCATCGGCGGCAAGAAGGTCAAGATCGGCCCCGCCGAGGCCTTCGTCAAAATCTGCCAGGACGAGCTGAAGGCGATGATGGAGGCGGAGGGCGAGCCCCTCGTCTTCAAGAAGAGCCCCGCCATCACCGGCATCATGATGGTCGGTCTGCAGGGCTCGGGTAAGACGACCTCCAGCGCGAAGCTCGCCAACCTGCTCAAGCGGCAGGACCGCAAGCCGCTGCTGGTCGCCGCCGACGTGCAGCGCCCGGGCGCCATCGAGCAGCTCCAGGTGCTCGGCGAGCAGATCGACGTGCCGGTCTTCGCCATCCCGGGCGGCCGCCCGGTCGACATCTGCGCCAAGGCGATGGGCGAGGCGCGCAAGCTCAAGCGCGACACGATCATCTACGACACCGCCGGCCGGCTCGCGGTGGACGAGCCGCTGATGGCCGAGCTCGCCCAGATCAAGGGCGAGACCAAGGCGGACAACATCTTCCTCGTCATCGACGCGATGATCGGTCAGGACGCGGTCAAGACCGCCAAGTCCTTCAACGACCGGCTCGATCTCAGCGGCGTCGTGCTGACCAAGCTCGACGGCGACGCCCGCGGCGGCGCGGCGCTGAGCGTCAAGGAGGTCACCGGCGCCCCCGTCCGCTTCGTCGGCATGGGCGAGACGCTCGACAAGCTCGAGGAGTTCCGCCCGGAGGGCATGGCGAGCCGCATCCTCGGGATGGGCGACATCGTCGGCCTGATGAAGGACTTCGAGGAGGTCGTCGACGAGCAGAAGGCGGAGGAAGACGCCAAGCGGATGCTCCAGGGGCGCTTCACGCTCCACGACTTCCTCGAGCAGATCCGGACGCTGCAGCAGATGGGCCCGCTGCAGGACCTCTTCGAGAAGCTGCCCTTCTTCGCCGACAGCGTGCCCGAGGGCTTCGAGGTCGACGAGGGCGAGCTCAAGCGGGCCGAGGCCATCGTCAGCTCGATGACCAAGCGGGAGCGCCTCGACCCCGACCTGTTCGGCAAGCAGAAGGGCCGCATCCAGCGCGTCGCCAAGGGCTCCGGACGCGAGGAGAAGGAGGTCGTCGACCTCCTCAACCGCTTCTCCTTCATGCGCAAGATGATGGGCGACATCGGCCAGCAGGCCGGGATGCTGCAGAAGATCCCGGGCATGAAGCAGATGGCGATGGCCCGCCGGATGAACGAGATGGTCAAGACGGGGGGCCTCGAGGGCAACCCGATGATGGCCGGGCTCGCCGACCAGCTGCTCGAGGCGGCGGTGGCGGGCGAGGGGCAGGCGGGCATGGGGCCCTCGAGCTCGGGCCGCAAACCTGCGAGCAAGGCCAAGCGCAAGCGCAAGCGCAAGCAGCAGCGCCGGGCGCGGAAGAAGGGCCGTAAATAGGCTGGAGAGAACGATGCGGATTGCGATTGTCTTGATGTCCACCCTTGCGCTCGCCGGCTGCGTCGAGCGGGCGCCGGAGCTGTCGCCCGCCGACCGCGAGCGGCTCTCCGAGCACGTGACCACCGAGCGCCCGACGCCGGATCACCGCCTGAACGTGGTCTTCGACCGCGGCGTGCGGCTGATCGGCTACGACGCGCCCGAGAGCCTCACGCCCGGCCGTCCGGCCGAGGTCACCTGGTACTGGCACGTCGGCCAGGACCTCGGTGAGGGCTGGAACCTCTTCACCCACGTGGCCAACGCCGAGGGTGAGAACGTGCTCAACCAGGACGGCGTCGGCGTCGTGCGCGAGCTCTACCAGCCGAACCGCTGGGAGGCGGGCAAGTACATCCGCGACGTCCAGCCGGTGACCCTGCCGGAGGACTGGGCCTCGAGCCGGGCGATCTTCTACCTCGGCCTCTGGAACGGCCCGAACCGCCTCGGCGTGCGCACCGGCCCGAACGACGGCGAGAATCGCGCCCGCGCGCTCGCCCTCCCCGTGACCGGCGGCCCGGCCGCCCAGGCGAACCCGGTGGCGCCGGCGGCTGGCGACGCCCCGCGCCGCCCCCTCCCGGGCGCCCGGGCGGAGCGCCTCGAGGGCGTCACCATCGACGGCGAGCTCGGCGAATGGCAGCAGGTCCGCCCGACCAACGCGTTCGTCAACACGGTGGACGGCTCCAACGCCGAGCTCCGCGCGACCGCCCGCCTCGGCTGGGACGACGACAACCTCTACGTCGCCTTCGACGTGCGGGACGACTTCGTCCAGAACACGCTCGAGGGTCGCGACGCGCACCTCTGGGAGCAGGACGCGGTCGAGATCATGGTCGACCCCGACGGGGACGGCCGGAACTACTTCGAGCTCCAGGTCTCGCCCACCGGCGAGGTCTTCGACACCCGCTACGACAGCCGCCGCCAGCCGCAGCCCTTCGGGCACATGGACTGGAACGCCGACGTGCGCGCCCGGGTGCAGGTCCAGGGCACCGCCAACGACGACGGCGCCGACGAGGGCTACACCGCCGAGATCGCCATCCCGTGGGAGTCCTTCGCGGTCGGCGAGCCGCCGGCGACCCGCCCCGCCCCCAACAGCAACTGGCGCGTGGCCCTCTACGTGATGGACACCCGCCCCGGAGACGGCGGCCAGCGCAGCGCCGGCTGGTCGGCGACCTACGCCCGCGACTTCCACGTCCCCGACCGCTTCGGCCGCGTCAGCTTCGTCGCCCCGGCCGAGGCCGCCCCCGAGCAGCAGGCCCAGGCGCCGTCGGCGGCCGAGATCCCGCGCCCGGGCATCCAGCTCGATCAGAACGCGGTCCGTGCGCTCCGCGACCGTCTCCAGCGCCCCCACGATCCGCTCGCCCGCCAGCGCCGCATCCAGCGCGCGCAGGCCGAGAACCGCTGAGCCCCCTCAGGCGCTGAAGCCGCCGCCGCCGCTCATGCGCGCCGGGTCGATGCCCGCGCTGGTCAACGCGGCGTGCCATCGATCTTCTGCCGGCGTCTCGAAGATGATCTCGTCGTCCAGGTCGACCGGGATCCAGACGCCACGGCTGAACTCGCCGTCGAGCTGCCCCGCGGCCCAGCCCGCGTAGCCGAGCGCGAGCAACCTCCGGTCCGGGCCGTCGCCGCCCGCGATGGTGTCGAGCAGGTGCCTCGACGCGCTGACCGCCACGCGGTCGCTGATCTGCACCGCGTCCTCGAGCAGGTCGGGGTCCACGCCCGCCGGGTCGAAGAGGATCCACCCGGACTGCGGCGCCACCGGCCCCCCGGTGTAGACGGGCGTCGGCAGGGAGCGCTCCTCGGCCAGGTCGAGCCCGAGCAGCTCGCTCACCTGCTCGAACGAGACGGGCGCCGGGCGGTTGACCACGAAGCCGAGGGAGCCGTCGTCGCCGTGCTCCACCACGACCACCACCGAGCGCACGAAGTTGGGGTCGCGCAGCGCGGGGGAGGCGACGAGGAAGCCGGGCGCGATGGTGTCCGCCACGCACCGGAGAGTGCCATCAACGGCCGCGGCGCGCGAGGACGACGTACGTGGTGCTGGGCGAGTAGCGCACCACCCGCGCCACCCTGTAGCGCGCACGGAACCACGCGGTCCGGGCGACGCGGTGCTCGACCGGGTGGCCGAGGAACGACACGAGCTGCCCGTCCTCGGAGACCCGCGGGGCGATCCGGCTGCTGAGCACGAAGAGATCCGGGTCGCGGGCGGCCAACCAGCCGACGTCGAGCGCCTTGGCGACGTGGCCTCCCGGCGCGCGCGCGACCTCCGGATCGGTGATGCCGCCGAGGTCGACCACCTCCAGCCCCGAGCGCCAGCCGAGGTAGCCGATGTCGACGAGGGCGACGCGTGTCCCGTGCGCGGCGAGCCAGTCCGCGAGCTCCGCCCCCGCCTCCTCCCGGGCCTCGCCGGCGTCGCGCGCCAGCGGCAGCACGAAGGCGTGGCTGGCCAGGGGGATCGCGGTCGCCCCGGCGAGCAGCGCCCAGCCCCTCCAGCCGGGCAGCCGGCGCGCGACCGCCCCCGACGCGACGAGCGCGTACGCCGGGAGCACGGGCGCGAACAGGCGGAAGCCCGGCATCCAGTCCCCGCCGGCGAGCGCGACCGCGACCAGGTGCGCGCCGAGCGCGAGGGCGAGCGGTCGCCGCGCGGGATCCTCCCTCGCCGCGAGGACCACCGGCGCCGCTCCGCCGAGCCCGAACACCACCACCAGCGCCCGGGCCACGTAGCCGAACCCGTTCCCCAGATCGGCGGGCTTCGCCGCCGCCGCGAGCGGCAGCACGTGCCCGAAGAGGCTCAGCCGGAAGAACACCACCGAGGCGGCCCCAGCGAGCGCGAGCCCCCAGGCCCAGCGGCGGTGGCTGCGGAGAGACAGGAGGAGCACGAGGCAGAACGGGGCGAGCTCGGGGCGCAGCCAGGCGAGGCAGCCCACGCTCACCCCCAGCGCCACCGCCCGCCCCCGAGCTCCCTTGCTCGCCGAGACCGAATCCGCGTCCGGGTCCGTTGCTGGGTCCGTTGCCGGGCCCGCCCCCCTCCCCTCCTCTTCTTCCTCTCCTTCCTCTTCCTCCTCGTTTCCACCCTTCCTCCCTTCCCGCGAGTCGGGAGCGACCGAGCCGAGGGCAGCCACGGCGCCGATCGAAGCGGCGAGCACGGCGACCCCGGTCTCGAGGCCGGCGACCGACCACACCGCGAGCAGGGGCGACGCGAGAAGGAGGGGGAGCAGGGCGCCGATCGGAGTGAAGGGCGCGGCGCGGCGGGCGACGAGGGCCGCGGCGAGGGCGGCGCAGAGGAGGCCGGTGAGCTTCGAGGCGAACACCGGATCGCGGCCGAGGAGCGCGGCGACGACGCCGGGGACCAGGCCGAGGGGACCGGTCACGCCGTCGGTCGGGGGGCCGTCGTTCATCGTCCAGCCGTCGCCAGCGGCCAGCCGCGCGGCGTAGCGGGCGAGCACGAAGGCGTCGTCCACCGTGTACGGCCAGGCGGCGAGGCCGATCGCGAGCACCGCGGAGGCGGCGATGGCGGGGGCCGCGAGCGTCCTCGTTCGGGGAGTCGTCACCGCGGCTGTCCTTGAATTGAACGGCTCCCGCGAGCTACACCCGGGGCTCGGCGGGGACCCCGCCCGCTGGCGCGCCCATGCTTCGCACCCGGATCATCGCGACGATGGCGACCGTTCTGGTCGTGAGCGCCGCCTTCGCCACCCTGATGGTCTTCGTGAACCGCGCGGAGACCTTCGTGGAGCCCTCGCGCGTGCAGCCGGGGGATCCCGCGCCGGTGACCCTCCGGATCCCGTGGACCCGGTTGATGCGCACCGGCGACGACTCGTCCTCGATCCACCTCGAGGCGCGCGCGCCCATCGTCGCCCGGGGCGAGACGGTGAGCGAGCCGGAGCTGGCCAGCCTGGTGCGGGCCTACGAGGACGGCCGGCGCCCGCCGGACGGCGCGGACCTGCTCGGGCTGTGGTTCGTCTACTTCCTCATCGCGATGATGCTGACCGCGTACCTGCGCGGGCTCAGCCCCGGCCGCGGCGCGCTCCTCCGCACCCAGCTCGGGTTGATGGCGCTCGCGCTGGCGCTCTTGCTGGCGGCCAAGGTCTTCCTCCTGCTCACGCCGTTCCCGGCCCACGTCGTGCCCGTGGCGGCGATGAGCCTGTGGGCGGCGCTGTTCCTCGATCGGCGCACGGCGCTGATGGTCGGCCTCGCGATGGCGTTCCTGGCCGCCTCGCTGGTGGCCTTCCGGCTCGCGGTCGCGGCCGTCTACCTGGCCACCAGCATCACCGCGGTCCTGGTGCTCGGGGACAAGAAGAACAACGCGCGCATCGTGCAATCCGGGGTCGCGGCCGCCGTGGCCGGCGCCGGGGTCTACGTGGCCGCGCGGGTCATCTTCGACGGGGGCTTCGACCTCGGCGCCGAGCTCCGCGCGCCGGCCGAGTCCGCGCTCCTCGCCTCGATCGTGGGCGGGCTGCTCTCCGGCGTGGTCGCGTGGGCGGCCTCCGGGCTCGCGGTGATGGTCCTCGGCGCGGTGAGCCGGGCCAAGCTGGTCGAGCTGTCGGATCTGGATCAGCCGCTCCTCAAGAAGATCGCGAAGGAGGCGCCGGGCTCGTGGGAGCACTCGCGCGCGATGGCGAACCTCGCGGAGGCGGCGGCCAACGCGATCGGCGCCGACGCGCTGCTCACCCGGGTCGGCGCCTACTATCACGACCTCGGCAAGAGCTGTCAGGCGAAGTACTTCGTCGAGAACCTGCAGCCCGGGGAGCCGACGCCCCACCGGGAGATCCCGCCGGACCTCAGCGCCGACGCGATCATGGCGCACGTGGTGGAGGGGGTGAACATCCTTCGCCGGGGCGGCATCCCCGAGCCGGTCGTGGAGTTCGCCTACACCCATCACGGCACCAGCGTCATCGAGTACTTCTGGCACAAGACCCTGGAGCAGGGGAACCCGCGGGAGCGCGACGAGAGCTTCTTCCGCTACCCGGGCATGCGCCCGCGCACCAAGGAGACGGCCATCCTCATGCTGGTCGACTCCATCGAGGCGGCCTCGCGCACCATCGACCCGCCGGAGCGGGACAAGTTCGAGGAGATGGTGCAGCGCATCATCTTCGTGAAGCTCCGCCAGGGCCAGCTCGACGAGTCCGGGCTCACCCTCCAGGAGCTCCGCACGATCGCCAACCAGGTGGTCGATTCGCTGTGCAGCATCTACCACAGCCGCATCAAGTACCCCTGGCAAGAGAAGAAGAACGACGGCACCGAAGGCGGCTTGCCCCTCCCCGGCTCCGCGACCGAGGAGGAGGTGGCCAAGGCCCGCGCCGAGGCCGACGCCCGGGAAGCCGAGAGCCGTGACGAGAGCGCGGACGAGCCGGAGCTGTCGCCCGGCAGTCAGCCCCCCGAACCCCGACCGGAGGCCCCATGAGCGCCGAAGACCGCAGCTTCATGAAGTCCCTGTTCCACGGGCTCATCGAAGAGAACCTGGTGTTCCCCTACCCGGAGATGAAGCCCGAGGAGAAGGAGAACGTCGCCCTCGTCCTCGACAACATCCGGAAGTTCGCCGACGCCGAGGTGGACGCCGCGAAGATCGACCGCGAGCACGTCATCCCCGACGCGCTCCTCGAGAAGATGAAGGAGCTGGGCCTCTTCGGGCTCTCCATCGAAGAGGAGCACGGCGGCTTCGGGCTCAGCGCCACCGCGTACGCCCGGGTCATGCAGGAGATGGGCGCCATCGACGCGTCGCTCGCGGTGACCATCGGCGCGCACCAGTCGATCGGGCTCAAGGGCATCCTGCTCTTCGGCACCGAGGAGCAGAAGGCCAAGTACCTCCCCACCCTCGCGACCGGCGAGAAGGTCGCGGCCTTCGCGCTCACCGAGCCGGGCGCGGGCAGCGACGCCGCCTCCATCACGACCCGCGCCGAGCTGTCCGACGACGGCAGCCACTACCTGCTCAACGGCTCGAAGATCTGGATCACCAACGGCGCATACGCCGACGTGTTCACGGTGTTCGCGCGCACCAGCGCCCCCGATCCCGGGGTGAAGCCGCGCATCACCGCGCTCATCGTCGATCGCACCGAGGGGCTCACCCACGGCCCGGCCGAGGACAAGCTCGGCATCCGCGGCTCGAGCACCACCGAGATCTTCTTCGACAACGTGAAGGTCCCCGTCGAGAACGTGCTCGGGGAGCCGGGGCGCGGCTTCAAGGTCGCGATGCAGGTGCTCAACAGCGGCCGGCTCGGTCTCGCGTCGGGCTGCCTCGGCTCGTCCAAGAAGCTCATCCAGATGAGCACCGAGCGCGTGCAGGAGCGGAAGGCGTTCGGGCGGCCGATCGGCGAGTTCGGGATGATCAAGGAGAAGATCGCCCGGATGACGGCCGAGACCTACGCGCTCGAGTCGATGACGTACCTGACCACCGGGCTCATCGACGAGGGCGTGCACGACTACTCGCTCGAGAGCGCCATCTGCAAGGTCTACGGCTCCGAGACGCTCTGGTACGTGGTCAACGAGACGCTGCAGATCGCGGCGGGCATCGGCTACATGGCCGAGTACCCGTACGAGCGGATGCTGCGCGACGCGCGCATCAACCTGATCTTCGAGGGCACCAACGAGATCCTCCGCGCCTTCATCGCGCTGAGCGGGATGCAGAGCCCGGGCAAGCAGCTCGCCGAGGTCGCCAAGGCGATGCGCGAGCCGATCAAGGGCTTCGGCATCCTGCAGGACTTCGCGATCCACAAGGCCCGCAGCCTGGTCCGGCGCGAGCGCCTCGAGCGCGTCCACCCGGCGCTCCGGGCCGAGGCGGTCATCTTCGAGGAGGCGTCCGCGGAGCTCGCCCAGCGCTCGGAGCAGGTCCTCCGCAAGCACGGGCGCGACATCGCGGAGATGCAGTTCGTGCAGAAGCGCATCGCCGACGCGGCCATCGATCTCTACGCCCTCGCCTCGGTGCTGAGCCGCACGACCCGCGCGATCGAGCAGAAGGGCGAGTCCGGCGCGGCCCGCGAGCTGAACCTGACGAACGCCTTCGCGACCCTGGCGAAGGGCCGCCTCGAGGATCGTCTGGGACACATGGAGCGCGACAGCGACGAGCTGCTGAAGGCCATCGCCGCCCAGACGTACGAAGACGGCGGCTATCCCTTCGACATCGTGTAGCCGCACCGCGGCGACACGCCCGTGCCCGTGCCCCTGCCCGTGCCCGCGTCGTCTCTCGTGCGGTCGCGCAGCGTCGGTCTTTTTTGCTCTCGCAAAGCCGCGAAGCCGCAAAGAGAGAAGCGGGCGGCGGGATGGAGACGCGCCGGGGCTCGGAGACGGCCGCGGGTTCGGCGCGAGTCTTTTTGCCTCTCGCAGAGGCGCAGAGGCGCAGAGATGGCGGCGGGATGGCGGCACGCCGGGGCTCGGACGGCGGCTGCCGGCTCGGCGTCAGTCTTTTCTTTTACGCAAAGACGCAAAGACGCAAAGGCGAGGGGCGGGCGGCGGGATGGCGGCGGGCCACCTCGTGACGGCGGTGGCGGGGCGCCATCCCGTGGCCGGCGAGCATCGCGGCGCGAAGCGACGCTTCCTCCTCGCCTCCCCCCTCCCCTCTCCCTGGCCTGCCCGCCCCTCACGCGGAGGGCCTGCCCGCCCTTCACCGGGAGGGCCTGGTGTGCGCGCCCTTCACGCGGAGGGCCTTGCTCCGGCCGGTGGGCGCGGCGAAACTCGATGGACATGCTTCGCTTCGTCGCTCCGCTGCTCTCCTTCGCTCTCTTGATCGGCTGCGCCGAGGGCGGTGACCAGGTCGACGCCGGGGCCGACTCCGGGACGGCGCCTCCGAGCGACAGCGGGGTGGTCCGGGACAGCGGCGTGGCCGGGTGCCCGAGCGGGCAGCACGAGTGCGGCGGGGGGTGCATCGACGACCTCGCCAACGAGCCGATGAACGGCTGCCGGCTGGGGTGCGGCGAGCCCTGCCCCATGCCGCCCGATGGGGTGGCCGCGTGCGCCGACGACGGGACCTGCACGATCGGGTGCGAGCTCCCGTTCCGGCTCGTCGACGGTGAGTGCGTGTGTGAGGCGCGGACCTGCGAGGACATGGGCTTCATGTGCGGCGCGCCCGACGACGGGTGCGGCATGACGCTCGACTGCGGCACCTGCATGGGCGACGGCGACTGCATCGACGGCGTCTGCGCGTGCAGCCCCGACGCCGAGGAGCCGAACGACGGCCCGAGCGGCGCCCCGATGATCGACAGCGCCCCCGACACGAACACCTGGGAGCGCACCTACGACGCGTGGAACCTCGACGAGGCGGACGACGAGGACTGGGTGCGCTTCTCCGTCGAGGACACCGGCCTCGACAACCCGAGCATCACCGTCACCCTGGACCAGATCCCGACGGGCTCGAACTACGACCTCGCGGCCTACTACGTCTGCGACAGCGGCGGGGAGAACTCGAGCTGCGGCGCGGGCATGCCCGACAACATGCTCGGCAACGGCTGCGCGTCGGCGAGCAGCGGCACCACCAGCGAGACGGTCCGCATCGACGCGGACTGCGACCGGGCGTTCAGCTCGAACGACAGCGGCGACCTCTACATCCGCGTCACGTCGTCGACCTGGGGCGCCTCGTGCGCGCCCTACCGGATCCGGATCCGCATCGAGTCGTGACCGGGCGCGCTCACTCGGGGATGGGCTCGCCGCGCTCCGTCCGCTCCTCGCGCTCGGCCTCGATGGCCTCCTGGAACGGGTGGGCGCAGTCGGGGTCGAACTGGGAGCCGCTGCAGCGGAGGATCTCGTTCACCGCGACCTCGTGCGGGAGCGCCTTCCGGTAGGCGCGGTCGCTCGTCATCGCGTCGTAGGTGTCGGCCACGCTGATGATGCGGGCGATGAGCGGGATCTCCTGCGCCTTCATGCCGAGCGGGTACCCGCGGCCGTCCCAGCGCTCGTGATGCAGGTGCACCCCGGGGATCAGCGGGTGCAGGAAGGTGATCGGCTCGAGGATGTCGCGCCCGTAGCCCGGGTGCTTCTTGAAGATCTCGTACTCTTCCTGGCTGAGCTTGCCCGGCTTGTTCAGGTTCATGACGCACCCGATCTTGCCGATGTCGTGCATCAGGGCGGCCTGCCGGACGATCTCGACCTCCTCCTCGCCGAGGCCGAGCTTGATGGCGAGGATCTGCGCATACGCCGCGACCCGCTCGCTGTGGCCGGCGGTGTAGCGGTCCATCTTGTCGATGGCGCTCGCCAGGCCCTTGATCGTCTGCTGGAAGGTCGCCTTCAGGTCCTCGTAGAGGCGCGCGTTCTCGATGGCCGCGGCGGCGCGGTTGCCGACCATGCGGAGCATCTTGCGCTGGCCCTCGTCGAACTTCTTGCCGCGCGTGTAGCTCACGACCCCGAGGTAGCCGAGGGTGCGCTGCCGCATGCTGAGCGGGGTCGCGATCAGCGAGTGCGGCGCGACGTCGTCGGGCACGTCGGCGAGGAATTCCTTCGTCTGGTTGCCGTGCACGCGGAGCGGCCGGTCCTCGCGGAAGTACTCGCCCAGCGCCTCGACGTCGAGCTTGCCGACGCCGGAGCGCGGCCGGAAGTCCGGGTGCAGCTCACAGGTGCGCTCGTAGAAGCCGCCCTCGCCGTCGGCGAGCACGACGACGACCTGATCGGCGTCCACCTCGTGGATGGCCGAGTCGGTCACGGTGCGCATCACCTCGTCGAGCGAGAGGCTCGCCGCGATCGCCTCGCTGACCTTGTAGAGGGAGAGCGCCTCCTTCAGGCGGAGGTTCTCGGCCTGGAGCTTCCGCTTCTCGAGCCCGCGGCGGATGGTGTGGACCACCTCCTCCACCTTGAAGGGCTTGAGGATGTAGTCGTAGGCGCCGCGCTTCATCGCGTCGATCGCCGTCTCGACCGTGCCGAAGCCGGTCATGATCACGGTGACGACGTTCGGGGCGTGCTTGCTGATCGCCCCGAGCAGCTCGAGCCCGCCCATGTTGGGCATCTTCAGGTCGCTGAGGACCAGGTCGTAGTGGTGGCGCGAGAGCTCCACCAGCGCGGCGCTGCCGTCCTCTGCCGTGCGCACGAAGAAGCCCTCCATCGACAGGAAGTCGGCGAGGATTTCCCGGATGACCTTCTCGTCGTCCACGACGAGGACCCGCGGCGCGTCTTCCTGGCTGTGGTATTCCATCGGCGGGGGATGGGCGGCGGCCAGTCGGACGGGGCCGCCGCTTTCACAGCGCGTTTGTAACATCAAATCTCCGTGAGTCGACGACGTATCCTTCTCAACACGGTGGCGGTTTACGTCACCCTGACCGCGATCGGCGTCGGGTGGGCTGCGTTCGTCGGGCGGCCGCTCGTCCTGGTCCACCCGGAGCCGTGGCTCGGCCTCGATCCGCTCTGGCATCACGGCGCCTCGCTGGCCGGCGGGGCCGCCCTCGCGCTGTCGACGATCGGCCTCACGCGCTGGTGGGTGAAGCGCTTCGCCTGGGCGGAGCGCCTCCACGTCTCGTTCCGCGAGCTGCTCGGCGGGCTGGACCGCCGGACCGTGATCGCGATCGCGCTCGCCAGCGGGATCGGCGAGGAGATCTTCTTCCGCGGCGCGCTGCAGCCCTCCCTCGGGTTCGTCGCCACCTCGATCCTCTTCGGGCTCGTGCACGTGGCGCCGCGGCGCGATCTCTGGCCCTGGACGGTCTGGGCGATGGCGATGGGCTTCGCGCTCGGCGCGCTTCACGGCGCGACGGGATCACTCCTGGGACCGATCCTCGCGCACGTGTGGATCAACGCCGCCAACCTGGGCTTCATCGTCGATCACGATCCGCGCCCCGAGCCGCCCGCGCTCGACGCCCCGCGCCTCGTGCACCGCAGCGAGCGGCGCTGACCGAGCTGAAGAGGTGGCAAACAATGGCGCCGGGGCACCCCCGCCCCCTTCCACGACGCTGACCGAGGCAACGGCAGGCGACGAGTGCAGCAAGGTCGCCGCACGCGCCACTCGAGTCGTCCGATTCCGCGGCAGCGGGCGGCCAGCGAGCGCGCAGCGCGAGCGCGAGCCGCAGGGGCCCCAGCGCCCCGTCGCTGGGGTCGCGGGGCCAGCGCGCGAAAAGCGCGAGGCCCCGACGGAGTCGGGGGGGGGGCCCCATTGGCGCGTTGCCCAATGGGGGGAGGGTTTTCACCAAACCCACCAAGAACCTCAGTTATTCGGCGTGCAGATGAAGTCGACGACTCCGCCGCCGAGCCCGACCTCCGTGCAGACGCTGCCGAGGTAGCAGTCCTCGTCGAAGTCGCACTGCTGGTAGCAGAGGAAGGTCGGGTCGGCCTCGAGCGCGTAGCAGACGCCGCCGAAGCCGTTCGCCGGCTGGCACTGCGCGTCGTCGCTGCAGGTGTTCGTGCAGAAGCGACCCTTGGTCCCGGCCGCGACGATCTCGACGTCGAAGCAGTCGTCGGCGGTGTCCAGGCAGTCGCCGCTCGTGCTGCAGGCCTCGTAGGTGTCGTCGGCGACGCAGAAGCCCGCTTCGCAGAGCGTGTCGATCGGGCAGTCCGCGTCACTGAAGCAGTCCGAGTCGTCGACGACCGTGACCTCGGACGAGCACCCGGTGACGGCGGCGCCCAGGGCGGCGATGGCGATGATCCAAGCGGCTCTCATTCTCTAGCTCCTCCTTCGTGGGAATCTCTCCCCGCGGGAGTGAGCCAGCGCGCGGCACCTGTGGCCGTCTGCCGCTCCTCGATCCCGTCGCGCGCGTCCTCGAACGCCCGCTTTTCGTCGCTCCCTTGGGGCACGCCCTTCTCCTCATCAACTCCCGTGCCGCCCAGCTGCTAACTCCAGATTGCGAGGAGGCGGCCGCGATCGGTCTGCGTCGGCGTCTCCGGGAAGGTGCGCGCTTCGCCGCGGGCGATGCGGCGCGCGGACCAGGCGGCGATGGCGGCGTCGACCACGTCGTCGGTGCCCGCCTCGTCCGCGTCGCCCAGGGCCGGCGGGATCCGGACGCCGGCTCGCTCGAGCAGCGCGAGCCGCCGGGAGAGGCCGCCCCAGGTCTTCTTCGAGGGCAGCCTCGCGCCGCCGAGCTGACGGAACGAGACCTCCGGGTGCACCTCGAAGAGGCGCGCGTCCGCGATGTGCGCGTCCACCTCGTTCATCTTGCGCACCAGGTTGAACGCCTGCTTCGAGAGGCTCTTGCCGCGGACCCGCAGCGAGATCGCGCGCGCCTCGGCGTAGTCCTTCGCGCGCAGCACCTCGCGCACCGGGGCGGGGAACACCGAAGACGCCTGCCCCTTCAGGAAGCGCCGCGCCGCCGCGTCGGCTTCGCGCGGCTCGCTCGCGGTGAGCCCGAGCGGCATGTCGACGCCGATCGCGCGCGCCGCTCCGTACGCGCGCATCACCTCGTCGAACGACGAGAAGGCGCCCGCGCCGGCGAAGCCCGCGTCGTCGAGCGCGATCGCCACCCAACCTCGCGCGTACCCATCCACCCCGACGAACATGGCTTGGTCCTGCCACGGGAATCGACCCCATGCATTCGCTACCCTGACGAGAGAATGAACGAAGGAGAGTCATGAGCCGCGTACGCGTCGCCGCCGTCCAGTACTTCCTGCGCAAGGTGCAGAGCTATCGAGACTTCGAGGATCAGGTCTCGGGCCTGGTCGAGACCGCCTCCGACTACCGCTGCAAGATGGTGGTCTTCCCCGAGTACTTCACCCTGCAGCTCCTCACGCTGAAGAACACGCGGCGGCCGGTGCCCGAGCAGGTCCGAGACCTCGCCCGCGAGGCGCCCCGCTTCATCGAGACGATGGGCGCGCTCGCCAAAGAGCACGGCATCTACATCGTCGCCGGCACCACCCCCGTGATGGCGGCCGACGGCGAGACGATGACGAACGAGTCCTTCTTCTTCAGCCCCAGTGGCGAGCACGCGGTGCAAGGAAAGATGCACATGACGCGCTGGGAGGACGAGGAGTGGAAGGTCCAGCCGCACGACACGTTGAAGGTCTTCGACACCGCCTTCGGCAAGGTGGCGGTGCTCATCTGCTACGACGTCGAGTTCCCCGAGCTCGCCCGCGAGGCCGCCCGTCGCGGCGCCTACATCATCGTCACCCCGAGCTGCACCGACGACCGCAACGGCTTCCTTCGCGTCCGCTACTGCGCCCACGCGCGCTGCGTGGAGAACCAGCTCTACGTCATCCACACCGGCACCGTCGGCTCCCTGCCGCAGATCCCGGCCATCTCGCTGAACTACGGCCAGGCGGCCATCCTGACCCCGTGCGACTACCCCTTCGCGCGCGACGGCATCCTCGCCGAGGGCGTCGCCAACCAGGAGTCCATGGTCATCGGTGACCTCGACCTCGGCCTGGTCGCCGAGTCCCGCGAGAAGGGCTCCGTGCTCCCGCTGCGCGACAGCCTCCGCTCCCGCGAGGTCGCCGAGCGCTGCGAGATCATCCCGCTCCCGGAGTGAGCCTCACAGCTCGGCCATCCGGAGGCGCAAGATCAGCGGCGCGCCCGTCGCGTCGACGTCCAGCTCCGCCGGGAAGAAGCCGTCGCCCCACGTGGTCATGAACCCACAGACCCGCGCGCCGCCCACCTCGACGGTGGCGGACTCGGTCGGGCTGTGGCGGATGGGCTCGAGCAGCCGGTGATGATCCGAGTGGGGGCGGGAGTCGACGACGACGTCCCGTCGCAGTCGGGTGATCGTCGCCTCGAGCTCGACCGCGCGCGCGATCGGCTGGTCGAGCCACCCGTACCTGCCGCCAGTGAGGGTCGCCGCTCCCGTCTTCTTCGCGACCACGGCGGCGTCTCGGCCCCAGAACACGAGGTCGGCGAGGCCGTCGAGCGACTCGTGATGCTCCCAGGCCGCCATCGCCTCGAGATCGATGAACGCCAGGCGCGCGCGATCCACGGCCACGTGTCCCAGCCGCCGCGTCCCGGACACGTCGCCCGCTCGCACGACGAGCTCCACGATGTCCCACCGATCTTCCGGGCCGCGCGTCCCCCGCACCGTCATCGCGCCGCCGGGGAGATCGCCGAGACAGACGACGCCGACGCCGTGGAACGAGGTGACGGCGTCGCCCGCGCTCAGCGCGTGTCGGACCCGAGCCGCGTGAGAGACGCGCGGCAGCGCGCGGAGCGACGCGTCCCAGGACTCCGCCCGACGAGCTTCGGCGAAGGTGTCCGCGAACGCCGACGGGCGGTCGTAGAGCCGGCCCGACGCGCCCCCGAAGTGACGGACGGCGTGGAGCGCGTCCCGACCCCCGACCTCGTAGTCGACCGCCCCGTTCGCGAGCGCGACCACGTCGGGCGGCGCCGCCCACTCTGGCATCCGTGGTGCGCCTTCTCCGCTCCACAGGTCGAGGAGCCCGAAGTCCACGAGCACCAGCGCGCCGCTCGGCGCGGTCACGGTCCCCAGGCTCTGGAAGGCGTCGACGGTCATCCTGGTTTGCAGCCTTACCACTCGGGGCCGTGCGCGGTCTCGTGTAAGGGGGCCGACCGCCGCGCGCTCGGCGAGTGACTCACCGCTCGTTTCTCGGGAGCCCGTCCTCGCCGATCTCGTAGTAGTCGCCCTTCTGCGAGACGAAGATGTGCATCTTCAGGCGCGTCCGGGTCGGCGTGTCGAACGCGCCCATCGAGATCGCGATCCAGGGGTTCTTCACCTGGTCGAGCGGGTCGAAGAAGAGCGTCGAGCCGCACGTCTTGCAGAAGCCGCGGCGGACCTTCTCGGACGACGTGTACCAGCCGACGTGCTCCTCGCCGTGCACCGTGACGTTCTCGCGCGGGACGTCGGTCGCCGCGAGCACGTGCCCGGAGTGCTTGCGGCAGTTGACGCAGTGGCAGGCGTCGGGCGGCGGCAGATCGCCCTCCACCTCGACGCGCACCGCGCCGCAGAGACAGGAGGCTCGATGTGTCATCCCTCGTCTCCGCGCTCACCCACCATCGGCGGCGGGGGCTTCGCGCTCGGGCTGTCCACGAGCGGAGGTGGGGCGTGGCCCTGGAGCGGGGGCGCCATCGGCGGCGCCTCGCGCTGCATCGGCGCCTCGTCGCTCGGGGCCGGCTCGTCGGGCGTCACCCTCGGCGGCGGCGCGTTGACCAGCGCGGGCTGCCCCGCCGGGCCGACCGGCGCGGGCGCGCTCACCGCCGAGAGTCGGCGATCGACCGAGGGGTCGCCCAGCTCCTGGAGCACGACCAGATCGACGCGCGCGACGTCGGCGTCCGTCGTGAGCTGCACGCGCAGGCCATCGCTGCGCACGTTCGCGCGGAAGAGCGAGACGCCCATCTCGGCGAGCGCCGCGTCCCGGCGCGCCGCGGGGCTCCCCGGATCCTCCGCCTCCCAGCTGGGCTCGTCGAAGGTGCGGCGGGTCACTCCCCCGCCCGGCTCGTACACCGTGAACGCCTCGTCGCGCACGAGCAGCGCGCGAGCGCCGACGCGCGACGCGAGCGCCCGGGTGAGCGGCTCCAGACCGTCGCCGCGCGCCTCGAGCTCCGGCACGCTCTCGAGCCGCCACGGCGCGTCGACGCCCACCGGGACGGCGCTCCAGCGGGAGCCCTTCGGTCCCACCACGAACGCCAGACGATGTGCGTCCTCGATCGGGCGCGCGGCGACGTCGGCCTCTCGCCGCGGCGCCTGCACGAGCTCACCGAGCGCGCGCGCGGTCGCCTTGACCTCGGCCTCGACCCAGAGCGCGTCGAGGCTCCCGCCCGCGGCCTCGCGCGCCAGCCCCGGCCGCGTCTCTGCGCTCTCCTCCCGAGCTGCGCGCTTCAGCCGCGCCACCATCGCCGGCCCCGCCGCGTGCGCTCGGCGGAGCGGCGCCGTCCCGTCCTCGGCCCGGAGCGCCGACGCGCCGGCCTCCAGCGCCCGCTCCACCGCCGCGAGGTCTCCCGCGTCGATCGCCTCCCCGAGTGTCTCGCTCATTCCGTCCTCCTCGGCGGCCCGGAGGGTACCAGTCGCGAGCCGCCTGAGCCTTGACCTCGTCTCCTGGCTCTGGTTTTAGGGCGTGATGGTGGTGGGGCAGAGCTTCGTCGACGCGGCGTGGGCGTCGGCGGGGGAGCAGCTCGTCGGGAGGGGCGAGGAGAGGGCGCTCGTGGAGCGGGCCTGCGCGGCGGACGGCGCGCGTCCCTTCGTCGTGGCCCTGCACGGGCCGCCCGGGGTGGGGAAGACGGCCCTCGCGATGGTCGCGCACCTCGGGGTCCTCCGGGCGCGCCGGCGCTCCCTGTTCCTCTCCGCCGCGCAGATCGCGCCGACCCCGGCGGGGGTCCGGGAGGCGCTCGACGAGCTCGGGCTGGAGGGGGGCTTCGCGACGCTCGGGCGCGGCGAGGCGCGCGATGTCCTGGTGGTCGACGGCTTCGAGCACGTCGCGCGGATCTCCAGCTGGCTCTTCTCCGAGCTCTTCACTCACGCCGGGGCGAACCTGACGGTGGTGGTGACGTCGCGCTCCACCCAGGTCGACGCCATGACCCCGTTTGCCACGCTCGTCGAGCACGTGGAGCTCGGGCTGGGCGGTCTCGACGAGGGCGCGGTGGCCGCGCTGCTGGAGCGGGCGGGGCTCGACCGGGTCATGGCCGGGCCGGTGCGGGCGTTGACCGAAGGCAACCCGCTGGCGATCCGGCTCCTGCTCCAGGAGCCGGAGGAGGTGCCGAAGGCGCTCGCTCAGCGCGTCCTGCCGCGGGATCTCGTCCGGCACCTCGCCGCACGCGTGCTGAGCGAGGCCCGGGCGGAGGCGCACCGATCCGCCCTCGCCGCGCTCGCCGTCCCCCGCGCGTGCGACGAGCCGATGCTCCGCGAGCTCCTCGCGCCCGCCGACGTCGGGGAGCTGTACGACTGGCTCCGGCGCCTGCCCTACGTGGAGGAGACCGCCCGCGGCTTGAGGCCGCACGAGCTCGTGCGCGACGTGGTGTTCGACGAACTCTCGCGCCGTGACCCGGAGCGTGTCCGCGAGCTCGGGCGGCGCGCCGCGCGCGAGTACATCCGCCGCATGACGTCGCTCGAGCCGGCGTCCCAGCGCGGCCTGTTCATCGACGGGCTCCACGCGCTGCGGGCCGACCCCACCGTCGCCGCGGCGTTCGGCGCGGAGGTCCTCCGCTCGACCTGGCTCGACCGGGCGCGACCTCCCGAGCTCGACTGGGCCCGCGCGCTCGTGGCGCAGGAGGAGGGCGAAGAGTGCGCCGCGGCCTTCGAGCGGCTCGCGCGTCGCGGCCCGCCGGCCTACGTGCTGCGCGACGAGGTCTCCGAGCCCGTCGGCTTCCAGCTGATCAGCCCCGACGGGTCCCACGGCCCGGTCGATCCGGTGACGCGCCGGGCGCTGGAGCTGGCCGCCGACAAGCGCGCCGCCGAGGGGATCGACGTCAGCGTCTGCCGCTGGTGGGGCGCGCGGGACACGTATCAGCGCTTCGGGCCGGCGTTGAGCGCGGTCATGGCGATGGGGCCCCACATCACGGCGTCGAGCGATCCGCCCCACGCGGCGATGGTGGTCGTGACCCACGACGTCGAGCGGTGGCGGGCGCTCTCGGGCGTCAGCCCGCTGCAGCTGCTCGAACGGACGACGTACGACGGACGCGAGTACGGCCTCTGGTTCCTCGACGCCCGGGGCGGTGATCCCGGCGTGGACGTGCGCGACGCCGCGCGCGCGGCGATGCCGCTCTGGCTGAGCATGGTCGCGCAGGTCGACGCGAGCCCGCCGTCCGCGCCGCCGTCGATCCACCCGCCGTCGTCGCGGGTCGCGCCCGAGGCCGTCCGCGAGGCGCTCGGGGTCTTCCACGCCGCGCACACGCTCGAGGCGGCGACCCTCACCCGGCTGCTCCCGTCGACGGCCGACCCGGTGGAGGCGTGCCGAGGCTGGCTGCGGGACGGGATCCGGGCGATGGCCGAGAGCCCCGCGCACGCCGAGCTCGCGGCGGTGCTCGAGGCCACGTACATCGAGCCCGCCGTGAAGCAGCGCGCGGCCGCCGCCGATCTCGGGCTGCCCTGGGGCACGTACCGGCACCGCCTGAAGCGCGCGATCAGCGTGCTGGCGGAGGAGCTCCGTCGCGCGCGAACCCGAGCTGGTGGGCCGCGCGGATGACGACCTCCGCCGCCGCGTCGAGCTCCGCCGCGGTGTGCTCCGAGGTCACGAAGAGGCGCAGCCGCGACTCTCCGATGCCGACCGCCGGGAACTGCAGGACGCTGCCGTCGAGCCCGTTGCGCTGCACGAAGTCCAGCAGCGGGAGCGTGCGCTCCTCGTCGCCGTAGATCACCGGCACGATCCAGCTCTCGCTGGTCCCCAGGTCGACGTGGTCCGCGAGCCTGGCGCGGAGGTGCGCCGCGTTCTCCACGATCCGCGTCCGCCGCGCGTGCCCGTCCGGCCCGCGGCCGAGCTCCAGGGCCTTGCGCACCCCGCCGGTCACCGCGGGATCGATGGCGCAAGAGAACATGCGGCATCGCGCGTACCATCCGACGTAGCGCGCGATGTCGGCCTTCGCGACGAGCGCCCCGCCGACGCCGCCGAGCGCCTTGCTGAACGTCAGCACGTAGAGGTCGACGTCCTCGAGCACGCCGGCCGCCTCGCTCACCCCGCGCCCGTGCGGGCCGGCGACCAGGAAGCTGTGCGCCTCGTCGACGAGGAGCAGCGCGCCGTGACGCTTCACCACGTCCCGGATGGCGCGCAGGGCCCCGAAGTCGCCGTCCGCGCTGTAGACGCCTTCGACGCAGACGAGGACGCGCGAGCTCGCGCCGCAGACCTCGGTCAGCACGCGGTCCAGATCTTCGGGGTCGTTGTGCTCGAAGTAGTGCAGCCCGGCGCGGCTGAGCTGCGCGCCCTCGAGGATCGACATGTGCGCCGCGCGGTCCATCACGACGTGGTGTTGTTTCCGCAGCAGCGCCGACAGGGTGCCGGTGTTGACCCCGTAGCCCGAGGAGAACAGCGTGACGCCTCGGTCCGGGAGGCCGAAGAAGTCGACCAGCTCCGCCTCGAGCTGCGCGTGGATCGAGAAGGTGCCGCCGTGCACCGGGGAGCTCGCCGCGCCCAGACCGAAGCGATCGAGCGCGGCCTTGGCCGCCTCGATGACCTCGGGGTGAGTCGAGTACCCGAGGTAGTTGTAGGAGGAGAGGTTGAGCACCGGGTGGCGCTCGCCGGTCGTGCGCTCCACCTCCACGCGCGTGCCCTGCATCGCCTGGCGTCGCCCCTCGAAGGCGAAGAGCCCGGCCCGCTCGACCTCGCGCACCCAGTCGGCGAAGCGCGTGCTCTCGGCCTGCTCGCCCGCGATGCTCGAGAGGAACATGTCGTAGGTCGCGTCGAGATAGTCGGGGTGGCTCATCGGAGGTCTCCATCGAGCGCGTGGCGGCGCGCGTAGATCTGCAAGAGGTTGTCGGCGAAGGCGCCGCCGCGATCGACCGTGAGGACCTGGCCGCGCACCGCGTCCATGAGCCCGCTGGTGAGGGCGACGGCGGCGCCGGCCACCTCCTCCGGCGGCACGAGCTGATCCTCGAGCCCGAGGCGTCGCACGTGATCGAGGAGCGCGGGCCCGAAGGTGCGCTCGAACGACTCGGTCCGGACCCCGCGGGACCGCACCGCGTTCACGCGCACGTCCTCCTCGCGGAGGTGCCAGGTCAGGTAGCGCACCAGCGTCTCGAGGACCGACTTGGAGGCGGCGACGAAGTCGTAGCCGACCGAGAAGCGGTCGGGCCCGTCGGAGGACATCGCGACCACGTAGCGGGGCCAGCGCGCGAAGGTGGCGTGGAGCGCCCGGGTGTAGGCGACGAGGGGCCACGCGCCGTACGAGACGCTCTTGAGCAGGGCGCGCTCGTCGTAGTCGTCGAGCGAGCGGGGCACGGCGGCGAGGGACGCGTTGCTGACGAAGACGTCCACCCCGTCGCACCAGGACGCGAGCGTCTCCATGAGCGCCTCGGTGTCCTCCGCTCGCCCGACGTCGGCCTGCACGATGAGCGGCGCCGGGGCTGCGGCGGCGTCGAAGCGCGCCCGCACCTCGTCCTCGTCGGCGCTCCCCCAGGCGTGGGTCAGCACCACGCGGTCCCCCCTGGCGCCGAGCGCGAGCCCGGTCGCGAGCCCGATGCCCCGCGTGCCCCCGGTGACGAGGGCGACCCGACTCCCTCCGCCCCGGCTCACTCCGCGGCCTTGGCCAGCGCCGTGTCGTGCAGGAGCTGCACGAGCTCGTCGATGTTCTTCAGCCCGTTGAGCTCTTTCCGGGGCACCTTGATCCGGAGCTCACGCATGGAGCTCGAGACCACCTCGACGATGTCGATGCTGTTCGCGCCGAGGTCCTTCATCGAGAGGGAGGTGTCCACCTCCGCCGGGTCGAGGTCGTCCACCGCGCGGGCGAGGTACTTCAGCACGGTCTCGCGGATCCGGTCTCGGTCGGGCGTCGTCATCTCTCATGTCTCCTCGTGAAGCCGCGCCGCGTAGAGGCGCATGGCGTTGTCGTAGAACCCGGTGCCGTGGTCGACGGTCACGACCTGTCCGCGCATCCCGTCCAGCCAGCCGCTGGTCATCGCCATGATCACGTCGGCGATCTCTTCGGGCGTCTGGAGCAGGCCCGGCGCGTCGTGGCGGCGCGCGAACGGGACGAAGTCCTCGCCGACCGTCGCCTCGAGCGACTCGGTGTGCACCCAGCGCGCGCGCACGGCGTTGACGAGGCAGGCGGGGCCGAGGCGTCGGGCGAGGTAGCGGACCAGCGTCTCGAGGGTCGCCTTGGCGGCGCCGGCGAAGGCGTAGTTGGGGTGCCACTCGTCCGCGCCACAGGACGAGACGGCGACGGCGTAGCGAGGAGGGCGACCGAAGCGCGCGGAGGCCTGCTTCAGGTGTCCGGCGAGCGGCCAGGCGCTGTAGCCGATGCTCTGCGCCAGGCCCTTCTCGGAGTAGTCGTCGAGCTCCTCGACGAGCTGCGCGAAGCCCACGTTCGAGACGAAGACGTGCAGCGCCTCGTGCCGGCTCGCGATCGACTCCATGACCTCCGCCGTCGCCTCGGCGTTCCTGGCGTCGGCCTCCAGGATCGTCGGCGCGGGCGCGCCGGCAGCCTCGAAGCGCGCCTCCACCTCCTCGGGCTCCACGCTGCCCCAGCGACAGGTCAGCGTGACGTGCGCGCCGCGGCGTCCGAGCGCGAGCCCCGTCGCGAGGCCGATGCCCGCGGTTCCGCCGGTCACGAGCGCCGCGGCGCCCTCGAGGTCACGCATCGCTCGCCCTCCGCAGGGCCTCGAAGCAGCGCGCGTGCATCTCCGCCTCCGCCTCTCGCGCCTCCTCGAACGCGCGTCTCCAGGGGCGCGCCAGCTCCGCCTTCAGCATCGTCAGCACGCTGCGCCGCTTCTCGGCGAAGCGGTCGGCGATCTCGAGCGCGCGCGGCCACACCTCGCGCCGCGGGACGACGTGGTTGAAACCCACGTGCCTCAGGTCTCGCCCTCGCCGTGGCTCGCCGCCGAGCAGCAGCTCGTGGGCCATCAGCGGCGACATGACGCGCTCGAGGAGCCGGGTCATGCCCATCCCCGGCGTGAACCCGAGGTCGACGAAGGTCGCCCCGTAGCGGCTCTCTTCGGCGAGGACCACGACGTCCGCGCAGAGCCCGAGCGCGAGCCCTCCGCCGATGGCGTGCCCCTCCATGGCGGCCACCACCGGCACCTCCACCCCGAGAACGGCCCGCGGCAGGGTCAGCTCGGTCGGCGCGATCTCCCCCTCCTCGAGCTGCGCCAGCACGCGCGGGCTGGCCCCGCGAGAGAACACCTCCGGGGCCCCGCGAAGCACCACGGCGCGCACGCTCTCCGGCACCGCGAGGGCGTCGGTCAGCGCCTCGACCATCGGTCGGTCGAGGGCGTTCTGGCCGGCCTCGTCGCGGAGCGCGACGATCCTCACGCCGTCTCGGTCGGTCGTCTCGATCAGTCCCACGGCGCCTCTCCGTCGAGGAAGCGCGCGATGCGCTCCCGGACCTCGGTGGTCTCGAGCCGCGCCCGCGTGCGCTCGGCGCCGATCGCCACCGCGCCCATCGGGGCGGTGGTGCTCTTGAGCGCCTGGACGGCGGCGGCGCTCACCCGGCGGAGCGGCGCGAGGGTGGCCTCGAGGTCGACGGGGGTCTCGGTCACCTCGTCGACGAGCCCGATCGCGCGCGCGGCCTCGGCGTCGAGCGTGGCCCCGGTCAGGGCCCACCACCGCAGCTTGGCGGCGCTCACCCGCTCCGCGAGCAGCGGCCAGATCGCCGAGGGCACGAGGCCGAAGAGCAGCTCGGAGAGCGCGAACCGAGCGGACGGGGTCGCGATCACGCGGTCGCACGCGGCCGCGAGCCCCACGCCCGCGCCCCTCGCCGCGCCCTCGACGACGGCGATCGCCGGCGGCCCGCAGCGGAGCGCGCGCACGCAGGCCACGAAGCGGTCGACGGCCTGGTCGTCGGGCGGCGCCTCGAGCGAGAGCCCCTGACAGAAGCTCTCCCCATCGGCGCCGCGCAGCACCCGATGGGGCGCGTCCGACCGGAGGGTCTCCGCCAGCGCGGCGAGGCTCTCGCCGGTCAGCGTCTCGGGCAGCGTCACGACCACGCGTAGTCCCTCACCCACCCGGACACGCCGCGGAGCACGCATCGCCCCCGCCCGGCCCAGCGGCGCTCGTAGTGGTCTCCCAGCGCGCCGCGATCGATCGTCAGGTCGGCCTTCGCGACCGACGCGTCTCGCCAGCGCTCGAGCCGCTCGTAGGTGCCCACGTCGATGGGGTCGCGGGCGTCGAGCTGCGCGCGCGTCTCGGCCCGCGCCGCCACCTCCCTGGCGCGCGGCCCCACGACTCCGTCGTAGAGCTCCGCGCAGGAGCCGGATCCGAAGCTGAAGATCCCGACCCGGTCGCCGGGCGAGAGGTCGTCGCGGGCGTCCGCCATGCCGAGCAGGCTCAAGAACGTGCTCCCGCCGTAGACCCCACCGGTGCGTCGGTGGTGCACGAGGCCCGGCAGCGATCGCCGCTCGAAGTCGGCCCACGCCGCGGCCTTCGTCGACTCCGGGTTCCGGCCGGACAGCGCCTTGTGGGCGCGGAACGTGATGCCGCCGAAGGGCGCGTGGTAGACGACGTGCGCGAAGCGTGCCCCGAAGTCGGCCTCGCCCACCACCTCCTCGTAGGCGTCGTAGGCGCCGTCCACCGCCTCGAGGTAGGCGAACAGCGACTCCTCGGAGCTGCCGGTCTCGACGCGACGCGACGGTCGGATGACGTCGGTCACCTCGGCGGCGTACACCCCGCTCCGGCCGGGCTCGAGCTCGAGGAACGAGGGCTGATGCGAGAGCACGACCGCGACCGCGCCGGCGCCGAGCACGAACTCGTAGGGCTCGCCGATCCCGAGCAGGCTCGCGTCGGTGCCCACGACCAGCGCCTTTCGCCCGCGGCCAGCCGGCGTGCCCAGCCAACCGAGCGCCATCTGTGTCGCCGCGGTCACGCTGTAGCAGGCGTGCTTGATCTCGAAGTTCCGGCAGGAGGAGGGCAGCTCGAGGAAGCGGTGCACCCAGGTGCTGATCGGCTTCTCGAGGTCGACCGGCGTCTCGGTGCCGACGATCAGCAGGCCGACGTCGGCGCGCTCCGCGTCGTCGAGGAGCGGCGCGGCGGCGTTCACCGCCATCGTCACCGGATCCTCCCAGGGCGGCATCACCGAGCGCTCCTCGACGAGCAGCCGCTCGGTGGTCTCTTCGCGGGAGCGCCCCCGCGCGTCGGCGAGCGCGCCGAGCGAGAGCGACAGGGTCGAGGGGTAGGCCCTCAGCTTCTCGATGCCGACGCTCACGGCGCCCAGTCCAGCCCGCCGGTCACGGGGACCGCCTGCCCGTTGACGAAGCTCGACGCGTCCGAGGCGAGGAAGAGCACGACCTGCGCGACCTCCTCGATCTCGCCGACGCGTCCCACGGGGCAGTGCTGCCGCCAGAACGCCATGTAGCTCTCCGCCATGCTGTCCCGCGTCATGTCGGTGTCGAAGAAGCCGGGCACGACGACGTTCGCGGTGATGTTCTTGCGGCCGTACTCCTTGGCCAGCGCCTTCGCGAGGCCGACGAGCCCCGCCTTGCTCGCGCTGTAGTTCGCCTGGCCGCTCATTCCGTCCTGCGCGATCGACCCGACGAACACGAGGCGCCCGCCCCCGTCGGCGAGGAAGGGCATCAGGAAGTGTCGCGCGACGTAGAAGGCCCCCGAGAGGTTGGTGGTCAGCACGCGGTGCCACGTCTCGTCCGACATCTGCGCGGCGAGCGCGTGCTCCACGACGCCGGCGTTGCAGACCACCGCGCGCACCGCCTCGAAGTCGTCGAGCACCGCGTCTCCCACCTCCTCCACGGCCCGCGGGTCGGCGACGTCGAGCGCGTAGGCGCGGCAGCGCGCGTCCGGGGCGTGCGCCGCGGCCCAGGCGAGCACGTCGTCCGCCGCCGCGCGGTTCTGCACGTACGTGAAGGCGACGTCGTGGCCTGCTCGGAGCGCCGCCTCCACCACGCCGCGGCCGAGCCCGCGCGATCCCCCGGTGACGAACATCGCCATCAGCGCGCCTCCGGGTGGCGCAGGATCGCGATGCAGTTCGTGCCGCCGAAGCCGAACGCGGTCTTCATCAGGTAGCCCACCGCGCACGCGACCGGTCCGTCGTCGCAGATGTCGAGGTCCACCTCCGGGTCTCGCTCGACCACGTTGATTGACGGGTGCAGCCGCCCCGCCTGCATCTGCAGCACCGCCGCCACCAGCTCCACGATCGGCGCGGCCCAGGTCGTGTGCCCCAGCATCGACTTGGTCGCGTTCACCCGCAGCCGCTTCGTGTGATCGCCGAAGACCTCGCGGATGGAGCGCACCTCCGTCAGGTCGCCGAGGTGGGTGGAGGTCGCGTGCATGTTCACGTAGTCGATCCGCTCGGGCGTCAGGTCGCACCGCTCGAGGAGCCGGCGCATCAAGCGCGTCTGGCTCTCCCCCGAGGGCTGCGGCTCGTGGTTCGCGTCGGCGCTCGCCTCCACCCCGACCACCTCGGCGTGGATCCGCGCGCCGCGGGCTCGCGCGTGCTCCCAGTCCTCGATCACCAGCGCCCCGGCGCCGTGCGCGGGCACGAAGCCCTCGCGTCGGGTGTCGAACGGCCGGCTCGCCTCCGCCGGGCGCTCGTTGAAGCTCTCGTGGCTGATGGCGCCCATCACCGCCATCGCGTGCAGATCCACGGGGGAGAAGTCGGTCGGCGCGCCGACGACGACCGCGGCCTTCATGCCTCGGTGACGGATCTCGTCCACCGCGAGGCGGAGCGCGTGGTTGCCGCTCGCGCATGCGCCGCCGACCGTGTAGATGGGGCCGCGCGCGCCCAGCACCTCGGAGACGCTCCCCGCGTGGTCGGTGTCGAGGGAGTGGAGCGACATCAGCCCGTCGATGAAGTCCGGCTCCTCGAGAAACTCCATCGTCTCGCGGTAGACGTAGCCGCTCGTGAGGTTGTGCCCGGCGACGACCACCGCGGTCTCGTGCGAGTCGCTCGCGCCGTGCGCGGCCGCGTCGTCGACCGCCCGCACCGCCGAGAGCATCGAGAGCGCCGTCGCCCAGGGCGCGCGCCGACAAAGCCGCGCCAGCCGCCGCCACACCGCGGCGTCGGTGCGCTCCTCCAGCGCCGCCACCGCGCCCGCGACGTCGTAGTCGCCCAGATCCGCCCCGACCTTGCAGTAGATGCGCTCGGTCGGGATCGTGCGCCACTTGGTGATCGCGGAGCGGCCGGCCAGGAGCGCCTCGAGGTAGCCGTCGAGCGTGTCCGCGAGGGGCGTCGCGATGCTCATGCCGGTGAGGGCGATGCGTCGATCAGGCAAAGTAGATCTCCATCACGCAGGTCGCGCAGAGGCTCTCGTCACGCCACGCCTGCGACGCGACGACCGCGGTGAGCGGGTTGTCGTCGACCGCGCGGGCCTCGATCGTGAGGCGGTCCCCCGGTCGCACCGCGTCGAGAAAGGTGGCGTGGTGGATCTTGAGCAGGCGCCCGTCCATCGGGGCGTCGTCTCCGCGCTCGCGCGCCTCCAGCCACCCGAGACACAGGCCGAGCTGACCCATCATCTCGAGCTGGAGCACGCCGGGGTACACGGGCTCTCCCGGGAAGTGGCCGGCGAGCACGGGGTCCTCGGGCGCGACCGTGCGGCGCCCGCGCAGCGAGCGCGACGCGCGGTCCCAGCGATCGAGCGCGTCGACCAGCCGCATCGGCGGGCGATGCCGGAGCATGCGCTCGACGCCGTCGGCGTCGATCTCCAGCGCCTCCGACGCGTCGGGGCTCACGAGGTGCGCGCGCCGGAGCGAGCGCGCCAGCTCATCGAGCTCCATCGAGCGCCTCCATCGCCGCCGCCCAGTCGCTGGTGCGCGCGCGAGGCTCCTCGCGCCACGGCGCCCGCAGGAGATCGGTGAGCACGCGCCCGGGCCCCACCTCGAGGAAGAGGACGTCTCCGTGGAGCGCGACCACACGATCGATCGACGCCCTCCAGCGCACCGGCTGGTGCACGTGTCGTGTCAGGCGCTCCACGATCTGCGCGGGGGTCGGCGCCTCGAGCGGCTCCGCGTCCACGTTCGGCAGGTACGGCCGTCGTGGGGTCGTCCACGGCGCCGCCTCCAGGAAAGGGCGCAGCGCGGCGGAGGCCGGCGCGAACCGCGGCACGTGCATCGGGCAGCGTCGCTCGATCACGACGGCGCGCGCGTAGGTCTCCTCCTCGACCCGATCGACCGTCGCCTCGACGTCGACCCGGCGGCCGGCGACGACGTGCTGGGTGGGCGAGTTGAAGTTGGCGATCTCGACGTCCCCGGCCAGCAGCGGTCGGAGCTCCTCCTCCGAGAGGGGGAAGACGGCCGCCATCGCGCCCCTCGGGCCGGCGTCGTAGGCCTCGCCCCGCGCCGACACGAGGCGCAGCGCGTCCGCGAACGGCAGCGCGCCGATGTGCACGAGGTGGTTGTACTCGCCGAGACTGAGCCCCAGCGACACCGGCGCGTCGTGTCCCTCTCGCCGCAGCGCCGCGAGGTGCACGTGGGTCGTCAGGAACACGGCGAGCTGCACGTCCTGATTGCAGGTCGGCTCGACGCGGACGCACCACCCGGAGAGGTCGCGGGACAGCGCCGCCTGCGCCTCCCGCATCACGTCGCGGGTGACCTCCGGCCAGACGGCCTGCGCCTCGGCCAGCATCTCGGGCTGGAGCGAGCTCTGACCGGGGAAGAGGAGGACCGGAGTCACCCCCGAATCAAAGCACCCCCGCGGCCGCTCCTCGTGTCCATCCGCTGCTCAATCGGTGCTCAGGCGGCCGAGGAGCCCTTCCGCTCGGCTAGCTTCCGGGGCGTGGATCACGTCGACCCCGCCGCCGCCGACACCCTCGCCGGGCGCCCGCTCGGGCTGGAGTGGGACCTCGGCTTCCAGATCAGCTTCACCTTCGAGGTGCCGCTCGAGCGCGTGGCGTCCGTGGTGCCGGCGGGGGTCGAGCTCGTCGAGCCGGTGCCGGGCCGCGCCCTGCTCAACCTCATCCACGCGCGCTACGCGCCCGGCACCCTCGACGAGCCGGAGCCCTTCGACGAGATCGTCTGCTCCCTCATCGCGCAGCCCGATCTGAGCGTGCCGATGCCCACGCCGCGCCAGACCCTCTTCGTGCTCGACGTGGCCAGCGACAGCGCCGCCTTCGTCGAGTACAAGGTGCCCGCGCTGCGCATGCCCGTGCGCCACGATCCGAGCCTCCGCGCGGAGCCCGCGCCGGACGGACGCGGCACGACGGTGAGCGACGGGCGCGGCCCGCTGTTCTCGCTCGTCTGCGGGGAGGCGAGCCCCCGCTACAAGGCGCGCTCCCTCTTCGGGCAGTACTTCGCGCAGACCGACGACGCCCTGCACCACGGCGTGTGGAGCTGGTGGGGCGCGATGCACGAGTCGCAGCGCCACCGCCGCGGCCGCAGCGAGCTGAACGTCGAGCACCCGCGCTGGGCCGAGCTGGGCCTCTCCCGCATCTCCGCCCGCGACTGCTTCATGCAGCAGGTCACCCGCCCCGGCGAAGGCGCCCACATGCGAACCTACGCCCCGACGACCCGGTGATCGGCGCTCACTCGAGCTGGAGCGGGGAGCGCTCGAGGAGCGTTCGATAGACGCGCATGTTGGGCCGGTAGCGACGGAAGAGCTCCTGGTCGTCGCCGAGCAACACCTTGGACAGCGCCGCGGCGACCGCGGGCGAGCGACTGAACCCGGCGTCGCAGTGGACGACGAAGAACCTCATCGGCACCGAAGCGGTGTGCGACGGTCGGCGGCCGGTGTCAACGATCCGGGCGCTTTCGAGCGAAGGCGTGGGCGACGCGCTCGACGTCGTCTCGGCCGGGCAGCTCGCGGAGCATCGCGGTGGGGAGCGCCGCGGCGCCGTGACGGGCGCCCCAGATCTGACCGGCCATGGACCCGATCGAGTCGCAGTCTCCGCCCAGGGCCACCACCTCGGCGAGCATCGACTCGAAGTCCGGGATCGAGGCGGCGCGGAGGGCGAGCGGCACGGCGTCGACGACCCACCCCGAGGTCCCGCGCGCGGCCGCGTCACGGAGCTCGAGTCGCGCGATCTCCCGCAGCCGATCTCGCACTCCGCTGTCCGGGAGGGCGGCGGCGATCAGGTCGAGGTCCAGGTCGTCGCTCAGCGCGTCGTGCACGGCGAGGCACACGGCGAGGGCGCCGGCGTAGGCCTCGTCGGAGCGGTGGGTGATGCGGGCGACGTCGCGGATCGTGCGCCGCGCCTTCGGATCGCGCGGATCGAGGACGAAGGCGAGGGGCGCGGTCCGGATGGCGGCGCCGTTGCCCGCGGCGTGCTCGCCGGTCCGACCGACCAGCGCCCAGTGTCCGCCCACCGAGAGCTCGCGCAGCGCCTTCGCGGTGGCCGCGCCGACGCCGCGGATCGGGTCGCGGCGATGCCAGGCGAGGAGGCCGGCCGCGATCCGCTCGGGATCCGCGCGCCCGGCGTCCGCGATCGCTTCCGCGGTCGCCAGGGTCAGCTGCGTGTCGTCGGTGAAGTGACCGGGGCGGAGGGCTCGACCTCCGGCTGGAGGCGCGCCTTCGTGTCTGGCGCCGACCGCGTCACCGAGCGCCCCGCCGAGCAGGCAGCCGCGCACGCGCTCGAGGTCCAGCTCGGTCGGGGGCGCCACCACATCGACCACCCATAACCATTACCCTGCGGCATGGCCGACGCGGCGATCGCACCCGCTCCTGCGCCGCCGCTCCCCTGGCGGCGGTTCGGGCCGATCCTCGCGGTGCACTTCCTCGGCACGCTCGGCTTCTCGCTCGCGATCCCGTTCCTGGTCTTCATCGTCACCGACCTCGGCGGGGCGAGCTGGACCTACGGGCTCGTCGGCGCGACGTACTCGGCCTTCCAGCTCTTCGGCGCCCCGCTCCTCGGGCGCTGGTCGGATCGCACCGGCCGCCGCCCGGTGCTCGTCGCCAGCCAGGTGGGCACGCTCGCGGCGTGGCTGCTCTTCTTCTTCGCGCTCTCCATGCCGCTCACCGCGCTCGGCGGCTTCGCGGGCGCGACCCTGACGGTGCCCTTGCTGCTCGTGTTCGCGGCCCGCGCGCTCGACGGAGCCACGGGCGGCAACATCTCGGTCGCGAACGCGTACGTCGCCGACCTGACCCGCGAGACGCCCGAGGTCCGGCAGGTGGCCTTCGGCCGCATGGGCATGGCGGCGAGCCTCGGCTTCGCGATCGGGCCCGCCGCGGCCGGGCTCCTGGGCGGCACCGAGTGGGGCCCGCGCCTCCCGATCGCGGTCGCGGCTGCCTTCGCGCTGGTGACCACCGTCGCGATCGTGACCCTGCTCGACGAGCCGAGCGGTCGCTGCCCCGAGGGCCCGCCGCCGCCCGACGCGACCGAGGCGGGCCTGCATCAGCAGGGCAAGCCGTGCGACAAGAAGCCGCCGAAGCGGGCGCTCCGGAGCGGGCTGCGTCGGCCGGCGGTGGCGCTCGTGCTCGGGGCCACCTTCGTGCACTTCCTCGCCTTCAACTTCTTCTACGCGGGCTTCCCCATTCACGCGGCCGAGAGCTACGGCTGGGACGCGGGCGAGCTGGGCGCCTTCTTCGGGGTGCTCTCGCTGATGATGATCGTCGCCCAGGGCCCCGTGCTCGGCTTCGTGTCCAAGCGCGTCGACCGCCGCCTCGTCTTCGCCGCCGGGCTCGTGTTCCTGATCTTGTCGCTGCTGAGCTACCAGCTCCCGCCGGGCCCGATCAGCTACGTGGGCGCGGCCTGCTTCGCGGTCGGCAACGGGCTCAGCTGGCCGACCTTCCAGAGCCGGGTCGCCGAGCTCGGCGGGGACGACCAGGGTTCGGTGCAGGGCGCGGTCACCAGCGCGAGCAGCCTCGCCAGCATCGGCGGCCTCGTGGTCGGCGGCCTCCTCTACCCCGCGCTCGGGGGCGACCTCTTCTACGTCGCCGCGGGCCTGTTCGCGGTGGTGCTCGTCGGCACGCCCGCCTGGTTCCGCTAGAGCGGCGATCAGTTTGGAGAGCCGAGGGATGCGGTAGCGCGACGGCGGTCAGGCGTGCTCGGGCGGGACGAGGCGATGCTAGGGCATCGTCGAGGAGCGACCGGGCGCGCCTGGCCGCGGTCCCGCCCCGCAGCGCCGGTGGTTTCAAACTGATTGCCGCTCTAGGCCGAAGCCTCGATCGTCTTCAGTCCTTCCATCAGCTCGCTCCAGAGGTGGATGCGTCCCGACGCCCCTCGCGCCTCCTCGGCGAGGTCTCGGTAGGTCGCGGTCGCCTCGTCGGTTCCACGCCTGAAGAGATGCTCCAGCGCGGCGAGCTGGTGGTGTCGAAAGGCATCGTCCAGCGGAAGCAGGAACGCCGTGATCAGCCCGATGGCGCGCGTCGCGGCCGCGCCCTCGACGTCCTCGAGCGACCACAGGAGCGTCGCGGCGAGACACGCGTTGTCGTCGGGGACGCCGAAGGGCGCATCCTGGATGGGGACGCGGGGACTGAACCACGCGATCAGCCGGTCGATGATCTCCTGCCGCCCGAGAGCGTCCCGCGCTTCACGGCTCTCCTCGGACCAGGCGCGATGGGGCGGCCGGTCCAGGCCGAGGGCGTCCCGCGGCTCGCGCTCCTCCTGACCCCACGCGCGCGACACGCCCTCGCTCTTCCGGAGGGCGGCGTGCGTCAGCCACCACCGCCAGCGGCCGCGTTCGGCCTCGGGGAGCTCGGTGAGGAAGGCGAGGCACCGGTCCGACCAGGCCGCCTCTCCGGGCCGCAGCCCGGGGACCCAGTACCGCGTGTCGACGCCGTCCGGGCGCTCGAGGAGCAGCGCCACGCGTCGGACGAACGGGTGCGCCTCGGTGTAGGAGTACGCCTCCCGCAGCCCTTCGAGGGCGGCTCTCACCATCTCTCGACTGGGGCCGTCGAGCCCGTTGTCACGCTCCTGGGCCTCGAGCAGCTGCACGAACTCCGGTCTCCAGTGGTAGGCGGGCTCGTCCAGCTCCACCACCGCGCGCAGGAGGTCCCGCAGCGTCGATGCTGAGGGTTCCACGCGTCGAGCCATCAGCTGCTTCGCGGCGCTCCACAGCGCCTCGCTGCGCCACTCCATCGCGGCGCTCTCTGGAGTGTCCGTCGCGGGGGACCGCGGGGGGTGGCGACGCTGGATGTCGAGTCGGCGCTCGACCAACGCGGTCACGACCTCGGCGCGCTCCGACGGTGATCCCTCCACGAGACGCGCGTACGTCGACGACTCGTCGAGGGGCGGGGTCTCGGCCCCCAGGCTCGGCTCCAGCTCCTCCAGGAGGGCGTCGATCGCGGCGTGCGCGGGTCTCCGGGAGGCGCGCCCCGAGGAGCGCGACCCATCGAGCGCGACCCCTTCGGCCCGGCTCTCTGCTGCGTCGCCGCGGGCGAGGGCCATCCGAACGGACGGCTGCTGCGCCCACGCGCTCGCCGCCTCCCGGACCTCCGGCGTCGTCGCCGCGCGGGCCCAGCGAACCAGCTCCACCCCGGCCTTCGCCGCCGCTTCGTCCTCGTCGGCGATCGACCCGAGGAGCAGCGCGCCAGCCGCCTCGATCTGACCGGCCGTGGCGGGGGCGGCGCCGGAGTCGAGCACGGCGCGCAGTCGTTCGAAGGGCGACCCGTCTCGGATGTCTGCCCCCGCTCGCGCTGGGCGAAGCGGGTCCTCGAGCGAGAAGCGGGCCGCACGAGCTCCTCGGCGGCGGAGAAGGCGGCGGCGCGGGTGGCCTCGCTCGGGTGCTCGACCGCCGACAGCCACACGTCCAGCAGCGCGCGGAGCTGCTCGTCCGGTGCGGCCTCGAACAGCTCCGGGAGCGCGTGGGCGACCTTCGCCCCCTCGGCGTCGAGGTGCGCGACGATCGTCTCCAGCGCTCCCTCCGGGCTCCACTCGAAGGCGCGCTCCGCGAGCTCTTCGCGGCGCTCCGGGAGGCCGCCGAACGTGTCATCGCCTCGGTCCTCCGGGCGCGCGACCGCGAGGCGGAAGTAGGCGGCCTCGAACAGGCGCAGCGGGTCGCGGCGGTCTCGTACGAGCGCCGCCAGGGCGTGCCCCCGAGGATCGTCGACGTCGCGGCCCGCCTCGATGTCGCGCACCCTCTCGCAGCCCCAGCACTCGCACCGGTACGGCTCGTCGGTCGTCGCGCGGGTCTCCGCCCCGTCGCCGTACAGGCGGTCGGCGCCGACCCGGAACCAGCGCGCGTCCCGACGGACGAACGTGCCCGCGGTGGTCGCGTCCGCGAAGGCGCTGGGCGCGTCTCTCCACTCTGCGTCGATCCCCAGGGCCACGGCGTGGACTCGCCCGCGTCGCTCGGCGAGGAAGTAGCTGAGCAGGTGAGGTGCCAGCGCGGCCGACATGTTCCGCGTCCCCGCCTCGTCGGAGAACCACGCGGTGAAGCGTGAGCCGTCGTCCAGCGGCTCCGCCTCGAGTCGGTAGTCGTAGCCCTCGTGGAAGTGGCCGGCCGAGACCGACCAGAACTCCTCGACGAGGTCGGTGACGAGGTCGCGCAGCGCGCCGTGCCTGCGCTCGCCCCCCGGGTGGCCGAAGACGAGCGTGTGTCCGTTGCTGCCCATCGATCGCAGAGCGTATACGACGTCGCGTCCTCGCCCTTCCCTCGATCGAGCTAGCTCGGGACGAAGCGGACCTCCGCTCCAAACGCGGCGTGGGCCGCGCGCTCGCTCGCGATCGGATCCCCGCTCGTCCTCGCGTCGTCGACGACGCGCGCGGGGTGACGCGCGCCCCATCGCTCCACCGCCACGCGCGCCGTCTCGACCGCGGGGTCGACGGTGAGCTCGAGCTGGGCGAAGCGCGCGGTGATCGCGCTCGCGATCGCCGGGTAGTGGGTGCAGGCGAGCACGACGGCGCGGGCGTCGGCGACCGGGGCGCAGATCTCCTCGAGCTCCGCGTCGAGCGCCGGGCCGCTCAGCACGCCCGCCTCGATCAGCGCCGAGAGCGGCTGCGCGACCCGCTGCCGGACCTGGACGCCGGCCTCGCGCAGCGGCGCGCCGTAGGCGTCGGACTCGACCGTGCGGCGCCCCCCGAGGATCGCCACGTCGGCCGGGCGCGCGGCCCGCACCGCCTCGACCGCGGGCGCGATCACTCCGAGCAGGTCGCTCAGCTCCGCCGCCTCGGCCTGGACGCGGGGGTGGTCGATGACGGTGCTCGCCGCGTTGCAGCCGAGCACCACGTGGGTGCAGCCGAGCGAGCGCAGGAACTCGACCCGGTCGGCGACCCGCGCCGCGAGGGCGTCGTCGTCGAGCTTGCCGTAGGGCGTGAAGCCGGCGTCGGAGAGGTACACCGCCGACTCGGCCACCCCGGCCTCGAGGAGCGCGCGGTGGACCGACAGCCCGCCGATGCCCCAGTCGAGCGTGCCCAGCCTCACGGGTACTCCTGCGCGCGGATCTCCGCGTCCCGCATCGGGCCGCTGTCGAACGCGATGACCCGCGCGCGGCGGCTCACGTTGAGGGTCTCCATCGTGCCCGCGGGGAAGCGGCTGTGCAGGAACCAGTCGTACTCGTGCAGCGCGCGCATCGGGTTGTGCTCGAGCACGTCCCCCCACGCGTCGGACGCGACCATCGCGCGGAGCCGCCGGCGGTAGTCGGGCCGGAGCGCGGCGTCGGCCAACACCCGGGCGCGGTCGAAGAGCACGCGCGGCAGGAGCTTCACGGTGGCCGGCTTCTCCACCATGTCGACCACGAGGAGCCTCCCGTCGGGCGTCAGCACCCGGGCGAGCTCGGCGATCATCGGGTCCCAGTCGAGGTAGCGGAACGAGAGCATCGAGATCGCGACGTCCACGCTCGCGTCGGGCAAGGGCAGCGACGGGCCGTCGATCGCGTGCACGGACACGTGGTCGATCCCGGCCGTCCGAGCGGCGGCGCGCTCGATCATGCCGCGCGAGCGATCGACCCCGAAGCCGCGCTCGATGCGCCCGGAGAGCAGCGCCAGCAGCGCGCCGTTCCCGCACCCCACGTCCAGCACCCGCGGCCGCTGGCGGAGGGCGTCGAGGCGCGCCTCGATCCAGCGCACCTCGTCGCGCCGCACCCGGATGTCGTCGAAGACGGCGTCGTAGTCTTCGGCCACGTTGTCGTAGCCGACCGTCGCGTCGCCCTCGGGCTCGAAGCGCTTCATCGGCTCGGCGCGCGTGAGCCCGGCGTACTTCTTCGCCGAGCCGAGCAGCCCGTGCGACTTCTTGCCCGGGCAGCCGAAGCAGTAGAGCGGCCCGTCTGGCCGGAGCCCCGGCCAGACGAAGCGATCCGGCGCGGCGGAGAACGCCGTGTACCAGTGGAAGCCCCAGGTCGGCACGCCGAAGGTGCGCGCGAAGAAGGGCGCGAACCAGCGGGCCGAGCGGCAGGTGCGGATGAACGCCTCGGCGCCGGGCGCGAAGGGGATCTCGAGCGTCTCCCACTCGTGCGGGCTGAACTGCTCGGGCCAGCGCGTGGTCCCGAACATCGGCCCGTACATGCCGGCGTGGGCGACGATGTGCAGCGCGTCGATCGTCTGCCCGCGCGCCGCGATCTCCGCGAGCACCCGCCGCACCGCCGCCTTGCTCTCGACGCGCTCCAGCCGCACCTCGCCCTCGAGCTCGCTCGCCAGCGTGCGCGCGGCGCGCTCGAAGCTCGCCCCGCCCTCCCGGTACAGCGTGGTGTAGAACACGAGGTGCATGCGCGCGGACGCCGGACTGTATCTCGACAGCCCGGACCCCGCCGTCCATTCCCGTCTCCCCATGTCCACCTCGACCCGCACCCTCCGCGTCGGCGCGCGCATCTACCGCACGCGCGTCCGGCACGAGCACGAGGCCGGGCCCTGCGCCGAGGTGCTGACCTTCCGCAGCGATCTGCCGCGGTCCGCGCCGCTGAGGATCGTCTTTCGGGCCGGCGCCGATCGGGGGGTCGGCGACGGGTGGCCCAGCGGACACGTCGCCCTGCGCGGGGCCGCGCTGAATCTCCATCGCCCCCGCGTCGCGCGCGCCCTCCTCGACGAGGCCCTCGCCCGCGGCTGGGACGAGGTCACCGGTCAGGAGCTCGACGGCTGGACCCTCTTCGACGCCGCCCGCGCGCGGATGGCGTCATGATCTCGATCGCCGACGTCCCCGTTCCCGACATCGTCCGTCGACTGGCGGACTACGCGGCCGCCCGAGGCGAGGCGGCCGCGAGCCGAGCGTTGGCGGTGGACCTCGAGCCCTGGCTGTGGGGAGGCTCGCTGGAGGACTCCCTCCTGGACGAGCCGGGCGCTCCGCTCGAGCTCCTGCCGCTCGCGCGTCGGAGCGAGGTGTACGTCGGGCTCGTGCTGTATGCAGAGGGGCCGGAGCCGGTCGCGGCGACCTGGGCCGGCAGCGACGAAGAGGCATGCTGGCTCGCCGACGACGCGCAAGGGGCGCTGGAGACGCTGCTCGCGGTCGCCGTGCGGGACGCCTCGCTCCATCTCGCCACGGGAGAGCCGCGCGACGTCGTCGTCGGTCGAGCCCGGGAGGACGCCGGCGATCTGGCCACCGCGCTCGGCCTCTCGCTCGCTCGGGACGTGTCGCGGATCGACGACGGCCTCCGCTCCGATGTCTCGCTCCAGCCCGAGCCGCCTCCCGGATGGCGCTTCGAGCCCTGCAATGACGGCATCGGCGTGCTCGCGCCGCTCTCCGCGTTCGACGACGACCTCGCCCCGGAGAGCCTCACGTTCGATCTGGGCGCCGAGCTCGACCGCGCGAGCGGTCTGCTATCGCGAGGCTTCGCGGCCTCGTCGCTGGCCGTCAGCCGCAACGCGGCTCATGCGACGGTTCACACCCCGGATCACCTCACCCCCATCCGGCACATGCGGGCGGCGTACGCGGCGCTGGGTCGCGACTGGCTCGCGCGCCGCGCGGATCGATACCTGGCCCGGCACGGAGGGTGAGACCTCACCCCGAGTGATGCGGGCCGAGGGAGCTCCGGCTCTCACCTCGCTCCACCTCCAGCACGTCGGCGACGAGGTAGAAGCGCGGGCCGTCGGGGCCGCTGCCGTGGTCGGTGACGACGCAGTAGGCGCGACGGTCGGCGGACACTTCGAGGGCGTGCTCGGCGATCTCGCCGTCGCTCGCGTAGCGGAGGAGCGGCATCGAGAGATCGTCTCGGTCGGCGTCGAACGCCGGGCCGCACGGCCGGCGGAAGGTGAGGCGCCACCAGACCTCGCTGCACGCCTCGCAGCAGTCTCCCACCCAGAGGCGGAGGACCTCTTCGGTCCACGTCTCCACGCGTGCGTCGACCGGGCGCCGCGCGTGGAGCTCGGCCAGCTCGGCGATCTCGGTCCTCTCCGGCTGTCGCTGCCGGCACGGGACGACCGAGCGCACCCGCCCGGCGTCGGTCGGCCCCTCGAGCTCGACCACGACCGGCTCGCCGACCTCGAAGTCGACCCCTCGTGGGTTCTCCGCGGCGCCGAAGCCCCACGGGCCGAGCTGCGGCGAGATCACCTCGCCGCGCCCGCGCTCCGGAGACCAGCTGTGAATGCGCCACGCCATCGGTGCTCGCTCACTCCCGACCGGCGTCGGGAGTGAGCGCCACGCGCGATCGATCAGCGTCGGCGGCGGAAGAGCGCCAGCCCGAGGAGCCCGGTGAGGCCCAGCGCCCAGGGCAGGCTCCCGGAGTCGGAGCGATCGCTCACGCGGCAGCTGCAGCCGCCACCACTCGCCATCGGGTCCGTGCCCGCGTCGGGAGCTCCGACTCCGGCGTCGGGCGTCCCGGTGGACGCGTCCCCGGGGTCCGTGCCCGCGTCGGTCTCGTCGCAGGCGCCGTCCTCGTCGACGCTCATGTCGCAGTCGTCGTCGAGGCCGTCGCAGGTCGCGTCGTCGGCCGCGGGGGTGCCGGGGACGCAGGCGCCCTCGATCATCCCGTCGACGCAGGTCTCGGCGACCATCTGCATGCACGCGCCCACGCCACAGGTCATCGTCGCGCCCGCGAAGGCCTCGTCGACTGCGCCGTCACAGTCGTCGTCCATGGCGTCGCAGGTGGTGTCCTCGCCCGCGGGAGTGCCGGGCATGCACGAGTCGACGACGGCTCCTTCGACGCAGGTGGTGGTCCCGGTCGCGGCGCACGGTCCGATGCCGCACATCGTGTCCACCGAGGCGTAGTCCTCGTCCACCGTGCCGTCGCAGTCGTCGTCGATGCCGTCGCAGGTGGGGTCGTCCACGGAGGGGGTGCCGATCATGCACGTGTCGCCGGGGACGCCGGCCACGCAGGTCGTCATGCCCGTGGCCTCGCAGGCCCCCGCGCCGCACATCGTCACCGTCGACATGAAGCCGTCGTCGGGCGTGCCGTCGCAGTTGTTGTCAACGCCGTCACAGGCGACGTCGGGCGCGCCGGGGAACACCGTCGGATCGAAGTCGTCGCAGTCCATCGGCGCGTCCACGCCATCACCGTCGGCGTCGGGGCCGAGCAGGGCCCGGACCTCGTTCAGGAAGAACCGGCGCAGGTCCATCCCGCCGGTGTCGAAGAGCATGCCGTTGATGATCGTCCGCCCGGTCGACGAGAGCACCGCGCCCGAGCCGGTGCCGAGCGAGGCGATCGACGTCGCGCCGGCGTCCGGCGTGAGGGTCATCGAGAACGTCCCCCAGCCCGGGTTCATGAGCGTGATGGGGTTCGTCACGACGCCCGTGTCGAAGGGCGGCTGGATCGTGAGCGACGTCTGGTTCGTCTGAGACGCGTAGCTCGCCTCGAACATCGCGGCGTCGGTCGCCGTCTGAGTCCAGTCGGTGAAGATGGCGCGGCCGCCGCCCATCACGTGGGCGTCGAAGTTCGGCGTGGTGTACGGCCCGTTGTTCTGCACCGCGACGATCACGAGGTCGAAGGTGCCGGAGGCCAGCGAGCCCTCGCACGTGGTGAGGTTCGTGTCCATCAGGTGCTGGGTGATCGTGGCCGTCGGTGTGGCCGCCGCGTAGTCCGCGAGCGCACCCTCCATCGCGTCCGTCGCGAGCGTGCTGTCGCGGCAGTACAGAACGCTCTGCGCGTCGGCCGCGCGAGGCGCCGCGAGCACCAGCGCCGTCACGAAGAAGAATCCAAAGCAGTATTTCATCCGTCCTCCCGCGTCGATCGTAGCCCAGGAGATCCTGTGTGATCACAACTTTCGATCGCGATCCGAGCTAGCTTGCATCACGTGCACGCCGTCGCGCGCGCTGCGATACCTTCTCCGACCGCAAGGGATGTGACTCGTGACCGACTTCTCTCAGGCGTCCTTCACTCTGCGCGAGGCTCGCACCGAGCCGCTCGATATGCAGCCCCGCATAGGGGAGCTGCTCGCCACCCGGGACGCGCTCTACAGCTGTTCGATGATCACCAACACCGCGCTCGGCGGCGCGCCCGTCCGTGACTGGCCGGACGCCGAGCAGGTCCGGCGACTGGAAGCGAGCGCCGCGCGTCGAGGCGCGCTCCGGGAGGGCGCGGAGGTCTACGGGCAGCTCGCGTTCCCGGTAGAGTCCATGCCGTCGGACCCACCTGCCCACGTGACGCAGCTCGGCTACGACGTGGTCGACGGCGCGGAGTCGTTCCTGGTGGACTACGGGGGCTTGCCGTCGATCGAGCTCGAGCTCAACCGCTACGGGCTGTTGGACGAGCGCAGCTCTGCCGAGGCGCTCGTCGACGCCCTCGCGGAGCAGTGGGGCATGTCCCGCGAAGACGCCCAGGTCTGGGTGATCTTCCGAATCGAGCGCTAGCAGCGCCGCGGCACGTTCGCACCGCCGGCGCCCCGCGCGTTCGTGGGGCTGCCCGAGAACTCTGCCGAATCGAGAGCAGCGGCGCCTTCTGCGACGGGGCGCTCGCGCCGGATCTCTGCCGAATCGAGATCCGGTGCCGCGAAGTCGATTCAGCAGAGCTTCGAACGCCGCCGCGTCGCGCTCTCGAGCCGGGTCCGCACGCTCGAGGTCACACACATGAATCGGCAGAGCTCCCACCGGCGTTCTCCGCCGAATCGAGCCCGCACCGATGAATCGGCAGAGAAGCGCAGCGATACGCATCTTTTCTTGCGATTTGCGTCAGTCGCGCCGAGGGCTCTGCGTCCGTACGGGCATGCGCAAGAAGAGGAGGGCGAAGCAAGGCACGCTCCTGCTGTTCAGACACGGCGGCGCGCGGAAGGGCGCCGGTCGCAAGCCCAAGGGAGAGAAGGCGGGGGTCCCCCACACCACCCGCGAGCGCTTCGCGGCGCGGCACCCGGTGCTGGTCACGTCGAAGGTCATGCGCGGCATCTGGAGCCTGCGCGGCCGGCGGCTGTCGACGCGGCTGTGGGAGATCATCGCGAAGGCGAACGCCCGCGGCG
>JAYZQJ010000191.1:0-74642 GCA_036149055.1 Myxococcota bacterium | reverse complement strand
TCCAGCAGCTGCACGACCGACAGCTCGCCCGGCTCCCACGTCACGCCCCGCGCCGCCGACCGCAACGCCTTCACCTCCTTCGACAGCAGCAGGTCGAGGTCGTGCATGAAGTCACTCACGTTGCCGTGCTCGACGCTCACCACCAGATGAAAGTGCGTGCTCATCACCACGAAGACGTGGACCTGCACGCCGTGCTTCTTCGCGTAGTGCGCGAGCATGTACTTCATCAGCGAGCTCAGCCGGTCGTCCGGCCGCAGCAGGAAGCGCCGCCCTTCGACGCGACGGGTGACGAAGTAGACGGACTTCGGCTCGATGTAGCGGGGAGGCGTGGGCACGCCGCCCACCCACCGCACCCGCCGTACCGACCCGCCGCGACGTGATCTCGGACACTTGCGGCGACGAATTGGCGGGGGTGGCGGGCCGAGGGGTGGCGGACGCCGGCCGCGAGGGGGGTCCGAGGCTCACCGCCCCGACGTCCGCCGCACCTCCTCCTCGTCGAGCCACCGCAGCAGGTCGACACCGACCAGCAGGTGCAGGCCGTACACCGCCCCGAGCCGGAGGGTACGGGGATGTCGGCACACGAAGAGCGCGGTCCTCCAGAGCACGACCCACAGCGGCCCGAAGCACAGGTCGACGTCCGGGCGCCGCGCGTGGTCGATGGCGATCCGGGCCCACTCTCGCCGGAAGAGCGCGAGGCCGACCCAGGACCACACGACCCCCGCGGCCCCGGTCGCGATGGCCCCGAGACACCAGATCTCCATGCCGAACGGACGGAGCGCGAACGATCGGACTGACGCTTCTGCGCGCCGCCGGAAGCTGCTACACCATCGCAGCTTCGGAGGGCACATGACGGTCATCAGGTACACCGAGCTCCACGGCAAGGGCGTGCTGTCGCAGGACGGACGCGAGCTCGGCGAGGTCGACGATCTCGTGGTGGATCACGAGACGTGGCAGCTGCAGGCGCTGATCGTGAAGCTCGAGCGCGATCTGCTCGAGGACTTCCACATGAAGAAGCCGATGTTCGGCACCCAGATCCTCAAGGTGTCGACCGGGTTCGTCAGCGGGGTGAGCGACAAGGTCATCCTGCACAAGACGATGGGCGAGCTGATCGAGCTGGCGCGCGAGGGAGGCGCCACCGGGCCCGTCCACGACGAGCCGGACGAGGCCCCGGAAGAGGGCTGATCAGACGACCATCCGCCGCTCGGCCGCGAGCTGCTCCTCCGCCCAGGCCCACGCCTCGTCCATCGACTTGCACACCCGGATCGGCACCGGGTGGCGGACGACGAGCATCACCGCGCTCATCACGAACCGGAGCGCCGCGTTCCGGAAGACCAGGGCGGTGCCCAGGCAGCTCCGGCCGAGCGGCTCGCCGTTCTCCTCGAGCCACTCGGTCGCGCGGGTCCGCATGTAGGCGGTGGCGCGGCCCGCCTGGGCGTTGTCGAAGATCACGACGTACCGCTCCCCGCGCGAGAGGTGCTCCGACGCGCGGGCGATGAACAGGTCGACCTGCGCCTCGCTCGGGATGCCCACGGTCCGGTGCACCACGATCGGCCAGGCGCTGTCGTCGGTCTCGAGCGTGTCGCGCGGCACGTCGCCTCCCCCCGGGCGATCCATACGGGGGCGCGCCGCGCTTTACAAGCCGCCCGCCGATCACCGAGAACGTCTCCATGGGGGACGGACATCTGGACGCGAGCGACGCCATCGCGCGGGCCTCGCAGGTCTTGTGGGACTCGCAGCGCGCCGACGGGTCCTGGGACGATCGCAGCGACGTCGGTCCGTCGAGCACGGCCAACGTCCTGGTGGCGCTCGATCACGCCGGGCTGCTCGATGCCACGGACCGGGCCGCGGGGTGTCGCTGGCTGCGCGCCCAGCAGCGCGGGGACGGCTCCTTCGCCCCCTACCCGTTCGCGCCCGCCGGCGGCGCGTCGGTGACCGCGCAGTGCGCCGCGGCGCTCTCGCTCGGAGCGGACGAGGACCGGGCCGCCGCCCGCCGTGCGCTGGGCTGGCTCGAGGATCACGGCGGCGTCGACGGCGTGCTCGACGAGATGGCCGTCGGCGACGTCGGCGCCGTGTTCCTCGCGCTGGCCGGCCTGCTCCCCGCCGGTCGCCTGCCCTGCCCACCCCTGGCCTGGTGCCTCTCCGACGCGGTCGTCGACGCCATCGCGTCGCGCTTCCACTTCGGCGTGGTCATCGGCGCCCTGCAGCTCTCGCTGATCGCGAGGCGCCTCCGCGGCGAGCCCCTCGGCTGGCTCGATCGCCGCGCCGCCCGTCGCGCGGTGGACCGGATGACGCTCTTCCAGAACGCCGACGGCAGCTGGAACTCGAACACCGTGCAGACGGCGATGGCGATCCCCGCCTTGCTCGGCGCCGGGCTGGACCCGGAGGATCCCCGGGTCGCTCGCGCCGCGCGCTGGCTGGCCTCCCGGCGGGTGGAGGACGAGGACGGGGTCTGGTTCGACGTCTTCTCGAGCGACGTCTGGTCGACCGCCTTCGCCGTCCGCGGGCTGGTCCTCGCCGGCGCGCCCGCAGACGATCCGCGCCTCACCCGCGGCGTCGAGTGGCTCCTCGATCGGCAGCTCCAGACGCCGCAGCCCCTCCCCAACAACCGCCGCCCAGGCGCGCTCCGCACCGGCGGCTGGCCCTTCCAGACCGGCAACGAGACGATGGCCGACTGCGACGACGCGGGCATCGTGCTCAGCGCGTTCGGGGTGGCCGCCGACGCGGGCTTGCCCCCCCGGTTGCACGACCGGGTGCAGCGGAGCGTGACCCACGCGAGGCACTGGCTGCGCGACATGCAGAACCCCGACGGCGGGTGGGCGGCGTTCGTCTGGGACGTGCCCGGACACCGTCCGCCGGGCACCCCGTTCGACCCGCCCCCGCGGCTGCCGCCCGACGATCCGTGGCGGGCGCTCGGCGCCTTCCTCCGCCCTCCCGCCGAGCTGGGCGACCCGAGCACCGAGGACCTGACGGCGCGGGTGCTCCATGGCCTGGCCTCGTTCGGCGCCACCCCCGACGACCCCGACGTCCAGGGCGGCCTGCGCTTCCTCCGCGCCACGCAGACCGACTTCGGCGGCTGGTGGGGGCGCTGGGTCTGCAACTACCTCCCCTGCACCGCCTACGTCCTGAGCGCCCTCGCGGAGCTCGGGCTCGATCCGAGCGAGCCCTGGATCGCGAAGGCGATCGACTGGGTCCTCGGCTGCCAGAACGACGACGGCGGCTTCGGCGAAGGCGTCGAGAGCTACGCGGACCTGCGCCGCGCCGGCGTGGGACCGAGCACGCCGCCTTGCACCGGGCTCGTGCTCTCGGCGCTGGTCGACGTGGGCCTGCACGACACGCCCGCCGCCCGCCGCGCCGCCGCCCATCTGCTCGAGCGCCAGTCCCCCGACGGCACCTGGCCGAACGACGGCTACCTCGCGACCAACATCCCCCCGAGCGGCTTCTACTTCTACGGCGGCGCGGTCCGGCAGACCCCGCTCGAGGCGCTCGCGCGCTACCGCCGGGCGCTCACTCTTTCTTCGGCGGAAGGATCCCGCGCGGAATCGGCGGCGGTCTGATCGACTGGAGGTCGGCGTCGGAGAGCTCCTGGGGCTCGGTCTCCCGCGCGGCCCTCGGGCTCACCGAGTCGTGCTCTTCGGTCTCGGCGCGCGCGCGCCGGTCTCGGTCACCCTGCCCGGGGAGCGTGTCGGCGACCCCCGGCTCGTCGTGGCTGGCCAGCACCGCCTGGAGCGCGAGCCGCATCGTCTTCGCGTCGGGGTAGCGCTCGTCGAGGTCCCGCGCGATGCAGCGCATGATCACGTTGGCGACCGGACCGGACAGGTCGGGGCGGTAGTCGGTGATCGGGATGGGCTCCTCGGTGGCCGTCCAGATCATCAGGTCGACCATGGTCTCGCCCTCGGACGGAAGGTTCCCGGTCAGCATCTCGTAGAGGGTGACCCCGAGCGCGTAGAGGTCGACGCGGCCGTCGAGCGTCTTCGAGCCGCGCGCCTGCTCCGGCGCCATGTAGCCCGGCGTGCCGACCGCCTTGTTCCCCATGGTCAGGCGCTTGCCGGTCTCCGGCCGCGCGAGGCCGAAGTCGATGAGCTTGGGGATGATCCCGTCCTCGCCCGCGTCGTGCAGGTAGATGTTCTCGGGCTTGATGTCGCGGTGGAGGACGCCGGCGGCGTGCACCGCCTGCAGCCCGCTCGCGATCTCCACGGCGACCTCGATGGCGTCCTGGATCGGGAGGATGCGCTCGTTCCGCATTCGCGCCGCCAGGGTCTTCCCGCGCAGCCGCTCCATGATGAGGTAGGGCTCGCCCTCCGGGGTCTTGCCCGCCTCGAAGAGCTCGGTGACGTTCCGGTGGTGGACGGAGGCCAGGGTGCGCGCCTCCCGGCGGAAGCGCTCGTAGGCCACGTCGGAGTTGTTCCCGACGAAGCCCTCCTCGTGGAACTTCACGACGACCTGCCGCTTGAGCGCCAGCTGCTCGGCGATCCAGACCGAGCCCATCGCGCCCACCCCGAGCAGCTCGGTCACGCGATACCGCCCCGCGAGGACCTGCCCCCCGCGGTCCAGCAAGTAGGTGTCACTCCGCCGGACCGACATGCAGAACCAGAGATACGCGGTCGACCGTCCCTTGGCCAGCACAACCGCGCCCCCCTCCCGACCGAAAAGCTTGCGCTTGGCGTAGATCGTGCGAACTAGCGGCGTGACGTTCGACGACCTCGGGCTCAGCCCGCCTCTGCTCCGCGCCCTGAAGAAGACGGGCTACGAGGAGCCCACCCCCATCCAGCGCGAAGCCATCCCGCCGGCCCTCGCAGGCCGCGACGTGCTCGGCTGCGCCCAGACCGGGACCGGCAAGACCGCCGCGTTCGGTCTCCCCCTGCTCCAGCGCCTCGACGCGGTGGCGGACGACGAGACCGCCCTCCGGGCGCTGATCCTCACCCCGACGCGCGAGCTCGCCGCCCAGATCGCCGAGAGCCTCGAGACCTACGGCAAGTACCTCGAGCTCTGGCACACCGTCATCTTCGGGGGCGTGAACGAGAAGCCGCAGATCGCCGAGCTGAAGCGCGGCGTCGACGCGCTCGTGGCCACGCCCGGCCGCCTGCTCGACCTGATGGGCCGCGGCTACGTCGACCTCGAGGACATCGAGATCTTCGTCCTCGACGAGGCGGACCGCATGCTCGACATGGGCTTCCTCCCCGACGTGAAGCGGGTCATCGCCAAGCTGCCGAAGAAGCGCCAGACGCTCTTCTTCTCGGCCACGATGCCGCCGCCCATCCGCGCCCTGACCGAGGAGCTCCTGCACGACCCGGTCAGCGTGGCCGTCGCGCCGGTCTCCTCGACCGCGGAGAAGGTCGCGCAGCACGTCTACTTCGTGGACAAGGCGGACAAGCGCCGTCTCCTCGTCGATCTCCTCCGCCAGGAGCGGGTCGAGCACACCCTCGTGTTCACGCGCACCAAGCACGGCGCCAACCGCGTGGTGAAGCAGCTCGACAAGGCCGGCATCCGCGCGGCCGCGATCCACGGGAACAAGTCGCAGGGCGCGCGCACCCGAGCGCTGGACGGCTTCCGCTCCGGTGACCTCAACGTGCTCGTCGCGACCGACATCGCCGCCCGCGGCATCGACGTCGAGGGCATCACCCACGTGATCAACTTCGATCTGCCCAACGTGCCGGAGACCTACGTGCACCGCATCGGGCGGACCGCGCGCGCCGGCGCGTCGGGCATCGCGCTCTCGTTCTGCGAGCACGAGGAGCGGCCCTACCTGGTCGACATCGAGCGGCTCATCGGGCAGCACCTCGAGCGCGTCGAAGAGCACCGCTACCCGGCGACCGAGCCGCCTCCCCCCGTGACCGATCTGAACGCGCGCCGCGGAGGCGGCGGTGGCGGCGGCGGCGGCGGTGGCCGGTCGCGCAGAGGCGGCGGCGGTCGACGCGGCGGCGGTGGCGGCGGCGGTGGTGGCGGTGGCGGTGGCGGTGGCCGTGGCAGCGGCAATCGCCGCGGTCGGCGCAGCCCGCGCCGCTGACCTCATCGCTCGACGCGCCCGAAGGTTAGCGGCGATACTCGGGCGCGTGCGTCCGCGCGCCTACGACTGGGTGGTCAAGCTCGCCCACCTCCTGCTGCGCTTCTTCTTCCGGCAGGTGGAGGTGACCGGGACCGAGCACATCCCGCGGGACGGCGGCGGCATCCTCGTGAGCTGGCACCCGAACGGGATGATCGACCCCGCGCTGATCTTCGAGACCTTCCCGCGTCAGGTCGTCTTCGGCGCGCGCCACGGGCTCTTCCGGGTCCCCGTGCTCGGGCACCTGATGCGCGCCATCGGGACCGTCCCGATCTTCCGCGCGATGGACGCGAAGAAGCTCGACGAGCGCGCCCGACGCGCCGCCAACGCCAGGAGCCTCGACGCCCTGGCCGAGCGGGTCGCGCAGGGCTCCTTCAGCTGCCTCTTCCCGGAGGGCGACAGCCACGACGAGCCGCACCTCCTCGCGCTCAAGACGGGCGTGGCCCGCTTCTACTATCGCTCGCGCGAGCTGATGAAGGACGGCGCGCCGCCGCCCGTGATCATCCCGGTCGGGCTGCACTACGACGAGAAGCGCCTCTTCCGATCGAGCGTGCTCGTCACCTATCACCCGCCGATGGAGCTCCCCCCCGGCCTCGACGTCACCCCGGATCCCGAGGAGCCGGAGGAGACGACGCGCGAGCGCCAACGCCTGCTGACCGACGCGATCGATCACGTGCTGCGCGAGGTCGTCCACGCCACCGAGAGCTGGGACATCCACCGGCTGATGCACCGCGCGCGCAAGATCGTCCGGGCCGAGCGGGCGAGCCGCACCGACAGCGAGCTCGAGAAGCCGACGATGGAAGAGAAGATGCGGGCCTTCTCGCGGATCTGGGCCGGCTACTACCAACGCCTGGAGTCGCACCCCGAGGAGGTGGCCGCGCTGAAGGCGCGCGTCCGCGAGTACGACCGCGACCTGCGCGCGCTCGAGATGGAGGACCACGAGCTCGACCGGGGTCCGCCGATCCTCAACCCGTGGATCGCCGTCCTGCTCGGCCTGCAGGTGCTGCTCGTCTACTTCCTCCTCCCGCCGATCCTCGTCTTCGGCGTGATCGTGAACGCGCCGCCCGCGCTCGCGCTCTGGCTCGTCACCCGCGCCGCCGCCAAGCGCAAGAAGGACGAGGCCTCGATCAAGGTGCTCGTCGGCGCGGTGCTCTTCCCGTTGACCTGGATCGGCCTCGGGGTCGCGGCCGGGGTGGGGCACGCGATGGCGCACGAGATGTACGGCGGCATCCCGGACACCCCGATCGCCGCGGGCCTGCTGGTCACGAGCCTGTCGTTCCTCGGCGGCGCCATCGCGCTCCGCTACGTGCGCCTCGCCCGGGAGACCGCGCGCGCCGTCCGCGTCCGCCTCACCCGCGAGCGCCGCCGCATGACCGTCGCGCGCCTCCAGGTCGATCGCAGCGAGCTGCACGACGGGCTCGTCGCGCTCGCTCGGGGCCTGGAGCTCCCGGGCACGCTGATGCCCGACGGACGCGTGCTCGCCTCCGATCCCGCCGCTACCCGCTGACCTCGCCCGCGTTCTCGAACCGGTCCCGCACCCGGACCGACGTGACCGGGAAGCTCGGCGTGACCCGCACCACGCCGGGCGCCTCGGGCTCGACGCCCGTGAACGTCTCCGACGCGCCGCCCTCCCCGCGCACCTCGACCTCGAACGGCCCGGCGCGATCCCCCACGTCGCGGTTGGCGCGGCCGGTCATGTCCATCAGCCGCCAGCCCTCGCGCGGCTGAAAGAGCGCCTCGACCACCAGCGCCTCGCCCTCGGTCCTCGTCCGGACGTCGAGCGTGGCCGGGACCACCTCGAACGGCTCGCTGTCGAGCGCGTAGCCGCTCCCCTCGACGTGGAAGCGGTACCGCCCGAGCGGCACGCCCGCCCGCTCGTCGAGGGGCGCCTCGAGCCGCCAGCTCACCGGCTGCCACTCCACCGTCCAGTAGTGTGTGCGCGTCTCCCCGGGCTCCCAGGTCAGCGGCTGCGGGGTCCACACCACGATCAGATCGAGGTCCTCCACCGGCCGGCCGCTCCGCCGGGTCACCGCCTCGAACACGCCATCGACCTCGCGCTGCAGGGTCACGCGCGGCGTGCCGACCAGCGAGTCCTCGCCGAGCCAGACGAAGCGCGCGACCTCGTTCACCCGCTCGACCGTCGCCGCCGGCTGGGCGCTCGACACCGCGTAGCCGCCGCGGAAGAAGACCTCGCCCGGGACGGCGTCGGGCACCGTGCCCGCGTCCGGCGCGACGTCCGGGGTCGGCGTGATCCCGTCGTCGAAGGTCATCGCCACCACGCGGTCCACGCCGCCCGCCGCGGCGTCCTCTCGCGCGTCGGTCACCGCGAGCGCCATCAGCTCGGCGAGCCGCTCGGCGAGGTACTCCCCCTCCAGCGGCCCCCAGGAGTTGATGGTCGGCTCGAACCCGCCCTGCAGCCAGTCCTCCGGCCGGAGCAGGTAGCCGTTGTGTCCCTGCGCGTAGCCGAGCACGAACGTGTTCTCCGCGCCGAGCGGCGAGCGCTCCCGCACGTACTCCGCCCACGGCACCAGCGGCTCGCCCGGCGCGGTGGCGAACAGGTGGTCTCCGAGGCGCCAGGCGGTGATCGTCGTGCGGGTCGAGACGCAGAGCGGGGTCGGCTCGAACTCGAAGTCGAGCAGAATGCCCAGGATCATCGTCGCGCGCTCCAGGCTCGCGCACGAGTGGTAGGCGGTGAGCCCGTCGACGTTGGGCAGCTGGGCGATGTCGAGGAGCGCCGTGTCCTCGCCGCAGAGCGAGGCGCCGCCCGGCGCGTTGAACTCGTCGATCGGCGAGACGATCGCGCCGTCCCGCCAGACCTCTCGGTCCGCCGGTCGCCGCCCGTCCCAGGGGGCGTAGGCGAGCGCGCCGTCCCGCACCGTGAAGGTCCGCCAGTCGGGCCCCATCGGCACCGAGCGGGTCACCACCTCCATCGCGACGCGGTCCTGCATCACCTCGCCCGCCGCCTCCCAGACCGGCAGGATCTGGGGCAGCGCCCAGCGCCCGTTCTCCTCGTTGCGCGCGAAGTCCCAGCGGAGCTGCCCCTCCTCGTACTCGAGGTGCCCGTGGCTCGCCCCCAGCACGTCTCCGGCGGCGCCCTGCAGGTGCATCACCATGACCGGCGCGTCGAACTGCTCCTCGAGGGTGCGCTCGATCATGCCCGAGAGATCGGTGCTGAACACGGCGACGTCGTCATCGAGGATCGCGGAGTGCGCGCCGAACACCGGGAGGATCGCCATCGGCGCCCCATCGAGGGTGTCCACCCGGATCACCGCCAGGTGCGTGTCCTTGCGGGCCTCGCCGCCGTGATAGAGGTCGTCGTTCTCGGGCCGGCGGTCGTAGCTGACGCGATCCTCCGGGTCGAAGTCGTGATCGCTGGCGACCCCGATCCGCGCCGGGACCCGCGCGTCGAGCGCCGCCCGCCCCGCCTCGATCAGCCGCTCGATCAAGGCCGCGCGCACGCTCGCGCGCACCGGGCCGCCGCCCACCTGGAACTTCGTGTCGGCGGAGTACTGCTCGGGCGCGGTGTGGGTGTGACTCGACAGCCAGATCACCTTCCCGGCCAGCTCCGGCCCGAGCGCCTCGGTCACCTCGTGCGTCACCGTGTCGTCGCTGAAGATCGTGTCGCTCCGCAGGAGCAGCACCGTCTCGCCCCCCGCGGTGATCGCGAGCGCCTTCACCTTCGGGATCGTCTCGACCCCGACGCTCGGCGTGAACGTCCCCGAGAGCGGCACCTCTCTTCCGTCCACGTCGCCCTGGTTGTCGAGCGGCGCCGCCCGCGACGTGTTCCCCCCGAGCGCCGCGCCCACCGGAAGCCCCAGCTCGACCTCCGCCACGCCGGCCGTGACCGGCCCCGCCTCCACCCGCCCTCCCGCGCCCGCCGTCGCCGGGAGCGGCGCGTAGGTGCAGTGCGCGGTCGAGAGCGGCTCCGGCTCGACCACGCCCGCATCCGCCGAGGCGTCCTGGCCCGAAGCGTCCTCGGCGACCGACGTCGGGTCGCAGGCGGTGAGCGCGAGGAGCACGAAGAGCCAACGCTTCATGCCGTGACGCTATCGCCACCCGCTCGGTCTGCTCCACATGACACCGCGCTTACGCCGTCGATACGGTGGCGTCATGAGGGCCTCGATCTGGCTGGCGGCGCTGTCCGCGATCTCGTGCGGGTCGCCGTCACCCAACGAAACGCACATCGCGTGCCCGACCTCGCCCAAGCTCCCGACGCTGACGGCCGAGGGCGCCCCGTCGGGTGAGCGTGTCTGCGTATCGGCGGGAGACCGGGCGCCCCAGCCCTCCGCCCCGACGCGCGAGGCGTACCTCCTCCTGGCCCCACCCGGGCTCCGCGCCCGGCGCGTGCTCCGCCTGGCGCGTCGTCTGTCGCGGGACGGGAGCGCCGTCCGCCTGGCCGTCTCGGCGGGCGGACGAGAGGCCGCCCTCCCTCCCTTCGTCTCCGACGTCGCGCGGCCGTCCGCCCTCGACGTGCACCTCTGGCTGGTGCTCGACGGAGGACAGCTCCTCGTTCGCGACAGCGAAGGCGCGTCGGTGCCCGTCGAGGGCGATGACGTCTGGCGTTCCCTGTCGGCGCGACTCGCCGCGCAGCGCGACATGTGGCCGCGACGGAGGCGGCTGGCGTTCGAGCTCGGCCCCGAGGCCGACGTCCGCAGCTGGGCCCGGGCCATCCAGGTGGCCGCCGAGGCGGGCTTCGATCAGCCGTGGCTCATCGCCCCCCGCCGCCTCGAGTCGGTGGCGCCTCTGCCGGATCTGAGCCGCGTCGGTCTCTCGGGGCTCGCGCCTCCCTCCTCCGCGCTCCCCGAGCGTCCCACGAGCTACGAAGATCGCGCGCCCGCGTTCGAGGCCGAGGTCATCATCGATCGCATCGAGCTCTTCGGTGAGCTCGAGGGGGTGCGTGAGGCCATCTCCCGTCGGCTCGCGGCGCTCGCCGACTGCCACGCGCGCGCGCCCGCGCCTCCCGACGCCGGCTCGCTGGTGGTTCAGCTCCTTCTGCAGCCGACGGGCGTCCAGTCGGTGCTCAGCGGCCGGTCGACTCTCGACCATCCGGACATGGAGCAGTGCGTGAGGGCGTCGCTGAGCCGGCTGGAGCTCTCCGCGCGCGAGCTCTCGGGCGTGGAGATCACGCTGTCTTTCCGGCGACGCTGGAACCGGGCCGACGGTTTGTGAGAAAAATGCGCCGGGGCACGCAACCGCGGTCGAGGGGGGCCGAAGCGGGTGGCGTGCTGGCATTCGGAGCGCAGCACGGGGAGCGACGATGACGGACCACGGTGGACACGGCGGTGGCGGCGGCCATGGCGGAGGCGGCGGGCACGACCGCAGCGGGCACGGGGACGACGAGCACGGCCCGGCTCACTCGGTGGAGGAGATGGGCGAGGGCTTCGCCGGCATCGCCGAGGGCATCGCCGGCATGATCCCCGAAGAGGAAGAGGAGCACTGCGAGGGCGAGGAGCACGGCGACGACGAGCACGGCGAGCCCGAAGACCACACCGCCGAAGACTGGCGCGAGGGGCTCGAGACCGCCGCGCACGTCGGCGAGTCGGTGGCGAAGGGCGCCAAGGGCCTCGACGGCCTCGCCAAAGGCATCCGCAACGGCGACATCTCGGACATCGGCAGCGGCGCGGGCGGGCTCGCGGACGCGGCGCGCTACGTGGTCCCCGAAGGCGAGGCGCAGGCGGTCATGGCCGGCGTCGGCCAGATCGCGCGCGGCGCGGGACAGCTCGTCGAGGGCGCCATCGACATGGTGGAGGGCCTCTTCGGCGAGGCCCACACGGTGCGCTACCACCTGCACGTCGACGGCAGCGACGTGACCTGGAACGTGCGGTCCCTGCACTACGAGGACGCGATCGGCGAGCTCCCGGTGATCAGCGTCGAGGCGGCGGTGGATCGCGACAGCTTCCTGGAGGAGACGGAGCTCTTCGCCAAGGACGCGCACGTGAGCATCGAGCGCGAGGAGCACCAGCGGAACCTGCGCGGCATCATCCGCCGCGCGTCGGTCGACCACGGCCGCGACGAGCAGCTGATCCACCTCGAGATCGTGCCCGCGGCCTGGATGATGACGCAGGGCCAGGACTCGCGGATCTACCAGGACATGAACGTGCCGCGCCTCGTGAAGGAGGTGCTGCACGAGCTGGTCGGCGACCGACAGCGGGAGCTGCGGGTCGAGCTCACCGAGCAGTACCCCGTGCACGAGTACCTGGTGCAGCACCGCGAGACGCACTGGGGCTTCCTCTCTCGCCTGATGGATGAGGAGGGCATCTGGTGGTACTTCGACCACGACTCGGAGGAGCACGAGGTCCTCGTCCTCTGCGACACGAACGACAACCGCCCGCGCATCCTGGAGCACGCGGAGGGGCGGATGCACTACACGCAGCAGGAGAACGCCGCCGTCGGGCGCGAGGCGGCGTTCCACATCCAGCGACAGCGCTGGATGGGCCCGACCGACGTGCACAGCACGGGCTACGACTGGACCCGCCCGAACGCCCCGGTAGAGCAGCGACACGACGGCCGCGGGGACCACGCGGGCCCGGCGCTCGAGGTGCACGAGCACTTCCACAACGTGCGGCACCACGGGTACGACGACGGCGTCGGCCGCTACCGAGAGCACACGGCGCAGCGCCACGCCCAGCACCAGACCGAGCGCCTCGACCTGAGCCGCGCCCACTGGTCCATCCAGACCACCGTCATCGAGGCGAAGCCGGGCCACATCTTCGAGCTGGTCGGCGCCGACACGCACGACGGCCGGTACCTGATCACGCGCGTGAGCGGCAGCGGCCAGCCCGGGGGCGCCGGCGGCGGCTTCCACGCGACGCTCGAGCTGGTCCCGGCGGACATGCCCTACCGCCCGCCGGCGCCCACGCGCCCGACCATGCCCGGGCCCGAGACGGCGACGGTCGTCGGCGAGGGCAACGAGGAGATCTACACGGACCAGTACGGCCGGGTGAAGGTGCGCTTCCACTGGGACCGCCTCAGCGCGGGCGACGAGCGCTCGAGCGCCTGGATCCGCGTGATGCAGCAGTGGGCCGGCGCCGGCTGGGGCGCCATGTGGATCCCCCGCGTCGGCATGGAGGTGATCGTCAGCTTCCTCGGCGGCGACCCCGACCGCCCGATCATCACCGGCTGCCTCTACAACGGCGACAACGGCGTCCCCTGGACGCTACCCGACAACAAGACCGTCAGCGGATGGAAGACGAACAGCTCGTCCAACCGCGCCGACGAGAGCCAGCGCGGCTCGAACGAGCTCAAGGTCGAGGACAAGCAGGGCGAGGAGGAGATCTATCTCCACGCCGAGAAGGACTTCAACGAGGTCGTCGAGCACTGCCACACGACCCACGTGAAGGTCGACCAGACGAACACCGTCGACCACGACCACACCGAGACCATCGGCAACGACCAGAAGCTCACGGTCCACAACAACCGCGAGAAGACGGTCGACGTCGACGAGACGAACACGATCAAGGGCAATCGGACGACGCAGATCGGACCGGAGGGCGGCAACGACAAGCTCTGGGTCATCGAGAACCGGGAAACCCAGATCGACGGGAGCAAAGACGACCTGCTCGTCACCGCGGGCAACAAGACCACGTCCGTCGCCAAGGGCAAGTGGGACATCGACACCAAGAAGCGGTTCATGGTGAAGCAGGGCGACGGCACCCACTTCGAGCTGAACGACTTCGGCTACCTGCACACGCAGGGGCGAGTTCAGATCAAGTCGGGCGACGGCAAGGTCTGGTACGACGCCAAAGACGACGGGAACCTTCAGATTCGGGCGGAGGACAACATCCGCGTCCACACGCTGAAGAAGCTTCTGCAGATCGCCGATGACTCGGTGGCGATCCAGGCGGGAAACAAGATCGAGATCACCGCCGAGAACGAGATCAAGCTCACCGTCGGGTCCTCGAGCATCCGCATCAAGCCCGATGGCATCGAGATCGCCGGCGGCACGGTCAAGATCGCGGCGACGTCCGGGGTCACGGAGATCGACGCGGCCAGCCAAGTCAAGATCAAGTGTTAGCGACATGCAGCTAGTCAACACAACCGAGCTCGCCGCCGAAGCCATCGTATCCGACCACGGCCTGACATCTGAGGGACATGCTCGACGCTCTCTCGCCCTCGTGGCGAAAGCGACGTTCCGCCTCGAGGGGGACCGCGTCCGCCTCGAAACAGATGCCCCCCGCCCAATCCTGCGAGATGAGGAGCCCACCCGGCTCGGCCTGATCCCACGCGACGTCATCCCACCTCGCGCCGACGGGCTCGAAGTCTGCCTGCTTGGGTGTGCCCACGCTCCCCACGGTGGCGTGACGACGGAGATGACCATCTCACTGACTGTCGGAGACGCGTCTCGAACCCTGCGAGTCATCGGCGACCGGCAATGGCAACGGGGACCGGAGGGAGATCTAGCCGTATCACCACCCGCTTCGTTCTCACGCATGGAACTGACCTGGTCTCGCGCATTCGGAGGTCGCGCCGAGGTGTACCTGGATGCGAAGACCTCCGTGCCGGTCGAGTACCAGCTCAACGCGGAGGGGCGCGGCTTCGACCCCACCGAGAGCGTACGTGGCCTGGCCGAGAGAACGGGATGTGCAGCCGGATTTCCCCGCGTCGTGCTCGACAGAACGCTGCCCAATGTCGAGTCGACAGACGTCCCAACATACGATCCCCGCGCGGGGGTGGAGCCTGAATGTTGGGCGCCGATGCCCCTTCAACTGGGGCTGCGAATGAAGTGGGCGGCGGAGGCTCGCGGAGTGCGGATCGACGACGAGCCGCCGGAGAGGTCGTTTCCTCGCGAACCGGCGCCCTCCGGGGAGGGCCTCTGGTTCGCGCACCCAGCGCTCCGTTTTCCCGCGAGCATGGTGGGCCAGCAGTGCACTCTGCGAGGCTGCTCCCCCTCCGGCGTACTCCGGTTCCAGATTCCCGCCGCGGCGCCGGAGTTCGACTACGAAATAGGACCACGGACCGGGAGCGGACAGCTACGACCTCAACTGTTGACCATCTTTCCAGAAGAATCGGTCTTCACGATCACGTATCGCCACTGGGCTCGCTTCGTCGTGGAAGACGAATCGTGGGCCCGCAGCACGAGGCTGCGATTTACGGACGGGGGATGACACATGAGATTTCCCAACCATGTCTCGGTCGTTTGGGACCTCACCGCGTTTCTCGACTACATCGGTGCCCAGCCTTCGGTTCACAACCACCTTCTCTTGACGGCCGCACCACCGTTCTTCGTGCCGAAGCCACTGTCGCTATCCGTGGAAGCGCCGGTCCCAGTACTGTGGCCGCCAGGATTCTTGCTCGGCGCAAACAAGCTAACTAGCACCGTCTACCATAACCATGTCTGGTTCGGGCTCGAGAAGCATGATTGCGGCCCTCTCATTTTCCATCTCTCCATCGACCCTCCCGTCGATCTGTTGATGCCGATCCACCTTCTCAGCTCCTCCCGAAAAGCCAAGTTCAGGGCCGGAGAGGTGAAAGCCAACGGTGCGGCCGTGGCCTGCATGACGATGGTGGACTGGGCGGTCGTGCCCACGCCGCTGCTTGTATGCGGAGATATCCCATCACCCACGAGCGGGACGGGTTCGGCGTTCTGGCTCAACAGCCTCATGGTGGGGATGCACACAGCCGACCTGGTCATGGGCTGGGTGGATACGCTCGTCACGATGGTGCTCTCCGCCCTCAGAGCAGCTGCTGGCGGAAAGGACGCCGTGAACTTCGACCCTGGGTCGTACGGGCTGCTCGATGTGTCGCCCATCCCCGACTTCGGAGCGCTCGCCGCTGCGCTCGTGGGAATCGCGTTCCAGGATCTCGGAGGATACCGAGGAGACGTCGGGTTCGAGTACAAGCCTGTCGGCGGCCATCTCGGGGAAGTTGGCGTCGGCATCAGCCGGGACGGGGACTCACGCGAGGTCCGAGGCTCTGCGGGAGGACGAATCGGGCCCGACGCTGGCAATGTGCATGGGCAGGCTGGCGGAACGTGGCATCCCGGTCGCGACGGGAGACCAGGTCACTGGACCATGGACGGTTCCGCGGGGGTGGGCTCTTACGGGGCGCACGCTGACGGGGTCGCACGTGGCGGGGAGCGACCGGCAGACCTGCAGGGGGATGCGGGAGGATGGTCGAACCCCGTCTCCGAAGGTACCGGGTGGGAGGACCTACCGCTGCTATGAACACCGAGACGGATGGAGTGGTCTGGCTGTCGCCCGCCATGGGCGCGCCTCAGCGATGTTGGGCGACCTGCAAGAGAGCGGTCAGCGCGGACGGTAGGAGACTCGACACCCGGCTGGCGCGAGACGTTCGCAATGCCGAGGACACCTCGAGTTGGCCGCCGGGCTCGGATTACTGGCCCTTCAAGGCCACCGCGGATGTCGTGGTCCAGGGTAAAGCCTTCGCCCCCGCTGGCCGACTGGTTCGTCGGCATCAGGTCGAGGTTCGGATAGGTCGCTCGAAGAAGAGGGTGGCGGTTTTCGGCGACAGGTGGGTGGAGTGGACCGACGGCCAGCCACGTCTGAGCCAGCCGGACGAGTTCTCCGAGATCGAGCTGAGCTACAGAAACTCATACGGCGGCGTGGATGAACGGGTACCGGTGCCGTCTCCGCAGAGCTTCTGGGAGTTGTTGCGCCTCAAGGCTGACCATCCAGGCATGTATCCCCGCAATCAGTCCGGTAAGGGCTACCTCGTCGTCGACTCGCCCATCGACGGGGTGGAGCTGCCGAACCTCGAGGATCCGGACCATCTGCTGACGGCCGAGAACCTGATCGTGAAGGATCCGGCGCTCTGGTATCGGCAGCCGCTGCCCTGGTTTCTCGACTGGCATTACCCGGCGATGTTCCCGCGGGGCTACTACGTGGGCGCGAAGCCGTGGTTCCCGGTGCCGGACGGCGAGCTGCTGGAGGAGGTGCGCCGGGGGCTCGCGCCGGAGCGCTGGCGGGAGCTCGCGGGGGACATCACCACCGGGAAGGCGATCCCGCCGGTCTACTACCAGGAGGCCTCGCTCGGGATGACGTTCTCCGACCTGAAGGAGGGCACGCCGATCGAGGTAGTGGGCATGCACCCCGAGCGCGAGCGGATGACGTTCACGATCCCGCGCTTCCCGAAGATGGAGATCGAGGTCGAGGGGGACCGGCAGCTCGTCGAGGCCAAGATCCTCCACGTCGTGATCACGCCGCACGAGGAGAAGGTGGAGATCACGTGGGCCGGGATCCGCGAGGACATGCCGCGCGCGTTCTTCCCGGGCATCCACGGCGAGATCCCGATCACCCTCTGGGTCGACGGCCACCCGATCCCGTTCGAGACGCCCGAGCCGATCTATCCGAAGATCAAGCAGCTCGAGGCGGAGGGGAAGCTCGACGTGCGGCCGCAGCGGCGGCGACCGGGCGAGCCCGGCTACGTCGAGATCATGGGCGCGCTCCTCCCCGAGGATCGGCCCCGGCGTGAGCGAGATCAGGTCGCGCACGAAGACGCGGTGGGGCTGGGCGACGTCGACCCGATCGCGGGGCGGCTGCTGCTCACCGAGACGGACTGGGAGCTCGCGGGGCCGGCGGGCTTCGCGTTCCGGCGCTTCTACTCCTCGTCGATGGCGTGGCGAGCCGGCGCGCTGGGGCTCGGCTGGTCGCACTGCCTGGAGCAGGCGGTGTGGGTGCAGGACGGCTGGATCCTCCATCGCATGGAGGACGGCCGCGAGATCGGCGTGCCGCTCCCGGGGGGCGAGCTCGGGCTCGGCGCGAGCGTGCACCACCCGAACGTCGGCGTGACGCTGCTCCGGGTCGCGTCGGACGCCTACGAGGTGCGGACGGCCGCCGGCCAGCGCTTCGGCTTCACGTCGATCGCGGAGAGCGTCTCGGTCGGCGCCGCGCGCGCGAAGCTGACCCGCATCTGGGCCGCCGACGGGAGCGCGCTCGACGTGCGCTACGACACGCACGGGCGGCTCGACCGCCTCGTCTTGCCCGGCGGCCGGCACGTCCGCTTCGAGCACGACGAGCGCGGCCGGCTCACCCGCGTCTTCGCGCCGACCCGCGACGGCGCCGATCACACGGTCGCGGCGCGCTACGAGATCGACGTCTCGGGCCAGCTCCGCGAGGCCGTCGACGGGCGGAGCCGCGCGACGCGCTATCGCTACCAGGCGCGCCTGCTCACCGAGCAGCAGCTGCCGAACGGGCTCGTCCGGCGCTTCACCTACGACGGGCAGGGGGCGCGCGCCCGCTGCGTCGGCGAGCGGTGGGGCGAGGACGAGAAGCAGCGCGAGTACCTGTGGAGCGAAGACGATCGCGTGATCGGCATCGTCGACGCGAACGGCAGCTCCTTCTCGGCGCGCGCCACGCCCGCCTACCAGGTCGACCGGGTGCTCGACCGCTTCGCGAACGAGACCGCGCGGGTCTTCGACGAGAGCTCCGGGCTCCTCGCCTCGCAGACCACCGTCGACGGGGAGACCACCTTCCTCTACGACGCCGCCTACCACCTGGCCGACGTGAGCGGGCCCGACGCCGGCTCGATCGCGCTCGAGCACGACCCGGCCGGGAGGATGACGAAGGAGACCGACGCCGACGGGCAGGCGCGCAAGCGCTCGTGGGATCACCTCGGTCGGCTCGGCGCGGCGGTGGATCGCTGCGGCGGGAGCGTGGTCTTCGACTACGAGGGCGAGGGACCGCTCCGGTCGCTGCTACTGCCGGGAGAGACGCGCCTCGCCATCGAGCGCGACGCGTCGGGCGCCGCGACGTCGATCATCGGGGCCGCGGGCGCGCGGCACGCGTCGCGGGACGCGCTCGGGCGGCCCACCGATCTCACCGACGAGCTCGGGCAGATCACGACGGTCCGCTACGCGCCGGATGGACGGGTCGCCGATCTCCACCTGCCCGAGTCGGTGCGCCGCACCTACGAGAACGACACCGAGGGCCGGGTCACGCGGCTGCACGACGGGGCGCGCGATCTGCGCCTCGAGCGCGACGATCTCGGGCGGCTCACCCAGGTGGCCCAGGGCGGCGAGGGGGCCCGGCTCCACCACGACGCGGAGGGCCGCGTGAAGATGGTCGAGTCCGAGGCCTTCGACTTCTGGGAGCTGGTGCGCGACGCGGCCGGGCGGGTGACCGAGGAGAGCGGCTTCTCCGAGGAGAAGCGCCACGCGCTCCGCGACCACCGCGGCCTCGTGAGGCGCGCGATGCGGGGCGCCTCGCGCACCGAGGTGGAGCGCGATCGCGCCGGGCGGCCGGTGGAGCTCCAGCACGGCGACGGGAGCTTCCAGCGCTTCGCGTGGACGCCGGGCGGGAAGCTCGCGCGGGCGCAGGACGCCGACCGGGTGCTCACGCTCGAGCACGACGGCGAGGGCCGGCCCACGAGCGAGCGCTTCGAGCAGCATGAGGTGCGCTCCACCTACGACCCGCGCGGTGATCGCGTGGCCTACGACTCCAGCCTCGGGCTGCAGGTCCGGATCGAGCGGGACGCGCTCGGCGCGGCGACGAAGCTGGTCGCGACCCAGGGGGAGCAGACCCTCGAGCTCCGCTTCGACCGGGACGCGCGGGGGCGTGAGCGCGTGCGGCAGCTGCCGGGCGGGCTGTCGCTCCGCTGGGAGCGCGACGGGCTCGGCCGCGCGGTCCGGCGCGAGGTGAGGTTCGGCGAGCGGTCGCTCGCGTCGATGGACTTCGCCTGGCACGGCGAGGCGACGCTCGTGCGCCGCGGCGGCGCCACCCATCGTCACGACGCGCGCGGACGGCTCGTGCAGGTCGGCCCCCTGGTGCGGGCGCTCGACGAGGTCGGCCGGGTGTTCCGCGCCGAGGGCCGGGACGACGTGCGCTACGACGGCCTCCGCGTCGCCGAGAGCTACGGCAACGAGTACGGCTGGGACGCGGAGGGCCGGCGCGTCTCCAAGAAGACGGCGATCGGCGACGAGACCCGCTACCGCTGGGACGGGGCCGGCCGCCTCACGAGCGTGTGGCTGTCGGACGACGAGCGCGTCACCTACGACTACGACGGCCTGGGCCGGAGGGTCGCGCGCCGCCGCGAGACGCGGGTCGAGATCGAGGGCCTCGACGAGCCGGTGTGGGAGCCGGTGAGCACCACCGAGTACGTCTGGGACGGGCTCACGCTGCTGCACGAGATCGAGGACGGCGCGGTGGTGAGCTGGATCTGGGAGGCCGGCCAGCTCGTCGGACGCCTCGGCCCCGGCTCCGCCCACGCCGTGCTGACCGACCCGATCGGCGTGCCCACCGAGCTGACCGACGCGAAGGGCAACGTCGCCTGGAAGGGCGAGCTCGACGTGTTCGGCACCATGTCGCTCGACGTGGAGCAGGTGCGCTGCCCGTGGCGCTTCCCCGGCCACTTCGAGGACCCCGACACCAGGCTCCAGCACGCGTGGCTCCGGGTCTACGACCCCGAGACCGGCAGCTACCTGAGCGCGAGCCCGCTCGGCGTCGCCGGGGGGACCGACCTCTACGGCTACGTGCTCGACCCGTTCTCGGAGGCGAGCCCGCTCGGGCTGGGACGCGGCTACGACGCCTTCCTCGGCGAGCTGTCGAGCGAGCGGCTCGAGGCGGAGCTGCTCGAGCGCTTCGTCACCGCGCTCGACCGGGGCGACGGCGGCGCCGGTCCCCGCGCGCGCTTCGATCCGGAGGCAGCGAAGATCACGCTGCCCGACCCCGAGGCCCTCTTCTGGGGGCCGTGGGAGCGCTGGCGCCCGTCGCGCCTCCTCCCGCCCTCCCCCACTCGATTCACCGCGCTGCCCGCAACCTGCGGGCTGACCCGGCGATGACGCGCGCATGACGATGGAGCAGCCGATGAAGAACCGACAGGCCGAAGAAGAGTCGACCGAGGCCGAGGAGAAGAGCGCGCTCGACGAGATGCTCGAGAGCGCCAGCGCCCCCGCGCCGCAGCGCATCCTCCAGCCGGCGGGCGCCACCGAGAGCCTCGTCGGCGAGGTCGTCGACGACCGTCACCCCTCTCTCCGCGGGCGCGTGCGGGTGCGCTGGCAGGACCTCGAGGGCCAGACCTTCGAGAAGTGGCTCCCGACCCTGCAGAGCCTCCCGGTCCGCGTATCCGACCGCGTGCTGATGACCCGCGCGACCAACTGGCCCGAGTACGTCGTCACCGGCGTGATCGACGGCTTCGCCGCGCGGCCCGAGGCGCCGCGGGAGACGAAGGCGGCGCTCGAGCTGAAGCGCGACGAGGCGGTCCGCGTGCAGACCGCGGGCGGCGAGGATCTGATCGAGGTCTTCGAGGAGGAGGGCAAGCCGGTGATCCGCATCCTCACCGACGACGTCGACCTCGACCTCCCCGGCAAGATGCGGGTCCGCGCCCAGTCCATCGAGCTCGAGGCCAAGCGCGGTCAGGCGCGGATCAAGGCCAGCGACGACGTGGTCGTCAACGGCGAGACGATCCACCTCAACTAGGCCTCCCTAGGGCATGTCCGCGTAGCAGACCACGCGGCGGTACAGCCGCATGTCCCAGCCCTCCGGCCAGTCGCCGATGCGGCGCGACCACACCACGCGCGAGCCGTCGGCGCTCACGTGCGGGATCTCGTCGGTCTCGCCGTTGCGCGTGAGCTGGGTGACGCTCTGGTCCTCGGGGTTCACCACCAGGATCTCCCAGTCGCCGGGGGCGTCGCCCGGGACGGTGTGACGCGCGCCGCCGACCAGGCGACCGTCGGCGAGGCTCGTCACGTCGCCCATGCAGATCGGCAGCGGCGTCGGCTCGGACAGGGTGCGCTCGGCCAGATCGAAGCGGACGATCGAACACTGCCGACCGACCCGGGTCATGATGTCGATGCGGCCCTCGTGCGGGTCGAGCATCGTCACCCGCCCTTCGATCGGGAAGCGCTGCTCGCCCGGCGCCGCGTCGAGCCCGACCACCATCAGCTCGCCCGACTCGAGCACGCCGACCACCCGCGTCTCGCCGTCGGGGAAGTCGACCAGCTTGGCGTCCTCGAAGGTCGGCATCACCACCGGCTCGCCTTCGCCGAGCAGCGCCCAGCCCTCGCGGCGCCGGTACACCAGCGCGTGGCGCCGGTCAGCGGAGGGCTCCTTGCGGAGCACGCGCTCGTTGGCCTCGAGGAGCCAGCGCCCCGGCCACTCGCCGGTCGCCGGGTCGAGCGTGACGACGGCCGGCGTCCCGTCGGCGAAGAAGGCGGCCGACAGCGCGCTGCCGTCCGCGCGCATCGTGGCGAGGCTGTAGAAGTGGCCGACCCGGAGCAGCGGGCGCGGCTCCCCACCCTCGGCGAGCGGCAGGGCGTAGACCCCCTCGGGCGGCTCGGTCCAGCGCATCCGGCCGCTGTCGACGTGCTCGACGATCGGCTCGCGGTAGCTCTCGTGCACGTAGGCGGTCTGCCCGTCCGGGCTGACGCCCACCGTGCTCCAGGGCCGGCACGGGTCGCCGAGGCAGGTGACCCCGTCTTCGCCGCTCGCGGTGTCGATCATGCGCTGCCGCGCCAGCTGGCACTCCTGCCGGAACGAGGCGAGCTGCTCCTGGCGCCGCTCGACCATCGCCTGCTTGTCGCGCAGCGAGACCACGTGCTGCATGCGGTCCATCGCCAGGTCGCGGCCGTCGAGGATCTCGCGGACCGGCGCGGTCCGGTAGAGGGCGTCGATGGTGTCGGGCGCGACCGTGTCGAGCCAGGTGGCCTGCACGTTGCTGGCGACCTCGAGCGCGCTGACGCCTTCGTACGCGAACTCCCCCGAGTGCGCGATCGTCTCGCCCTCGTAGGGGACCACCACCGCCTCGAGGTGCGGCCGGTAGAGGCGCTGGCCCTCGAGCACCCCGGCCCGCTCGTCGTCCACGCCGAAGCGGAGGATCACCGCCGTGGCCGCCTCGACCTCGGTGGCCCGCGCCCGCGCCTCCGCGATCGCGGCGTCGCCCTCCGCGGTGAGCGGCGCCTCGCTCTCCACGACGTCGAAGCCGTGGTCCTCGAGCTTCCGCCCGAAGGCCCGCGCGAAGGGCTCGTCGAAGTGCTCGTGCACCGCGCCGTCGCGCACCACCAGGACCCGCGTCGGGTCACGGTTCGGCTCGCTCGTCAGCCACCAGGCCGCGGCCCCGCCGCCCCCGAGCAGCAGGACCACCAGGCCCACCCCCAGCATCGCCTTGCCGGCGCCCGTCCCCTTGATCGCGGCCGCCTCGTCGAACTCTTCGGTCATCTCGACCCCCTCGGGGGCGGCATCTAGCACACAGTGTAGGAGCGTGCAGCCGCAACGCATGAAAAAGCGACGTGCACCATGTACACGTCGCTGCGAGGGTCGGCCGGCGAGAGGTCACCAGCGTAGGATGGCCGCCACCGGGCCCTCGAAGGGCATGTGGAGCTCGTCGACCACGTGGACCACGGCGCCCTTGGCGAACGCGTCGGCCGCCGCACGATCGCACAGGTCGGTGACCTGCCCGGGCACGTCGTCGCCGAGGATGACCTTGCGCCGCTCTTCGTCGAGCACCCCGGCGCAGGCGCCGCGTCGGCGGACGAAGAGGGTGTCGACCCGGCCGTCCCAGGCCGCGAGCACCACCTCGTCGAGCCGCTCGAGGGCCAGCCCGGTCCCGCGCGCGTCCCGCAGGCGCTGCACGTCGTTCATCAGGCGGTGGGCGAAGAGCGGCTCCACGACCGGCCACGCGCGGGCGTGGATCTCCGCGGGCTCCGCGGCGCCGAAGCTCCCGTGCACGAACGCGTCGCACAGCCGGGGGAGCCGGGTCACGCCGCGGAAGAGGCCCTCCACCTTCTCGGTCGCCATCAGCACGATCGGCGCGTCGCGGTGGGGGATCGCCTCCCAGAGCGCGGCGTCGATGGCGCGCAGGTACTTGACGATGTCGACGTCGCGGTCGTCGATGCCGCCGCCCTGCCCGTGGTAGATGGGCACGCCGTTGCGCGGCGAGCCGCCGATGGGGGTCGTGGGGTGGTACTGCAGGTGCTGCGGCTCGGTCTCCCAGCCGGCCGCGTCCTCGAGGCGGCTCGGCGCGTCGTCGGGCAGCGGCAGCTCGCGCGCCTCGTGGCGGTCGCAGCTGAAGAGCCGGGTCCCGTGAAGGGTCAGGCTCACGGCGTAGAAATGCGACGAGCTCGCGGTCAGCGGGAGCAGCGTCTCGACGTGGGGCCGGGCGTCGACGATGGCCCGCTCCTCCACCTCTTCGGGCACGTGCCACAGCTCGGCCCGCATCGGGCTCGCCAGCACGATGAGGCCGCGCGCGCCCGCGGTGAAGACGCCGCGGTCGTTCAGGATGTCCTCGAGCTCCTCCACGATGACCTGCGCCTCTCCGTTGACGTCGGCGCGCGCCTCGAGCTGCTCGCGCGCGCGGTCGACGAGGTGACGGAAGCGCAGCGTGTCCTCCTTGGTGAACGGGCCGCCGCCGTGGAGCGGCGTCGACAGGGTGACCCAGGGGCCTTCGTCGGCCTTCACGAGGGCTTCGAGCTTGGCTCGGCTGAGCATGGTGAACATCAGATCATTCCTCTCCGAAAGGGGGCTCGGTGCGCGCGTCCAGGACGCTGAGCTGGTCTCCCCAGGGCTGGCCGTCCCGGTGACCCGCGTCCTGGAACGCCACGGCCATGCCGGGCTCGAGAGCCGCGTCGCCGCCCGAGGCGACGAGCGGGACGAAGACCTGTCGGCCGTCGGGGGTCAGGAGCGTGGCGAAGTCGTCCTCGACGTCGCGCACGACCCCCACCTGCTGCTGACCGGCCGAGGGGCGGTGGTCCTGCTGCTGGCGGTGCAGCTCTCGGGCCTTGCGGTCGGCGGACGCGAAGGCGTCGTGGATCGCGACGCTCAGGTCGTCGTGGATCTCGCCGTCACCCGGCTCGCGCCGCACGGTGAACGGGCGCTGCCCGGCGAGCCGGACCTCCACCCGGACGCGATAGTCCGAGCCGCTCTGCGGGTGCGCGTGCGGTCGCTCGATCGCGACGTGGCAGCTCGTGACGTTGTCGGTGTGGCGCTCGAGCTTGGCCGCTTGCTCTCGTACCAAGGCCTCGGCGCGGTCCCGGCCCGGGACGTCTTCGTCGATTCTCAGCTCTAGATGGTCCAAATGTACCTCCGCCCCGAAGAGGGGATCACCTCCCGTGCCAAGCGGCTTCGAGCTGACCGCGGGGGTCCCGATCCGATCGGGCGCGCTCCCCGCCGGGGGTGGCCGCACGTGGCGGCGTGGCAGCGCGCCCCGGAGCGAGCGCCGCTTTCGCCGCCGGCCCTGGAGTGGGCACGTCGGTTGCTGTGTTCCAGGGTGTGAAACACGACCTCTCGTGGGCCCGCCGCATCCTGGACGACGATCCCCACGCCTCCGCCGAGGAAGCTCGGCTCCGCTACGTCGACGGTGACGAGCCCGGCTACGGCCGACGCAAGTGCGGCCGCGGCTTCACCTACTTCGACGCCCGCGGCGAGACGGTGCGCAGCGATCGCCTGCGCGGCCGCTTCGATCGCCTCGTCATCCCGCCGGCCTGGAGAGACGTCTGGATCTGCCGCGATCCGCGCGGACACATCCAGGCGACCGGTCGCGACGACGCCGGCCGCAAGCAGTACATCTACCACCCCGCCTGGCGCCGGGTCCGCGACCGGCACAAGTACGACCGCGTCATCGCCTTCGGCAAGGTGCTGCCCAGCATCCGTCGCCGCGTCGAGCGGGACATGGAGACCGAAGGGCTGACCCGCCGCCGGGTCCTCGCCTCGGTCGTCCGGCTGCTCGAGACCACCCTGATCCGCATCGGCAACGACGAGTACGCCCGCAAGAACGAGAGCTACGGGCTGACGACCATCCGCAAGAAGCACGTCGTGCGCGGCGACGGCGCCGACATCGTGCTCGACTTCAAGGCCAAGTCCGGCAAGGACTGGCGCGTCGAGGTCGACGACCCGGCGCTCGTCGAGGTCATCGTCGAGTGCCTCGAGACCCCGGGCTACGAGCTCTTCAAGTACCTCGACGACGACGGCCGCAAGCGCGACGTCACCAGCGAGGACGTCAACGCCTACCTCCGCGAGGCTGCGCAGGCGAGGGTCACCGCCAAGGACTTCCGCACCTGGGCCGGCACGGTGCTCGCGGCGGTCGCCCTCGAGGAGCTCGAGCGGGTGGACGACGAGGCCCGCCAGGATCGCCGCCTCCTCCGGGCGGTGGAGCGCGTCGCCAAGGAGCTGGGCAACACCGTCGCCGTCTGCCGCTCCTGCTACATCCACCCGCAGGTGCTCGGGCAGAGCGAAGAAGACATCGCCACCGTCGCCGCCGCCGTCCGGGACCGAGCCCAGGCCAAGCTCCGTGATGAGCTCGCCACCCTGCGCCCCGAGGAGGCCGCCGTCCTCGCCTACCTCGAGCAGCGCCTCGACGAGCGTAGCCTGGAGGCCGCCCCCATTCGCCTCGCCTCGTAGGAGGAGAGGGAACCAGTCAGGCCGGCCTCCTGGGGCGCAGAGCGCCCGGTCCGGAGGTCGGCCCGTGGTTTCGAAGAAGGAGGAGGGGCTCGAAAGCCCGCTCCCCGCGAGAGCAGTGCCCAGAGACAGAATCGAACTGCCGACACGGGCATTTTCAATGCCCTGCTCTACCAACTGAGCTATCTGGGCGTCGGGAGCGGCGAAGTTAGCCGAGCGGCGGCCGGTGTCAAGCCAGAAGCGCCCTCAAACCTTCAGCTGGCCCGAGAGCACCGTGATCGCGTGGCCGAAGAGCCGGACGCGGTCGCCCGCCACCTCGACCTCCAGCTCCCCGCCGCGGGCGCTCGCCTGGTAGGCGCGCAGGCGGGATCGACCGAGGCGCTCGGTCCAGAAGGGGGCGAGCGCGCAGTGGGCGCTGCCCGTCACCGGGTCCTCGTCGACGCCCGCGGCCGGGGCGAAGAAGCGGCTCACGAAGTCGTGCGCGTCGCCCTCGGCGGTCACGATCACGCCCCGCGCGCCGATCGCCGCGAGCGCGCGCAGGTCGGGTCGGAGCGCCCGCACCGCGGCCTCGCTGGAGAGGCGCACGAGCACGTCGAAGCGGCTGCGGTGGCACTCGCCCTCCGCGCCGAGCGCGTCGAACAGGCCGGCCGGCGGCGCGCAGGGCGCGGGCGCGGTGGACGGGAAGTCGAGCGCGATCGCCTCGCCCTCCCGCGTCGCCTCGAGCACGCCGCTCCGGGTGATGAAGCGGATCGCGCCCTCCGCGCGGCCGGTCTCCCAGAGCACGTGCGCGCTCGCGAGCGTGGCGTGCCCGCACAGGTCCACCTCCGTGGTCGGCGTGAGCCAGCGGAGTCTCCACGCGCCCTCCTCGGCCCAGAGGAACGCGGTCTCGGAGAGGTTCATCTCCGCCGCGACCTTCTGCAGCCAGACGTCGTCCCGCGCGGCGCCCGGGAGACACACGGCGGCGGGGTTGCCGGTGAACGGTTCGCGCGCGAACGCGTCGACCTGATGGATCTCGATGCCCATGCCCCGACCCTGCGGCGACGCGCGCCACGGGGCAATGGACCATGTGGCGGGTCGGCGACGACCGCGGAAAGCAGGACCCGGGACGGGGCCGCCTCGACGTCGCCGGACGACGAACGTGCTGACGATGCCGAACGCGTCTGGTCCCGTGGGGAGAGGCGGCTCCGGCCCGGGTTCACTCTCGAAGCTAGGCCCGCGCGACGCGGCCTCAACGAGACGCGGGGAGCCAGACCGAGAAGGTCGCGCCGCCGTCGTCCGCGTCCGCGTAGGTGATCTCGCCGTCGTGCTGCAAGACGATCTCCCTCGCGATCGAGAGGCCGAGGCCGGTCCCCTGGCTCCGCCGCGAGTCGTCGCCGTCGGCCTGGGTGAACTTCTCGAAGAGGCGCTCCACGAACTCGGGCGGCACGCCGGGCCCGCGATCTCGCACCGTCAGCGCGAAGCCGCCCTCGGCCTCGCGCACGGTGACCTCCACCGCCGTGCCCTCGGGCGCGTGCTTGAAGGCGTTGGACGCCAGGTTGGTGAGCACCTGCTCGAGGCGCCCGACGTCGACCGACACCGGCGCCTCCTCGACCTCCGTCTCGTAGGACAGCGAGAGGCCGCGCTGCTCGGCGAGCGCTCGCAGGTCCTCGATCTGGTGGGCGACCAGCGACACCAGATCGACGTCTTCGAACTGGAAGCTGAGCTTGCCCGCCTCGATCTTGCGCAGGTCGAGCAGGTCGTCGATCAGGCCGCGCAGCCGGTCGGTGTTGCGCTTGGCCAGCCCGACCAGCTCCTGCGACTTCGTGCTGAGCGGCCCACCGACGCTCGCCTCGAGCAAGGACAGGGAGCCGTGGATCGACGTGAGCGGGGTGCGCAGCTCGTGGCTCACCGCGCTGACGAAGTCCTCTTGCATTCGCTCGACCCGCCGGCGCTCGGAGATGTCGACGATGACGACCTGCGTCGCCGCCCGCCCGTCGTGCACGGTGGGGCTCCCTCGGACCTCGCACTCGACGTAGGTCCCGTCGAGCCGCCGGGCCATCAGCTCCAGGGGCGCGCCCGCCTCCTCGGGCGTGCGAGAGCGGATCCGCTGCAGCACCCGCGGCGCCTCGGGCGGCGAGATGAAGTCGGAGATCGGGCGGCCGCGGACGTCGTCGACCGAGTCGCCGCGGACCAGCCGGAGGGCGGCGGTGTTCGCGTCGATGACCCGCTCGTCCACGTGCACCACGATCGCCACCGGGTTGGAGTCGAAGAGCCGCCGGTAGCGCTCGCGCTCCTCGCTCGCTCGCCGGAGCGCCCGATCACGCCAGCCCACCAGCACCAGGATCGCGATCGACAGCGCCACGAAGCGCGCGAGGAACATCACCGGCGGGGTCTCGGGGCGGGTCGCCAGCGCCACCGCGCCGAGCACGGCGAGACCCACCGCGACGAGGTAGACGGCGAGCGGCCGCACGCTGCGGAACACGAGGCTCGTGCCGAGCACCAGGGCGAAGAGCGCCATCACCTTGTCGGCCGCGAAGTGGTTCACGTGCACCGTCCACACGGTCCACACGCCATACGCGCCCGCGAGCCCGTGGAACGCCGGCGTCAGCTGCCGGCGGGCGATCGGGATCACGAAGCTCGCCGCGGCCAGGGCCACGAACGCCCCGGCCAGCACCAGGCGATGCGTCAGCGGATCGATCGAGTCGGGCTCGTTGCGGCGCGTGAGCACGTGGAAGCCCATGACGACGGCGGCCGCCACGAGGCAGAGGGCGCGATCACGCATGAGATCCCGCTCGGCGCTCACTCCCCGATGGTATCAGGGCCCGGCGCGACGTATCGTCGGGCGGTGCGCGGCCTCCTCCTCGCCTCGTCGATCGTCCTCGCCTCCTGCGGCCAGGAGGCTCCCTCGGAGCCCGCGGCCGAGGCCGAGGCGCCCCTGCTGACGGCGCGGCACGGCGGGGTGCTCGTGCCTCTCGAGGGGGTGGTCGGCGAGCTGGTGGTGCACGCCACCGGGGAGCTGCACTTCCACGTGCGCTCCGAGCACGATCTCGCGGACGCCGGCGTCACGGTGACGCTCGAGGACGAGGCGGGCGAGGCCCACGCGGTGGCGCTGCGGTGGACCGACGAGGTGCAGGGCTTCGTCGGCGAGATGGAGTCCACGCCGCGGGCGGGCGAGGCGCAGGTGCTGGTGGTGCACGAGGGGCATCGGCGCCGCGCGTCGGTGGAGGTCGCCGAGATCCTGCCCCGCGGCGCGCACGAGGGCTCGGTCGTCGCGGTGGGCGACCACGTCATGGAGGTCGCGGTCGAGCCGGACGGCCACGCGCACGTCTACGTGCTCGACGCGCCCGACGCCCGCCTCGACATCGACCTGACGCTCAGCTTCCCCGGGGACGACGGCCACCTGCACCCGCTGTCGCTGCGCTGGGATCCCGAGGCGCATCACTACGTCGGACACCTCGAGGGCCTGCGGCCCCGGCCGGGCGCCCTGGAGATCATCGCCGAGGAGGACGGCATCGAGCGCCTCGGCCGCGGCTCCCTGCTGGAGGTCGGCCTCCGCCGGCCCGAGGGGGTGCGTGAGCCGGAGAGCTTCCAGCTCGACATGCCCGAGCTCGGCGCGGGCCAGCTCCCGAGCGTGATCGCGGTGGAGTGACGTCAGGGCTTCTTGCGGCCGGGCTTCTTCTCCGCTGCCCTCTTCTCGGCGGCCCGGATCGCCAGGCGGCGGCCGGCGCCGGCGATCAGCCCGGCGAGGATCGCGAGCGCGACGAAGAGCCACCACCGCACCCGGCGGCCGCGCCCCTCCGCCGCGTCCCGGATCGCCTCGGCGTAGGGCGCGGCGCCGTTGCGGGCGTCGAAGCCGACGAGCGCGCGCTCCCCGACCCAGACGGTGGGCAGGCCCTGCATGCCGGCGCGACGGGCGTCCTCCATGTCGGCGTCGATCGCGTCGTCGATGGCGTCGTCGTCGAGGCACCCCTCGAACGCCTCCACGTCGAGCGACAGCGCCCCCGCGATCGCCACCTGCGCCGGGCGCGTGAGGTCTTCACTCTCGAAGAGGCGGCCCGCCATCGCGTCGCCCTCCCCCTGCCGCTCCGCGCAGAGGTACGCCGCCGCCGCGCCGCGCGCGTGCTCGTGGAAGGGGAGCGGCACCATGATGCGCGCGAGGTGCACGTCCCGTCCGCTCTCCTCCATCGCCTCGTGCAGGACCGGGTCGAGCGCGCGGCAGTAGGGGCACTCGAAGTCGGCCATCTCGACGATGTTGACGTCGGCGGTGCGGTCCCAGCGCTCGACGATCGGGGCGGGGAGATCCGGGTCGGGCAGCGCGAAGACCCAGACGAGCGGGCCGGCCACCGCGACCGCGAAGAGGCCCCACCAGGGGCTGGCGAGGGTGCTCCTGGCGCCGGGCTCGCCGACCTTCGCGCCGAGGATCCAGCCGCCGGCGGCCGCGGCGAGGAGGGCGGCCACGTCGACGCCGACGCAGAACGGGCACCACGCCTCGATCACGAGGGCCTGCAGCCCGAGGAACGCGGCCGCGCCAACCCCGCCCAGGGCGGCGAGCGCGCCGACCGCCCGGAGCGCCTCGCGGCTCGAGAAGAGGCTGCCGACGAAGAGAGAGGTGTAGACGAGCAGCCCGAGCGCCGGCAGGTAGTCGCCGAGCAGGATCCCGATGTCCGACGCGCGGACCTCGGCGCAGCCGCCGCTCGGCCCGCAGAAGGTGGAGCGCGGCCCGTAGTAGTCGATCGCGAGCGTGACGCTGAAGGCCAGCGCGGTGAGGGACGCGAGCCGGAGCAGGAGGACAGCGGGGTGCGCGCGGTTCACGGCAGAGTCATAGCACCGTGACGGCGCGCGGGTCGTGTCATGCTTCGGAGTGCTCTACTTCGGATACGGCTCGAACCTCTGCGCGCGCGACCTCGCCCGCTGGTGCGCCGAGCGCGGCCACCGCCACGAGGGGATCCGCGCGATCGAGGCGGCGTGGCTCCCCGACCACGAGCTGGTCTTCCACTACCGCTCGGCCGCGCGTCGCGGCGGCGCCCTGAGCGTGCGCCCGCGGCTCGGCGCGTCGGTGCCCGGCGTGCTCTACGAGGTCGACGACGCGGGCTGGGCGGCGCTCGACGACAAGGAAGGCGCGCCCCGGTTCTACGCGCGGGTGGAGGTCACCGCGATCACCGAGGGCGGCGACGAGCGGCGCGCCGTCACCTACGAGGTCGTGCCGGCCCGGCGCGAGACGGCGCACGTGGCGCCCACCGACGCCTACGTGGAGACGGTGCTGCGCGGGCTGCGGGCTCATCGCCTCCCCGAGGCCCCCCTCCTCGCCGCCGCGCGCGGCCTCGACGCCCCGGCCCTGCCGAGCGCGGTGTTCGTGTACGGCACGCTCATGCGCGGGGAGCTGCGCGAGCCGATCGCCCTGCGCCACGGGCCGCTCGCCTGGGAGGAGGCCCGGGCTCGCGGGCGCCTCGTCGACCTGGGGCCCTACCCCGGCCTCGTGCCGGGCGACGCCGGCGAGGTCCACGGCGAGCTGATCACCCTGGCCGATCCCGCGCGCGCGCTGCGCGAGCTCGACGAGGTCGAGGACTTCCTCGGCTACGGGCGCGAGGGATCGATGTATCGCCGCATCGTCACCCGCGTCCGCGCCCCGGGCGGGACCCGGCTCGCGTGGACCTACCGGTACCTGGGAGACGGCCCCGTCATCGCGTCGGGGAGCTGGCGCGATCAGCGCCGGACGCGGGCGAGCAGCGCGGCCACCGAGAAGTAGAAGAGGCCGCCGGCGAGCACCACGCCGAAGTGCTCGGTGACGAGGTGCAGCAGGCTGCGTCCGCGGCACATCACCTGGAGGGTCAGGGCCCCGACGAGGGTGGCGGAGAGCGCGGCGAAGAGCGCGCCGCGTCGAGGGTGGCGATCGAGCAGGAGCGCCGCGACGAAGGTCGGGAGCGACGCCACCGCGCCCATCATCAGGCAGTGCCCGGTCCCGAGCGCGCCGAGGCTTCCGTCGCCCGCGAGGGTGAGCGCGCCGAGCGCGCCGAGCGCGATCGCGGCGGCGACCAGGCGGCGGCGGAGCGGGGACCAGCCGTCGGCGTGCACCGGCCGGAGCAGCGCGGCCATCGCCACCGCGGTCATCGCGATCGCGCCGGTGAGCCCGATCGCCCAGCCCAGGGTGCGCGGCCGGGTGAAGGACTCCGGCCGCATGGCCGCGATGAGGGCGACCGCGCCCCCGAAGCCGAGCGCGCCGAGCAGCGCCGCGCGCAACGGCGTCGGCCGCGCGCGGATCCAGGCGAGCGCGCCACGCTCGCTCGCGATGTCCTCGCGAATCCGCTCGTAGAGATCGTCTCGGGGGTCGGGCACGGCGTGGGCGCTCGGACGGTCGCCGGGAGCGCAGGCCTCCCTACGCCCGCAGCTCGGTCTCGGTTTCGAGCCAGCGCTTCATCTTCTTGTATCCGCGGTGGGCGCGCACCTTCACCGCGCTCACGCTCGCGCCGACCAGCTCGGCGATCTCGGCGAAGGGCCGCTCCTCGAGCCAGTGCAGCTCGACCGCCCGGCGCTGATCCCGGGGCAGGCTCGCGATCGCCCGGCGCACCAGCGCCGCCTCCTCGGCCCGCTCGAGCCCGCTGTGGGACCAGACCACCGGATCGTGGCGACCGTCGAGCTCGAGGGGGCTCTCCCGGCGTCGCTTGCGGCGGCGGAAGGTGTCCCGGACCAGGTTCATCGCGATGGTGAAGACCCAGGGCCGCACCCTGGCGCCGGGGCGGAAGTCGTGGCGGGCCCGGTGCATCGCCAGGAAGGTCCGCTGGAGCACGTCCTCCGCCTCGGCCTCGTCCCGGAGCTGCCGGCGGATGAGCGCGGTCAGGACCGGGGCCAGCCGGTCGAAGAGGGCCCGGTGCGCGGCCTGGTCGCCCGCCAGGTAGGCCGCCATCAGCGCTTCGTCGCTGCGATCCTCGAGGTGCATGGGGTCTCCGACGTGCCGTATGCGGGGCCGCCGGGTCCGTTACGCGCTTTCTTCGTGGTGAGGGGCGGCGGCGCTGAGTAGGCTCGGCCCGCATGCGCGCGGCTCGCATCCATCGCTACGGACCGCCCGAGGTCCTCCAGGTCGACGACGTCCCCGCGCCGACGCCCGGGCCGCGCGATCTCCTCGTCGACGTGCACGCCTCGAGCGTGAACCCGGTCGACGTGAAGATCCGGAGCGGCGGCCAGCGCGCGCTCATCCACTACCGGCTCCCCTGGACGCTGGGGCTGGACTTCAGCGGCGTGGTGACCGCGGTGGGCCGGGACGTGACCGTCTTCCGGGTGGGCGACGCGGTCTACGGCTCACCCACGCACCGGCGCCCCGGCTGCTACGCCGAGCAGCTCGCGGTCGACGAGCGGGTGGTGGCGCGCAAGCCGCGCGGGCTGACCCACGAGGAGGCGGCGTCGATCCCGCTCGTGGGGCTCACCGCCTGGGACGCGCTGGTGGTGAAGGGGCGGCTCAAGCGCGGCGATCGCGCGCTCGTGCACGCGGGCTCGGGCGGTGTGGGGACCTTCGCGATCCAGCTCGCGAAGGAGCTCGGGGCCGAGGTCGCGACGACCTGCAGCGCCAGGAACCGACAGCTCGTGCTCTCGCTCGGCGCCGACCGCCACGTCGACTACCGCGAGGAGCGCTTCGAGGAGGTGCTGGAGAAGCAAGACTTCGTGCTCGACGCGCTCGGCGGCGAGACCCGCGACCGCTCGCTGAAGGTGCTGAAGCGGGGCGGGCACCTCAGCACGATGATCGGCGGCTTCCCCGCGGCGACGAAGAAGTACGGCGTGGTGCTCGGGGCGCCGATCGCGGTCGGGCAGCTCGCGAGCATCACCCTGCGCGGCTGGCTGCGCGGGGTGGGCGTGCACCACGTGCTCCGCGAGAGCAGCGGGGCGCTCCTCGCGCAGATCACGCGCCGCATCGAGGCCGGCGCGATCCGCCCGGTGGTGGACCGGGTGTTCGAGCTCGACGAGATCGCCGAGGCCCACGCCTACAGCGAGACCGGCCGGGCCCGCGGCAAGATCGTCATCAAGACTCGCTGACCTCGAAGGTCATGCCGGCGCGGCGGAGCCGCTGGATGAGCTGCGGGCCCATGGCCACCGACGGGGTGGTCACCCCGGGCTCGCTGTCGAGCTCGTCCTTGGCGAGGCACATCGCGCTCTCGCCGAGCATCTTGGAGGTCTCGCCGTAGCCGGGGTCGTTCTGCCCGACGACCAGGCCTCGCAGCTCCACCTCGCCGCGATCCGTGTCCGCGAGCGCGACGAAGCGGATCTTGAAGTAGCCCTCCTGCCGCGCCTGAGCGTCCGGGCCCTCGCCGGGCGAGGGGAGGATCTTCTCGAGCGCCTTGCGACCGACGTCGAGGGTCGCCGCGCCGACGAACGCGGCCAGGCCTCCGGCGACCGCGGTGGCGGCGACGCGCCCCTTGGCGCCCTTGCCGAAGGTCATGCGCTCGGAGTAGCGGAAGTCCTCGCCCCAGGGATAGCCGCGGAGCGCGTGGGAGCGGCGCACGACCCGGGTGTTGATCGAGGCCATGACGAACGGCCCGGTCCAGAGCTCGAGGTAGGGGTCCTTGGCGACGCCCATCGGGTCGGAGCCGTCGGGGCCCTTCCGCTCGCCCTCGGGGTTGAGCGCGTAGGGGTGGCCGAGGATCTTGCGGACCGAAGGATCGCGGCGCGCCTCCTTCATCAGGTTCATCATGCTGGCGAGCGTGCCGCCGCTGAAGCCGCCCTTGCTCTCGCCGGCGTAGAAGCGGACCTCCTTGGCGTAGACGCCGTGCCGCTCCTTCATGCCCTCCTGCATCATCCAGGTGCCGAGGTCGCTCGGGATCGAGTCGAAGCCGCAGCAGTGCACGATGCGCGCGCCGGACTTCTTCGCCGCCTCGTGGTGGCGGTCGATCATGCGGCGGATGAAGGGCGTCTCGCCGGTGAGGTCGCAGTAGTGCGTCCCGTGGCGCACGCAGGCGTCGACGAGCGCCTCGCCGTACTTCGCGTAGGGGCCGACGGTGGTGCAGACGACCTTCGCGCGCTGCGCGATCGACGAGAGCGCCTCCTCGTCGAAGCTGTCGCCGAGCAGCAGCGGCAGGTCCTTCGCCGCGGGCCCGAGCCCGGCGCGGACCTCGGCGAGCTTGGCCTCGTTGCGGCCGGCGAGGGCGAGCTTCAGCCCGTCGGCGAGGTGGTGCTTCACCAGGTACTCGGCGACGAGCTGGCCGGTGAAGCCGGTGGCGCCCCAGAGGACGACGTCGAAGGGTCGGTCGGTCACCAGGCTCATGTAGTGCGGCGCGCGCCGCGGTACAACGGCCGCGCCTCTCTTGCATCGAGAGCGGAGGATTGCGCACCCTGTCCCCATGAGAGCTTGGGCGTGTCTGGTGCTGCTGCTGACGTTGGGGTGCGACGGTGAGAGCCCGCCGGCCGACGCGGGGACGGACGGCGGCGTCGCCGAGATGGACGCCGGGCGAGACGCGGGCACCGTCGGCGAGGACGCGGGCGAGCCGGAGGACGGCGGGAGCGCCGACGACGGCGGGGTGGTGACCGACGCGGGCCCGAGCGGCCCCTGCCCGGCGTCGCTCCCGAGCGGCGGATCGTGCGACGAGCCCGGGCTGGTGTGCAGCTACGGGGACGACCCGCGCCTCTCCTGCCGGGACCGCGCGACGTGCACCGACGGGAGCTGGACGGCGGAGATGCCGGACTGCGCGCCGCTCGAGCGGAGCGGATGCCCGGCCGAGATGCCCGGCGCGGTGGATGGCTGCGAAGGCATGGAGGGCACGTACTGCGAGTACGGAGACAGCGCCTGCGGCTGCACCAACTGCTTCGGCGGCCCCTGCGGCGGCACCCCGATGTGGGACTGCACGACCGCCCCCGCCGACGAGCGCTGCCCCCGCGAGACCCCGAACGCCGGCGCCGCGTGCGGCGACGAAGGCCTCGTCTGCGACTACGGAACCTGCTCGATCGGCACCCAGGCGAGCCTCACCTGCACCGACGGAGCCTGGCGCAGCGAAGACATCATCTGCCCCCTCTGAGCCCCCGAATGGAGACCGGCTATTCGAGATCGGTGACGATCACCTCGCGGACGCGGCCGGCGAGGCGGAGCTCGAACTCGTCGTCGACGTGTTTGTCGACCAGGGCGCGGCCGAGGGGGGAGGCGGGGGTGACGAGCTGCACGCGCTCACCGTCGAGCTCGACCTCGATGCCGCCGCCGACCGGCGCGAGGAAGTAGGTGCGAGGCTCCTCGTCGACCTCCACCTTCACCAGCGCGGCGAGGCCGATGGGGTCGTCGGGGCGGTAGCTCCGCAGCGTCAGGAAGCGGAGGCGCTCGTCGGCCTCGGCCAGCTCCTCGGCGCGCATGGCCTGGCCGCGCGCGAGGTAGCTCTGCTCGAGGCCCCGGGTGTCCTTGTCGTTCTCGGGCCGCGCCTCCTCGTGGGTCGCCGCTCGCCGGGTCTCCTCCGCCCAGCCGCGCATCCGGCCGAGATCCCGCTGGATCTGCGCCCTCGCCGCGGCCACGATCTCCGCCTTGGTCATCGGGCGGAGGGTAGATCGCCCTCCCCGCGCGCACTATGGTCCCGCGCGCATGGCCGAAGCGAAGCGTCCCCTGATGCGAGGGATGGCCGAGGACTTCCGCGGGCTGCTCGGCGCGCCCCGCGACCTCTGGATCATCTACGCGGTGAAGCTCCTGGAGAGCATCTCCTACTTCGCGGTCCTCGCGGTCCTGATCCTCTACCTCCACGACGACCTCCGGTTCTCCGACGAGGTGAGCGGCCTCATCTTCGGGACCTGGGGCACGGTGGTCTCGCTCCTGACCTTCCTCGCCGGCTTCGTCGCCGACGCGATGGGCCAGCGGAAGGCCCTCATCATCGCCGCGCTCACCGCCGTGATCGGCCGCGCGATGCTGCTGGGCTCCGAGGTCGCGGCGATCCCGCTCGCCGGGCTGATCATCAGCGCCTGGGCGGTGGCCTCGATGAAGCCGGTCATGACGGCCGCCATCAAGACCCACGCGCCCACCAAGATCCGCGCCTTCGCCTACTCGATCTTCTACGTGGTCATGAACCTCGGCGCCTTCATCGCCAACCACGTGGTGAGCTGGCTGCGCATCTCGCTCCTCGGCCGGGTGATCCGTCCGGGCGAGCTGATGGACGGCGGCGTCGGCCCGGCCCCCGAGACGGCGCGCGCCGCCCTCACCGAGTCGCTCACGCCCCAGTTCCCCGCCGGCCCCGAGGTCGAGCAGGTCGACGGCGCGGTGCGCGCGTTCGGGCGCATGATCACCGGCGGCCGGAGCTTCGATCACTGGACCGAGGCCGACCTCGAGCTCATCCGCGCCGCCGCCGAAGCCGAGGCCGCCGGGCGCGCGCTCCCCGCGGCCCCCTTCGGGCTGAGCGGCTACGAGATGATCTTCGCGGTCGCCGCCGGGCTCGCGGTGATCTCGCTGCTCCTCCTGCGCACGCTCCGCACCGAGACCAAGCCGGCGCTCCCCGGCGGCGGCACCGGCGCCCGGGCGGTGCTGAACCAGGCGGCCAAGATCGGCGTCGGGCTCTTCAAGGAGAAGACCTTCTGGGCCTACCTCCTGTTCATCTGCGTGCTCGTCCTGGTGCGCGCCATCTTCGTGCACGCCCACTCCACCTGGCCGACCTACATGATCCGCGAGTTCGGCGAGGACACGCCTCAGGCCGCCTACTGGTCCCTCAACCCGCTCCTGATCATGACCATCACGCCGATCATCGGCTCGATGACGAGCCGCTACAGCGCGTGGTCGGTGATCATGACCGGCTCCTTCATCACCGCCGCGTCGGTCCTCTGCATGGTCGTGCAGCACCCCATCGAAGGCCTGGCGGAGGCGTGGCTCGGCCCTCTCCTCGGCGACGGCGTGGACTACCGGGTGGCGGGCCCGATCGCCTTCATCGTGGTCCTGAGCTTCGGCGAGGCGCTCTGGTCACCACGGCTCTACGAGTACGTCGCGGTGATGGCGCCCCCCGGCCGCGAGGCCAGCTACATGGGCCTCACCCAGCTCCCGATGTTCGCGGCCAAGCCGCTCGTCGGCGTCATGAGCGGCTTCCTCATCGGCGCCTACTGCCCGGAGAGCGGCCCGAAGAACACCGAGCTGCTCTGGACGATCGTCTTCGCGACCACCCTCGCCGGCCCGCTCATCGCCCTCTTCTTCGCCGGCTTCATCCGCGCGGCCGAGAAGCAGCGGCTGGCCGAGACCGCCCGGTAGCGAGCGAGCGGACGCGGCCTCCCGGCATGGCCCGATCTCTGCAAGCGGAGACGACCATGCCTAGACATCTCGTTTTGTTCGTGTTTTCAGCCTTGCTCGGCGTGCCAATGGGTGCCGCCGGCGTCGCCGACGCGCTCTCCTGCAGGCCTCCCTCCGTCAACGCCTCGCTCGAGGTGGTCTCGGTGATCTACGACGGCAACGTGCGGGCGGAGGATCCCGAGGCCGTCGCCCCCGCGGCTCCGGTGCTGCGGCAGGCCGACTACGGCCAGGCGGCGCTCGACCCGGACGCCGACGATGCGCTCGACGACATCTGGATCGAGGAGGTGGCGCGATGAGGCGCTGGACCGGAGTGATCCTCGGGCTGCTGACCGGCGGCGTGATCGGCGCGACGGGCTGCATCACGCAGGGGGCCTGCGATGACGGCCCCGTGACCCTGCGCTCGAACACCTACGTCTCGAGCGCGGCGGTGGCGGCCTTCGGCGGCGAGGCGGTGGACGGCGACCTCGAGGTCGAGGTCGACGCGGACGCCGAGACGGTGGCCGTGCGCTTCCGGAACGAAGAGGGCCGCGACGTGGAGGTCACGTTCGCGATCACGAGCCAGGAGCAGGGCTGGCTCTGACCGCGCCCCGGGAGCCCCGACCGATTGGCGGCCCGGGGCTCCTGGATCTACCTGGCCCCTGTGGGGAACGTCATTCGAGTCGGGCTGGCGCTCGCGCTCCTGATGGCCTGCGGTGGGCAGGGCTTCGAGCGGCGCCTTTCGTATGGAGAGCTCTCGAGCCGAGCGATGAACGGCCGCGCGATGCGCTACGCGGTCTACACGCCGCCCGGCTACGTGCGGGGCGAGCGGCTGCCGCTGGTGGTCTTCCTGCACGGCGGGGGCGACGACGAGGCGAGCTTCGATCGCCACGGGCTCAGCGCCCGGCTCGACGAGGCCACGCGCGCGGGGCGCATCCCTCGGGTGGTGATGGTCATGCCGCAGGGCGAGCTCGGCTTCTGGGCGAACTGGTACGACGGGTCCGCGGGCTACGAGGACTGGGTCATGCGGGAGGTCGTGCCGCGCGTCGCCTTCGACTACGAGACCCTGCCCTGCCCGGACTGGTGTCACGTCATGGGCGTCTCGATGGGCGGCTCCGGCACCATCCGCTTCGCGCTGCACCACGACTGGGCGAGCGCGACGATGATCAGCGCCCCGGTGCTCGACACCGAGCAGATGATCAACCTCGCGCGCAACCCGCTCTTCCAACCGATGATCCCGATGGACCGCATCTTCGGCCCGACCCACGGCGAGGAGGCCCGCGCGCGGGTGCGCGCCGACGACCCGTTCCTCCGCTGGAGCGACGCGGACGCGCTCGAGGGCATGCGCCTGATGGTCGCCTGGGGCGACGCCGACCGCGGCCCGATCGCGGACACCTCCCGGCGCTTCGTCGCGCACCTCGAGGAGAACGAGGTCCCGCACGAGCACCTCGAGTACGACGGGAACCACTCCTGGATCAGCTGGAACCCGGTCATCGAGGAGGCGCTGCGCCGAATGGTGACCCCGTCCCCTTGGGCCTCCGGACGCGCGCGTCCCGACCCGGGCGCCACCCTCGCGGTCGACGCCCGGCGCTGACGCTCATCGGGCCGGGACGCAGGCCTCGGGCTCGGGCCCGGTCAGGCACTCGGCGAGGGCGCGCACGGTGCCGTCGACGTCGCGGCCGTCGAGCCAGAGATCGGGGAGGAAGCCGCGGCCCTCGGCGAAGCCGCCGTTCGGGTTGGGGTCGCGGTGGACGCGGGTGCCGGCGCTGAGCCAGAGGCCGCTCTCGGGCAGGCGGTACCAGCGGAGCTCGCCGACCTTCATCGTGCCCTCGGTGTTCTCGCCGACGACGATCGCGCCGGGGATCTGGCGGGCGAGCATCACGCTGGTCTCGCAGGCGCTCGCGCAGCCGCGGTCGACGAGCACGATGAGCCGGCCGCCGAACGGGCCCGGCGCCCGGCCGTCGAGGGTCACGCGATCCGGCAGGACGTCGCGGAAGGGGCCGCGCTGGCGCATCGCCTCGTCGAGCTCGCGCTCGGCCCGCCCGACCCGCGCGTCGAGCCACTCGCGGCCGCCCGCGTCCGCCCCGCTGAAGGAGCGCACGCAGCCCCAGAAGTTGAGCGCGCCCTGGAGGTTGACCTCGCTCCGCACGTCCTCGACCGCCCAGTACGAGAGGTCCGCCGAGGTCAGGTCGCGGAACCAGCGCACGAGGAAACGATCGCTGCCGCCGCCCGCCCGGCGGAGATCGAGCACGACGACCGGGGCGTCGCGCACCTCGGTCGCGCTGGCGACGAACTCCTCGAGCGCGCCTCGCCGGCTGTAGGCCAGCGTGCGCACGCGCAGCCACGGGAACGGGGCCTCGAGGCGCTCGTAGGGCGCGCCGCCGCCGCGGCCGAGCGAGAGCCGGCGCAGCGGGTAGGTCACCTCGACGTCGCCCGAGAGAGCGCACGAGATCGACTCGATCGGCAGCGGCGAGAGCAGGATCGGCGCCCAGGTGATCGCGGGGGGCGCGGCGACCGGGCGGAGGATCGAGGCGGGCGCGTGGTCTCCGCAGCCGAGGAGGCGCCGGCCCTCGGCGTCGACGAAGCCTGCGTCGGTCCGGGTGAGCCGGGCGTCGGCGACGTAGGCCTGCCGGTGCTCGCTGGTGGCCCGGAAGTGACGGCCCTCGTCGTCGTAGAACCAGAGCCCGACGTGGTTGTCGTCGAGGAAGGCGACGTGACGGAACACGTGCTCCCGGAAGGCGCGCGGCGGCAGGGTCTGGTCGGGGAGCGACGCGCGCGCCTCGGCGATGGCGCGGCCGACCCGCTCGGGCGGGTGGAGGCCGTAGCCCGCGTAGCCGCGGGTCAGCACCCGCTCGAGCACCCCGAGGTCGCGCACCGCCTGGGCGCGGGTCACCGGGGTCGCCGGCTCGCGGCAGCGCTCGGGGGACACGCGCAGGTCGTGATAGGCGGCGCGCGTCTCCGGGGTCAGCGGAGGTCGCGAGGGTCCACAGGCGACGAGCAGGAGGGCGATGCAGACGATGCGCACGGGCGCCCGGAGCATCGATCAACCGCGCAGCCGCCTCAAGAGCTCGCTGGGCGCGAAGGGCTTGGGGAGCAGCTCGAGGTGATCCCCGTCGAGATCCCGCCGGACCAGCTCCTCGTCGACGTGTCCGGAGCAGATCAGGACGCGCCCCTCCGGGTGCAGCTCCAGGTAGCGGTGGATGACGCTGTGGGTGGACACGCCGGGCATCACGCCGTCGGTGCAGAGCACGTCGATCGGCCCGTCGTGCGACTCCACCTGGGCCATCGCGCGGTCGCCGTCCTCCGCCTCGAGCACCGTGTAGCCGGCGTCGCGCAGACAGCCGGCGAGGCTCCTGCGAATGTTGGCCTCGTCCTCGGCGAGCAGGACGACGCCCTCGTGCGTGTGCGGCGCCGGGCGCGAGGCCCTCTCCGCCTCCTCGCTCACCTCCGCGGCGACGCACGGGAGGAACACCGAGAAGGTCGTCCCCTCGCCCGGCGTGGAGCTGACGCTCACCGCGCCGCCCGCGCGCTGCACCGCCGCGTAGACGATCGACAGGCCGAGCCCGGTGCCCAGCTCGTCCTTGGTGGTGAAGAACGGCTCGAACACCCGCTGACGCACGTCCTCGGGCATGCCGGGGCCGTCGTCTTCGACCCTCAGCCGCGCGATCCGCGCCGCCGGCAGCGCGCGCCCCGGGACCTCGTCGGCGTCCACCTCGTCGAGCGCGATGAGGACGCGTCCGCCGCCCCGCATCGCGTCACGGGCGTTGACCACGAGGTTGAGCAGGATCTGCTCGAGCTGCCCGGGGTCGCACATCACGGTCGGGGAGGCCGTGGTCCGGACCTCCAGCGCGACGTCCTCGGGGAGCAGCCGCCGCACCGAGCCGCTCCAGCGCGAGACCTCCTCGGCGAGCGTCAGCGCGCGGGGCGTCCACACGTCGCGACGGCCGAAGGCGAGGAGCTGCGCGGTGAGGCGGCTCGCCTGCTCGGCCGAGGCGTGGATCTCCTCCATCGCCTCCCGCACCTCGTCGTCGTCGTGCTCGGCGAGCAGCTCGCGCCAGACGAAGATCACCTGGAGCGCGTTGTTGAAGTCGTGGGCGACCCCGCCGGCCAATCGCCCGAGAGCCTCGAGCCGCTGCGCGCGCGCCTTGGCGACCTCGCGCCGCTCGAGCTGCACGACGAGCTGCATGAGGACCGCGGCGACGCTGCCGCCGAAGAGCGCGTACTCGACCGCGGCCCGGACCCAGTGCTGCATGTCGCCCGCGACGAACGAGGCGCTGACCGGCGCGACGTGCCCGCGGGTGACGAGCCAGCCCGCCGCGATCACCGAGAGGGTCCCGCCGGCGAGCGTCACCCCGAGCGCGAGCCTCCCGAGGAAGGCGCCCGCGGTGACCGAGGCCAGGGCCAGGGCCACGAAGGGCCCCGGCGCGAGGCCGAAGTTGAGCAGCGCCAGCCCGCCCATCAGCACGATGGACGCGGAGAAGACCCGGGCCCGAGCGGAGAACGAGAGGCGCCCGAGACGCGCGAGCAGCACGCCACCGAACGCGAGCATCATCGCGAGGTACGGAGGCGCGAGCAGCCCCGCCGGGTCCTGAGCCCAGACGAGGCCCGCCGTCATCAGCGCGACGAGCGAGCCGAGCGCGAGCACCCAGTCGATCGCGCGCCGAAGGGCGGGCTCTCTCCAGGATGTCGCGACTCCGTCCTCTACCCCCACGGCCTCTCCCCGTACTGGGAGCATAGGCCCGATGGTGCGGTTTCAGGCGTCCACGCTTGGGGACTCTTCGCGCATGAAGCGGGCGGCGCGGTGGCCGACCAGCATGGAGGGGGCGTTGAGGGCCGAGACCGGCGTGAACGGGATGGCCGAGGCGTCGGCGATCCGGAGGCCGCGCACGCCCCGCACCCGGAGGCGCGGATCGCACACGCTCGCGCCGTTGTCGCCCATCGCGCAGGTGCCGGCGTAGTGATACGTGGTCATCACGTTCTGCCGGATCCAGCCCTCGATCGCGTCGCGCGAGCGCCCGAGCAGGCCGGGGAAGAGCTCCGTGTTGCCCCACGACCGGAGCGGCTGCGCGCGGGCGATGCGGCGGGCGCGCTCGACGCCGCGGATCATCGTCTCCATGTCCTCGGGGTCGGCGAAGTAGCCCGGGTCGATCGCCGCCGGGGCGCTCGGGCTCGAGGCGGTGAGCCGGAGCCGGCCGCGGCTCTTGGGCTTGCCGAGGATGACGACGATGCCGTAGACGCGCTTGACCGCCTCTCGCATCGCGCGCGGCCCGAAGGCGAGGCGCACGCCGCCGCGCACCAGCTTGGGCATCGCGGGCAGATCGTAGAGCGGCTCCGGCAGCACCAGCGTCGGCAGCATGCGCATCATCGCTTCCTTGAGCGAGCTGCGGGCCGGGTAGAAGACGTAGCAGGTGTCGCTCGCGCCCTCGGGCAGGTCGGTCGCCTCGTTCGCGCGGTGGAAGCCGTAGAGCTGCGGGTAGTTGCAGTCGACCTCGCGCTGACCGCGGAAGAAGAGGCTCACGTTCGGGTGGTCGTGGAGGTTCTCGCCCACCCCGGGCACCTCGTGCACCGCGGGCAGGCCCACGTGCCGGAGCGCGCCGCTCGGCCCGATGCCCGAGAGCATCAGCAGGCGCGGCGTCTCGAGGGCGCCGGCGCACATCGCCACCTCGCGGACCGCCCGCGCCTCGTGGTCGCCGCCGTCCCAGGCGTAGCGCACGCCGGTGACGCCCCGCTCGTCGACGGTGAGGCGCTCGACCTTCGCGTTGGTGCGGACCACGAGGTTGCCGCGGTCGAGCGCGGGCAGGAGGAAGGCGACGTAGCTGCTGCGCCGGTCGTCACCCTCGTAGTTCATGTGCTCGTAGCCGAGCACCCCGCCGAGGTCGCCGTCGTTCAGGTCCTTCGAGCGCGCGAAGCCCGCCTCCTCGGCCGCGTCGAGGCAGACCTCGGTGAAGGCCGTCGCCGCGCGGGGGCGCGGGCGGAGCTGCGCCTCGATGCGCTCGAAGTCGGGCACCACGTCGGCCCAGCGCCAGCCCTCGGGGAAGGCGTCGTAGTCGACCTTTGCGCCGCGGGTGTAGACCATGCCGTTAATGTTGCCGCTGCCGCCGAGGCCGTGCCCCGAGCCCATGAAGAGCCGGCGGTCACCCCAGCGATCGGCGTGCACGCTGAAGCGCTCGAGCACGAGCGCGTCGTTCGCGAACGCGTCCTTGTAGCCGTCGGCGCGGAGCGTCTCGGGGTGCTCCTGCGCGTCGTCCCCGCGCTCGAGGAGCAGCACCCGGACGCGCGGATCCTCGCTCAGCTCGGCCGCGACGATGCAGCCGGCGGAGCCCCCGCCGACCACGACGTAGTCGAACGTCTCGATCATCGGCGGAGGTTCTTGGCGAGCTCGACCACCGCCTTGGCGCGGCCGGTCAGGGTCGGCTGGTAGAGCGTCCGGAGCACCCCGCGCACGAGCGGGTAGACCTCGGGCTTCACCGGGTAGAGCTTGGCCGGCATGTGCAGCGGCAGCCGATCCTCGAGGATGGCCTTCTGGTTGGTGCAGCCTCGCAGGCCCTCGCGGCCGTTGAGCCGACCGAAGCCGCTGGCGTCCACGCCGCCGAAGGGCAGGTCCTGCGCCATGTAGGTGAAGCCGAAGTCGTTGATGGTGCAGGAGCCGACGCGGAGGCGCTCGGCGAGGCGGCGGGCGCGCGTGCCCGAGCGGCTCATCACGGTGGAGCCGAGGCCGAAGCGGGTGCCGTTGGCGATCTCGATCGCCTCGTCGTCGGTCTCGTAGCGGTGCACGCACATCACCGGGCCGAAGACCTCCTCGTTCATGATCGCCATGTCCGGGGTGACGTCGACGAGCACGGTGGGCTCGAAGAACTGGCCCGGGCGATCGCCGCGCTTGCCGCCGACGAGGACCCGCGCGCCGCTCTCGACCGCGTCGTTCACGAGCCGCTCGACGATCTCGACCTGCTGCGGCGAGACGAGCGCGCCCACGTCGACCGCGCCCTGCGGCGCGTCGCCCACGCGGAGCTTCTTCACCTCGCTCACGAGGCGGCCGACGAAGTCGTCGTAGACCTTCGCGTGCACGAGCACGCGCTCGGCGGCCATGCAGTTCTGGCCGGCCGCGATGAACACGCCGGTGAGCGCGGCGTGCACCGCCTGCTCCATGTGGGCGTCCTCGCAGACGATGAACGCGTCCTTGCCGCCGAGCTCGAGGATGACGGGCGTGATGTTCTCGACGCTGCCCTCGATGATCCTCCGGCCGTTCGGGACCGAGCCGGTGAAGATCACCTTGTCGACGCCCGAGCGGACCAGCGCGGCGCCGGTCTCGCCGTAGCCGTTGACGATCTGCACGGTGTCCTTCGGGTAGCCGAGCGCGTCGAACGCCTCGTCGAAGATGCGCTGCATGCGCGCCGACGACCACGCGACCTGCTCGGAGACCTTCACCACCACCGCGTTGCCCGCGAAGAGCGCCGGGATGGTCGGCCCGAGCACGTTCTGCAGCGGGTAGTTCCACGGGCAGATCACGCCGATGACGCCGAGCGGCTGGTAGAGGACGGTGGCCTTCTTGTGCAGGAACAGGCCGCTCGACATGCGCTCGGGGCGGAGGTGCTTCTCGCCGTTCGCGATCGTCCAGCGGAGCTTCTCGCAGACCGGCCAGATCTCGCCCATCACCGCGTTCTCGCGGGTCTTGCCGGCGTCGCGGACCACGACCTCGCAGAGCTCGTCCGCGTGGTCGAGCACGTGGGCGAGGATGGTCTTGAGGAGGCGGCGGCGCTCCGAGAAGGTGCTCTCCCCCCAGCTCTTCTGCGCGACGCGCGCCCGCGCGACCTTGGCGCGGACCACGTCCGGCCCGTCCACCGGCACCTTGCCGAGGGGCGCGTGGGTGGCCGGCTCGCGGCAGTCGATGACCTCGGGGGTGCTCTCGAGCTCGATGGCGACGTTCTGCATGTGCTGCTCTCTCTTCAGTGCGCCACGGGGCAGGTGAGGGGCGCTTCGTCTTCTTCGTGGACCTGGATGACGCGCTGCGGGCAGTAGTCGGCCGCGGCGCGCACGGCGTCGTTCTGGCTCGGGTCGGGGCGATCGGTGTGGAGGGCGACCTTGCCGGTCTCGTCCGAGACGTAGAAGACGCCCGGCGCCTCGTTCACGCAGACCGCGTGGCCCTGGCAGAGATCGAGGTCGAGCGCGATCCGGAGCTGGACTCGCTCCTCCTTCTTCTTCGGCGCCGGCTTCGGCGCCTCCTCGACCTTCGGGGCCGGGCGGGCGGCGACCTTCTCCTCGCGGCGGCGGTAGCGCAGCCGGCAGGGCTCGGAGGGGCCGATGACGAGGCCGTGGAAGTCCGGCTTCACCTTCGGGTCGACCAGCTCGAACTCGTAGCGCCGCAGGAGCGTGCCGAGGATCGCCTTGACCTGGAGGAGCGCGAACGCGTTGCCCAGGCACTTGTGGCGGCCGCCGCCGAAGGCGATGAACGCCCAGTCCTTCTTGCCCTCGTTGCGCGGCTCGGCGAAGCGGTCGGGGTCGAAGGTGTAAGGGTGGGTGAAGACCTCGCGGTCGCGCTGCGAGACGGTCGGTGACACGAGGATCCAGGTGCCCTTCGGCAGGTGGTGCCCCTTGAAGGTCCAGTCCTTCTGCACCACCCGGATGAGCAGGAAGAGCGGCGGGTAGAGCCGCAGGGTCTCCTTCACCGCGTGCTCGGTGACCGGGATGTTGCGGAGCGACTGGTAGTCGGTCTGGCCGCTCTCGCCGTAGGTCTCGTCGAGCTCCGCGACCACGCGCCGCATGTACGCGGGGTTCTTGCAGAGCTCGATGAGGGCCCACGCGGTGGTGACCGAGCTGGTGTGGTGCCCGGCGAACATCGCCGCGAGCAGCATCCCGGTGATCTCGTCGTGGGTGAGCGCCGCGCCGTCCTGGTAGCGGGCCTCCATCAGGGTCTGGAGGAAGTCCTCACCGGTCCGGCCGGTCCGGGCGCGCTCGTCGATGATCGCGCCGATCAGCTTCACGAGCCGGACCCGGGCCGCGTCCCGCTTCTTGAAGCTCGGGATCGGGAGGTTCGCGTCGATGTAGGCGAGGGGCGTCACGCCGCGCTCGAGGTCGTGGTAGATGCGCGCGAACTCGTCGGTCATGCGCTCGCGGAACTCCTCGCCGATGAGGCAGCGCGAGGAGGTGAAGTTCGTCAGGACGCGGCAGTAGTCGACGATGTCGATCTCGCCCTCGTCCCCCCAGTCCGCGACGCTGCGCTCGACCTCGTCGAGGATGGTCTCCCCGTAGGTGCGCATGCGGCGGTCCTTGAGCGCCGGGAGCAGCATCTTGAACTGCTCGTTCATCTTCTCGGGCGAGGCGTCGTAGACCATGCCCTCGCCGAAGACGGGGGTCATGATCTTGTAGGCCTCGCGCGGGTCGAGGACCTGGTCCTTCGCGCGGAAGACCGCCTCGTGGGCCTCGGGGCCGAAGAGGGCGACCATGCGGCGGCCGGCGACGCGCACCGCGGCGACCTCGCCGAGCTCGTGGTGGGCGCGCTCGAGCATGCCGATCGTGTCGCGCACGAACTCGACGGTGTGACCGACGAGCGGGAGCCCGCCGGACAGCTCCGGCGCGGGCTTGAGCCCTTCCGGGACTTCGGGTCTGCGAAGGAACATGACTGCCTCAGACAGAGGTGCCGAACACGATGTCCGGCAGCGGGGTCACGGACGCGAAGTTGTGACCGTGCTTGTTCAGGTGGTGCTTGTGGTGCTTCATCGTGAGGTGGTTCATCACGCGGAAGACCGGGTGCGGGAAGGTCATCCCCGAGTGGATGACGATGTGCAGCGTCGAGTAGAGGAAGAAGACCGCCACGAAGGCGATCCAGTGCACCGGGCCGAGCGCCCACGTCACCGCCATCAGCAGCAGCAGGCCCGCGAGCATCTCGACCGGCGAGAGGTAGAGGCTCTCGAGCGCGCTCGGCACGCGGACGCGGTGATGGATCTCGTGCACCAGCGGCATGAGCTTCCGGTGATGCATCGTCCGATGCATGAAGTAGTAGGCGAAGTCGTAGACGAAGAGCACGCCGAAGAACTGCAGCGCGATGAGCCACCAGGGCGTGGTCGTCGTCTCGCTGATGGTCAGCGGGGCGAGCCCGTAGATGAGCACCACCGTCGAGCTGCTCGACAGCAGGCCGATGACGCCCACCGTCCAGCGGTAATTCGACTTGCTGACCCGCATCTCCATCGGCTTGCGAATGTGGTACTTCGCGAAGCGCGGCGAGCGGTAGGCCCAGCTGAGGAACACCAGGAGGACCGCGTCGACGAAGAGCGTGATGCCGATCGCGACGTGGAACCAGAGGTTGTCCATCATCGGAAGCTCGAAGCCCATCATCGCATCTCCCGCCGCTGGCCCTGGGCCGGCTCGAACAGGCGCGCGTAGCGAGCGCGCAGCGCGTCGTCGTCCTCGGCGAGCGTCATGCACTCGGCGATCAGCGACTCGACCTCGCTCCGGGTGATCTTGACCGGCAGGTCGGGCTCGAACATCGCGTCGTTGCCGCGGCCGAGCGCCAGGGTGCGGCCGGCCATCCAGAGCGGCAGCAGGCAGAAGAGCCGGATCTGGCGGTGCTCGGACGGGATGAGCAGCGAGTACTCGAGCGCCGCGTCGAGCCGCTCCTTGGCGATGTCGAAGACCGGCGAGACGGCGGCGTGGGCCCGGTCGCGCACCTTCGGGTCGGCGAGATCGGCGACCGAGAAGCCCTGCCGCGCGCACTCGGTGCGCGGGATGAACGAGACCCCGCGCGCGAGGTCGTCGGTCACGTCCTTCAGGATGTTCGTGAGCTGCAGGCCGGTCGCGAAGCCCTCCGCGTGGTCCCGCATCGCGATCGCGAGCGCGCCCTCGGGGTCCTCGCCGATCGCGTCGACGAAGAGGTCGGTCAGGAGGTGCCCGACCGTGCCCGCCACGTAGTAGCAGTAGCGCTCGAGGTCCGGGATCGTGTGCAGCGCCGCGACGCCGTCGGCCTCGGGCTTGCGGTGCGTGTAGAGGCTCATGCCGCGGGCCATCTCGGTGACCCAGCGCGTGCACGCCTTCTTCGTCGCCTCGTCCTGCGCGTCGTAGACCCGCATCACGCGCGGCAGCTCGCGGGCCAGGGACAGCTCCGCGTCGTCGCCCTCGATGTGGGTGAACGCCTCGGCGAAGGGCGCCGGATCCGCGCCGTGCTCGAGCACCGCGCAGAGCTTCGCGAACAGATCGTCCTTCACCTCGAAGGGCACCGCGACGTGGTCCTCGACGGTGTCGGCGATGCGGCAGAGGAGGTAGCCGAGCGAGACGGCGACCTCGAGCTTCGGCGGGAGCATCTCGATCGGCCGCGCGAAGGTGCGCGAGACCTCGCCGAGCGCCTGGCGGCAGAACTTCCAGTCCGCCTTCAGCTCGGGCCCGATCGGCGACTTGTCGCTGCCGCGCTTGCGGCGACGGGCGCGCTTCTGCGGCCGCTCGGCCCGGCGGACCTCACAGGCGGCGAGCGCCTCGACCACCTCGCGCGCCACGCGCCAGTCGGTCTCCTCGAGCGACGCGAGGCCGCGGGCCGCGGAGACGATCGCCTCGTTGGAGGAGACGCCGGCGGCGAGGAGCGCCCGGACGGCGCGCGCCGCCTCGACCGGATCGCCGCTCGGGTCGAGCGCCACCGAGAGCCAGCGGACCGCGCGACGCGCCGCCGGATCGCCGGGGTGCACGCCGGCCGCGATGAGGGCCTCGATCGCCCAGGCGGTGCGCGAGACGTCGCCGCCGAAGTCGCCGTCGTCGCCCTGCAGCGAGACGACCCAGTCGGCGGCCCGCTCGAGCGCGCGGCCGAGGTCGGCGTCGCTCTTGCCCTTGCGCGCGACCACCTCGAGCGCCCGACACGCGAGCGCGGTCAGCTCGAGCTCTCCGGCCGCGCCGGGCGAGGAGGCGACGCCCCGGGAGCGCGCGAAGCCGCCGCTCTCGGTCTGGCAGTCGAGCAGCGCGCGCACGCCCTCGTCGAGGCTCGCGATCGGCTGCTCGTCCCACGGCGCGCCGTCGAGGAGCACCAGGCAGAGCTCCGCCAGGTGCCGCGCGTGCGGCTCGGCGTCGAGGAGGCGGGGGAAGCCCTCGGTGGCGAGGCGGCGACGCCCGAGCGTCATGCGCGCGGCCATGCCGAGGCGCATCCGGGTCGCGGTGATCGCGCGGATGCAGGAGAGCGCCGGGCCGGCCAGGGTCGCGTCGGGCACCTCGCCGAACTGCATCGCGAGCCGCTCGAGCTCCCGGAGGAGCGCCGCGGTGCCGCGCTCGAGGGCCGGGGTGAGCGGCACGTCGAGCGCCGGCGCCTTCCCGCCGGGCGTCTCGGGCGGGGCCACGGGGGCCGCGGTCGGCGTGAGCTTGGCCAGCTGCGGGATCGGGTGCGTCGTGCTGCTCTGGGCGCGCACGCTCGCGTCGAGGCCGCTCGGCACCACCAGCGCGGCGGGCCACTGCATCCACTCGCCGAAGCTCATGAGGCGCGACAGCGGGCGCTCGCTCTCGAGGGAGCCGCCGACCGCGCGGGCGGCGATGCGGAGGAAGGCCGAGCCGAAGCTGCGCCGGCTCTGATCGGTGCCGGCGAGGATGTCCATCGTGCGGCGGCGCTCGCGGGGCTCCTTGCGGAGCGTCTCGAACATCGCGCGGCGGATCGCGGTCGCGCTCGGGTCGTCACGGCGGAAGCAGTGGTAGAGCGCGTTCGACAGCAGCTCCGGCACGTAGCTCCGGCGCGCCTTGGCGTAGGACTCCAGGCTGTCGCTCTCGGCGAGGGCCTTGGCGTCGAGCAGGCCGAGCGTCATGCCGGTGGCCGTCATCGGGTGCACGTGGCCGACCGCGTCGCCGACCAGCCGCACGTCGCCGGCGCCGAAGAGCGCGCGGGGGCGGAACTGGTTGATCGCCCAGCCGCTCGGGCCGCGCTCGAGGGCGGCGCGGAGCGCGGGGCGCATCGACTCCGGCATCACCGGGCCGAAGCCGTCCCAGAGCGCCTCGAGCGAGCGCGCGTTCGGGCCGAGCGCGATCGGCACGTCGAGGCAGCCGCGGATGAGCCCGTCGCCGATGCGGTAGAAGAGCGCCGGGCCGGGTCCGCCGAGGACGAGGTGACCGAAGCCCTCGAAGGGCAGCTCCACGTCGCGCAGCTCGACCGAGGCCATGTAGCTCAGCGGCGCGCTCTTCTGGGTCGGGACGCCGAGGCTCTCGCGCACCGTCGACTTGCGGCCGTCGGCGCCGATGATCCGTCCGGCGCGCACGTCGGTCGCGCGGCCGCTCTTCTTGTCCTCGATCCGGATGACGCCGTCGGCGACCCGCACCGCGCGGCCTCCGATGAGCAGCTCCACCCGGTCCTCGGCCCGGAGCGCGTCGCGCATCGCCTCGACGATCGCGTGGTGCTCGGCGCTCAGCGCGACGCCCTCGGTGTAGGCCATCTCGATCGGCTCGCTGCCGTCGTCGGGGAAGATGACGAAGCCGTAGCCCGCGCGGGCCCTCGCCTGCTCGAGGCGGCCGACCCGGAGCGCGTCGAGCACGGCGACGCCGGTGGGGTGGAGCCACTCGCCGGCGAAGCGCTTCGCGGCGCGAGGGTCGGCCTCGACCACGAGCACGGAGGCGCCCCGGCGGGCGTGAGCGAGCGCGGCGCCGCACCCGGCGGGCCCGGCTCCGACGACGACGACGTCGTAGCTGCTGCGGTTCATGACTGCTCCTTGGACTGCATCGGTACGGCTCGACGACAGAATTCTCAGACGATGGCGGGGCGGCGCTCGGCGCGGCCCCCTTCGGTCCAGGCGGCCCTGGCCTCGGCGCGGCTCGCGAAGAGCCCGAGCGCCCAGGGCGGGAAGTATGCGCGGTAGAGGCGGTACTCGAGGAGCGCGGTGTGGAAGAAGATCCCCTCGGGATCCTGCTTCGGCCACGTTCCGTCGGACCGCTGGGTCCGGGCGAGCAGCCGGGCCGCGCGCTCGAGCGCCGCGAAGTCCGGCTCCTCGGCCTCGAGCAGGCAGGTCAGCGCCCACGCGGTCTGCACGACCTGCGCCTCCTCGTGCTCCACGTAGCGGCCCTCGAGCACGCTCGCGAAGTGCTCGCCCCAGCCGCCGTCGGGGCGCTGGCGCTCGAGCAGCCACGCGCAGGCGCGGCGGATCTGCGGGTCGGTGCAGGGCACGCCGCCGGCCAGCAGCCCGCGGACCCCGAAGAGCGTCCCGTAGATGAAGTTGACGCCCCACATGCCCTCGAAGGAGCCGTCGGCGCGCTGCTCGGCGCGGAGGCGGGCGACGCCGGCCTCGATCGCCGCGTCGACGCGCCCGCGGAGCCGGTCCGGGTAGCGCTCGCGGAAGGCGGCGAGGCCCTGCACGCACGACGCGGTGCACTCGACGTAGGAGCGCTCGGTCATGCACGCGCCGAACATCTCGCTCGGGTTGAGCCAGTCGATCGAGAGCCGCGCGTGCCGCCGCGCCTCGTAGCTCCCGAAGCCGCCGTCGGCGTTCTGGCAGCGCAGCACGAACTCGGCCGCCTGCTCCATCGCGCGGGCGCTCGGCTTCGCGGCCGGGTTGTGGAGCCGCGCGAGCATCGCCTCGGCGGTGCAGTCGCTGACCGGCCAGCCGTGCCAGACGCCGGCGAAGCAGTAGCCGCCGGTCGGGTCGAGCCGGTCGTGCTGCCCCTCGAGGCCGGTGCCGCGCCGGATCTGCTGGCTGGCGAGGAAGGCGTCGGCGCGCTCGAGGGGCGCGCTGACGTCCACGTGACCCGCGGCCGCCGCGAGCGCCTGGGCGGCGAACGCGGTGTCCCAGGTCGCGCTCCGGGCGCCGGCGATGCGCGCGCCCTCCTGCTCGTCCTCCCAGATCCAGCCCTCGAAGCCCTCGAGCCCCTTCACGAGGTCGGGATCCGACGGGTCGTTCGCGTGGAGCGCGAGGAGGCCGAGCATGCCGCTGACCGGCGAGATGCAGGTGTAGTGCGTCGAGCGGAGCTCGTAGCGGATCTTGTCGCGCAGCTCGCCGAGGAGCCTCTGCCGGAGGCCGTCGGACTTGGCCTGCTCGAAGCGGGTGAGGAGCCGGTAGCTCAGCTTCAGGAGCGGCCCCGGCGCGTCGTGCACGTCCCCCTCGCGGAGGGTCTCGCGCGCGGCGTCGAAGTCGATCTCGCCGTACGGCTGGAGGAAGATCTCGTCGCGCACGCAGCGGATGGTCGCGTTCGCTTCGCGCCGCACGCGCCCGCCGTAGAGCGCGGCCATGCCCATGTAGATGAGCCGGGTGTGGCAGTAGTAGCGGCTCGGGTGCATCGGCAGCCAGCGCGGCGTCGCCCAGAGCTCGGGCACCACCGGGTTGACGCCCTCCCAGGCGTAGAGATCGACGAGCGCGAGCCAGAGCTTGCCCCAGCTCGGGATGCCGACCGCGCCGCCCTCCTGACGGATGAACGCCTTCGCCTCGCGGATGAGCGCGTCGTCCTTGTCGACCCCGAGGAGCCGGGCCGCGACGTACACGAGCGTGGTGACGAAGAGGTAGGGCTCGCTCTTCTCGTGCAGGCCCCACGCGCCGCCGGGCAGCAACGTGTCCTCGAAGTGACGCAGGAGCAGCCGCCGACGCTCGGGATCGATCGGCCGGTCCATCACGTGCGAGGCGAGCACGTACTGCGCGGCGAGCATCGGGCACCAGACGACCTCCCCCTCGAAGGAGCCGTCCTCGGCCTGCTCGTTCACCAGCGCCTGGGCGCCGCGCGCGAGCGCGGTCTGGATCGACGACGCGCCGCCGCTCCGGGCGGGCAGCCCGACGACCTCGGCCTCGCCGGTGTGGTGCAGCGCGCCGAGGTAGCGCGTGGTGCCGCGCGCCTCGAGCTTCTCCGCGAAGGCGTCGGGCAGGAGATCGCTCCAGCCGAGCGCGCCGCCGACCATCCAGCCGATGCGCTCGAGCAGCGCCGAGCCGGTCCGGTGCGCGTGGCGCAGCTCGCCGCGGGCGCCGCTCTTCGCCACCCGGGCCGCGCTCGAGAGCATGACCCGGAGACACGAGCCGCCGAAGCGCAGCAGCCCCTCGTTCTCGCCGGCGATGTAGCTCATCGTGCGGAGCCGCTCGCCCGGATCGTCGCGCCACATGTTGTACATCGCGCGGCGGATGGCGACGCTCTCCGGCGCCTCGTCGGTCAGCACCTCGGCGAGCCCGATCGCGATCGCCTCGGGGAGGCGGGTGTCGCGGCGGCGCTTGCGCGCGAACGAGGCCGGCGAGCGGGACTCGGCGAAGGCGACGCCGTCGGCGATCGCGAGGCTCGGGCCGGCCGCGGTGAGCGGGTGCAGGCTGCCGGCGGCGTCGCCGACCCGCGCGATGCCCCCGCGGATCATGTTGCCGCGCGGCTGGATGCGGCCGTGCGACCAGGACGGCGCCCCGCGGCGCAGCGCCTCGGCGAAGGGCAGGGCGAGCTCCTCCGGCAGCGACGGCGCGTAGGCCTCGAGCAGCTGCACGCCGCCCTCGCGGGGCACGCGGAAGCCGAGCGGCACGTCGAGCGCCAGGCGCACGGTGGCCGGGCCGACGCGGTGCGCGATCGCGACGCCGCAGCCGCCGACGAAGACGTGTCGGAAGCCCTCGAAGGGCAGCGTCGCGCCCACCAGATCGAGGCTGGCGATGCGGTGCGTCGGCGGCCGCTCGATCGCGCCGAAGACGTAGCCGGCGCCGCGCTTGATCGGCTGCACGTCCGCGCCGGCGGCGAAGACGACGTGCTCGACCCGGGCGCTGCGCGGGCGGCCGCGCTCCTGCCAGGTGAGCGTACCCGCGTCGACGCGGCTCGCGCGGACCGGCGAGCGGAGGGTCACCGCCTCGTCGGCGTCGCAGTGCTGCCGCAGCGTCTCGACCAGGAGGCCCTGCGGGAGCGAGAAGCCGAAGCGGCCCACCGAGTACGGCAGGACCACGGCCTCGGTGCCGTCCTCCGGGAAGAGCACGTAGCCCTTGCCGGTCGGGTAGCCCACGGGGGGCACGAGGTCGACGCCGAGGCCCTCGAGCGCGTCCATCGCGTCCGGGTGGAGCCACGCTCCGACGTGCTGCGCGGCCGCCTCGTTCGGGTCGGCCTCGAGCAGGAGCACGCGCGCCCCCGCCTTCGCGCACGCCAGCGCGGTGGTGCACCCGGCGACCGACGCGCCGACGATCCCGACGTCGTACCGCGGCGTCATCACATGGCCGCCATCAGCTTCGCGGTGACCGACTGCACCATCGGCTGCTCGCCGATCGCGACCGCCCAGTCGAGCGCGTCGGTGCGCACCATCTTGCGGAAGACGCCGCCGCCCCAGAAGGAGAGCTGGAACGCCTTCTTGCACTCGCGCTCGTAGATCGCGCCCGCCTCCTGCTCGGCCACGCCGCGGCGGAGGATCGAGTGAACGGCCTCGGCGCCGAGCATGCCGGAGCGCATGCCCTGGTAGATGCCCTCGGCGGTCGCCGGGTGGGTCATCAGCCCGGACTCCCCGATCGCGACGCGGCCGGGCGCGGTGAGGCTGTCGATCTTGTAGCTCCAGACCACCGGGTGGCCCTTCCAGCCGCCGACCTGCGTCGCGTTGGCGAGGCGCTCGCCGTAGTACTTGTCGAGGAACTGCTGGAAGAGCTTCCGCGCGTGCTTCTTCTCGCCGGGCGGATCCTCGTAGGTGATGCCGATGTTCACCCGCGTCTCCGACTCCGGGAAGAGCCAGCCGTAGTAGGGCTCGATCATCCGGTCGAAGATCATCTCGACGTGGTGCGGCTTGAAGTCCGCGTCGTCCCACCAGCCCATGATCGCCTGGATGGTGCGGCGCGGCCGGAGCTCCGGCAGGCCGACGCGGCAGTGGCTGCCGCCGGCGATCAGGGTGTAGCGGGCGCGGACCTCGCGGCCGTCGCGGGCCTTGAAGCCGACCATGCGCCCGCCCTCCTCGATCGCCTCGGCGGCGTCGAAGTTGGGCAGGAAGCGCACGCCGCCCGAGACGGCCTTCTTCCAGAGGATGTGATCGAGGGTGCGGCGGTGGCAGACCACGGCCTCGGCGACGTCGCCGGCCGACTGCCAGCTGTCGCGGCCGCCCGGCGTGACGATGCGGATGCCGCGGATCCAGTAGGCGTGGGGCTCGACCTCCTCCCAGATGCCGAGCTCCTTGAGCACCTTGATCCCCTTGGGGGAGATGCCGCTGCCGCAGGTCTTGTCGCGCGGGAAGTCGTGGCGGTCGACGAGGACCACGTCGTCGATCCCGAGGCTCGCGAGGTGCGCGGCCGCGGCGGTGCCGGCCGGGCCGGCGCCGATGATCGCCACCTCGGCGTCGTACGTCTCGGCCATGGCTCAGCTCCCGGTGGCCGCGCGGGCGCGGCTCTCTTCGCTGCGCTCGGTGACCGGCGCCTCGGTGGTGCCCTCGCGGGCGGGGACGAGCCCGCGGCGCGCGAAGTCGGCGTAGGCCTCGTGCACGGCCTGGCGGATGCTCGTCGGCTCGTAGCCGAGCTCGCGGCGGGCCCGCTCGAAGCTGGCGCGGCGACGCTGGTTGAGGATCTTCACCGCGGCGGGGGTGAGGCGCTGCGGCTTCTTCGGGAAGAAGTTGCCGAGCACGAAGCTCGAGACCTCGGCCACCGGGGCCATCACGCCGACCGGCAGGCGGAGCTTCGGCCGCGGGTGACCGCTGACCTCCTCGAAGATGCCCATCAGCTCGTCCACCTCCACGTACTGGGTGGCGATGATGTACTTCTGGCCGGTCGCGCCGCGCTGGAGGCCGCGGATGTGACCCTCGACGATGTCGCGCGCGGCGACGAACGAGAAGCCGCCCGGGATGTAGGCGGGCATCTTGCCGTTCGCGAAGTCCATGAGCGTCTGGCCCATGCGCGACGGCTTGTGGTCGTGCGGGCCGAGCAACGCGCAGCTCGTCACGATGACCGCGTCGAGGCCCTCGACGCAGGCCTTCAGCGTCTCGTGCTCGGTGAGCACCTTGCTGTGCACGTAGGGGAGCGAGTCGTCGAAGGGCCAGAACGGCATCGACTCGTCGCCGGCCACGCTCGGGTCGTCGAGGTCGTAGCCGGTCGCGCTGAAGCTGCCGGTCACGACGACGCGCTCGACGTTCGCCTCGCGGGCGGCGGCGAGCACGTTGCGGGTGCCGAGCACGTTGCTCTCCCACACCTCGCGGCGGATCTCGGGGGTCGGCTCCACGGTGGAGAGCTGCGCGGCCGCGTGGAAGACGTAGCGGCAGCCCTCGACCGCCGGCCCGAGCGCGTCGCGATCGCGGAGATCGCCGTACACGCGCTCGACCGGGAGGCCGTCCATCGCCGCGTTGTTCGAGCCCTCGCGGAGCAGCACGCGAACCCGCACGCCCTCCTCTTCGAGGAGCCGGTGCACCAGGTTGGCGCCGAGGTGTCCGGCCGCGCCGGTGACCAGGATCGTGCCTCCGAGCTCGTGCTCGATGGGTCGCAGCTCGCTCATCTCGTCCTCCTCGATCGTCTCGATCGGCGGCGTCGCCGGGGTGGGGGGGCGCTTCCTCGGCGCCCGGGCGGCGATCGCGATCGGGGCCGGCTCGGCCGCCCCCGCGCCGCGGATCTCGCGAATGACCGCGGCGGCGTGCCGCGCGTTGACCTGACCGGCGTCCGCGATGCGCTTGGCCACCTCGAGCACCTCGTGCTCGGCGGCGCCCGCCTCGATCGCGACGTTGCGGGCGTGCAGGCGCATGTGCCCGCGCTGGATGCCCTCGGCGGCGAGCGCCCGGAGCGCGCCCAGGTTCTGGGCGAGGCCGACCGCGGCGCAGAGCTTGGCCACGTCCTCGGCGCAGCTCGCCTGCGCGATGTCGCGGGCCACGGCGACGACCGGGTGCGACTTGGCCACGCCCCCGACGGTGCCGACCGCGAGCGGGATGGTCATGCGGCCCACGAGGTGGCCGTCCTCGACCCGCCAGCGCGCCATCGCGGTGTAGCGGCCGTCCTTGGCGGCGTAGGCGTGCGCGCCGGCCTCGACCGCGCGCCAGTCCTGGCCGAGGGCGATCAGCGCCGCGTCGACGCCGTTCATGATGCCCTTGTTGTGAGTGCAGGCGCGGTAGGGGTCGCGCTCGGCGAAGACGCTGGCCTCCTCGATGCGCTTGGCGAGCTCCTCGCCGTTGGCCGTGCCCTTGCCGTCGAGCAGCGAGAACGGGACCCGGCCCACCACCGTGACGGTGCGCTCGTCGGTGAGGTTCGAGAGGATGCGCAGCGCGACCCGGCCGCCGCTGAGCTCGGCCACCCGGGGCGCGATCCGCTCGCACATCGAGTTCACCGCGTTGGCGCCCATCGCGTCGCGCACGTCGACCGAGAGGTGCACGACGAGCATGTCGCCGCAGGGATCGTCCGCCTCGATGCGCGGCAGCTCGCGGACCCGGATCGCCCGGGCGCCGCCGCCGGCCTTGGCGAGGCGCGGGTGCCCGGCGCTGGCGAGCGCGAGCAGCTCCTCCTCGGCGCCGAGGATCGCCTCGGTGGCCGCCTTCGGGTCCGCGACCTCCATGAGCTGGAGCTGCCCGATGACGCGCGGCTCGCTGCACTCCGCCTCGACGCCGCCGCCGGCCCGGAGGAGCTTGGCGGCGTAGGAGCACGCGGCGATGACGCTCGGCTCCTCGACCACCATCGGCGCGAGCACGTCGCGGCCGTCGATCTGCATGTTGACGCAGACGCCGAAGGGCAGACCGAACACCCCGAGGGCGTTCTCGACCATGCGATCGGCCTGGGCACCGGAGAGCCCGTCGTCGGGCTCGAGCCGACCGAGCGCGTCGGCGTCGAGGCCCGTGGCCCGCCGGATGCGCTCGCGACGCTCCTCGAGGGTGAGCCGGTAGAGACCGGAGATACTGCTCGTCACGTGAAAGCCTCCTCGGAGAAGGGCGGGCCTGCGCGTGCGCGCACCTCACCCCTCCCGGAACTGGGCGGCGACGCTAGCCGAAGACGGGGGCTCCGCGCAACGCGACGACGTGAGAGTTCAAAGTGCGAAAAAGGCTACGCACCCCGATGGAAAACGATCTCGACGTGCCAGGGAAAGCCCGACGCCGCGGACGCGTCCGATCCAGTGGACTTGTGTGGCGCCCCAGCGGGGCGAAGGCTCGATGTGAGGGAGCGGGGACGTCCCGATGGCGGGAGGTCAAGTTCTTCACCCCTCCGTCGATGTGAGGAGAGCCATGCATTCGATCCTGGTGGTGGACGACGACGATCTCGTTCGAAGGACGATCCAGCAGGTGCTCCGTCGCGCCGGCTTCGAGACCGTCGGCGCCGCGAGCGGGGTCGAGGCCCTCCGCATCGCCAAGAGCGAGTCCCTCAGCGTGGCCCTCGTCGACTACCGGATGCCCGGGCTCGACGGCCTGAGCGTGCTCGCCCGGCTCCGGGACGTGCAGCCCTCGATGGTGCGCCTGCTGGTCTCGGGCGCGCTGGACGTCGACGTGATGGTCGACGCGGTCAACCGCGGCGAAGTCGCCAAGATCATTCAGAAACCCGTGCACCCGAAGGACCTGGTGTCCGCGGTGCGCGAGGCGATCGACACCGCCGAGCGGGCCGGCCTCCGCTGGGCCCGGGCCCGCGACGCCGCCCACCGGGAGCAGGGGCGCGCGCTCGAGGCGCTGATCGCGCGGGACGGAATCTCCCTGGGCCTCCAGCCGATCGTGCGGGCCAGCGACCGGCGCACGGTGGCCTTCGAGGCGCTGCTGCGCTGCGACTGCGACGTGCTCACCGGGCCCGAGCAGGTGCTGGCGGCGGCCGAGGCCCACGGCGCGGTGCACGCGCTCGGTCGGGCGGTCGCCCACGCGGCGGCCCGCTGGCTCTCGCAGGTCCCGGCGCCGACCCAGCTCTTCCTCAACCTCCACCCGGACGAGCTGACCGACGCGGAGGCGCTGATGATCCGCATGGGTCCGCTGCGCGCGTTCTCGCGCCGGGTGGTGCTCGAGATCACCGAGCGCTCGTCGCTCATCGGCCGCCCCGGCTGGGCGGCCTCGGTGGGGCGCCTGCGCGAGGCGGGCTTCCGGATCGCGGTCGACGATCTCGGGGCCGGCGCGAGCTCCCTCGCCGCGCTCGCCGACATCGACCCCGACATCGTGAAGCTCGACATGAGCCTCACCCGCGACCTCGACCGCGAGCCCCGGAAGCAGCGGTTGGTGGATCTGCTCTGCCGCTTCGCCTCCACCACCGGCGCCCAGGTGGTCGCGGAGGGCATCGAGACGGTCGGAGAGTCGCAGGCCGCCGCCGGCCTCGGCGTCGACCTCCTCCAGGGCTGGTACCTCGGCCGCGCCGAGACCGACCCGGGCCGGGTGATGCGCTACGCGACCGCCGACGAGCTCCCCTTCTCGGCCCGCCGGGTCAGCGGCATGCGCACGAAGGCGCTGCGGCTGATCACGAGCGACGACGACGACGAAGCCCAGACCGGGTGAGCGTGCTTCACGCCGCCCCCGGCCCTGGCACGGGCTGACACGGCCGAGCGGCACGCTCCCGGCGCGGCACGCGGTTCGCAATCGCCGCCGGCATGCGTGCTCACTTGGCTTTCACCTTGCTCCTCCTCGCGTCCGGCTGCGGCACCCTCCGATCGCAGCTCGTGCCGCTCCCCGCCAACCCCACGCCGGCGCCCTCTCGCGGTCGCGTGGAGGTCCGGGGTCGGGTCCTGGTCCAGACCGACGTCGAGCCGTCGACGGCCTCCGGCAGCGCCGCGGTCTACGTGCCCCGCGCCCAGATCGAGGGCGCGGCCGGCATCCGGCTGCACGAGCACTTCACGATGCGCGTCCACTACGGCTCGTTCCTCGACGCCGGCGCCCTGCGGATCAGCCGCGACCCGCATCGGCCGCCGGGCCTCGCCGGCTGGTACGGGCTCGCGGATCCGACGCTCACCCTCCCCCTGGACCACGGCCGCACCCTGCTCGCCGCCGGCCTCGAGGGAGGCTTCGCGATCCTGCCGATCCGGTGGGAGGAGGCCGTCTTCAGCGACTGCACCGACTCCTCCGGCGAGGTCGTCCCGTGCTCCGGCCCGGAGAGCGACGAGCTCCGGGTGAACTTCCTGGTGGGCGCGAACCTCTCGGCCTCGCGCTGGCTCGGCGAGGCGGTCCGCCTGACCGGCACCCTGGGCGTGCGCAGCCAGCCCAGCCTCGACACGGCCTTCGGCCAGCCGGCGACGTCGGTCCTCGGTCACTTCGTCGTGGCGGTGGGCGCCGAGGCGCGGCTCCAGATGACCGACGAGGTGAGCCTCGCGCTCGAGGGACAGTGGATGTGGATCGACGCGCCCTACCTCCTCTACCCGACGGTCAGCCTCTCGATCGGCGGCACCTTCGGCCCGGGCCCCGGCGAGGACCCGCGAGACGCGTCCACCTGGATCACGGACGGCGAGCTCGCGGCCCCCGCTCCGACCACCCCGTGAAATTCGGGAGACGAGGGGAGCCCCGTCGGGCACAATCCCCGCCTCTCATTCTCCCGAGGTACCGATGAAGACGAAGCTAGCGAAGGGTCTGCGCATCGCCGCGGCCTGGATGATCCTCGGCGCCATCATCGCTTGTGGTGGTGACGACGACGACGACGCCCCGCCGGTGGCCCCGACGCCCACCGCGCCGGTGCAGCCCCCGACCCCTCCCCCGACGCAGCCGGCCACCGGCCCCCAGCCCGGCTCGGCCACGCCGAACGTGTCGCTCACCCCGGGCTTCATGCCCGACCCGCAGACCGCCCAGGGCACCGCGGGCGGCTCGACCATGGCGAACAGCTTCGATCAGAACTGCAACGCCGGCCGCATCCCGGCCCAGCCGCAGCACAACGTCACCCTGACCAGCAACTTCAACAACCTGCGCGTGATGGTGAACTCGGCGCACGACACCACGCTCGCCATCCGCGGCCCGGACGGCACCTGGCGCTGCAACGACGACGGCAACGGCACCGGCCTCGACCCGCTCATCGTCGGCCAGTTCAACGCGGGCACCTACGCGGTCTACGTCGGCACCTTCACCGGCAACACCGAGGGCTACACCATCGGCTTCTCCGAGCTGAACAGCGTCATGCCGAGCAGCCTGCCGGAGCCCCCGGCCCAGTAAGACCGACGTCAGCTCGAGGTCTTGACCCAGGCCTCCTCGGCGGGCTCCGCGCCCTCGGGGAGGCCTTTCACGATCAGGGTCAGCGGCGGCTCGGTCGCCTGGAACGCGCTCCCCCACGCGAGGTCGACGACCTTGGCCTTCGCCGTGCCCTCCTGGAGCTGCAGCTCGATCTCGTCCCCGGGCCCCACGTCGCCCTCGTAGCCGTCGCGCAGCACGACGAGCTGGGTGTCGTTGAGCCGATAGACCTGGCGCACGGTGGCGCGAAACGGAGCGCTCATCCGCCCACGGTACCAGGGCCGAGGGTCGCCGTGAACGGCCCCGCTGCCGAGACCCGTCACGCCGACAACCTCCTTGCCATGCAGGTACGAAGCTTGCGTCGGCGCAGCGGTCATGGCGCGACCGCTCCCCCTCCTCGCCGCCCTCGTCTTCGCGACCGGGTGCCACTCCGTCCACGAATTCGCGGGCTCCGACGCGGGCGAGCCGGACGCCGGCTGCGCGCCGGCCGCCTGCCTCGACGAGGGCGTGTGCCGTGGCGCGGTGCCTCGCTGTGTCGAAGGCGCCTCCACCTGCGACTACGGCCGCGACCACCAGCCGGTCGAGACGGCCTGCGACGGCCTCGACAACGACTGCGACGGGGAGACCGACGAGGGCTGCGGTTGCCGGCACGGGGAGGAGCGGCCCTGCGGCGAGGCGATGGGCGAGTGTCTGCCCGGCGTGGAGCGCTGCCGGGACGGCGCGTGGAGCGCGTGCGTCGGGGCGGTCGGCCCGACGGCCGAGGTATGCAACCGCCGGGACGACGACTGCGACGGCGCCATCGACGAGACCTGCGCCTGTCGGGAGGGGACCTCGCAGCGCTGCGGCCTCGAGGTCGGGGCCTGCGAAGGCGGCGTGCAGCGCTGCCTCGACGGCGCGTGGGGCGCCTGCGAGGGCGCCATCCACCCCGAGACCGAGACCTGCGACGGGACCGACGAGGACTGCGACGGCGTGGTGGACGAGGAGCTCGTCGGCCCGGTCTGCCCCCTCTCCGCCGGCGTCTGCGGCGACGCGCGCGCGACCTGCCGCGGCGCCCTCGGCTTCGGGGCGTGCGGCCACGACGAGTACGGCGCCGACTACGTCGAGGACGAGGCGAGCGGCGGGCGATGCGACGGCCTCGACGACGACTGCGACGGCTTCGTCGACGAGAGCTGCCCGGGCGGCGCGCCGCTGCTCACCGGCCCCGAGGATCTCCAAGCCCCGTCGGTGTCGGGCTCCCGGGTCGCCTACCTCTCGAACGAGCACGGCAACGCCGACGTCTTCGTCTTCGATCTGGCCACCGGCCTGAAGACGCGGCTCACCACCACCCCCGAGGACGAGGGCCCGCCCACCCTCGGGGGCGACGTCGTGGTCTACACCCGCGGCGCCGGCAGCGCCTCGCGCGCCCTCCGGTTCGATCTCTCGACCGGCGTCGAGACCCCGCTGTCGACGGTGGAGAGCGACGGCCCGACGGTCGACTCCAGCGGCCACGTCGTGGTCTGGTCGGAGGACGTCGGCGGCGGACGGCGCGACCTCATGGTCGGCGGCGCGTGGCTGCCGCCCCGCTTTGGAGCGCGCACCACCCTGCACCAGCCGTTGGGCTGGCCGGGACGACAGATCGCACCGCAGCTCGTCCGGCGCTCCGCCGGGTTCGCGCTCTACCTGAGCGACGCCACCGGCGACGTGCTCCCGCACTACGCGGAATACGCGGAGCACTTCCACTACGGCATCGGCTACAGCCTCGCGATCTGGGACGCGACGCCGCCCATCCACAACCTCGCGGGGGACTGCTGGACCGACGGCGCCCGGGTCGGCGGCGGCGCCCCCGCCGAGACCGCCGACTGGGAGGTCCACTGCGCGCGCTGGGACGCCCTCCACGTGCGGGGGACCGAGGTGTGGGCGAGCGGGCCCGGCGCGCAGATCGTCGAGAGTCGCGGCTCGATCCACGTCGGCTACCGCAGCTTCGAGCGCGGCAACTGGGACGTGGGCATCGGCCAGCGCGGCGGCCCGGGCGTCCTGATCACCGACCACCCCGCCGAGCAGCGCCACCTCGTATCCGAGGGCGAGCTGCTGATCTGGCAGGACCGCCGCAGCGGCACCTGGGACCTCTACTTCACCCGTCGCCCCCGCCCTTGAGGAGAATGATGCAGCCCCCCTCCCTTCAGTCCCGACTTCCGCTCGAGCGCGGCACACGAGTTGCGCAGGCCACCGCCATGCGCACCTTCTCGCTCCTCGCCATCGGCATGGCGCTCGGCGCGTGCAACGCCCCCGACATCGACGATCCTGGCCCCGACGCCTCGTCGACGCAGGACGCCTGCCCGGACCCCCAGCCCGAAGAGCCGCGGTGCGACGGCCTCGACGACGACTGCGACGGCCGGGTGGACGAAGGCTGCGAGTGCGCGGCCGGGGCGGAGCGCCGGTGCGGCTCGAACGAGGGCACCTGTCGCCCGGGGACGCAGCGCTGCGGCGCCGACGGGCGCTGGGGTGACTGCGAGGGCGGCGTCGCCCCGGCCGACGAGACCTGCGACGGGCGCGACGAGGACTGCGACGGGCGGGTCGACGAGGCGGTCCCGAGGGCCGCCTGCGAGCCCGCGGTCGGGGTGTGCGCCGGCGCGGTCGCGGAGTGCGTGGACGGGCGGCTCGAGTGCGTGGGCGGGCCCGCCTACGAAGCGACCGAGGCGCGGTGTGACGCGCTCGACAACGACTGCGACGGGGCGACCGACGAGGGCTGCGCCTGCGTCGACGGTGAGGCGCGGCCCTGCGGCACCGACGTCGGCGCGTGCGCGCCCGGGTCTCAGCGCTGCGTGGACGGGGCGTGGGGCGCGTGCGAGGGGTCGACCGGGCCCGCGGCCGAGCGCTGCGACGGCGTCGACGACGACTGCGACGGCGACGTCGACGAGGACCTGTCGGGGCCGCGCTGCGGTGGCGTCGGGGTCTGCGGGGCCGCCACTCGGAGCTGCACCGACGGCGCCTTCGGGCCGTGCGGGGCGGAGGAGTGGGGCCCGGACTACGCGCCGGCCGAGACCGACGCGCTCGCCTGCGACGGCCTCGACAACGACTGCGACGGCCGGGTCGACGAGGCCTGCGTCGACGGCCAGCCCCTGCTCACCGCTTCGTGGGATCTCGTCGCCCCCGCCGTCTCGGGCGATCGCGTCGCCTTCCTCTCGAACGAGCACGGCAACTTCGACGTCTTCGTGCACGACCTGGCGGCGGGGACGACGACGCGCCTCACCGACACGCCGGAGGACGAGGGGGAGCCGTCGATCGGGGGCGACCTCGTGGCCTACGCGCGGGGCGTCGGCGCGGCGCGGCGCGTCTATCGCTACGACCTCGCGACCGGCGCCGAGATGGAGCTGGGGAGCGGGGAGAGCGACGACCCCACCGCACGCGGCGGCCACGTCTTCTGGAGCGAGCGACGAGGAGGCGACTGGGACCTGATGGTCCACGGCGCACACATCGCGCGCGCCACCGGCGCCTCGACGTCTCCCATCCACTTTCCCGGCGGGAGAGGGTACGACCAGAGAGCCTTCACCCACGGGCAGAGCAGCATTCCGACGCTGCTCTATCTGTCCGACGACTCGGGGACCCCTCGCATCCACTACACGGACTGGAGCGAGGCCTTCACCTACTACTCGTTCGCGACACCGAACCACGTGCCGCTGAGCCACGACACGCCGCCGGTCTTCAGCCTGGCGGGCAACTGCTGGAGCGACGGCGCCCGGGTCACCGGTCCGGCGCCCTCGGAGACGTCGGACTGGGAGGTCTTGTGCACCTGGTTCGACGTGCTGAGCCCTCAGCCGCCCACCACCTGGGCGAGCGGGCCGGGCGCGCAGATCGTAGAGAGCCGCGGCTCGATCCATGTCGGCTACCGCAGCTTCGAGCGCGGCAACTGGGACGTGGGCATCGGCCAGCCCGGCGGACCGGGCATCCTCGTCACGCGTCACCCGGCCGAGCAGCGCCACCTCGTCTCCGAGGGCGAACTGTTGATCTGGCAGGACCGCCGCAGCGGCTCCTGGGACCTCTACTTCACCCGTCGCCCGCGCCCTTGAGGAGCGCGCGGAGGCGTCGGCCCCAGGGGTCGTCGGGGATCGACGCCGGGTCGACGAGGCTCGCGAGGACGGCGCGGGGAGCGGCGTCGGGGAGCTCGGGCTGGGGGGCGTTCGGGGCGTCCTCTCGGGGGCCGAGCGCGGCGATGGCGGCGGAGACGCGGGACACGCGCTCCTTGTAGGGGAGCGCGGCGAGGGCCGCCGCCTCGATCGGCGCGCCGAGGAAGACGTCTTGGCGCGCCATGCCCACCGGGAAGTCGCGCTTGAGCTCGCCCTCGCGCGGGAGGCCGCCGGTGAAGCGGACGGGGACGACCGGCAGGCCGCGGGCGATCGCGAGGTCGAGGGGCACGCCGCTCATCGGGCCGAGGGGCTGGCCGGCCGACGTCGCGCGGGTGCCCTCGCCGTGCAGGAAGATCGAGCGATCGATGGGCACGCTCTCGAGGAGCGCGGGGAGCGCCGCCGGGTCGCCGCGGTCGAAGTAGCGGGTGAGCTCCGGCTCGGTCACGTCCGGGTGCGCGAAGAGCCAGGCGAGCAGCTCGCCGTACCAGCTCTCGCGGTGCTCGGCCTTGGCGAGGGTGACCATCGGCACGCCGCTGATCGCGCCACCGAGGAGCGAGAACATCAGGGTCTCGATCGCGGTCTGGTGGTTGGCCACGTAGAGCGCCGGCCGGCCGCGCAGGGCCCGGACGTCGGCGACGTGGACCTCGCCGACGAAGCGATCGAAGAGGCCGAGGTAGACGTCCTCGCCGAGCCACTCGCCCACGCCGAGGAAGCGGCGCCACAAGGCGCGCACGCCCTCGCGCGAGGCGGCGTCGATCGCGGTCGTGCCCAGCGTCGCCTCGTAGATGCGCTTGCCGTCGACCCAGAAGGAGGCGTCGGCCTCGATGCGGCGGCCTTCGATCTTCGTCGTCGCGAGGGTGACGGCGACGCGCTCCGCGGTGGGGCGGACCTGGCCGCGGTACTTCCAGCGGTGCGGGCCGTCGAGCGGGCTGAAGTCGGGCGCGACCATGCCGTCGGTCAGGCCCTTCTCGGCCGCCACCAGGCGCAGGAGCTGGTGCATCGCCTCGAGGCCGAGCGAGCCGGGCTGGACCGGGTCCTGGAAGAAGTGCGCGCGGAAGAACCAGTCGCCCGGATCGACCGGGCGCTCGGCCCGCGCCTCGCCGAGGCCGGAGACGTCGAGGTAAGGCACCTCGGAGAGCAGCTCCAGCCGGCCGCGGCCGGGCAGCGGGTGGGTGGGCGCGCCGCCGGTGGCCTCGAACAGGCGGCGATGCGTGTCGCCGATGGGCAAGCCGGCCTGCGCCTCGAAGGCGGCCTCCGGGAAGAAGCCGAAGACCGTCTTCAGGCGCAGCACCTCGGTGTCGCCCGCGCGGGTGACGACGTCGAAGGAGACGATCGACATCGCGGCGGTGTCGCTCACCGAGGTCAGCGTGGCCGTGGTCGTCAGGCGCTCCGCGCTCGGGAGGACCTCGGCGAGGGCCTCGCCCTCCCCGTCCAGGTTGCGGAAGCGGACGTCGACCTCGCGCCCGAGCGCGCAGCCGCTCGCGGTGGCCAGCCAACCGCAGGGCTGGAGCGCGACCTCGAGCAGCACCGCGTACGGCATGCTGCGCCCGCCCTCGAAGTACCAGGCGTCGGGCGGGACGTCGTACTCGACCTCGACCGAGGGGCCGGGCTTCTTGGTCCACGCCTCGCCTTCGAAGCGGGTGACCCGGCTGACGAAGTGATAGGGCGGGCCGGGGAGCCGCGGCGGGCGCCGGACGCCGTCGTACGCGGCGTAGCGCGGGCCGAAGGCGGCGGACGGAGGGCCCCACGCCGAGCAGAGCATCGCGGCGCGGTCGAGCACGACTCCGTCGAGGGTCGCGGCGGGGCGGTCGTCGCTCGGGAGCGTGAGGCTGCTGACCGGGAAGTCGGGCACGAGCTGCAGCCCGAAGCGCCGCGCGTGGAAGGCCTTGAGGCCGTCGACGGTGCAGAGCAGGTCGGCGTAGAGCTTGGGCTCCGGGCCGTCGTGCAGCTCCTCGACGAAGACCTCGTAGACGAGCTCCTTCGAGGTCGGCGTGACCTGACCGCGGCAGATCATCTGGTAGGTCTCGTCAGGGATGGGCTCGAAGCGCCAGCCGTCCCGGTCGAGCGAGTAGCCGAGCCCGATCAGGTGGAAGGCCATCGCCTGGAGGCAGCCCTCGAGCATGAGGGTGCCGGGCATGCACGGGTCCTCGTGGAAGTGCCCCTCGAAGAACCAGTCGTCGGGCGCGATGCGGGTGGTCGCCTTCAGGTAGCCGCGGCCCCAGGGCCCGCCGCGCGGCGCCCACGCGTCGACCCGCCCGAGGAACCGCTTGTAGCCGGCGGCGATGCTCGGGGTGCGGACGTGGTAGCGGGTGGCCTCGAACCCGGCGCCGAAGCAGCCGACGACGTCGCCGCGGCTCAGGGCCTCGAGCGCCGCGTCGTCGAAGGAATCGCGGGCGCACTCGACGGCCGGCGGATCGAGGCGGGCGTCCGGCTCGATCTCCTGCTCCTCGGGCGACCAGATCACGCCGGCCGACTCGGCGAGCTCGGCCTCGGTGAAGAAGCCGGCCTGCCCGCTCCGCACGGTGAGCGCGGGCTCGCCGCCGACGTGGCAGTCGTAGTGAAAGAAGAAGAGGCGCACGTCGCCTTGCTTGGCGTGGCCGTCGATGTGGATGTCGTAGGAGAGCGTCTCTCCGACCTTCGGCGGCGAGCGGTGCCAGGTGAGCTTGCACCCGAGCAGGCGGTAGGCGCGCTCGCCCCGGTTGAGCAGGTCGGCGCCGAGCCAGCTGATGAGGAAGAGGTCCGCCTGGCCGCTCTCGATCATCAGCCCGGGCGGCATGCGCCCGTTGTCGAGGTACCAGGCGTCGGCGGTGACGTCGGTCTCGGTCCAGACGGTGCCCTTGCCCTGGCTCGCCGGCTCCCCCACCAGCCCGGTGACCCGGTCGGCCATCAGGAGCGGCGCCTTCGGCATCCGGCACTGCACCCGGTAGCCGTCCTGCGGCGCGAAGCGCTCACCGAAGATCTCGCTGATGCGGCCGCCGGCGTGGATCTCGAGCGCCGCCTTGTCGAAGGTCGGCCCCTCCGGCGCGGGCGGCGGGGTGGCCGGCGCGAGCCCGCGGGAAGGCTCGCGCGACGGCGGCGCCGGCGTGGGCGGAGTCGGCGGAGTCGGCGGCGTCGGCGGAGTCGCGCTCGGAGTCGGCGGCGCGCTGACAGTCGCGGTCGGAGGCGGCGGCGCGGTCGGAGGCGGCGCGGCCGGAGGCGGCGTGGGCGCGGAGCGCGGCGGCGCGGCGCTCGGAGGCATGACCACGGCCCCGCCGAGCAGGGCCTGGAACGCGCGCGCTCGGGAGGCGAGGAACTCCTCGTGCAGGCGCTGCTGGGTGGCGAGGAACTCCGCGTGGGTCGCCGCGAGCTGCGCCTGGTGCGCCTGGAGCTGGGCGAGCAGCGGATGATCCCCGCTCACCTGGGCCGCAGGCGGCGCGACGGGGGCGGCGGCGGGCGCGGGCGGCTCGAGCCGGGTCGTCAGCGTGTCCGCCTGCGGGACATCGACCCAGCGCGGATCGGCGGCCGGCAGGGAGGGCGCGCGGGGGAGCGTCGAGGGCGGCTCGAGCAGGCTCGGCGGGTGCGCGGGCAGCTCGAGGTGACGGCGGGACGGCGGCGCGACCAGCGGCGGGTCGTCGCTCTCGGGGTCGGGCCGCAGCGACACGCGCGCGCGCTCGCCGCCGAGGCTCTCGAGGTGCAGCGTCGCCGCCCGGCCCTCGAGCGCGAGCGCGGTGAGCTCGAGCAGGCCGCGGGCCGCGTGGGCGTGACCGAGCTGGCGGCCGAGGCGCGCGCCGACCCGCTCGCGGGGCTCGTCGTCGATCACCGAGAGGATCGGGCGCCCCTTCTCGCGGGCCACGTCGAGGCGCTCGAGCACGAGCACCACGGCGGCGTCGCCGGGCGGATCCTCGACGCCCACGGCCGCGGCGGCGGAGGCGTGCACCGGCTCGACCGAGAGCTCGACCGCGCCGACGATCGCCGTCTCGAGCTCGCCGGCCCGGAGCGCGCGCGCCGCGATCTCGAGCGCCCGGATCCCGCTGAGCGCGTCGGCGCTCACCGTGTAGCTGGGCCCGCGCACGTCGAGCTGCGCGTTGAGGCGGTTCGCCGGGATGTTGGGCATCGTGCCGAGCACGCCGGCCGACTTCAGCACCGGCGCGAAGCGGGCCTCGCCCTCGCGCCAGCGCGCCCCGTAGCGGGCGATCTCGCTGTCGCACTGCATGCCGACGAGCACGCCGGTGCGCTCGCGATCGAGGTCGGCGGGCACGGCGTCGAGCGCCGCCGCGAGGATCATCGTCTGCTGGGCGAGCGCCGCCTCGAGATCGGCGGGCGGGCTCTTGAGGCCCTCGAGCGGCAGGCGGACGCGGTCGGCGCGGCGGCTCCCGCGGCCGGTCGCGAGCGCGTCCCGAAGCGCCTCGGCCGACTCCAACGTGCCGACCCGCGCCCCGACCCCGACGACGGCGATCGGCGCACGCTCCGTCGGCCGACGCTCGGTTGCCCGACGCGTTGGCGGAGCCTCGGCCTCGACGATCAGGTGGGCGTCGTTGCCGCCGAAGCCGAAGGCGCTGATCGCCGCCCGGCGCGGGCCGGTCCACGGCTCGGGCTCGCGCACCACCCGGAGGGGCGCGTCGGCGAGCGCGTCGGTCACCCGGTCGAGGTGCGGGGTCGGCGGGCGCAGGCCGTGCTCGAACGCGCCGAGCACCTTGAGCAGCCCGGCCGCGCCGGCGGCGGTGATGAGGTGGCCGAGGTTCGCCTTGAGCGATCCGATCGGCACCTCGCCGGCGCCCGCGAAGACCTGGCTCGTGCTCCGGATCTCGGCCGCGTCGCCGACCGGGGTGCCCGTGGCGTGACACTCGATCCACGCGATGTCGGCGGGCGAGAGCCCCGCCTGCGCGTAGGCGGCGCGCATCGCCCGGACCTGCCCCTCCTCGGAGGGCGCGAGGAAGCCGCGAGCCCGGCCGTCGTTCGCGAGGCCGACGCCGCGGATCACGCCGAGCACCGGCCGCCCCTCGGCGCGCGCGTCCTCGAGGCGCATGAGCGCCACCACCGCCGCGCCCTCGCCCGGCACGAGCCCGTCGGCCTCGGGGTGGAAGGGGCGGCTGCGGCCCGTCTTGCTGAGCGCGTCGAGGGCGCAGAAGCCGACGTGGATGAACAGGTCGTCGCTGCAGTTGACGGCGCCCGCGAGCATGACGTCGGCCGCGCCGTCGTGGAGCGCCTCGCAGGCGAGGCGGATGGCGTAGAGGCTCGAGGCGCAGGCCGCGTCGAGGCAGAAGCTGGGCGCGCCGGCGAGCTGGAGCGACCGGGCGAGCTCGACCGCGGGCTGGCTGGAGTGGAAGCGCTCCCGGGGGTCGACGTCCTGGGGGCGGCCGAGCCAGAGGTTCTCCGCGTAGCGCGCGTGGGACACGCTGGGGAAAGACAGGTTGCCGAGGACGACGCCGCCCCTGCGACCCGGCTCGAGCCCCGCCTCGGCGAACGCCTGCCGCCCCGCCGCGAGCGGCCAGGCGAACACGGGGTCGCGGTCCTCGGCGGGGAAGTCGCGCACGTAGCCGCCGCGATCGGACCAGGCGCGGTCGGCGCTCTGGCGCGGATCCGAGGTGAGGATGCGCGCCGGGTTTACCCGCCAGCGCCCCTCGGGCACGGAGCCGAGCGCGTCTCGCCCCGCGGCGACGAGGTCCCAGAGCGCGGCGGGCGCGCTCGCGCCGGGCAGCACGCAGCCGCGGCCGACGATCGCGATGGGGTCGAAGCTCATCGCAGCTCTCGAATGTGCGAAGCGGGCATGGGCAAGGGCACGGGGAGCCGACGCGCGCGTCGGCTCATCGCCAGAGATGGGTCTCGACGCCTCGGAGCTCGGCGAGCGGCTCGCCGTCGGCGTCGACGAAGGTGACGTCGCAGCGCGCGCGGCCGCTCGCCGCGTCCTGGCCGTGCACGAGCGCGCGGACCTCGCCGTCGATCGGGCCGGGGCGGTACACGTGCAGGGCGTCGAGGCCGGTCGGGAGCGTGTCTCCGCCGAGGCGGCGCTCCGACCAGAGCACGGCGAGCTGGAGGCCGCCGTCGAGGAGCGCGGGGTCGACCTGCCAGCCGTCGCCGCGCCAGCCCACCGCGGGCATGCCGACGAGCGTGCCGGCCGCGCCGGCCTCGCCGATGCCGTCGAGGGCGCGGATGACCTGGAAGCGCTCGCCGTGGAAGAGGCAGCCGCCGTAGAGCGGGCCGGGGCGCGCGCTCATGTCGGCGGGCGCGGGGCGCGGCGCGGCGCCGGCGGGGAGCTCGGGCAGCAGGTCGAGCTGCGCCCGGTAGTGCAGCCCGTCGGCGCTCGCCAGCTCGGCCGCGTAGGTGGCGCCGTGCCCGTTCGAGAGCAGCGACAGCCCGATCTCGAAGACCTGCCCCTCGTCGAAGCGGGTCAGCGGCACGCCGCGCAGGACCTTCACCTCGCGGCAGCGCGCCATCGCGAGGTCGGGCCGGAGCGCCCTCGCCGCGCGGGCGAGGTGCTCGAGCACGAGCGCGACCGGGAGCACTGGGACGTCCTTGACCGTGTGATCGGCGAGCTCGGGGTGCGAGTCGCGCGAGATCCGGAAGGCGAAGCGGGCCTGCCGATCCTCACCGCGGGCGAGCGGCGCGCCGAGCACTACCAGCGGCGCCTCGGCCGGGTCGGAGAGCGCCTCGCGGGCGAAGGCGCGGGCGCCCTCGTCGAGGTCGATGAGCGAGACGCCCTGCGCGGCGAAGTGCGCGGCGAGCTCCGGGGTGACCATGCCCCCGGCCCAGGGGCCCCACGCGATCGAGCGGACCCGGGCGTCCGGGCGCTTCGCCTTCTCGGCGAGCGCGAGCGCGTCGAGCGCGGCGTTCGCCATCGCGTAGTCGCTCTGGCCGACGTTGCCGAAGCGCGCCGCCACCGAGCCGAAGAAGAGCAGGCTCGAGAGCGGGTCGCCGGCGAGGGCGTCGGTGAGCGCGCGCGCGCCGTCCGCCTTGGTGCCGTAGACCCGCGCGAAGTCCTCGTCGGTCTTGTCGACGAGGTGCTTGTCGGCGAGCACGCCCGCGCCGTGCACGAGCATGGTGAAGGGGCCGAACGCCCCGCGGGCCTCGTCGAGCGCGGCGCGGACCGCGGCCTCGTCTCCGACGTCGACCGCGGCGTAGCGCGCCTCGGCGCCGGCCTCGCGCAGCGCGGCCAGGGTCGCCCGCACCTCGCGGCCAGCCCGCACCCGCCGCGCCTCGCCGCGGAGCGCGCGCGGGCTGAGCGCCTCGCCGCGGCCGCGCGCGTCCTCGAGCAGCGCCGCCTCGAGCGCGTCGTCGGCGACGCCGCGCGTCACCTCGCCCTCCTCGGACAGCGCGGTGCGGCCGAGCAGCAGGTAGCGGCCGCCGACCTCCTTCGCGAGCGCGACGAGGCAAGCCGCGGTGACGCCTCGCGCGCCCCCGGACGCCACGACCACCGGCGGCTCGACCCGGGCGGCGGGCGTCACCGACTCGGCGCGCGTCACCCGCGGGACCCGGCGGCCCCCGTCGAGGCGCACCTCGCTGGTCACGCCGCCGAAGGCGATCTCGTCGGCGACGCGCTCGAGGTCGTCGGTGCCGACGATGGCCCGCGCGGTCAGCGCCGGGTGCTCGAGCCGGACGGTCCGCGCCAGCCCGGCCGCGCCGGCGTCCACCGGCTGCACGAAGTAGAGCGCGGCGCTGCCGGGCGCGTGCTCCCGGGCGAAGCGGAAGGTCTCGGCCGCGTCGCTCGACACGATCACCGCCGCGCGACCGGGGGCGTCCACCCGCGCCTCGAGCCCTCGGCGCCGGAGCGCGTCGGCCAGCGCGGGCGCGCCGTACACGCCGATCGGCCCGTCGAACACGCTGCGCGCGGCGAGCCCGGGGAGCGGGGCGTCGACCCAGCGCACGACGAAGCGCGCGGGGGCCTCGGCCTTCACCTTCGCCTCGCCGGCGCTCGCGACGCCTGCCGCGGCCGCAGTGGCAGTGGCAGCGGCGGGGGCGGCGTCCGAGCCCTGCAGGACCTCGGTGATCTCGGCCAGGGTGCGCAGCTTGCCCAGCATCGCCGGGTCCAGCTCCGGCAGCTCCGGCGCACGCTCGCGCAGCGCCGCCAGGATCTCCACCCGCTTGATCGAGTCCACCCCGAGGTCCGCCTCGAGCTCCATCGACGGGCTCAGCATGTCCG
>JAYZQJ010000190.1:0-50893 GCA_036149055.1 Myxococcota bacterium | reverse complement strand
CGGCACAACGGCACGCGACTCCGGGCGCATCCGCGCCCTACGCACGCGCCGCTGTACCTGCTCCGCGGGGCCCCCCCACCCACTCCGGGGCCTCGCTCCGCTCGACCCCGCCCCCAGCGCGGAGCGCTGGGTCCCCTGCGGCTCGCGCTCGCGCTGCGCGCGAGCTGGCCGCCCGCTGCCGCGGGATCGAACACAGGTGGTGGCGCGTGCGGCGACCTTGCTGCGCTCGTCGCCTGCCGTCGTCTCGGTCAGTCGTCGTGGAAGCGGGCTCGGGCAGCCCCCGCGCATTGTGGCAGCGCGAAGCCGAGTTGGGGACGGAGTTTCCTTGTTGCCCAACCGGGCTCGGGCGGGCCCGGCGTGGGCTGGGGCGCCGGTCCGAGGCCGTGCGGAGGCACGTTCGGCTCGAATTTCCCGCGACTCTCACGGCTGGAGCGACCGCATCGCGGTCTCCTCGCGGCCGGAACGTGCGTTCGGCAACAAGGAAACTCCGTCCCAGGGCTTTCCCAGGCGGCTCCGAGGCGGAGCTCACTCGCTCCAGGTGTCGAGGCGAGCGCGGGCTTCGGGGGTGAGGCGTCCCACCGCGAGGCGGTCGACGCGGGCGCGGGCGACGTCGGGCGCGAAGAGGGTGAGCTCGACGGCGAGGGGCTCGGCGGCGCCGCCGTAGGGGCCGTGGGCCGCGGCGACGGAGCCGTCGTCGAGGCGGCGCGCTTCGGCGTGCGCGTAACCTTCGCCCACGAAGGAGAAGACCACGAAGCGCGCGGTGGCGCCGTCGGTCGGGACCGCGAGCGCGGCGGCGTCGACCCGGGTGGAGGCGGGCTCGAAGGTGGTGAGCTGGAGCGCCTGGCCGGCCGGGCTCAGCCGCAGCAAGGTTCCGTGCTCCGTGCCGCGCAGGCCGAAGAGGAACCCGGTTCCGTCCTCCACCTCCGCGAAGGTGAGCTCCACCTCCGCGCAGGCGGCGGTGTCGCCGAAGACGAACATGTCTCGCGACAGGAGCCAGGTCTCCGGGCTCGGGAGGACGAGGTGGCCCTCCTCGAGGCTGGCGCCGCCGCTGACCGGGAAGAGCGTGAAGTCACCCGTGTCCCCGTCGAAGTCGGCCTGGCCGAGGATGGCCGAGAGAGCGTCTTCGCAGCGCGCGACGCTGGCGAGCACCGCGCCCCGCGCGCCGGTCCCGCCGTCACCCGCCGTGGCCGCGTCGCGGACCGTGGCGCCTCCATCGCCCGGATCGACGACGACGAAGTCCTGCGATCCCGGCACGCAGCCGGCGCAGGCGATGAGCGCGACGATGACCCCCGTCCTCACGATTCCCCCGCACCGGTTATGGAGGATTCGGTCGAAGCGGTCGAGGTCACTCGCGTCGTCGTCGTCCCCGCCCTCATCGTGCGAGACTCCCACCCCATCTCGCGCGCTGACGCGCGCGGAAGCTGCGGCAATATTTGCCGCAGCTTCACTCTTCGTCGTCGTCGGGCTCTTCGTCGGCGGAGGGAGGAGGCACCGTGCCGCGCCTCTTCTCGTCCTTCTTCGAGGTCTTGTCCCGCTTGCCTCGCACCTTGGGGATCGAGGCCTTCACGTCCGGGCGGACGCCGCCCGCCTCGTTGGGGATGAAGCGGATCTCGGTGCGGATCTCGAACGAGAGGCTGGTGAGCGCCTTCTGGAGCTCCTTCGACAGATCGGTCGCCTCGAGGAAGTCGCGGATCTCGTGCGCGACCACCCGGACCATCCCGTTCTTCGTCTCCTCGACCTGCGAGAAGATGTAGCCGACGATCTCCTTGGGCAGCTTCACGTTCTCGCCGACGACGCCGCGGAGGGCCTCGCCGGGATCGCTGATCGTCTCGAACCCCTTCTCGAGCCCGCGCTCGATGGCGCGCTTCAGCACCTGCGGCAGGATGCGCTCGAGGCGACGCCGACGACGCTCCGCCGGATCGGCCTCTGCCTCGGGACCCTCCTCGAACAGGTCCTCTTCACCCTCGTCGGGCTCGTCGTGCTCGCTCACGGCGACCTCCTAATGCCCGCCTCAGGCGCGGTCAAGCTTGCCAGGCTCACCCTCGATCCACTATGCGCCGACAGCCCATGGGCCAGGTCCTCCTCGTCTCGAAGCCGCTCGCTCCCCCCTGGAACGACAGCAGCAAGAACCTCGCGCGGGACGTGGCGCGCGGCCTGAGCCGGCACCGCGCGCTCGCGATGGGGGACGGCTCCGTCGCCTCGCTCGGCTCCGCGCGGCTCGAGCCGGTCTATCGCGGCGCCGGTCGCTTCGCCCCGGGGCTCGGCGCCCAGCTCCGGGTCCTGTCGCGCCTCGCGGTCGGCCGCCGGGCGGATCTCTGGCACTTCTTCTTCGCCCCCAACCCGAAGAGCAGCCACGCCGGGCGCGCCCTCTCCGCGCTGCGCCGGGTCCCGACCGTGCAGTCCGTGTGCAGCCGACCGCGCGTCGTGACCCCCAGCCTCTTCTTCGCCGACCGCACGGTGGTGCTGAGCCGGCACGCCGCCCGCACCCTCGAGGACGCGGGGGTGCGCGGCGTCGTCCGCATCCCGCCGAGCGTGCCCCCCCTCGAGCGACCGAGCACCGAGGCGCAGGCCGAGGCGCGCGCCGCGTTCGGGCTCGGCGACCGCCCGGTCATCGTCTTCCCGGGGGACCTCGAGCTCGGCGACGGCGCGGGGCGCTTCCTCGACGCCGCTCGCCGGATGCGCGCGGACGCGACCTTCGTGATGGCGTGTCGCGCCAAGACCGCCGGCGCCGCCGACGCCGAGCGCCGCCTCCGCGCCGACGCGCCCGAGGGCACGGTCTGGGTCGGCGAGACGGACCGCATCCACGATCTGCTCGGCGCCGCCGACGTCGTGTGCCTCCCCAGCCTCGACCTCTACGGCAAGATGGATCTCCCCCTCGTGCTGCTCGAGGCGATGTGGCTGGCCCGCCCGGTGGTCGTGCTCGAGGGCTCCCCCGCCGACGAGCTCGCGGACGGCGGCGGCGCCCTGGCCTGCCCGCCCGGCGCGCTGGCCGAGACCCTCGACGCGCTGGCGAGCGACGCGCGCGCCCGACGCGACGCGGGAGAGGCGGCTCGACGCGCGGCCGAGGAGCGCTACGACCCGCGCGCGATGATCGAGGCCTACGAAACGCTCTACGACGAGCTGCTCTCATGAGCGACGTGACCGAGCGCGCGCGGCGCTACTACGACGACTTCAGCGCCAGCTACGACCGCGGCCGCGACCGCGGCTACCACGCGCTCATCGACGAGCTCGAGGTCGGCGTGGTCAAGCCGCTCGCCGCGGGCAAGCGCGTGCTCGAGGCCGGCTGCGGCACCGGGCTCATCCTCGATCACCTCACCCGCGTCGCGCGGGAGGCGGTCGGCGTGGATCTCTCGCCGGGCATGCTCTCGAAGGCGCGCTCGCGGGGCCTCGAGGTCGTGCAAGGCTCGGTGACCGCCCTCCCCTTCGCCGACGAGAGCTTCGACGTCACCTGCAGCTTCAAGGTGCTGGCCCACGTGCCGGAGCTCGACCTCGCGCTCTCCGAGATGGCGCGCGTCACGCGGCCCGGCGGGCACGTGGTGATCGAGCTCTACAACCGGTGGAGCCTGCGCTGGCTGGCCCGGCGCGCCGCCGGAGCGCGCGCGATCGGTCGGGCCCACAGAGAGTCGGACATCCCCACCCGCTGGCACTCGCCGCGCGAGGCGCTCGCGGCGTTGCCGCCCTCGCTCGAGGTCGTCTCGGTCCACGGCGTGCGCGTGGTGACCCCGGCCGCCGCGGTGCACGCGACGCCCCTCGGTCCGCTCGTCGCCGCCACCGAGCGCGCGCTGGTGGGCTCGCCTCTGCGCTGGTTCGGCGGCTTCCTCGTGCTGGTCGCGCGCCGCCGCTGATCGGCGGGCGGTCTTGCCACCGAAAAATCGCCCGGCTATACGGTCGGAGCATGGTTGGCCAACGCGACGAGCACGGCGTGGACGGCCTTCGACGACGCGTGGAACGCGCGCTCGACGAAGGCCGGGGACGCAAGGTCGTCGAGCCCCTGCTCGAGCGGCTGCTCGGCATGGCGCCGGAGGGCGACCCCGCGCAGGTGTTCGCGCACCGACACCTCGCCGAGCTTCGCCTCGAGCGCGATCCGTGGCGGGCCGCCCTGCACCTCCGCAAGGTCATCGCGGCGCACCCGAACGACGACGTCTCGCACTCGCTGATGGCGCTCGCCCAGGCCCTGCTCGGCAACTACCGCTCCGCGGTGGCGGGCTACCGTCGCGCGCTCGCGATCACGCCGAACAACCCCTGGTATCACCACAACCTCGGGCACCTGCTCGACGTCGCGCTCGACGAGCCGCGCGCCGCCCTGCCGCACCTGCAGATGGCGCTCGATCACGCCGACCCGCCCGAGCACGAGATCACGGCGAGCGCGGCCCACTGCCTCGCCCGCTGCGGACGCCTCGACGACGCGCTCGCCCTCGCGGAGGAGGCGGCGATGGCCGCCCCCGAGAGCAAGGACCACGCGACGCTCCTCGACTGGATCCAGCGCGGCGCTCCGCCCGACGAGCCGTCCCTCCCGGTCGGCAGCGGTCGCCGCGGCGGTCCGTCCGAGGCCCCGAAGCCGTCGTTCGAGCGGGTCGAGCGCGGCTGCCGCACCGCCGACGCCATCGTCGAGGTCCTGCTCGAGCGCCACATGCGCGACGACGGCTTCAGCGCCGAGATCCGCGAGCGCGCCCGCGCGATGTGGGCCGACTACCGCGACGAGCGCGAGCCCCGGGTGAAGAAGCCCGAGATCTGCGCGGCCGCCGTACACTACGCCATCGCCCTCATCAGCGGCGCCGGCGTCACCCAGGCCAGCGTCGCCCAGCGCTACGGCGTCGCCGCCAAGAGCGTCTCCACGCGGTACGGCGACATCCGCCAGACCCTCGCGCTCACCCCCGGCGACCCCCGCTACGGCGCCTGACCGCTGCGGCCCCGCTACCCGCCGCGACTCGCGGGAAACGAGGAAGGTCGGAAGCGAGGAGCGCAGCCAGGCTCGCCAGCCCTGCCGAGCCGCTAGAACCTGACCGCTCTGCGGCCCGGCTACCCGCCGCGACTCGCAGGAAACGAGGAAGGTCGGAAGCGAGGAGCGCAGCCAGACCAACCACCTCTCCCGAGCCTCGACCGCGCTGCTGGCCGGCTACCCGCCGCGACTCGCGGGAAACGAGGAAGGTCGGAAGCGAGGAGCGGAGCCAGACCAACCACCTCTCCCGAGCCTCGACCGCGCTGCTGGCCGGCTGCCCGCCGCGACTCGCGGGAAACGAGGAAGGTCGGAAGCGAGGAGCGGAGCCAGGCCGGCCAGCCCTGCCGAGCGCCTGGACCCTGACCGCGCTGCTGGCCCGCTACCCGCCGCGACTCGCGGGAAGCGAGGAAGGTCGGAAGCGAGGAGCGGAGCCGGACCCACCAGCTCTCCCGAGCCGCTGCTGGCCGGCTACCCGCTGCGACTCGCGGGAAACGAGGAAGGTCGGAAGCGAGGAGCGGAGCCAGACCAACCAGCTCTCCCGAGCGTCGACCGCCTGCTGGCCGGCTACCCGCCGCGACTCGCGGGAAACGAGGAAGGTCGGAAGCGAGGAGCGGAGCCGGACCCACCAGCTCTCCCGAGCGCCTGTACCTGACCGCCCCGTCCGTCGTGCGGGTGGCGGTCGAGCTGCGAGCCCGCCCATTACTCTTCCTCCTCGCTTCCTCCCTTCCTCGCTTCATGGGAGAGGACGAGGCGCCGACGAGCAGCCGAGCCGCGCGCGTTCACCGACCCGCGAGCCCGCCATTACTCTTCCTCCTCGCTTCCTTCTTTCCTCGCTTCCTGCGAGTCGGGAGAGGACGAGGGGCCGACGAGCAGCCGAGCCGCGCGCGTTCACCGACCCGCGAGCCCGCCCGTCTCTTCCTCCTCGCTTCCTTCTTTCCTCGCTTCCTGCGAGTAGGGAGAGGACGAGGCGCCGACGAGCAGCCGAGCCGCGCGCGTTCACCGAGCCGCGAGCCGGCCCATTACTCTTCCTCCTCGCTTCCTTCTTTCCTCGCTTCCTGCGAGTAGGGAGGAGGGAGCCGAACGGGAGTTCTACGAGCCGAGGTCATGCGAAGCGCGGTTGAGCGCGCTCATGACCTGCTGGGAGGCGGAGCGGATCGCGGCGGGGGCGCTGGTACCGAAGCGATCGGGGTGCACGGCGCGCGCGAGCTTGCGGAGGGCTTTGCGGGCGTCTCCCTGGCGCGCGCCCGGGCTCAGCTCGAGGAGCTCCGCGGCGCGGGCGGCGCGCTTGAGCTGACGCGTCTTGCGGAGGAGCACGGCGTAGCCCTCTCGCGGCTCCGGAGGTCCGCACGCGTCGATCATGCGGAGCGCGTAGAGCGTGCGCTGCGCGCGCGCCGATCCCTGGCTCGCGGCCACCAGCGCGTCGACGCTCGCGCCCCGCTCGAGCAGCGGCAGCATCGCCTGCTCGTCCGGCCAGAGCACCGCGCCCTCGAGCAGCTCCTTGCCCAGCGGCGTCACCACGAGGATGCCGTCCCCGAGCCGCCGCCTCGCCGAGAGCAGCGGCTGCGCGGCGACCCGGTCGCGGAGCGCGCCGACGATCAGCTCCGCGGTGGTCGGGGGCTCGGCGAGCTGCGGCACGCCGACGTCGAGCGACCCGGGCCGGAGGCGCAGCTCCGGCGGATCGATCGCGAACAGGCGCGCGATGCGACGCTGCAGCTGCTTGCGGAGCGCGAGGCTCAGCGCCGCGTCCGTGGTCGCGCCGACCCTCACCGCCCACGTCCCCAGCGCCTCACCCGGAGCCGGTGGACCGTGCGCGGTCGCCGCCTCTTCGTCCCAGGCGCCCATCCGTCGCAGGGCGTCTCCGAGCGAGTCTCCGTCCTCGGGGTCCACTCTCATCGCGACCACGCGGCCTTTGTTCACGCCGACGCGCGCGGTCACCTCTCCACTCTGCACCGTCAAGACCCCGCTCCGCCCCGCGCGGGCCAGCACCAGGAGGCCTCGAGCGAGCGCTGCACCACCGGGGAGCGAGTCCATGACTCCCCTCGGATACACGGGCCGGATCGCGGGGGGCAACTTTTCGACGGTCGGCTATGCTGCGCCGCCATGACCGGCAAGGTCCATCTGCTCGGCGCCGGGCCCGGCGACCCGGAGCTGATCACCGCGCGCGCCCTGCGCCGCCTCGCCGAGGCCGACCTCGTGCTCTACGACGCGCTCGTGCACCCGGAGCTGCTCGCGCACGCGAAGCCCGGCGCCGAGATCGTCTTCGTCGGCAAGCGCGCCGGTCGACCGTCGGAGCGGCAGCAGCGGATCGACGAGCGCATGGTCGAGGCCGCGCGGGCCGGCAAGGTCGTCGCGCGCCTCAAGGGCGGCGACCCCTACCTCTTCGGCCGCGGCTCCGAGGAGGCCGAGACCCTGGCGCGCGAGGGCATCCCGTTCGAGGTCGTGCCGGGCGTCCCCTCGCCGATGGCCGCGACCGCCTACGGGGGCCTCTCCCTCACCCACCGCACCCGCTCGAGCTCGGTCGCCTACCTCACCGCGACCGAGTCGAAGGAGAAGGACCGCAGCAGCCACGACTGGGCGAAGCTCGCGACCGGGCCCGAGACGCTCGTGATCTTCATGGGCATGCGCAAGCTGCCCTCGCTCATGCAGCTCCTGATGGAGAACGGGCGCCCCGCCGACACCCCGGCCGCGGTGATCCAGTGGGCCTCGCTCCCTCGGCAGCGCACCGTCGTCGGCACGGTGGGCGACATCGCCGAGAAGGCCCGGGCCGCCGGCATCGGGCTGCCCGCCCTCACCATCGTCGGCGCGGTGGTGGAGCTGCGCGAGACCCTCCGCTGGTACGACACCCTGCCACTCTTCGGGCAGCGGGTGCTGGTGACGCGGCCCGCCCATCAGAACGACGAGATGGCGCGGCTGCTGCGCGACGAGGGCGCCGAGCCGGTGACGGTGCCGGCGATCCGGATCCTGCCGCCCAAAGACCCCGGGCCGCTCGAGGAGGCGGTGCGCGAGATCTCGCGCTATCGCTGGATCGTGCTCACCAGCGCCAACGGCGTGCGCGCCCTCTTCGAGGAGATCGAGCGTCAGGGCAAGGACGCCCGCGCGCTCGGCGGCGCGAAGATCTGCGCGATCGGGCCGGCGACCGCCGAGGCCTGCGCCGGCTACGGCGTCCGGCCGGACGTGATGCCCGAGGAGTTCCGGGGCGAGGGCGCGGCCGAGGCCGTGATCGACGCGGAGCCGGACCTCGCGACCGCGCGCGTGCTGCTCCCCCGGGCGGAGGTCGCGCGCGAGGCGCTGCCCGAGCTGCTCCGCGAGGCGGGGGCAGAGGTGGACGTGACGCCCGCGTACCGCACGGTCGGCGCCTCGGACGAAGACGCGGCGCGCCTGCGCGACCTCATCCACAACCGGAAGATCGACGTGCTGACCTTCACCTCACCTTCGACCGTCCGCGAGGTCGCGGTCGCGCTCGGCGATCACGCCGACGCGGTTCGGGAGGGCTTCACCGTGGCGTGCATCGGTCCGATCACGCAGGCGGCGGCCGAGGAGCGCGGCTGGCCGGTGCACGTGACCCCCGACGACTACACGGCCCGGGGGCTGGTCGAGGCGCTGCGCGCGTACGCGGAGGCTCGAGCGTGATCCGCGCGCTCCAGGCCTTCGCGATCTTCCTCGTCGGCTGCGGCCTGCCGACGGGCGACATGATCGTCTACCCGGCGGACGCGCCCGAGCTGGCCGCGGCGAGCGTCGAGGACGGGGTGTGGGAGAGCATGCCCTGGACGGGCACCGAGTGGCTGCCCTACCCGCCGCGCGCGACGATCGAGGTGGAGCACGGGCTCGGGCGCACGCCGCGCACGGTGCTCGTCTACCTCTCGTTCGAGTCGTCGGGCGAAGAGCCGGCTCTCGCCGCGGGGGATCTCGCGCGATTCATCGAGGCCGACGACACCACGCTCACCGTGCGCAACGAGACCAGCGCGAGGTTCTTCGCCCGCGTCGTCGCCTTTTGATGGATCCCGAGCCCGATCCCTTCCGCCACCTGCCGCTCGACGTGCCGAGCGAGCAGGCCGTGGCGCGGCTCCGGCTCGTGGCCGCCCTCTTCACCGGCCTGGGGGTCGCCCTCCTCCTGGTGCTCCGGCCGCCCCTCTTCGCCTGGCTGTGCGCGCTGGGCGGCGCGGTCGCCGTGCTCGCCTGGGTCGTGATGTTCGCGCGGGCGCGCCGGAAGGTGGCTCGCGCGGAGGAGCACTTCGTGGCGCTGGGCCCGGAAGGCGTCACCCTCTCGGGCGAAGGCGCCCGACGCGAGGCCCCGTGGGCCCGGGTGTACGGCATCGAGGTGGACGAGGAGCGGTTGGTGGTGCGGGTGGAGATCGAGGACCAGGACGATCTGGAGATCGAGCCCCAGTACGGGGGCCTCGGGGCCTATGATCTGGCCGAAGCCCTGGAGCGAGCGCGCAGGGCGGCGAGCGAAGCGAGCTGATGCCCGATCGGGCAGGTGCAGAGGGACCCCGACCTACCTACAATTGCGGCGCTCGACCCGGACCCGGGTCGGCGCCCCCTTGGACCCAGACGAATCGATGGCGGAGAAGTGGAACGACGACGACGGCGTCATCACCGAGACCAAGCGGGAGACGCGCGTCAAGAAGCCCCGGATGTACCGGGTCCTCGTGCACAACGACGACTACACGACGCGGGAGTTCGTGGTGGAGGTCCTGCAGCAGGTCTTCCACCACTCGGAGACGACCGCGGTGCGCATCATGCTGCACGTGCACTACAACGGCGTGGGCGTGGCGGGTGTCTTCACCCGCGAGGTCGCCGAGACCAAGGTCCAGAAGGTCGAGCAGATGGCGCGCGAGCGCGAATACCCACTCCGGCTGACGATGGAGCCGGAGGACGACGAGGAAGAGTCATGAGAGGCGAACGACACTCCCGGAGCCAGGCATGTCTTCTCCGATGATCGCCCGCGAGCTGCAGGCGACCCTGCGCAAGGCCTACGACGAGGCGCAGCGCATGCGCCACGAGTACGTCACGCTCGAGCACCTCCTGCTCGCGCTGCTCGACGACCCGAAGGCGTCCAAGGCCCTCGACGCGTGCGGCGCGAACCGCGGGCGGCTCCGCAAGAAGCTCTACGCGTTCTTCGACGACCAGCCGAAGCTGCCCGAGGACGTCGAGGCCGAGCCGCACCAGACCCTCGCGGTCGAGCGGGTGCTCCAGCGCGCGGCGATCCACGCGATCAGCTCCGAGATGAAGGTCATCGACGGCGCCAACGTGCTCGTGCAGCTCTTCTACGAGCGCGAGTCGCAGGCCGTCTACCTCCTCGACCAGGAGGGCGTGCAGCAGTTCGACCTCAAGCGCTACGTCAGCCACGGCCTCCCGGCCGACGGCTCGCCCGAGGGCGACTTCGGCCCGCTGGACGACGAGGACGACGAGGGCGGCCGGCGCGTCGACCCGCTCGAGGCGTACTGCGTGGACCTGATGACCGAGGCCGAGGAGGGGCACATCGATCCCCTGATCGGCCGGGCGCAGGAGCTCGAGCGGACCATCCAGGTGCTCTGCCGGCGCCGCAAGAACAACCCCGTCTACGTCGGCGAGCCCGGCGTCGGGAAGACCGCGATCGCCGAGGGGCTCGCGCTGCACATCCACGAGGGCAAGGTCCCGAAGGTGCTGCACGACGCGAAGATCTACTCGCTCGACATGGGCGCCCTCCTCGCGGGCACGAAGTACCGCGGCCAGTTCGAGGAGCGCCTCAAGGGGGTCATCAAGCGCCTCCAGGAGATCGAGGGCGCGGTCCTCTTCATCGACGAGATCCACACCATCGTCGGCGCGGGCGCCACCACCGGCAGCTCGATGGACGCCTCCAACATCCTCAAGCCGGCGCTCGCGAGCGGGAAGCTGCGCTGCATCGGCTCGACGACCTTCGAGGAGTACAAGGGCGCGTTCGATCGCGACCGGGCGCTCGCGCGCCGCTTCCAGAAGATCGATGTGGTCGAGCCGTCGGTGCCCGACACCATCGAGATCCTCAAGGGGCTCCAGAGCCGCTACGAGGAGCACCACGGGGTCACCTACGAGCCCGAGGCGATCGAGGCGTCGGCCAAGCTCGCGGCCAAGCACATCACCGAGCGCTTCCTGCCGGACAAGGCCATCGACGTCATCGACGAGGCGGGCGCGCAGGACCGGATGCAGGACGAGCCGAGCGGCAAGGTCACCGTGGCCGACGTCGAGCGCGTGGTCAGCAAGATGGCGCGCGTGCCCGAGAAGACGGTCAGCGCCCGCGAGCAGGACCAGCTCAAGGACCTCGAGCCGGAGCTCAAGCGGCACATCTTCGGCCAGGACGACGCGGTGCGGAGCATCGCCGACGCGATCAAGCTTGCGCGCGCCGGGCTGCGGGCCGGCGACAAGCCGATCGGCAACTTCCTCTTCAGCGGCCCGACCGGCGTCGGCAAGACGGAGCTCGCGCGCCAGCTCGCGAAGGTGCTCGGGGTGGAGCTGATCCGCTTCGACATGAGCGAGTACCAGGAGCGGCACACCGTCTCGCGGCTCATCGGCGCCCCGCCCGGCTACGTCGGCTTCGACCAGGGCGGGCTCCTCACCGACGCCGTGCGGAAGAACCCCTACTGCGTGCTCCTCCTCGACGAGATCGAGAAGGCCCACCCGGATCTCTTCAACGTGCTGCTCCAGGTGATGGACAGCGCCGCGCTCACCGACAACAACGGGCGCAAGAGCGACTTCCGGAACGTGGTGCTCATCATGACCACCAACGCCGGCGCGCGGGAGATGAACGTGCGCGCGGTGGGCTTCGGTCAGGAGCACTCGCAGGCCGATCCGACGCGCGCCAAGAAGGCGCTCGAGAAGACGTTCGCGCCCGAGTTCCGCAACCGGCTCGACGCGACCGTGTTCTTCAGCGGGCTCAGCGAGGAGGTCATCCTCAAGGTCGTCGACAAGGAGGTCCGCCTCCTGCAGGAGCAGCTCGACGAGCGCGAGGTCTTCATCGAGCTGACCGAGGGCGCCCGCGCGTGGCTCGCCGAGAAGGGCTACGACCCCGCCTTCGGCGCGCGCCCGATGGGCCGCACGGTGGAGGCGCACGTCAAGAAGCCGCTCGCGGAGGCCATCCTCTTCGGCGACCTCAAGGACGGCGGGCGCGTGCGCTTCGAGGTGGCCGACGACGAGGAGAGCCTGACCTGGGAGAAGGTCGCCTGACGGGCCGCGATGCCCGTGTACCTCCTCACCGACGAGCTCCTCTTCCCGCCGCCGGAGGGCGCCTCTCCCGAGGGAGTGGTGGCCATCGGCGGCGACTTCGCGCCGGAGCGCCTCCTGCTCGCCTACAGCCAGGGGATCTTCCCCTGGCCGACCGAGGGCTTCCCGCTCCTCTGGTTCTCCCCCGACCCGCGCTTCGTGCTCCGCCCCGAAGACACCTTGGTGAACCGGACGCTGCGCAAGCAGCTCCGCCGCAGCCCCTACCGGATCACCGTCGACACCGCGTTCGACGAGGTGATCTGCGCGTGCGCCGACGTGCCGCGGCCAGGCCAGTCGGGCACCTGGATCACGGACGAGCTCATCTCCGGCTACGAGGAGCTGCACGCGCGCGGCTTCGCGCACAGCGTCGAGGCGTGGGAGGACGACGAGCTGGTCGGCGGCGTCTACGGCGTCTCGCTGGGCGGCGTGTTCTTCGGGGAGTCGATGTTCGCCGCGCGCCCCGACGCCTCGAAGATCGCCTTCGTGACGCTCATGGGGAACCTCTGCGAGTGGGGCTTCGACCTGGTCGACTGTCAGGTGCACACGCGGCACCTCGAGAGCCTCGGCGCCTGTCGCGTCGCGCGCGGCTCGTTCCTGGCGCGCCTGCACCAGAGCCTCGAGAAGCCCACGCGGCGAGGGACGTGGAGCTTCGCGCTCTCCCCCGCCGAGGCCCTCGAGCGCTTACAGCGCTCTTAAGCGCGACGCGGCGCGCGGCGAACCCCGGCGATCCGGTGAGGTGGCTCACGAGCGCGACGCTCGCGCGCACGCGCGCCGCTACTCTCGCGGACGGAGGTCTTTTCCGTGTCACGAGATCATGCAGCACTTCTCCTCTCGCTCACCCTCCTCGCCGGCTGCGAGGTCGGAACCCCCGGCACCGGCGACAGCGGCGGCGGCGGCCGCAACGACGGCGGCCTGACGGTCCGCTGCGAGAGCGAGACCGACACGGACGGCGACGGAATCTTCGACGAGTTCGAGACGTCGGCCGACTGGGAGGGCGACGGCACGCCCAACTACCTCGACGACGACAGCGACGGGGACGGCTTCTCCGACGCCGAGGAGCACGGGACGGACGACGGCTGCGCGGCCGTCGACCTCGACGGTGACGGGATCGCCGACTACCTCGACCTCGACTCGGACGGCGACGGCCTGAGCGACGAAGAAGAGCGCACCCGCTACTTCACCGACCCGCGCAACGACGACACCGACGGCGACGGCTTCATCGACCTCGCGGAGGTCGCCACCGGCCACGATCCCAACGACGCGTCGGACCGGATCCCGGACGAGACCTTCTTCGTGGTCCTGCCCTTCGACGGCGAGGCCGAGGAGCGCGAGCTGGTGTTCGGCACGACGCTCCGCAAGGCCGACGTGTTCTTCATGATGGACCGCACCGGCTCCATGGACGAGGAGGCGCGCAACCTCGAGTCGAGCCTGAGCACCATCGTGGCGTCGCTGACCACCACCCTCACCGACGTCGGCGTCGGCTTCGGGGCGTTCGCGGGCTTCGGCGGACGCGGCAGCGGCGGCTGCATGACCATCTTCGGCATCGAGACCTGCAACGACGGCCCCGACGGCGACATGCCGTTCGAGCTCGTGCAGACCATCACCACCGACCTGCCGACCATGCAGACCGCGGTCGGGCGCCTGGGCGACATCAGCTACGGCGGCGCCAACTGGGCCTCGAGCACGGAGTCGATGTACCTCGCGTCGACCGGCGAGGGCTTCCAGCCGTGGCTCGGCCCGCAGATGTGCCCGGCCGTCCCGGACGAGGACGGGCGCCGCTACGGCTACCCCTGCTTCCGCCCCGGCTCGCTCCCGATCATGGTCGCGCTGACCGACACCGCGAGCAAGAACGGCCCCGGCGCGAGCACCAACTACGATCCGGCGGACTTCACGATGAGCCCGCGCGGCCCCCACACCTACGAGGAGACGCGCAGCGCCCTCAACGGCATCGGCGCTCGGGTGATCGGCATCATCAGCGGGAGCGAGGCCGGCAACCCGGTCTCGCAGTTCACCACCTGGGCGAACGACACCGGCACCGTCGACGCGAGCGGCGCCCCCATCCTCTTCACCATCTCCTCGGACGGCAGCGGGCTCGACACCCGCGTCGTCGAGGCGATCCGCACCCTCGCCGAGGAGACGCCGCAGGACATCAGCGGCGGCGCCCGCGACGGCGAAGACCGCCCGGACACCGTGGGCCCGGTCGACGCCACCCTCTTCATCAAGGCGATCACCCCGGTGTCGATGGTCGACGCCGGCACCCCGGTCTCCTGCCCGACCGCCGGCCGCTGCGACGACCGCGTCTTCTACGGCGTGACCCCGGGGAACACCGTCACCTTCCGCGTCCGGTTCCGGAACGACTTCCAGGAGCCGCAGAGCTTCGCGCAGGTGTTCCTGGCCGAGATCGTGGTGCTCGGGAACGGCGTCGCCGAGCTCGACACCCGCGAGGTCGTCATCGTGGTGCCCGCCGGCAGCACTCCGATCCTCATCTAGGATCCGGGAGCTGCGCGGGAGCGGGCCCCGGAGGCCCGCTCCCGGATCGAGGGCTCAGGGCTGGAAGAACGGCGGGGTCGTGGTGCCGGTCACGCTGGCGCCGGCGCTCACGGTGATGCGGCCGACGCCGCCCGCGCCGCCCGCGGTGCCGCAGTTGACCGGGTCGTCGGCGCCCGGCCCGCCGGCCGCGGTGACGAGGCCGGACCCCAGGGTCGCCGAGCGGACCTGGAGATAGATCGCGCCGCCCGCGCCGCCGCCGCCGCCGCCGGATCCGCAGCCGCTGACGTTGAGCTCCGGATCGCCGGGCTGGCCGTCGCTGAGGACCCGGCCGTTCACCGTCAGCGCGTCGGCCGAGATGTAGAGTACCCCGCCGCCGTTCGCGCCGCCGCTGCCGTGACCGTCTTCGTCGGCGCCGCCCTGCCCGCCCGCGCCGCCGAAGAAGATCACCGTCTGGGCCGGGTCTCCGACCGCGTCGCCGCCGACGCCGCCGAGCTGGCAGGCGCCGCCGCCGATGCCGGTGTTGCCGTCGGCGCCGCGCGCCCCGTGACCGCCGCCGGCGCCGGAGCCGCCCCAGCAGCACTCGCAGCCGGTGCGCTCACCGCCGCCGCCGCCGCTGCCGTTGGCGCCGCGCGCGATCGCGCCGATGCCGTTCTGGCCCTCGCCCTGGTCACCGGTCTGATTCGGGATGGCCTGCCGCGGCACGCCGCGGAAGCCGGCCGCGCTCATGTCGATCTGGCCGCCGGCCTCGACGGTGACGGTGCCCGTCGCGTCGAACGCGAGGATGCCGCCGGTCGCGCCGTCCCACGGCGGCGCCACCAGGCTTCCCCCGCTCTCGACGGTGACGTCGGTGAGCTCCGGCATGCGCACGGCCTGCGCGCGATCCATGCCCATCGACGAGTAGGAGTCGTCGAGGGGCGCGTCGAGCGTGGCCGCGCCGCCGGTGAGGCCGACGATCCGGCGGATCTCCCAGCGACCCGCGCCGGCGCCCTGCGACTGATGGATGAACACCAGGTCCCCGGCGCCGAAGCCCGCCGGATCGATCAGGGTGAGCGAGGGGCTCCCCGCCGTTCCGTCGACGCTCGTGGCGACGTCGTTGACGATCGTGCTCCCGCTGGTGACCCGGAGCGCGCCGTCGCTGCCCGGCCCGTCGCAGGTCCCCATGATGCAGCTGCCCGCGCAGGTGTTGCCGCAGGTGCCGCAGTTCGACGGGTCCGAGCCGAGATCCACCTCGCAGCCGTCGGCGGCCGCCAGGTTGCAGTCCGCGAAGCCCGAGTCGCACACGAAGGCGCACGTGCCGGAGAGGCAGGCCGCGCTCGAGCTCGCCGGGGTCGGACAGGCGACCCCGCACCCTCCGCAGTGCGCGGGGTCGGAGGAGGTCCGGACGCAGCTGCCGCCGCAGTCGACGAAGGGCGCCATGCACGACGTCGTGCAGGTGCCCATGCCGCAGATCTCGCCCGCGCCGCAGGTCACGCCCGCGTTCGGGCCCGCGCAGTCGCCCGACGCGCCGCAGAAGGCGCGGTCGGTGTCGGGGTCCACGCAGCGGCCGCCGCAGGCGACCTGCCCCGAGGGACAGGACAGCTCGCAGACGCCGGCCGCGCACACCTCGCCCGCCGCGCAGCTCGCGCCCGCGTTCACGCCCACGCAGTCGCCGGCGGCGCCGCAGTACATCGGATCGCTCTCCGGGCTGACGCAGCGGCCTCCGCACTGGACCTGCCCGGCCGGGCACCGGACGCTGCAGACGCCGCTCGCGCAGGCCTCCCCGGCGGCGCACGGCGTGCCCGCGTCGGGCCCGGCGCAGTCGCCGCTCGCCCCGCAGTAGACCGGGTCGAGCGTGGGGTCGACGCAGCGGCCCCCGCACTCGATCTGGCCCGAAGGACAGCGGACCGCGCAGGTCCCGGCGGCGCACACCTCACCGGACATGCAGGGGCTCCCGGCGCTGGCCCCCGAGCAGTCGCCCGAGGCGCCGCAGTAGGTCGGGTCGGTGGCCGGGTCGACGCAGCGCCCGCCGCAGGCGACCTGTCCCGCGGGGCAGCTCGTCGCGCAGAGCCCCGCGGTGCACACCTCGCCGGCCACGCAGGTGTCGCCGGCGTTCGCGCCGGCGCAGTCGCCCGTCGCGCCGCAGAAGGTCGGGTCGGTGGCCGGGTCGACGCAGCGCCCGCCGCAGGCCACCTGACCGGACGGGCAGCTCGTCGCGCAGCCGCCGGCCACGCAGACCTCGCCCGCGCCGCAGCTCGCGCCCGCGTTGGCCCCCGCGCAGTCACCCGACGCCCCGCAGAACGCGCGGTCGGTCGAGGGATCCACGCAGGCGCCGTCGCACTCGATCTGACCCGAGGGGCAGCTCACCGCGCAGACGCCGGCCGCGCACACCTCGCCGGCGCCGCAGGTCGCGCCCGCGTCCGCTCCGGTGCAGTCCCCGGACGCGCCGCAGAACGCGCGATCGGTCGCGGGGTCGACGCAGCGGCCGCCGCAGTCCACCTGACCGGACGGGCAGCTGGTCGCGCAGGCGCCGGTCACGCAGACCTCGCCCGCGCCACACTCCACGCCGCCCGCGCAGTCGGCGCCGGCCCCGCAGTAGGCCCGGTCGGACTCGGGGTCGACGCAGCGACCGTCGCACGCGATCTGCCCGGCCGGGCAGCGGGTCGCGCAGGCCCCGTCGACGCAGAGCTCACCGGCTCCACACGCGACGTCGCAGCCGCCGCAGTGCAGGCGGTCGCGCGTGGTGTCCACGCACGCGCCGCCGCAGAGGCTCGGGGTGTCGCCTCCGCAGCTCAGGCCGCACGCCCCGCCGCTGCAGAGCTCTCCGTCGGCGCAGGCGACCCCGCAGCCGCCGCAGTGCGCGCGCGTGACGTCCAGGTCGAAGCACCCGCCATCGCAGGGGGTCTGGCCCGGGGGACAGCTCGTCGCGCAGGCGCCGCCCGCGCACACCTCGTCCGCGCCGCAGGCGGCGCCGCAGCTCCCGCAGTGGGACGGATCGGAGGAGACGTCGACGCACGCTCCGTCGCAGAGCCGCTCGGCGGCGCCGCAGGCGAGGCTGCCGTCGCCCCCCGCGTCGTCGTCCATCGAGCTCACGCCGCAGCCCGTGGCCAGCAGCGTCAGCGCGGCCAGCACCCCCCAGGCCGCCGCGCGCCCACTTCGCCCACCCAACCGTCTCATGTCCACATCGCCTCCCAGTAGAGCCTGCAGGTGTCACCGATCGCGAATCCCGCGTCAAAGGAAAAGTCCGCTTCACCAGGAAACGACGGCCCCGCCCGCAGAATCCGCGCTCACCAATCTTTTCCGTAGACAGTGGACGCGCCTCGGGGCAGCCTCGCCATCTGGAGGTCCGAGTGGTGCAACGCTCTAGGTGGGTCGCTCTGTTGGTGATGTCCGTGGTCCTGGCGGGCTGCGGAGAGGAGGTGGTCGGGAGCCCGGCCGACGCGTCGCCCGACGCGCGACCGACGTGCGCGGGGGAGGAGCTGCTCTGCGGCGGCGAGTGCGTCGACGTCTCGAGCGACCCCGACCGGTGCGGTGACTGCGACACCGCCTGCGCCGCGGGCGAGGTCTGCAGCGCCGGCGCCTGCGCCACCCGCTGCCCCGCCGGCCAGGAGGCCTGCGACGGCGGCTGCTTCGACACCGACCGGGACCGCGCCCACTGCGGCGGCTGCGGGATCGCCTGCGCCGACGGTGAGGTCTGCAGCGGCGGCAGCTGCGGGCTCACCTGCGGGGGCGACACCCCGACCCTCTGCGGCGACGGCTGCGTGGACACCGACCGAGATCGAGCCCACTGCGGAGGCTGCGATGTGACCTGTGGCGACGGCGAGGTCTGCGCCGACGGCGTCTGCGACGTCTCCTGCCCGGGCACCCAGATCGTCTGCGACGGGGCGTGCGTGGACCCGAGCAGCGACCGGGTCTTCTGCGGCGCCTCCGCCGACTGCGCCGGGGCCGACGCGGGCGTGACCTGCGCCGCCGGCGAGGTCTGCACCGGCGGCGTCTGCGCGACCAGCTGCCCCGCCGGCCAGGTCGAGTGCGGCGGCCGCTGCGCCGACCCGCTGACCGACCGGGCGTTCTGCGGCGCCTCCGGGGACTGCACCGGAGCCGACGCGGGCGCGACCTGCGCCGCCGGCGAGGTGTGCGCGGCCGGCGTCTGCGCGGTGAGCTGCCCCTCGGGTCAGATCGAGTGCGGCGGCGCCTGCGTGGATCCCTCGACCGACCGCGCCTTCTGCGGCGCGTCCGGCTCCTGCGCCGGCCCCGACGCCGGCGCGGTGTGCGGCGCCGGTGAGGTCTGCGTGGCCGGCGCCTGCGCCACCAGCTGCCCGACCGGACAGGTGGACTGCGGCGGGCGCTGCGTCGACCCGTCGACCGACCCGATCTTCTGCGGCGCGTCCGGCGCCTGCGCCGGCCCCGACGCCGGCGAGACCTGCGACCCCGGCGAGGTCTGCAGCGCCGGCGCCTGCACCACGAGCTGCCCGAGCGGACAGGTGGACTGCGGCGGGCGCTGCGTCGACCCGTCGACCGACCCGATCTTCTGCGGCGCGTCCGGCGCCTGCGCCGGCCCCGACGCGGGTGAGATGTGCGGCGCCGGCGAGGTCTGCAGCGCGGGCGTCTGCGCGACGAGCTGCCCGAGCGGACAGGTCGCGTGCGCGGGCCGCTGCGTCGATCCCGCCACCGATCCGGTCTACTGCGGCGCGTCCGGCACCTGCGCCGGCCCCGACGCGGGGGCCACCTGCGTCGCGGGTCAGGTCTGCGCGGCGGGCGTCTGCGCGACGAGCTGCCCGAGCGGACAGGTCGACTGCGGCGGGCGCTGCGTCGACCCGGGCACCGACCCGGTCTACTGCGGCGCGTCCGCCGACTGCGCGGGGGCCAACGCCGGAGACACCTGCGCGTCGGGCTTCGCCTGCGCCGGAGGCACCTGCGAGCTCCGCTGCCCGATGGGCCAGGTCGTCTGCGGCGGGCGCTGCGTCGACCCGAACAGCGACCCCGTCTACTGCGGCGCCGCGGGCGACTGCGCCGGGGCCAACGCCGGCGACACCTGCGCGGCGGGCGAGGTCTGCGCCGCGGGGAGCTGCGCGCTGCGCTGCCCGGCGGGCCAGATCGCCTGCGGCGGAGCCTGCGTGGATCCGGCCACCGACCGCGCCTATTGCGGCGCGACGGCCGACTGCACGGGACCGAACGCGGGCGCGACCTGCGGCATGGGCGAGGTCTGCGCGATGGGCAGCTGCACGACGAGCTGCGGCGCGCCGCTCACGGACTGCGCCGGCACCTGCACCGACACCCGCGTCGACCCGTCGAGCTGCGGCGGGTGCGGCGTGACCTGCCCGACCCCGGCGAGCTCGAGCCCGGTCTGCGTGTCCAGCGCCTGCGGCTACGTGTGCGACTCGGGCTTCGCCGACTGCAACGTGGACGCGACCGACGGCTGCGAGGCGGCGGTCGGGACCGACGTGGACAACTGCGGCGCCTGCGGCGCGCGCTGCGGCGGCGCCCCGAACGCGTCGGCCGTCTGCGCGACCGGGTCCTGCGGCTTCGTCTGCGACATGGGCTACGACGACTGCAACGGGATGGCCGGCGACGGCTGCGAGGTGGACCTCGGCAGCGACCCTGCGGCCTGCGGCGCGTGCGGCAACGTCTGTCCCCCGGCGCCGAACGCGAGCCCGGCCTGCGCGGCCGGGAGCTGCGAGCTCGCCTGCGACCCGGGCTACGGCGACTGCAACGGGATGGCCGGCGACGGCTGCGAGGCGGACTTCGGGACCGACGGCTCGAACTGCGGCGGCTGCGGGGTCGTCTGCGCGGGCAGCTGCGCCATGGGCGTGTGCGTGCCCGGCGGGAGCGACGGCCGGCTCGACGTGACGGGCACCGTCGTCATCAACGACGTGGCCACGAACCTGACCACGACGAGCCCGACGACGGCCACCGTCACCGACGCCACCGGCTTCGCGGCCGGGGACCTCGTCTTCCTCCACCAGACGATGGGCGGGGTCGTCGGTGCGTGGGAGACCGCGCGCGTGGCCTCGATCGCCGGCTCGACGGTGACCTTCGAGGCGGCGCTGACGAACGTCTACACCTCGGCGGGCGCGGCGCGCGCCCAGATGGTGGCGATGCCCGAGCACACCGACGTCGCCGTGGCCCCGGGCGGCACCCTGACCGCCCCCGCCTGGGACGGGAGCGTCGGCGGCATCCTCGCCTTCGACGCGACCGGCGACGTGACGGTGGACGGTGTCGTGGACATGAGCGGCAACGGCTTCCGAGGCGGGGACCCCGCCCCGGGCCGCTACACGTGCAGCGTCGGGCTGCAGGGTGAGTCCCCCAGCGGCACGGGCGCCGCGAGCCAGGGCGCGAACGGAAGCGGCGGAGGCGGCGGGCGCCAGGGTCAGGACTGCGGGGCCGGCGCCGGCGGCGGCTACGCGGGAGCCGGCGGCAACGGCGTCGCCCCGAGCTGCGGCGCGTGCTGCGCGGGCTCGCCCACCTCGTTCGGTGGCGGCGCCGCCGGAGACCCGGCCCTCATGGCCCTCTTCTTCGGCGGCGGCGGCGGCAGCGGTGGCGCGGACGAGGACGGGTTCCGGCCCGGCCGCGGCGGTGACGGCGGCGGGATCGTCTACGTCACGGCCGGCAGCTTCACCGTGGGCGCCGGGCAGGTGCGCAACGCCGGAGCCCCCGGCGGCGCTGGCATCCAGTCGTCCGGCGGCGTCGGCGCCGGCTGCGGCATGGGCGGCGGCGGCGGCGGCGCGGGCGGCGCGATCTTCGTCCAGGCCTCCGGGGCCATCGCGGCGGGCGGCGGCGTCATGAGCGCCGACGGCGCCGGCGGCGGCACCTGCACGTGCAGCCCGGGCGTCTACAACGGCGGCGGTGGCGGCGCGGGCCGGATCCGCCTCGTCGGCGCGAGCGTCTCCGGGACCACCTCCCCTCCCTACGCCCCCTGAGGTCCGAGAACCCATGCGTCGCCATCTCGTCCCGTCGCTCGCGCTCCTCCTCCTCGCGTGGCCCTCGACCGGAGCCGCGCAGTCGATCGAGCACGGCCTCCGCCTCGAGGCCGGGCTCGGCGTGCCCCTCGGTGATCCGGTCGCCGAGCGCTTCGACACCGGCGGCGGCGGCGGGCTCGGCTACGAGCTGCGCTTCCTGCCCTGGCTCGGCGCCGAGCTGCACCACGGGTCCTACTTCTTCCCCACGACCACCGCGACGCCGTCCGGCTTCGGCGCGTACCACGCGCTCGGGCTCGGCCTGCGGATCCACCCGCTGCCCGACCTCGAGGTCGGCGACCTGTACGTGACCGGCCGGGGCGCGGTGGTCTTCACCGGCGACGTGGTCCGCCCCGGGCTCGAGGTCGACGTCGGCTTCGAGTTCCAGCTGGGCGACCTGGTGCGGCTCGGCCCGTTCGTCCGCTACGCGCAGGCCTTCCAGACCTCGCCCGACGAGCTCGCGCTCGGGGAAGGTGACGGCCGCTTCCTCATCCTCGGGGTCAGCGGCGCGCTCGTGCTCGGCGGCGAAGAGGCGGCCCCGACCGACACCGACGGCGACGGCCTCGACGACGGCGAAGACGCCTGCCCCCGGGAGCCCGAGGACCGCGACGGCTTCGAGGACGACGACGGCTGCCCCGATCCCGACGACGACGGCGACGGTGTCCCGGACGCCAGCGACAGCTGCCCGCGCGAGGCCGAGGACGGCGACGGCTTCCAGGACGAAGACGGCTGCCCCGACCCGGACAACGACGGCGACGGGATCGCGGACGGCGACGACGCGTGCCCGGACGTGGCCGAGGACGTCAACGGGCAGGACGACGAGGACGGCTGCCCCGACGGCGATCGCGACGGCGACGAGGACGGCGTGCCCGACGTGAGCGACCGCTGCCTCGACGAACCCGAGGACCGCGACGGCTTCGCCGACGACGACGGCTGCCCCGACCCGGACAACGACGGCGACGGCGTGCCCGACGGCGAGGACGACTGCCCGACCGCGCCCGGCCAGGCCGACAACGGCGGTTGCCCGGTCGCGGTGCGCGTCGAGGCTGGACAGATCCGCATCCTCCAGCGGATCGAGTTCGACACCGAGCACTCCACCATCCGGCGCCGCTCCTACCCGATCCTCGAGGAGGTCGCGGCGACGCTCCAGGCCAACCCGCAGATCCGCAGCCTCCGCATCGAAGGCCACACCGACGATCGCGGGAGCGAGGACTACAACCGCGACCTCAGCCGGGCCCGCGCCGAGAGCGTCCGGCAGTGGCTGATCGAGCACGGCATCGCCGCCGAGCGGCTCACCGCGGAGGGCGTCGGGCCGTCGCGCCCGCTCGAGGACAACGCGACCCGCGCCGGGCGGCAGGCGAACCGCCGCGTCGAGTTCCACATCGTGGAGTGATCACTCGATCTCGGCCTGCGCCCACTCCTCCGACAGCTCTCGATCCCTGGGCACGCCCAGCGCGACCTCCCGGAAGTGGAGGAACACGCTCTGGGTGATGCTCAGGATCGGCACCGCCAGCAGCGCGCCGAGGATGCCGAAGAGGTGCTCGCCGGCGAGGAGCGCGAAGACGACCAGCACCGGGTGCACCTTCGCCGCGTCGCCCATGATCTTCGGGTTGAGCAGGTTGGCCTCGAGTTGGTGGATGCCGATGATCCACGCCAGCACGAAGAGCGCGGTGCCGAGCCCGTCCTGCAGGCCGACGATGACGGCGGGGATCGAGCTGATGATCGCGCCGAAGATCGGGATGATGCTGAGCACCGTCGCGATGAGCGTCAGGATCGGCCAGTAGCGGAGGTCGGCCATCCAGAAGCCGATCCCGCTGAGCACCCCGTTCACCAGCGCGATCAGGAGCTGGCCGCGCACGACGCCGGCGAGCCCCTTGTCGATGCGAGCGACCAGGTCGTCGAAGCGGTCGCGCTTGCTCGGGCGGGCGAGCGCCCGGAAGAAGCCCAGGATCTGATCGCTCGTGATCAGCATGTAGGCGCTGAGCATGAGCATGATGAAGAAGCTGAAGATCCCGCCGATCAGCTTGGCGACGAAGGTCTGGATGCTGCGGATCGCGGTGCCCGCGTAGGCCTCGGTGTCGGTGAAGAACGAGCGGATCGACTGCGACATCACCGCCACGAGATCGCGCCGCTCGTGCCGCACGCGAGACTCCGCGGCGCTGATCCGGTAGCCGTCGTCCCCGGCGGGCTCGATCTCGATCCCGTGCGCGGGCAGGTGCACCTCGTATCCGCCCTCGACGTGCGGCACGACGCGGATGGCGTCGACCTCGGCTTCGGCGGCCGGCCGCGGCTCGGTCGGCGCGTCGGGCACCGGCTCGACCTGCTCGGGCGCGTAGAGCGCGGTGGCGCTCCGGAGCTCGTCCTCGAGGCGCGGCAGCCACTCGTCTCGGAAGGTGTGGAGCGCGCGCGGCGCCTCGCGTCCGAGCCGCTGCACCTCCACCACGAGCCGCGGGACCGCGAAGGCGACGCCGGCCGACAGCCCACCGAGGAGCGAGACGTAGAGGAGCACCACCGCCACCCAGCGCGGCATGCGGCGCCCGGCGACCTCGAGCCGCTGCAGGACCTCGACCAGCGGCGCGAAGACGTAGGCCACCACGAGCGCGAGCGCGAACGGCGCCAGCACCTCGCGGAAGAGGAGGAGCGCGCCGACCAGCAGCGCCCCCGTGACCGCGAAGAACACCAGTCGGCGCCGGCGCGAGCCTGGCGGCCCGAGCGATGGCAGCTTCGTCGTCCGCTCGCCTTGCGACACCCTCCCCGTCTACCGGAAGAGCGCGCGGCGGGCCCAGAAACTGCCGGGACGCCGAGCCCGAAACGAAGCGAGGCCGACTCCCAGAAGGGAGCCGGCCTCGTTTCAGGGGTGGGCTGGGGTCAGCCCGGGAGGATCACTCCTCCTCTGCGCCCGCCTCGTCCTCGGACGCCGCGCTCTCGCTGACGGCCAGGCCGCCGAGCTTGTCCTTGAGCACGTCGCCGAGGGTCGCGCCGCCGCCGCCGCTCGGGCCCACCTTGCGGGGGGGAGCGCCGTCACGGTTCGCGCCGCGGTTCTCGTCGAACTTCATCGCCTCGAGGTTCTCGAGCTCGGCCTTCTTGAGGCTGAGGGTGATGCGACGGTCCGACGGGTTCACGTCGACGATCTCCGCCTTGACGATCTGGCCTTCCTTGACGATCTGGCGCGGGTCGTCGATGCGGTCGTAGCTGAGCTCGCTCAGGGGCACGAGGCCCTCGATGCCGCGCTCGAGCTCCGCGAACACCCCGAACTCCGCGATGGAGACCACGCGAACCTCGAGGATGGTGCCCGCCGGGTAGTCCGCCGGGATCCGCGTCCACGGATCCTCGTAGAGCTGCTTGATGCCGAGGCTGACCTTCTTCTCGTCGTGGTTGATCGAGAGGATGATGGCCTCGACCTCGTCGCCCTTGCGGTAGACGTCGGACGGGTTGTTGATGCGCTGGGTCCAGCTGAGGTCCGACTTGTGGACCATGCCGTCGACACCCTCTTCGATGCCCACGAACACGCCGTAGTCGGTCACGCTGCGGACCTTGCCGCGGATGATGTCACCCGGGTTGTACTTGCGGGTGAACGTCTCCCACGGATCCGGCTCGAGCTGCTTGAGGCCCAGGCTGATGCGCTTGTTGACGATGTCCACGTCGAGGATGACCGTCTCGACCTCCTGGCCGATGTCCAGGAGCTTCGACGGGTGCTTCGGCTTGCGCCAGCTCATCTCGGAGACGTGGATGAGGCCCTCGATGCCCGGCTCCAGCTCCACGAAGGCGCCGTAGTCGGTGAGCGAGACGACCTTGCCGCTGACCTTCGCGCCCACCGGGTAACGCTCGGCGGCGTTGTTCCACGGGTCCTCGACGGTCTGCTTGAGGCCGAGCGACACGCGCTCGGTCTCGGCGTTGTACTTGAGCACCTTGACGGTGACCTCGTCGCCGACGTTGAAGACCTCGGACGGGTGGTTGACCCGGCCCCAGGACATGTCGGTGATGTGGAGGAGGCCGTCGATGCCGCCGAGGTCCACGAACGCACCATACTCGGTGATGTTCTTGATGACGCCGGTGACGACCATGCCCTCTTCGAGGTTCTGGAGGGTGCGCGCCTTGAGCTCGTCGCGCTCCTTCTCGAGGAGAACGCGGCGCGAGAGCACGATGTTGCCGCGCTTCTTGTTGAACTTGATGACCTTGAACTCGTACGTCTGCCCGATCAGCTTGTCGAGGTTGCGTACGGGGCGGAGGTCGACCTGGGAGCCGGGCAGGAACGCCTTCACGCCACCCTTGATGGTGACGCTGAGGCCGCCCTTCACGCGGGCGGTGATGGTGCCCTCGATCAGCTCGTCGCGCTCACACGCCGCGCTGATCTCGTCCCAGACCTTGAGCTTGTCGGCCTTCTCCTTCGAGAGGAGCACGAGACCGTCGTCGGTCTCCTTGGCCTCGATGAGGACATCGACGCGGTCTCCCGCCGTCACGCTCTGCTCACCGGTGGGATCGGTGAACTCGCTGAGGGAGATCATCCCCTCGGACTTGTACCCGATGTCGACGATCACGGAGTCCTTCGCGATCGAGATGACCGTTCCGGATACGATGTCTCCTTCACGGAGCTCGTCCGCGCGGGCGACCGAGGCTTCGAACAGGCTGGCGAAGCTCTCTCCGCCGCCGGAAGCGCTGGTCTGCGTCTCTGGTGCCATGAGAATACTGTGTTTCCTCTCCGATTCGGCGAGAGGGGGGTTGGGGTTCTCGAGTGTTCGTCCAGCCGCGTGGCTCTCGCGTTCGAATCGCGCAGCGTCGCGAGGAGACCGGGCCGCCGACACGTCGACGGGCACCTGCGGCTGGGGCTGAAATGGCTAAGAAAGAAGAAACCCGCGGTGACCGCTCGGGGCGGAGACCTCGGGGGGCGAAGGCGTAGCAGCGCGCCTCGGCAGTGTCAACGCGAGGTCGGGGCGAGCGCGCGCCGCACGATGTCCTCGAGCGCGGACACGACGCCGTCGAGGTCGAGGCCCGAGGTGTCGAGCCGGACCGCGTCCTCGGCGGGCTTGAGCGGGGCCACCGCCCGGGTCGAGTCGCGCTGGTCGCGGGTCTCCATCTCGCGCCGCACCTCGTCGAGGTCCGCCTCGCCGCCCCGCCGCTTCAGCTCGTCGAAGCGTCGGCGCGCCCTCGCCTCCACCGACGCGGTGAGGAAGACCTTCACGTCGGCGCTCGGGAAGACGACGGTGCCGATGTCCCGGCCCTCCAGGACGACGTCGCCCTGGCGGCCCATGCGGCGCTGCACCTCGAGCAGGGCCTCGCGGACCGGCGGGTGGGCCGAGACCTGGCTCGCGCCCTGGGAGATGTCCGGCGCCCGGATGTCGTCGCTGCGGTCCTGCCCGTCGAGCAGGAGCCGGGGCCGCCCGTCGGTGACCGGGCCGAAGCGGAGCTCGAGGCCCGCGGCCAGCTGCCCGAGCGCCTCGCCGTCGTCCCAGCTCACCCCGCGCTCCTTGGCGGCGAGGGCGACCGCCCGATAGAGGGCGCCGGTGTCGATGAGGGTGTAGCCGAGCCGCTCCGCGAGCATGCGGGCGGCGCTGCTCTTGCCGGCCCCGGCCGGCCCGTCGATGGCGACGATGGTCACGCGTCCTCCTCGACCGAGATGTCGGCCCCGAGCGACGCCATCAAAGAGGCGAAGCCCGGGAAGCTCGTGTCGACGCACGCGACGTCGTGCACGACCGTCTCGCCCTCGCAGGCCATGCCGAGCACCGCGGCCATCATCGCGATGCGGTGGTCGCCGCCGCTGTCGATCTCGGCCGGGCGCGGCTTGGCGCCGCCGTGCACGTGCATGCCGTCGTCGAGCTCGGTGCAGTCGAGCCCGAACGCCTTCAGCACCCCCGCGCTCGCGGCGAGCCGGTCGCTCTCCTTCACCCGCAGCTCGTGCGCGTCCCGGACGTCGCTCCGGCCTCGCGCCGCCGACGCGACCGCGCAGAACGCGGGGACCTCGTCGATCATCCGGGTCAGCAGCTCGCCCCCGGTGGTCGCCGGCCCGAGCGTGCCGTAGGTGATGGTCACGTCGCCGATCGGCTCCGCCCCCGCCGCCTCGCCCTTGGGCGTGAAGCTCAGGTCGGCGCGCATCGCGCGGAGCGCGTCGAAGAGCCCGGTGCGGGTCGGGTTGAGGCCGACGCCCTCGAGCGTGACCTCGCTGCCGGGCACGAGCAGCGCCGCGGCCATCGGGAACGCCGCGCTCGAGGGATCTCCGGGCACGTGCCAGCTGAAGCCGTCCCAGCGGCGGTCCCAGCCGTCCGGGTCGAGCACTACCATCGGGCCCACCACCTGAATCGGCACGCCGAGCGCGTTCATCATGCGCTCGGTGTGATCGCGGCTCAGCACCGGCTCGGCGACGGCGGTCGCGCCGCGCGCCCAGAGGCCCGAGAGCAAGAGGCAGCTCTTGACCTGCGCGCTGGCGACCGGCGAGCGGTACTCGAGCGCGATGAGGTGCTCGTCGTCGATGAGCGGCGCGACCGAGAGCGGCGGGTAGACCTCGCCCTCCTTCGCCCCGCTCACTCCCGCGATGTTCGCGCCGCGCGCCCGGAGGGGATCGACGACGCGACGCATCGGCCGGCGGGTGAGCGACTCGTCGCCGATCAGGCGAGTCCCGAAGCGCTGCGCGCTCAGGATGCCCGCGACGAGGCGCATCGTGGTGCCGCTGTTGCCGCAGTCGAGCGCGCCCTTCGGCATCTTCAGGCCGTCGAGCCCGACGCCCTCGACCACCGCGCGCGTCTCGTCGAGCTCGATACCGACGCCCATCTCGCGGAAGATCTGAGCGGTGGAGAGGTTGTCGAGCCCGCCGCTGAGCCCGGTGATCTCCGAGCGGCCCTCGGCGAGCGACGCGAAGATGAGGGCCCGGTGCCCGATCGACTTGTCCCCGGGGATGCGCACCGCCCCGCGGAGCGGCCGGCCGCCCCGGATGCGATAGCGGCGGGTCATGACTTCACGAGCTCGGCGACCGCGGCGAGCAGGCGGTCGTTCTCTTCGGGCTGGCCCACCGTGATCCGCAGCCAGGTGTCCACCGGCGCCGGCATCGGGCGGATGATCACGCCCATCCGGAGCATCCGGTCGTAGACCTCCTCGTTGGGCCGGCCGAAGTCCGCGAACACGAAGTTCGCCTGGCTCGGCGCGACCCGGAGCCCGAGCTCCTCGAGGGCGGCCGTGATCCGCGCCCGCTCGATCCCGTTCATCTCCACGTACCGCGTGACGTGGTCGGGGTCCTGGAGCGCCGCGCGGGCGGCGACCTGGGCGAGCGTGTTGACGTTGAACGGCGCCCGCACCCGGTTGAGATACGAGACGACGTCCTTGCGACCGATCGCGTAGCCGACCCGGTTGGCGGCGAGCCCGTAGGCCTTGCTGAAGGTGCGCAGCACGAGCAGGCGCTCCCGCAGGTCCCGGAGCTCGAGCGCGCTGACGTAGTCGTCGGCGTCGGCGAACTGCACGTACGCCTCGTCGAGCACCACCACGACCTGCTCGGGCAGCTCCTTCAGGACCCGCTCGAGCGCCGCCCGGCCGACGTGGGTGCCGGTGGGGTTGTTGGGGTTGGCGACGAAGAAGAGCTTGGTGCGCTCGTTCACCTTCGCGGCCATCGCCTCGAGGTCCCAGAACAGGTGCTCGCGCAGCGGCACGGCGTCGAAGGGCACGTTCGCGGCGGTCAGCCCGAGGTGGTAGCAGACGAAGCTGGGCACCCCGATCACGGCGTGGTCGGACGGCCCCGCGTAGGTGCGGCAGATGAGGTCGATCAGCTCGTTCGAGCCGTTGCCGAGCACGATCTCGTCCTTGTCGACGCCGTGGTGCGCGGCGAGGTCGGTGCGGAGCGCCCAGGTGGCCGCGTCCGGGTAGCGGTGCACGCCCGACGCGTGCGCCCGCATCGCCTCGATGGCCTTCGGCGACGGGCCGACCGGGTTCTCGTTCGACGCGAGCTTCACCGCGTTCTGGATGCCGAGCTCGCGCTCGAGCTCCTCCACCGGCTTGCCGGGGACGTAGGGGATGAGGCGTTCGACGTTCTCGGGGACCAGGCTCATGGCTTCCTCTCCGGCGCGGCGCGCCGGTCCGGGTTTCGCACGACGCAGCCGCCGTGAAAAGGGGCGCGCTACTCGTCCTCGGGGCGCGGGAAGCTCCCGAGGACCTTGAGGTGTCGGCTCGCGTCGCGGACCTCGTCGACCGCGGTCAACACGCCGCGGTCGGTCATGTGACCGTCGAGCTCGAGGATGAACAGGTAGCGCCAGCTCGCGCCGCGCGCCGGGCGCGACTCGATGCGGGTGAGGTTGATGCCGCGGTCCGCGAAGGGCTGGAGCGCGGTGTAGAGCGAGCCGGGGCCGTCGCCGACCGCGAGCGCGAGCAGGGTCCGGTCGTGCCCGGTCTTGCGCGGGCGCTCCTCGCCGATGATCACGAAGCGGGTCTGGAGCCCGGGCCGGTCCTCGAGGTTCTCCCGGACGCGCCGCAGCCCGTCGCGCTCGCTCTCGCCGTCGCCGGCGACGATGGCCGCCGCGCCGTGGTCCTCGCTGGCCAGCTGCGCCGCGACGAAGCCGGACTTCACGTCCAGGATGGTGGCGCGCGGGAAGTCGCGCTTCAGGGTCAGCTCGCACGCCGCGAGCGCCGCCGTCGTGCCGTACACGTTGTCGACGTCGTTCGCGTTGCCGGTCTTGCTGAAGAGGTCGTACGAGCAGCCGATGGTGATCTCGCCGCAGATCCGGGGCTCCCGCTGGGCGAGCTGATCGATGGTCTCGGTGAGCGCGCCCTCGGACGACGACTCGAAGGGGACGACGCCGTAGGACGCCCGCCGCCGCTCGACCTCCTCGAACACCCCGGCGATGGTGTCGACCGGCGCGACCTCGGCCGAGGTGCCGAAGTGCAGCCCGGCCGCGAGGTGGGCGAAGCCGCCCTCCGCCCCGAGGACCGCGACCCGCACCGGCGCGATCATCGCGGCGCACGCGCCGATCACCTCGCGCAGGGCGTGCTCGAGCGCGGCGTGGGGGAAGTCCGTCGCGTGCTCCTGGGCCCGGCGCACGACCTCCGCGGCCGACGGCATCGCGAAATAGAGCTCCGGGTTGTCTTCCCGCAGCGCGACGTACTTCTTGACCGCCCGGGCCCGGGCGTCGAGGGCCTCCACGAGCTTTGCGTCGGCCGCCTCGAGCGCCTCTCTGATCTTCGCGAGCTCGTCTCGATCCGCCATCGGCGGGAGGATAGCGCGCCCACCCCGGGCACGCCTGCCTCGCGCGAGATCTCCCGGGAAAACCGAGGTCAACCGCCCGCGTCGGGCGCACCGGCGTCGGCGGCGCCGGGCGGGCCGGCGATCGCCTCGAGGGAGACGGCGAGGCTCCGCGCCTCGGCCGGGACCCCGGGCTCGCAGAGCCGCACGTCGACCACGCCCTCGGCGGTGTAGCGCGCGAAGCGATAGCGGGCGCCGCTCGGGCTGGTGGCCATGCAGTCGGCGTCCTCGGGCAGCGCGAGCACGGCGTCGAAGGCCACGTCGAGCTCGGCGCGCTCGGCCGCGCTCACGGTCCGCTCGCGTCGCTCGAGGGCGCCGCGCCCCTCGCACGCCCGCGCCCCCCACGCCTGGCCGTCCGCGTCCACCGCGCGCACGTCCGAGCAGAAGCCTCCGCCCTGGGTCACCACGAGGACGAGGGCGGGGCGGGACAGCTCCTCCACGCTCCCCGGGTCGCAGCCGGCGAGGAGGAGGAGGAGCGAGAGGCAAACGCAGCGCATCGGATGGGACTAGCTCATGGACACCGCGCGTCCAAGCGGGTCGCGATCAGCGCCACGAGGTCGTCGAAGGGATCCTCGAAGTCCTCCCGGCAGATCGAGCGGATCAAGGTCGAGGCGCCCTCCCCCTCGAGGGTCTGGGCCACCTCGACGTAGCGCCGCCCGGGGAGCGCGTCTCCCGAGGCGCTCCGGCAGGCCGGCAGCAGCCGCTGGGGCATCGCGGGGTCCTCCCGGTAGGCCATGTCCGGGTGGGCGAGGATCGCGTCGTGGGTGCCGGTCTCGACGCCGGGCGGCACCCCGACGAGCGCCGCGAAGATGACGTCCCGGGGATCGCTGGCGATGTCGGCGAGCGCGCGGTACCGCGAGGTGTCCCAGAGCTGATCGGCGTGCACGTCACAGCGGCGGTTGAGGCCGGTCATCGAGTAGCCGGGGTCGAAGATGTCCGGGTTCTCCGCGCTGCAGTCCTCCTCGTCGCTGAGGAGGAGCACGACCCGCACGGCGTCGTCGCGGAGGAAGCCCGCGTTGAGGCCGGTCCCGCCGTGACCGACGGTGTTGTCGAAGAAGCGGACGCGGGAGTCGCTCGGGGTGGTCGCCTTGAGGACCGCCTCGAGCTGCTGCTCGAAGCCGCAGCCCTCCGTGCCGAGGGTCGCGTAGCAGGTGAGCTCGCGCTGGAGCTCGCTCAGCCCGCCGGGCGGCGTGTACTCGAGGAAGGCGGGGTGCTCGGCCGCGCAGCCGTCGACCCGGCCGCGGTGCTCGGTGATGAGCACGCCGTCGTCCCCGAACATCGAGTTGTCACAGATCGGCACCGAGTGCCCGCCGACGCCCATGTCGCTGCTGACCACGCCGACCCGGAGGCTCGCGATCGGGTCGAAGTCGGCGACGCCGTCGCCGTCGAGGTCGCCCTCGGCCAGCTTCCGCGCGAGCCGCGGGAACGCGGCCGTCAGCGCCGCCTGCTCCTCGGCCATGCTGCCGGAGTCGTCGACCATCAGCAGGAGGTCGACGGCCCGGGGCTGCGGCGTGCAGGCGTCCACCGGGGGCGGCACCTCGGAGTCGCCGCCGTCGGACCCGGCGTCGGTCGGCACGTCGACCTGGGCGTCCGGCGGGCTGCGCCAGCAGCGCTGCGCGGCGCAGACGAAGCCGGAGGGGCACTCGTCGTCGCCTCCGCCGGGGCAGGCGAAGTGTCCCTCCTGGAGCTCGGGCGCGCAGCCGACGAGCAGGAGCACGAGAGTCAGCGCCCGCATCAGAACCTCCCCCGGACCACGGCGCCGCCGGGTCGGATCGCGACCTCGGCCTCCGCGCCGCCTTCGGTCAGCGCGACCACCAGCCCGGTGGCGACGCCGGCGGCGCCCACCCCGAGCAGGACGGCCCCCACGACCGCGAAGGTGTCCGCTTGCCCGTAGGCGCCCTCGACGTCGCGCCACGGCGTGCCGGGCGGAGCGTCTCGGACCTCCGCCGCGGAGGCCTCGGCGAGCCCGAGCAGGATAACCCCGGCGACGGCCGCCGCGGCGCCTCCCCCGAGCACGATCCAGCCGAGCGGGCTCGCGCCGGCTCCGGCCTCGGGCGCGGGCTCGGCCGACGGCGCGGCCGGCTCGACGGGCCCCTCCGGCTCGGCTGCGCCCTCCCGCTCGGCGTCGCGGGCCGCCTGGGCTTCGCGCTCCGCCTGGGCCTCGCGCTCGGCCACCGCGCGCCGCAGGACCGCGATCCGCGCCTCCACCGCCGCTCGCTCGGGCGCGTCCGGTCGGGCCGCGAGGTACTGCTCGAACGCCTCGAGCGCGCGGGCGTCCCGCCGGATGCGGTCGGCGGTGTGCCCGATGTTGTAGAGCAGCTCCACCAGGCCGCTGATCTCGTAGGACCGCTCGAAGTAGCCGAGCGCGTCCTCGTAGCGCCCCTCCGAGAAGGCCGATCGGCCCGCCTCGAAGAGCCCGCGCGCCTCCTGGCGCTCCCCTTCCGTCATCTCGATCTCCTGCGCGGCGCAGGGAGACGCGGCCAACGCCGTCAGCCAGGCCGCCATCCACATGACTCTCATCCGTCCTCCTCCGTGCCGACGTGTGCCAGCCATCTCACGCAGGCACAGTCCTGCACGTTCCGTGCACACCTGTGCCAGCGGAGGCGGGTCAGGCGTCGCCGAGGAGCTCTTTGAGGCGGGAGAGCGTGACCAGCGCGTCGAGCGGCCGGAGGCGGTCGACGTCGATCTGGGCGAGGGTCTTCTCGACCTCGCTGGGCTCGGCGGGCGCGGCCGGAGCCGAGAAGAGCTCGAGCTGCGACTTGCCGCGCAGGCTCGCGCGTCTTCCGCCGGGGAGCGGCGCGCCCTGCTCCAGGTCCGCGAGGATGGTCTTGGCCCGGGCGAGCACGATCTCGGCGACCCCCGCGAGCCGGGCGACCGCGACGCCGTAGCTCTTGTTCGCGGCGCCCTCGACGAGCTTGTGCAGGAAGACGACGTCGTCGCCGTACTCGCGCGCCGCGACGTTGAAGCTGACCACCCCGTCCTTGAGCTCCGCCAGCTCGGTCAGCTCGTGATAGTGCGTCGCGAACATCGTGCGGCAGCCGACGCCGTCGTGCAGGTGCTCGGCGACCGCCCAGGCGATGGCGAGCCCGTCGTAGGTGCTCGTGCCTCGGCCGATCTCGTCGAGGATGACCAGGGAGCGGCGGGTCGCGTCGGCCAGGATGGTCGCGGTCTCGCGCATCTCGACCATGAACGTCGACTGCCCGCGGCCGAGGTTGTCGCTCGCGCCGACCCGGGTGAAGACGCGGTCGACCATCCCGATCCGCGCGCGGGCGGCGGGCACGAAGGCGCCCATCTGGGCCATGATCACCGCGAGCGCGACCTGGCGCATGGTCGTCGACTTCCCGGCCATGTTCGGCCCGGTGATGATCATCAGCCGCCGCCCCTCGGCGTCGAGGGCCACGTCGTTCGGCACGAAGGTCCCCGCCTCGGCCAGGTGCTCGACGATGGGGTGGCGACACTCCTCGAGCTCGAGCGCCAGGCTCTCGTCGAGGACCGGCCGGGCGTAGCCGTGGAGGTGCGCCAGCTCCGCGAGCGCGGCGTGCACGTCGAGATCCGCGAGGGCCCCGGCGAGCTTCCGCAGCCGGTAGGCCTGCTCGGCGACGCGCTGCCGGAGGTCGGCGAAGAGCTCCGCCTCGAGCGCCTTGATGCGCTCGTCGGCTCCGAGGATCTTGGCCTGCAGCTCCTCGAGCTCGTCGGTGACGTAGCGCTCGCCGTTGGCGATGGTCTGCTTGCGCCGGTAGCTGTCCGGGACGAGGTGCAGGTTCGCCCGCGTGACCTCGATGTAGTAGCCGAAGACCTTGGTGTACTTGACCTTGAGCGAGCCGATCGTGGTCCGCTCCCGCTCGCGCTTCTCGAGCTGCAGCAGCACGTCCTTGCTGCCTTCGCTGATGCCGCGGAGCTCGTCGAGGTCCTCGCTCATGCCCTCCGCGAAGATCCCCGCCTGGTGCGACACGGTGGGGGGCTCCTCGACCAGCGCGGTCTCGAGCATGCCCAGCACGTCCTCGCAGCGATCCTCGGGCACCAGCCGGGCCAGCGCGTCGTCGGTCGTCTGCCCCGCGCGGCTCGTCAGCGCGTCGTAGAGGGCGTGCGCGCCGACGAGCGAGTCGCGGACCGCGCCGAGATCCCGGGGGTGCGCCACGCCGAGCTCGGTGCGGGTGGCGAGCCGCTCGAGATCCGCGACCCGGGCCAGCCGCTCCCTCAGCGTGCGCCGCAGGTCCGCGTCGACCACCAGCGCCTCGACCGCGTCGTGGCGGCGCGCGATGGCCGCGCGATCGGTCAGCGGCGAGAGCAGCCGGCGCCGGAGCAGGCGCGCGCCCATCGACGTCTTGGTCCGGTCGAGCAGGTGCAGGAGCGAGCCCGCCTTGTCGCCGCCCAGGGTGCGCACCAGCTCGAGGTTGCGCACCGCCACCTCGTCGAGGGTGAGGCGGTCACCCGGGTCGTAGCGGATCAGCGCCCCGACCTTGATCTCGGCCTCCGGCTGCGCCTCCTGCGCGTAGCGGAGGGTGAGCGTCGCCGCGACCCGACCCGGGGGCTCGACCTCGTTGGCGGCGCGCGCCGCCTCCTCGTCCCCGAGGAAACGCGCGAGCGCGGCCTCGGGGTCCTCCATCGGCGGGACCCGGCGGAGCGCCGCGCGCGGGAGCAGGCGCCTCAGCGAGTCCTCGAGCTGCGGCAGCTCACCGTCGATCAGGATCTCGCGGGGCTCGAGCCGCGCCAGCTCCGCGAGCAGCCCGGCGTCGTCGGGCACGAGGCACGCCCGCAGATCCGAGCGGCTCATCTCCAGCGTGGCGAGGCCGCGCGGCTCCGCGACATGGACGGCGCAGAGATAGTTGTCCGCCTTGGCGTCGAGCGCGTCCGGGTCGAGCGCGAGCCCCGGGGTCGCCACCCGCACCACGCCGCGCGGGACGATGCCCTTCACCGTCTTCGGATCGGCCAGCTGCTCGCAGATGGCGACCTTGAAGCCCTGCTCGAGCAGGCGCGCGAGGTACCCGGCGGCCGCGTGGTGGGGCACGCCCGCCATCGGGATGTTCTCGCCCTGGCGGTCCTTGCCGCGCGAGGTGAGCGTGATGTCGAGGGCCTGCGCCGCGACGACCGCGTCGTCGTAGAACAGCTCGTAGAAGTCGCCCATCCGGAAGAAGAGCAGCGCGTCGGGGTACTGCCCCTTCGCGGCGAAGAACTGCTCCATCACCGGGGTGCGCTGGGGCTTGCCCCCCTTCCCCGCCTTGCGCGCGCGCCCCATCGCTCAGCGGAAGGTGTTCTGCACCGTGAGGTTCGTCAGGCGGATGCGCACCAGCCCGACGCGCGCCTGGTCGACCACGTAGAGTCGCTCGTCGACCTCGTTGTAGACGATGCGCGAGAGCAGCGAGGAGGTGCCGCCGCCGATCGAGCTCACGTCGATGCGCGACGCGCTCGGGACGTCGGTGACGTTCACCGAGAGCACCGGGGTGCCGAGGAGCGGCGGGCGCTCGCCGAGCGCGAAGGTCACGAAGGGGCTCCGGAAGGTCGCGCCGAAGAGCGCGCGGCCGCGCAGGCCGGCCTCCGCGAGCGCCGGGTCGACCTCGCACTCGCCGCCCGCGCCGGCCACGACGGGGTGGAAGTACCCGCGCCGGCTCGACTGCACCACGAACGCGTTGCTCGCCCGGACCTCGACCTCGGCGAGCTCCGGGTAACACGTCGTCACGTCGTCGAGGGTGAAGCCGCCCTCGCCGAGCGGATCGTCGAGGAAGAGGCGGCCGCCGTAGGTCGGGCGGCCGTCGGCCGGCATCGAGACCGCGCGCACGATGGGCAGCTGCACCGGGGTGGTCGCGCCCGAGACGGTTCGCTCCACGAGCGCCTCGCAGCGGCTCCGGAGGGGGTCGCCCTCCTCGCGCGAGAGGATCGACGGCGGCAGGTCGCCGGTGATGACGAGCCGGTCGCCTTCGTAGCCCGCGAGGACTCCGTCGCCGGCCATCTGATCGCGCCCGATCACGCCCTCGCGGCAGGGATCGCTGCGCACGTCCACGTAGTCGGCGCCCGCCTCGAAGTTGGCGCCGCTGGTGGAGGTGAAGGGGATGCGCCCGCCGAAGGTCGCGGTGATGGTGTCCGCCTCGGCCGCGTAGGGATCGAGCAGCACGCAGAGGCGCGCCTCGTCCCCGAACGCCGCCTCGAGCGGCGTCGCGCAGGTCACCGGCTCGAGGGTCGGCACGAGGTCGGCGGCCGCGCCGGCGGTGCCGTCCGCGGCGACCTCGACCGTGCCGCGCCCGTCGCTGTCCCAGGTGGGCGCGCGCTCCAGAATCGGCCCGGACTCGCGCAGGACGCCGATGCGGGGGTGGTGGCGCGCGATGACGACCCAGTCGTCGTTGGGCGTGCCGTCGTTCGCATCGATGCAGCCCAGGCCGCGACACTCGGTGTCCCGGTCGTAGACGTCGAAGAGGTAGACGTTGCCGTCGAGGGCGGCGACCGCGAGGAACACGCCGTAGTGGCTGGCCGGGCCGGCGCGATCGGCGTCCGTGGTGACGTCGGTGCAGCGGGGCTCGGTGGCGGTGTCGGCGTCGTAGCGAGGCGTGGCGACGGCGACGCCCCGCGCCTCACCGGACAGCTCCAGCCGGTCGGTCGGCGCGGTCGCGCTCACCGGGAGCACGGCGCCGTAGGTCGGTCGAGCCTCGTCGCTCACGTCCACCGCGAGCACGGAGCGGTCGATCGCGTCGATCGCGTAGAGGTAGCGCTCGGTCGCCTCCTCGGCGTCCACGGTGGCCGGGACGAAGGGCGTGAGCGCGAGCGCGCGGGTCGGCACCGACACCGTGATCGGCGCCGCCTCGGCGAGCGTCGTCGGGTCGAGCCGGCGCACGATCGGGTAGCGGAGGTCGGAGACCAGGACCTCGCCGGTCACCGGATCGACGAGGAGGTTCCAGGGCTCCGGCGTCGGCTCGCTGGGCACGCTCGGCTCGCGGGGCGCGGTGACCGGCGGCTCGAGCAGGGCGAGATCGGCGGGGCAGGTGTAGCGGTAGGAGCTCGGGAGGCTGCCCGCGGGCAGCGCGGTGAGATCCACCGGAGCCGGCACGTCGGTCGAGAGGTCGACGTACGTCACCTCGCCGAGCCGCCCGTCCACGTCGAGCGGGATGCGCGCCACCTGCCCGAGGCCGGGCAGCGCGACGAGCAGCGCGTCCTCGTCGGGGGTGAGCACCATGCTGCTCGGGCGGGCCCCCTCGGTGAGCGCGACCGTCTCGGGGATGACGCCCTCGCCCTTCCGCAGGGCGGCCAGGTCGATCACCGAGAGCGTGCTGCTGCCGCGGTTGGCGACATAGGCGCGCTTGGGATCGCGCTCTCGCACGATCACCGCCGACGGCACCTCGCCGACCGGCATGAAGGTGAACCCCGGGAGCCGCTCGTCGCTGTCGACGGGCCCCGCGAACTGGCGGTCCTCGACCCCGTCGGGATCGTTCGTGAGCCGCACCGCGGCCAGCTCACCGGTGGCCGTCTGGGTGACGAGCGCGAAGAGCGCGAATCCGTCGCGGACCTCGCCGTTGTCGTCCTCGACCAGCCCGGTGGTGCTCCGCGGCGTGCAGTTCTCGAGCGAGACGGGCCCGCCGCCGGTGCGCGGGTCGCCGTCGAGCGCCCAGCAGAGGAACGCGACCGCTTCGGGGCGGTCGAAGGTGGCCGGCGCGCTCGGGGGCGTCGCGTTGCTGCAGGCCAGCGCCAGCGCGCAGAGGGAGGGGAGGATCAGACGTCTCATGGAACTCGAAGCTCGTCAGTTGCCGAGCGTCTCGACCGTGATCGGCTCGCCGAGCGAGGCGACGATGCGCGGCACCCCCGCGGTCGTCAGCGGCTCGAGGTTCACCACCCGCACCTGGGAGGTCGTGAAGTCGGTCACGTAGAGGAAGGTCTCGGTGCTGCCGTCCCGGGTGTGCGGGGCGGCGACCATCTCGAACGGGCCCGAGAAGCCGCCCACCACCGCGACGACGGAGCGGACCTCGGGGTCCACGATGAAGATCTTGCGCGCGTCGAAGCAGGAGACGAGCACGTACGGGCGGCCCCCCACCTCGGCGAGGGTCAGCCGCGAGGGGCCGTCGCCGACCTCGTAGATGTCGCCGAGGCCGAGCTCGCCCGGGTTGCGGCCCGCGCGCTCCACGTCGAGGGTCAGGAGCGCCTCCGGGCTCCGGGTGAGCGCGAACGCGGTCCCCCCGGTCCCGGCGAAGACGAGGTCGCGCACGTCGTCGCCCTGGTCCACGCCGCCGATGAAGCGGTCGCCGAAGTCGAAGAGGAAGGAGCGCGCCAGGTCGCCCTCGTCGAGCGCGATGCCCACCCGGCCGAGCGCCGAGGAGCTGGAGGACGTCATCCACGCGACGCCGGTGCCGGGCTGGATGCTCAGGTTCACCAGGTCGTCGGGGAAGCCGGTCGCGACGTGCACGAGCTCGGGCCGGCGGCCTTCGCCGCCCGGGCGGTCCAGGAAGAGCGCCACCCCGCCGCTGCGCAGGGCCATCAGCACGAAGTCGCCGGAGTCGGCGGCGCCGCCGATGTCCTCGATGCGCCCGGTGGCCACCGCGATCGGCTCGTCGTTCAGCACCAGATCGCGGGCGGTGGCGATCGCGTCGTCGCCGCTCCGGAAGTCGTCGCTGCAGCGCGGGATGTCCTCCTCCTGCGCGCCGCCGGGGTCGCGTCGCTCCGCGTCGCAGCGGAGCTCGCCGTCCGCCACGTCGACGAAGGTCAAGTTGCGGTTCGCGCGCACCGACATGTAGAGACGGTCGCCGCCGGGGGACAGCTCGAGCCCGCTGACGTGCGAGCCGACGCCGACCTCCGAGACCACCACGTCGTTGCTCAGCGGGATGACGCAGTCGTCGCTGCCGCCGCCGCAGCTCGAGGCGATCAGCGCGTGAACCCGCGCGAGGTCGATCGACTGGAGCGAGCCCGTGTTGTAGTGGATGTCGAAGTTGCTGTTCGCGACGAACAGGTAGCCCGGCTCACCGCCCGCGGGCGCCGCCGAGAGCGCCACCGCGATCGGGAAGTTGAAGGTCCGCGGGGGCGGGTCCAGCCCGGCCTGATCGAAGTTGCAGGCAGCGAGGAGACAAGCGCCGGCGAAGGCCACGAGGGTGCGCGACGGCATCGTCGCGGGAACCTAGTCGAGGCCCCCTACCCGGGCAAGGCTCAGCGCGCCCACGGATCGAGGACTTCGCCGCCGATGCCGCCGCTCCGCCCCTGACGCTGCTGCTGTTGCTGCTGCGGCTCGGCCTGCTGCTGCGGCTGCTCCTGCTGAGGCTGCTGCTGCGCCGCCCCCGAGCGGCTACGGCTCCGGCTGCGACCCGAGCGGCGGCCGGCCCGGCGCTCCTCGCGCAGGTTCACCGTCAGCTCCTCGGTCGTCAGGTACGACAGGACGATCGTCTGCGCCTCGTAGCCGGGCTGACGGAGCAGCAGCCGCGTGCGGGTGCCCTGCTCCGGTCGGTCGATCTCGTAGGGCGTGTTGCCGAGGATGATCTCGTCCTCGCCCTCCACGAGCAGGACCTCGGCCCCCTCGGGCGCGCTGACCACCCGGATCTTGGGCGCCGCGGCCGCCGCCTCCTCGGTCATCTCCTCGGCGGTCTCGAGGACCTCGGCCTCCTCCTCGGGCTCCTCGACCTCTTCGACCGGCGTCTCGATCACCGGCTGGCTGGCGATCGGCGGCGTCTCGGGCTCCTCGGGCGCGAGCACGAGGAAGTAGGCAAGCAGCCCGGTGGCCACGAGCGCCAGGAGCCCCACCACCGCGCCGAGCACGATCGGGAGCTTGCTGCCCTCTTCGGGCTGCTCGCCGCCGACGCCGACCTGGAGCGCCGAGTGCCGGCCGGTCGGGTCCACGCGATGGCCGCCGGTGCTGCGGTCGACCGCGTCCATGACCGCGCCGGGCGTCTGGCCCGCCTCCCAGGCCTCGAGGTCCGCCTTGACCTCGGCCATGGTCTGGTAGCGCTGGTCGGTGCTCTTCGCGAGGCACTTGAGGATCACCGCCTCGAGGCCCGAGGGGACGTCGACGGGCGGCGGGAGCTGGTGGAGCGGGATGGGCTGCTCGTAGATGTGCTTGGTGAGGATGCCCATCAGGTTGTCGGCGTCGAACGGGACCTTGCCGCACGCGAGCTCGTAGAGGATGACGCCGAGCGCGTAGATGTCGGTCCGCGAGTCGACCGACTGCCCCGCGCACTGCTCCGGGCTCATGTAGTGCGGCGTGCCGAAGACCTGGCCCGCCTTGGTGAGCTTGCTGCTGGCTCCGCCGACCTTCGCGATGCCGAAGTCGAGCACCTTCACGAAGTCCGGGTCCTTGCCGCGCTTCACCAGGAAGACGTTGTCCGGCTTCATGTCGCGGTGGACGATGCCCCGCTCGTGGGCGGCGCCGAGCGCGTCGCAGAGCTGCTTCGCCACGTGCGCGAGCCGGGTCGGGTCGATCGGCTGCTCTTCCTCGATGACCTTGGTGAGCTCCTTGCCGTCGAGGAACTCCATGATGAAGTAGGTCGCGCCGTCGGGGAGCTTGCCGAAGTCGCTGATGTCGATGATGTGCTGGCTGCCGATCGCCGAGGCGCTCTGCGCCTCCTGCCGGAAGCGCTGCATGATCTCCTGGTCCTTGGAGACGTCGGCCCGCAGGACCTTCATCGCGAGCGCCTTGCCGAGCACCACGTGCTTCGTCGCGTAGACGACGCCCATGCCGCCCTCGCCGAGGCGCCCCTCGATCATGTAGCGGCCGTCGATGGTCTGCCCGATCAGCGGATCCACCGGCTCCTCGGGAGGATCGACCAGCCGGAGGTGGTCGCTGCTGGTCATCGGTGCGCCTTCACTCATCGATCTCGCCCATCTCGTGGAAGCCGGGGGGCTTCCGTACGCCGCAGACGAACGGTCGGTCCGCTCCGACGCTGACCCTCTGCGAATGGTGACACAGTCGCGCTCCCCCCGCGCAGCGGAATTCAGCACGAGGCCGAGATTCCGAGGACATGGTTCGTCGGCGCCGGCTCCGCGTCAAGGTCGGCGACCGGCCCGCCTCATCGACCCCCCTATGCCGCCCGTCCTTGGTCGTTACGCCAGGGACGCCGCGCGCGCGGTCTCGAGCCGCCCGACCGGCACGTCGAGCGGAGGGACGATCGCGGCGGCGCGCTGACGGCCGACGCACCAGCCGAGCACCTCCGGCCGGGTCGCCTCCTCGCCGTGCAGGAGGACGGGCAGCTCGGAGGGCAGCTCCTGGGCGCAGAGGGCGTCGACCGACGCGGCGCCGTCGAGATCGATCCAGAGCCCGTCCGCGCCGCCCGCGCTCTCGCCGGGGCTCACCCGCGCGAACACCGGCACGCCCAGCCCGCGGGCCGCCTCGATCAGCGCCGGGGCCACCACCACGCAGTCGCGAGGGCGCAGCCCGGTGATCTGGGCCAGCTCGGCCTCCGCGTCGACGCGGATCGCCAGCGGCAGCTCTCCCGCGGCCTCGAGGAGCGCCGGGATCTCGAGGCACCCGGTCACCGCGACGCCGTCGGCGCCGAAGCTCCGGCCGACCTGCGCGAGCCGCGGGCTGGACGCGCGGGCCCAGACGCCGGCGGTGCGGGAGGCGTCGGCCCAGGCGAGCAGGGTCTCGACGTGGGGGGAGGCGGGCGCCGGCTCGACCGGCACCGCGGCCGCGTAGACGAGCCCGCGGGCGCCGTCGATCGTGATGACGCTGCCCTCCGGGAGCTCGAGCCCGGAGAACTGCGGGCTGCGCGCGATCACCGTGCGCCGCCCGTAGTCGACGTGGAGGCTGGTCGCGCCGGTGACGCAGGGCTTGCCGATCGCGCGCGCGACGACCGCGGCGTGGCTGGTCAGGCCGCCGGCCGCCGTCAGGATGCCGTGCACGAGGCGCATCGTCTCGACGTCCTCGGCGCTCGTCTCGGCCCGGACGAGGATCAGCTCCTCGCCGGCGGCGGCCCGCTCGGCCGCCTCCGAGTCGAAGACGATCTGTCCGGTCGCGGCGCCGGGGCTCGCCGCCAGACCGCGCGCCACCGGGACGAGCCCGCCCTCGGAGAGGGCCTGCGGATCCGGCAGGCGCGGCGTCAGGAGCTGACGGAGGCTCGAGGGCTCGATCCGCCCGAGCGCCTCGCGCTGGTCGAGCAGCCCCTCCTCGTGCATCTCCACCGCGATCCGGGCCGCGGCCCGGGCGCTGCGCTTGGCCGACCGGGTCTGCAGGACCCAGAGCGCGCCGCGCTCCACGGTGATCTCCACGTCCTGGGCGTCGCCGTAGCGCTCCTCGAGCCGCACCCCGAGCCCCGCGAGCTGCTCGAACACGGTGGGCATGGCCGTCTCGAGGCTGTCGTCCTCCATGCCTCGGCGCACCTGGGCCTGGGTCAGCGGGCGCGGCGTGCGGCGCCCGCCGACGACGTCCTCGCCCTGCGCGTCGGGCAGCCACTCCCCGAACAGCGCCTTGTCCCCCGTCGAAGGGTTGCGGGTGAACACGACGCCCGAGCCGGATCCGTCGCCGAGGTTGCCGAAGACCATCGCCTGGATGGTCACGCCGGTGCCCTCGTCGTCCGAGATGCCGTGCGCCTCGCGGTACTTCTGCGCGCGCGGGGCGCCCCAGGAGCGGAGCACGCCCTCGACCGCGCCCGTCAGCTGCGCCCACGGGTCGTCCGGGATCGACTCGCCGACCTCGTGCGCGATCATGCGCTCGTACTCGACGATGAGCGCGTCGAGCGCGTTCTCGTCGAGGGCGTGGATGGCGCGGCGGCCCGAGAGCGCGTCGAACGCGTCCCGCGGCACCCCGAGCGCGACGGTCGCGTACGACTCCAGGAAGCGGCGCCGCACGTCGCGGCCGAACCGCGCCTGGCCGAACTTCGCCGAGAGCCCGCGCGAGACCGCGCCGTTCACGCCGACGTCGAGCACCGTGTCGAGCATGCCCGGCATCGAGGTCGGCCCGCCGGAGCGCACCGCGAGCAGCAGCGGCCGGTCGGGATCACCGAAGCGCGCGCCGACCGTCTCGCCGAGCGCCTCCACCTCGGCCCGGAGCCGCGCGTCGAGCCCGGCCGGGAGCGCCCCGTCCGCGGTGAAGCGCTTCCAGACCTCGGTCGAGAGCGTGAAGCCGGGAGGCACCGGGAGCCCCATCCGCGTCATCTCGGCGAGCGACGCGCCCTTGCCCCCGATCCAGCGGCGGGCCTGGGCGCCGTCGAGCGGGAGCGGCTCCGAGAAGCGGTGGACGAGCCCGAGGGCGCCCACGGCTCAGCCCTGTCCGCCGAGCAGGTGGAAGTGCGCGATGGAGGTGAGCGTGTGCGCGATCGAGGCGAGCAGGCGGAGCCGGTTGTTCCGGATCGACTCGTCCTCGACCATCACGAAGACCTCGTCGAAGAAGCGGTCGATCGGCTCGCGCAGCTCCTCCGCGACGAGGGTGAGGGCCGACCGGTAGTCGCCGCCCGCCGTCGCCTCGCGGACCTTCGGCTCGACCGCGGCCCAGCGCTCGGCGAGCGCCTTCTCGGCGTCCTCCTGCAGCAGCGCGCCATCGACCTCGGTCTCCTTCACGTCCTTGGCGATGTTGTAGGCGCGCTTGAAGGCGACCGCGAGCGCCTCGTACGCGGGCAGCGCCCGGAACGCCTCGAGCGCGTCGAGGCGGGCCTTGAGATCGCGGAGCGAGCCGCCGTCCCAGGCGCCGAGGCAGGCGTCGACCAGATCGGTCGGGTGGCGGTCCGTGAGGAAGGCGCGCAGCCGGCCGCGGAAGAACTCGTCGAGCGCCGAGAGCACCTCGGCCTCGTCCTTCACCGGCTTGTCCTGCGCGCGGTAGGCCGCGTGGGCCGCCGCGAGGGTGCGCCGGACGTCGACGTCGATCGGGCCCTCGAGCGCGATGCGCAGGACGCCGATGGTCGCGCGCCGGAGCGCGAAGGGGTCGGCGCTCCCGCTCGGCACGAGGCCGATGCCGAAGCAGCCGACGAGCGCGTCGGCGCGATCGGCCACCGCCAGCCGCGCCGAGGCCACGCTCGAGGGCACGTCGTCGCTGGCGCCGCGCGGGAGGTAGTGATCCTGGATGGCGTCCGCGACCTCCGGATCCACGCCCTGCTTCAGCGCGTACCAGCGGCCCATCATGCCCTGGAGCTCCGGGAACTCGCCGATGATGAGGCTGACCAGGTCCGCCTTGCAGAGCCGCGCCGCCTCCGCCGCCGGGCCCTCGTCGCCCAGCTCCGTCACGACGGCCGCCAGCCGCTTCACGCGCTCGCCGAGCGTGCCCAGCTTCGCCTGGAAGACGACCTGATCGAGGCCGGGGACCATCGACTCGAGCGTGCGGTCGAGATCCTCGTCGACGAAGAAGCGACCGTCCGCGAGCCGCGCCTTCAGCACCCGGTCGTTGCCCTTGGTGATGATCTCGGGCGCGCGATCGGTGTTGGTGACCGCGAGGTAGCGCGGCAGGAGCTTCCCGTCCGCCGTGCGCAGCGCGAAGTAGCGCTGGTGGCCGCGCATCACCTCGATGGTCACCTCGTCGGGGAGCGCGAGGAACGCCTCGTCGAAGTGGCCGCAGATCACGTGCGGCTCCTCGACGAGCGTGGCGTTCTCGCGGATCAGGAAGGCGTCGTCGACCATGCGCCCGCCGGCCTCGGCCGCCGCCGCCTCGAGGCGCTCGCGCATCACGCGCGTCCGCTCCTCGGGGTCGACCAGCACGTGGGCGCCGCGCAGCGCGTCGACGTAGCCGTCGGCCCCGTCGAGGGCGAAGGTGTCGGGGGCGAGGAACCGATGGCCGCGCGTCTCGCGCCCGCTCGACGCCCCGAGGAGCGAGAGCGGCACCACGTCGGCGCCGAAGAGGCAGACGATCCAGTGCACCGGGCGCCCGAAGGCGTGCTCGCCGTCGCCCCAGCGCATCGACTTGGGGAACGGGATCTTGCGCGTCAGCTCCTCGAGCAGCCCCGGCAGCACCTCGGCCGCCGGCTTGCCCTTCTCCTCGCGCTTGCCGGCGACGTACGGGCCCTTGTCCGTCTCCTCGACGAAGAGCTGGTCGACCTCGAGGCCGAGCTTCTTGGCGAAGCCGATCGCGGCCTTCTTCGGGGTGCCGTCCGCCTCGAACGCGGCCGCCTTCGGGGGCCCGGTGACGACCTCCGCGAGGTCGGTCTGCGTCTCGGCGAGCGCCTCGACGACGAGGGTCAGCCGCCGGGGCGTCCCGAGCGCGCGGATCGCGCCGTGGCCCAGGCGCTCCCGGGCGAGCAGGTCCTCGGCCAGCTTCGGCATCGCGGCGAGCGCCCCGTCGACGAACGACGCGGGCAGCTCCTCGAGGCCGATCTCGAACAGCAGCGTGCGGCTCACGACGCACCTCCCTGGAGCAGGGGGAACCCGAGCGCCTCACGCTGGGCGAGGTAGGCCTCGCTCACGGCGCGGGCGAGGTGTCGGACGCGGCCGATGAAGCGCTGGCGCTCGGTGACGCTGATCGCGCCGCGCGCGTCGAGCACGTTGAAGTAGTGACTGCACTTGATGACGCAGTCGTAGGCGGGCAGCACCAGGCGGGCCTTCGGGTCCTCGATCTCCCAGACCAGCTTGCCGCCCTTGCCCTTCTTCTCCGAGACGCCGACGAGCTTGCGGCACTGCGCCTCGTACTCGTCGAAGAGCTGGAAGTGCAGCGGCACCTCCGCCTTCTCGAAGTTGTAGGTGCTCCACTCCCACTCGCTGCGCCGGAAGAGCTCGCCGTAGCGCACGCCGGGCGCGTACTCGAGATCGTAGACGTCGTCGACGTCCTGCAGGTACATCGCGATGCGCTCGAGCCCGTAGGTGAGCTCGCCGCTGATCGGCTTGCAGTCGATGCCGCCGACTTGCTGGAAGTAGGTGAACTGGCTGATCTCGAGCCCGTCCAGCCAGACCTGCCACCCGAGGCCCCAGGCGCCGAGCGTCGGCGACTCCCAGTCGTCCTCGATGAAGCGGATGTCGTGCTGATCCGGATCGGTCCCGATCGCGGTGAGCGAGTCGAGGTAGAGCTGCTGGATGTCGAGCGGCGCCGGCTTGAGGATCACCTGGAACTGGTGAAACTGCTGCAGCCGGTTGGGGTTGTCCCCGTAGCGCCCGTCGGTCGGCCGCCGGGACGGCTCGACGTACGACACGTTCCAGGGCTCGGGCCCGATGGCCCGCAGGAAGGTGTTCGGGTTGAAGGTCCCCGCCCCGACCTCCGAGTTGTACGGCTGCACCACGAGGCAACCGCGCTCGGCCCAGAACCGCGACAGCGCGAGGATGAGCTCCTGGAACGTCATCGTGGTCGGCTCCTAACACCCCGCTCCCGCGGAGTCCAACGCGTCCGCCCTACTCCTCCGAGTCGTCCGGCTCGGACTCCCAGTCGTCCTCGTCGAGCTCGTCTTCCTCGTCCTCGTCGAGCTCGTCCTGCTCGTCCTCGTCGAGCTCGTCCCGCTCGGGCTCGTCCTGCTCGGGCTCGTCGTTCTCGTCCTCTTCGAGCTCGTCGGAGTCGGAGTCGGTCTCGGAGTCGGAGTCGGTCTCGGAGTCGGAGTCGGTCTCGGAGTCGGTCTCGGAATCGGAGTCGGTCTCGGAATCGGAGTCGGTCTCGGAATCGGAGTCGGTCTCGGAGTCGGAGTCGGTCTCGGAGTCGGTCTCGGAGTCGGTCTCGGAGTCGGAGTCGGAGTCGCCCTCCTCCGAATCCTCGTCGTCGTCCGAATCGTCCTCGTCCTCCCAGGCGCGGTCCGGCACCTCGATGTCCGCGATCGACTCGATGTCCTCACCGGTCTTGCGCGCGAAGAGCGCCCGGCTCTCCTCGGTGAGCTCGGAGAACTCCTTCAGCGTCGGCAGCTCGTCGAGGCTGTTGAGCCCGAAGAACTCGAGGAAGAACGGCGTCGTCCCGTAGAGCAGCGGGCGGCCCGGCTCGTCCTTGCGGCCGAGGATCTTCAGCACCCCGCGGTCGAGCAGCACCTTGAGCGCCGAGCCGGAGTCCACGCCGCGGATCTCCTCGAGCTCCGGGCGCGTCAGCGGCTGCCGGTAGGCGGCGATGGCGAGGGTCTCGAGCTGCGCGCGGGTCAGCCGGATGGGCTTCTGGGCGACGATCTCGCGCACGAACGGCGCGTTCGCCGGGCTCGAGCGGAACTGGTAGCCGCCGGCCAGCTCCACGAGGTGAATCCCTCGCGGCTCGTAGTCGGCCATGATCTGCGTGCAGAGCTTGCGGACGTCGGCGGTCTTCGCCCGGGCCACCCGAGCCAGGCGCCGCGCCGGGACGGGCTTGTCCGAGACGAAGATCAGCGACTCCAGCACCGTCTTGAGGTGGGCCTCGCTGACCGAGCCGGGGCGCGCCTTCTCGAGGCCGGGGCCCTTCTCGGAGTCGGAGCCGGGGAGAGGAGCCTCGCCTCCGTCTTCGTCGTCCGAATCCTCGTCTTCGCCCTCGTCCGAATCCGAATCCGAGTCCGAATCCGAGTCCGAGTCCGAATCCGAGTCCGAATCCGAATCCGAGTCCGAATCCGAGTCCGAATCCGAGTCCGCCTCGTCGGACTGGGCGCCGTCGCCCTCTTCGTCGCCGTCGGACTGGTCGTCGTCCGCGTCGTCTTCGTCGTCGTCGGACTGCTCGTCGTCGTCGGACTCGTCGTCCCCTTCGGACCCGTCGTCCCCTTCGGACTCGTCGTCCCCTTCGGACTCGTCGTCCCCTTCGGACTCGTCGTCCCCTTCGGACTCGTCGTCCCCTTCGGACTCGTCGTCTTCGGGCTCGTCGTCTTCGGGCTCGTCGTCTTCGGACTCGTCGTCTTCGGACTCGTCGTCTTCGGACTCGTCGTCTTCGGACTCGTCGTCTTCGGGCTCGTCGTCTTCGGACTCGTCGCCGTCCGCGTCCTGGTCGGGCTCGTCGGCGTCGGGCCCGTCGGCCTCTTCGTCCGACTCGTCGAGCTCGGTCTCGTCGGCCGCGGGGAGGTCGTCGGCGGCGCCGGACGCCTCCGTGTCGTCGCGCTCGTGCTCGCCGGCGGTCGAGGGTTCCTCGGCCTCGCGCTCTTCCTCGCGCTTCTTCTTCGAGCGGCTCTTGCGTCGCGACTTGCTCACGTGGGCGGCTCCTCTTCGTCGCCGGGGCCGCCGTTCATACCGGAGTCGTGGTCGGGGTCAAGCTCTCCGCCAGCGCCGCGTGTGGTGCTCGGGTCGACGACCACGACCCTGCGCGTCGGCTCGACGACCTCGCTCGACGGGCGTCCGGTCACGACCACGCCGGGGTCCGCGCCCTTCGGCTCCTGGCGACGGCCCACGACCACCACCGGAGCCCGGTCCTCGGCGTCGCGCGCGGCGGCGCGCCCGGCGACCACCGTCCGGCCCGACGAGACCGTCGTGGGCTCGGGGGTCGGCTCGTGCGTCCACGCGTCCGCGCCCCGGCTCGCGTCCCCGGTGGCGAGGCCGGCGGCCTGCTCGAGGTCGTCCTCCGTCTCGAGGACCGACCGCGGTGTGGCCGCGTCTTCCGACGCCCACGGGTCCCGAGCGCTCGGTGGCCCGGGCTCGCGCCCCGGCTCCGGGCCATCGTCGACCGCAGCCCCGGCGAACGGCTCCCCACCGCCAGACCACGGCGGCGCGTCGGCGCCTTCCGCTCCGGACGACCCGTGCGCCGTGGCGGCTCCGACCGCGCGCTCCGGCTCGAAGTCTGGAGCCGTGTCGAGCACGGACTCCGATGCCGGCGCATCGTCCACCTCGGAATCGACGGCCCGGTCCTCGAGCCCCGGGCCGGACCACTCGCTCTCGATCGCGGGCGATTCGCCCCTGGCGCGCCACGCGTCGCTCCCGAGGCCCGAGTCGGCGGCGTCGAACGCGAGAGGCGAGCCCCCGTCGAACGACTCGGGCGAGGACCCCGCCTCGACGACCTCGGCCGCGCCGGGGATTCCGGAGGCAGGTTCGAGCTCGGAGGCCGAGTCGACGCCGGAAGCGGCCCCGACGTCGGGCCGGGTGCCCGCTCCGGGGCTGGAGCCCAGCGAGAGCTCCGGCTCGACCCGAGAATCCGCCGCCAGCTGGGCGCCGGCCTCGTGAACGGCCGGCTCGGAGAACCCAGAGTCGACCGGAGAATCAAACGGAGTCTCGGCGCCGGCTTCGTCGACGGCGGGCTCGAACGCGCCCTCGGAATCGGAGCCGGGCGAGAAGCCAGAGCCGACCGGAGACTCGACCTTCGCCTCGGGGCCCGTCTCCTGGAAAGCCGGCTCGACCGTGGCCTCGGCCTCGAGAGCGGAGCCCGGCGCGAGCTCCGACTCTTCCCGAGAATCAGCCGCCGTCTCGGCGCCGGCCTGGTGGACCTCCGGCGCGGAAACGGAGCCCGGCGCGAAGCCAGACCCGACCTGAGAATCGACCGCCTCGTGCACGGCAGAGTCGAACGCGCCCTGCGAAACGGACCCCGAACCGGAGCCCGGCGTGAAGCCAGACTCGACCTCGGAATCGACGCCCGCCTCCTGAACGGCAGAGTCGAACGCGCCCTGCGAGACGGCCCCCGCACCGGAGTCCGGCGAGAAACCAGACTCGACCTCGGAATCGACGCCCGCGTCCTGAACGGCAGAGTCGAACGCGCCCTGCGAAACGGACCCCGAACCGGAGCCCGGCGTGAAGCCAGACTCGACCTCGGAATCGACGCTCGCCTCGTGAACGGCAGAGTCGAACGCGCCCTGCGAAACGGCCCCCGAGCCGGAGTCCGGCGAGAAACCAGACTCGACCTCGGAATCGACGCCCGCCTCGTGAACGGCAGAGTCGAACGCGGCCTGCCCCCCCACCGAATCGGAGCCCGGCGAGAAACCAGACTCGACCTCAGAATCGACGGTCTCGGCAGCGGGCCCGTGGACGGCAGGCTCGATCGTGGCCTCGGCCTCGAGAGCGGAGCCCGGCGAGAAACCCGCGCCGACCTGAGCGTCAGCCCCCGCCTGGACGGCCGGCTCGTACCCGTCCTCGGGCCCTCCGGCGTCGTGCTCGAGCTCGAAGCCGGTCTCGAGGCTCGCCTCGCTGTCGAGCTCGAATCCGGCCTCGAGGCCGGCGGTCTCGGAGTCGGTGTCGGAGTCGGAGTCGGAGTCGGAGTCGGTCTCGGAGTCGGTCTCGGAGTCGGTCTCGGAGTCGGTCTCGGAGTCGGTCTCGGAGTCGGTCTCGGAGTCGGTCTCGGAGTCGGTCTCGGACTCGGAGTCGGTCTCGGACTCGGAGTCGGTCTCGGACTCGGAGTCGGTCTCGGAGTCGGTCTCGGAGTCGGTCTCGGAGTCGGTCTCGGAGTCGGTCTCG
>JAYZQJ010000189.1:0-26974 GCA_036149055.1 Myxococcota bacterium | reverse complement strand
CGGCGCGCCGCAGCCGCCCGCCCCGCCGCCGCCGCCGCTGCCGCCGCTGCGATCGGTGCAGCCGGGGTCGGTCCCGCCGATGACGTCGTAGCCCGCGCCCGCCGAGGCGCCGCCGCCGCCGCTGCCGTCCCCGCCCTCGGTCCCGGCGGTGCCCGCGGTCCCGGCGAGCCGCCCGGTGGCGACGTCGAGGGTCGGCGGCGCCATGCAGCCCGCGCCCGCGCCGCCGTCGCCGCCCGCGGATCCGTCACCGCCGTTCGCGGTGTCGCGCGGGAGGCTCGGGTTGTCGTCGCAGAAGTTGCACACGCCGCGGTTGGTGGGCGCGTTGTAGGTGAGCTCGGCCGCGTCCCCCGGGGACGGACCGCGCCCGGGCGCCGGCGCCGGGTTCGGCACCGCGTCGCGGAGCACCGCCGCGAAGTCGCAGACGCCTCCCGACGTATAGTCGGTGCAACCCGCGTTGCCGCACGGCTGCCCGTTGCGGCAGCCGGTCTCCGGACACGCGGCCGCGCCCCCTGCGCCGCCGCTGACGTTCACCGCCCGGCAGCTGTGCCGCCCGCCCGCGCCCCCGGGGGTCGTCGTGCAGATCCCCGACGAGGTGCCGGGCCGCCCGTCGACGCCGTCGGGGCCGTCGAGCTGATCGAGGCTCGAGAGCCCCCACTCGCCGAGCCGCGCGCTCGAGTCGAGGCCGTTCTGACCGTGCGAGCCGCGCCCGGCGAAGATCTGCAGGTTGGAGAAGGCGACCGCGTCGGTGCAGCCGTCCAGGTAGAGGGCGGTCGAGCCCTCGCCGGCGCCGGTCGCGTCGCCGCCGATGACGGTGAAGCCCTCGACGGCGGTGGGGGTGGTGACGTCGCGGCAGGTGATGGCGGGCAGGCCGGGCGTGGTGCGCTCGACCACCACCTGGAACAGCTCGAGGTCGCGATCCCGGAAGTCGGGGCTGTAGCCGCCGAAGATGGACACGCCGCCCACCACGTCGAGCGGGCCCTCGTAGATGCCGCGCGCGACGAGCACGCTCTTGCCCTCCGTCCGTCCGCGCGCGAGCCCGCCGTTCAGGGTCCGCATCGGCCGCGCGAGGGTGCCGGGGTTGGTGTCGCTGCCGCTGGTGGTGACGTAGACGAACTGCTCGTCGTCGTCGGCCAGGCCATCGCAGTCCGCGTCGCCGCCGATGACCGGGGGCGGCCCGGTGCCGTCGAAGCGCTCGCACTCGCAGCCGTTGGCCGCGATGCCGTCGACGTCCACGAAGCCCTCGAGGCAGCCGATCTCGCAGCGCACCCCCGGGCCGTCCGGCAGGCAGTCGGCCTGCATGTTCGGGCCGGGCTCGACGCAGGGCACCGCGCAGGCGCCGCAGTGGAGGCGGTCGACGTAGCGCCCCTCCGCGTCGCGGAAGTCCTCGTCGACCTCGCCGTCGCAGTCGTCGTCCTGGGTGTCGCAGGCCTCGGCCAGCGCGGGCTCGCAGGCCCCCGGTCCGTCGGCGCCGCACACCTGCACGCCGACGCAGGCGTGCCCGTCCTCCGCCACGCGGAGGAGACACGCGAGCTCCGCGCCCTCGCTCGCCTCGGAGCAGTTGCACCAGCCGCTCGTGGGGACGCACTGCGCGTCCTCGCACGCGAAGCCCTCGGGGCAGAGCATCCCGTCGCCGCACGGCTGACCGCACCGGCGCTGTCCGCTCCCGGTGTCGAGGCAGCGGCTGCCCGGGAGGCGCAGCCCGCAGTCCTCGTCGGTGGTGCAGGGCAGGCAGAGCACGGGCACGTCGGGCGCGCACGATCCGTCGCCCGCGCGGTGGAAGCCGTCGGGGCAGGAGACGAGCACGCAGATCGGCCCCTCGGCCGCGTCCTCGCAGGCGACCTCCCCCGCGGTCGGGAACGCGTCGCGGCAGCTCACGCCGCAGGTGCCGCAGTGCTCGACCGTCCGGTACACGCCGTCGTCCGAGACGATGCCCTCGTCGATCAGGCCGTCGCAGTCGTCGTCGTAGAGGTTGCAGCGCTCCTCCGAGCCGCAGAGATGCGACTCGTGGCAGCCGGCCAGCAGGAGCGCGGCGCAGAAGACGAGCCGCTCAAAGGACGATGTCACGCGCGCCTCCCTCCGCTCCGTCGCCGCCGGCCGCCGCGCCGCCGCCCCCGCGGCCCGCGATGCCCGGTCGACCGAGGTCGAACGTGTTGCTCGATCGCCACTCCTCGACCCGCGGGTCGGCGCGGCCCCCGAGCACCCAGATGCCCACCGAGGCGCCGCCGCAGCCGCCACCGCCGCCGCCGCCATCGCCGCCGCGCCCGCCGGTGCCGCCGCGCCCGCCCGGGAAGGGGCCGGCGAGGCTCGGCGTCGAGCGGTCGGTCCGGGACAGCTCGCCCCCGAAGCCGCCCGAGGAGCCGCGGCCGCCCGCGCCCCCCGCGCCGCCGTCGCCGCCTCGCCCACCGTCCGAGGGCGCGAGGATCACGCCACGGACCTCGGGGAGCCGCGCCGGAGCGCGCGTGAAGCGGAACAGGATGGCCACGCTGGGCGCGCCGCTCGTGCCCGGCATGCCCGGCTCGCCGCCACACCCGCCCGCGCCGCCGCCCCCGCCGCCGCCGCCGAGCCCGTCGGCGAACTCGCAGTCCCGGGCGATCCAGTCGATCTCCGCCCCACCGCCCGCGCCGCCGCCCCCGCCGCCGCTGCCGGGCGTGCCGTCGGTGCCGCCGGTCGCCGCGTCGCCGCGCCACGTGTCCCCGTCGAAGGCGCCGAACGCGTCCCGGCAGCCTCGACCCGCCGCGCCCGGTCGGCCGGCGCGCCCGGGCTCGCCCGCGCGGGGCCCCTGGAAGTCCGTGGGGACGGTGAAGTCGGCGAGCCCGCAACACACCTGGCTCGGCTCGAAGCAGCTCCGGCGCGGCTCGCCCCGCTCGTCGATGGGCCCCTGGCTGTCCTGACCTCCGCGGCCGCCGGTGCCGCCGGCGGTGGCCCCGGCCGAGCGGCCGGCCTGCCCCGAGGGCTGGAACGAGGTGAACGACGGGCAGCCGGGCGCCCCCCCGGTGCCGCCGCTGACGTCCACGCCGCCGCAGACGTTGCGCCCGCCGGCGCCGCCCATGACGGTGTTCCTCGGGCCGCGGACGCAGACGTTGGAGGCGTCCTCGACCGCCGCGCGGGGAGGCGCACCGTCGCCGGGCGGGCTCATGAAGTCCGCTCCCGCGGCGCCGAGCGTGCCGGGCATCCCGTCGCTCGGCACGCCAGCGCGCACGGTCAGGTCGCGGAGCGAGAGCGCGCCGCCCGGGTCGAGCGCGTAGACGCCGAAGGTCGCCGCGCCGGCCGCGGTCGCGTCGAGGCCTCGGAGCTCGACCCACTCCACGCTCGTCGGGCTCGCGCCCGCGCCGCGGATCACCAGGGCCGCGCCGCCGGGCGCGGTGGTGTCGACCGGGGCGCGCACCACCGTCCGGAAGCCGTCGGGGTCGAGCGCCAGGAAGTCTCTCCGGTAGCCGCCGTGCACGAACACCCCGTCCGGCAGCTCGAGCGTCTCGGCGTAGGTGCCGGACGCGATGAAGACGTGGGGCCGCGCGTTCGGCATCCCGATGGACGCGGCGGCGCGGTCGAGCCCGACCTGGATCGTGCGGAGCGGCCGCGTCGGAGAGCCGGGGCCGTCGTCGTCGCCGTCGGGGGCGACGTAGAAGCTCTCGACCACGATCCCGTCCGCGCCGTCGCAGTTCACGTCGAGCATCTCGCCCGAGGTGCGGACCGGGCCCGGCACGTCGTCGAGCGCGCCGACCGTGCACTCGCAGCCGTTGGCGATGTCGAGGTCCGCGTCGATGCGGTCGCCCGGCATGATCCCGTCGGCCGCGTCGGGACAGGCGAGCACGCAGCTCGGCGCGAACGGGTCGCCGCCGCAGACGAGGTCGCCCTCCGGCGCGGTGCTCAGCGTGCAGTCGACGCCGCACTCGCCGCAGTTGTGGATGTCGAGGATGTAGGCGCCGCGCGCGTCGCGGTAGCCCTCGTCGACCTGCCCGTCGCAGTCGTTGTCCACCTCGTCGCAGACCTCGGGCGGCGCCTCGCACTCGCTGATCACGCCGTCGTCGCAGACCGCCGAGCCCGGGCACCGCTCCCCGGCCGGATCGATCAGCGCGCACGCGAGCGTGAAGCGGTCTCCCGGGTCGCAAGAGCAGCTCCCCCCCTCGGGGACGCAGCTCCCCGCGTCGCACGCGTAGCCCTCGGGGCAGCCGAGCTCGCAGTCGACCGTGCACCGCCGCTCGCCCGCGACCAGGGCGCAGCGCGCCGCCGCGAGGTCGCCGCAGTCGCCGTCGTCGGCGCAGGGCAGGCAGAGCCGGTCGATCGGGATGCAGCGGCCGGTGGTCGAGATCGCGAAGCCCGGCGCGCACTCGAGCGCGACGCAGGTGGGCGCCTCCTCGACCAGCGCGCACGTGACCGCGAGCGCCTCGCCCGACGGGCGGCACGGCTGGTCGCAGCCGCCGCAGTGATCGGGGTGGAGATAGCGACCGTCCTCGTCGCGGAAGTCCTCGTCGACGAAGAGATCGGCGTCGAGGCCGCCGTCGGCCCGCCCGCCGTCGATCAGGCTGGCGTCCGCGCCCGCGTCGAAGACCCCGCTGACCCGGAGGCCGTCGAGGTCGTCGTCCAGCCCGTTGCAGATCTCGGGGCGCGGCTCGGGCAGCTCCCGCTCCTCCGGCGGGTCGTCGAGGGTCGCGGTCCGCGCGCCGCAGCCGCAGAGCACCGCCGCACCATGGAACACCACCAGGACGAGCCAGCCGATCCGTCGCACGTGCGGAGAATAGCGGCGACGCGCGGCGGTGCCATGAGAGCCCCCGGTGCCAGACGAGCGAGGTGTCACGCGCGCGTGCGCACGCACGATGCGAGCCACGCCCGCAGACGGTGAGTTGGGCCGCGCCATCGCCCGTGAGTGGGCCCGACCGTGCCGTTCGTTTCACATCGTCAGCAGGCAGTTCCGGCGGGGAGGCACACCCAGACCCCGCCGCCGGGGCCGCGACACTCCATGCAAGACTCGCCGGAGGGGCACCCGCTCGCGCGACAGTCGGAGGTCGAGGCGCACCGGCCGTCGTTCGCCACGTCGGTGCCCCCGCTCTGGGCGAGGCACTCGTTGTCGTAGTCCACGCCGTCGCAGCCGCAGACCGGCCTCAGGATGCGCGGGCAGATGGTGGGGCGGGGCTGACAGGTGCCGCTGCCGCCGCAGACACGGTCGGCCGCGTAGTCGCAGTACTCGCTCGGGGCGCAGGGCGCGCCCATGCCGCAGTCGCACACGAGCGTGCCGCAGGTGCAGAGGGTCGCGCCCACGTAGCGACACCCGCGAGGCGGCGCCGGGCACGGCGGCGGGACGCACGCGTCCACCCCGGCGTCGGTCGGGCCGGCGTCCCGGGGCGCGCCCGAATCCGTGGGGCCCGCGTCGCTCGCCGCGGCGTCCTCCGCGCCCGCGTCCTCCGCGCCGGCATCGTCCGCACCCGCGTCTTCGCCCGCGGCGCCCGCGTCGAGCGTGCTCCCCGCGTCCACCGCGTCGCGCCCGCCGTCCGGCTGGCTCGCGTCGACGCCCCGCCCGGCGTCGGGGGTGACGGCCTCGCCGCCGCAGGCGACGAAGAGGAGGGAGAGGGCGACGATCGAGGCGCGCATTCGCTCAGGCTACCCGATGAATGCGGCGCGGCCCACGCCGTCGGAGCGGATGGTACGGTCCCCTCATGCGACGCCTGTCCTCTGCGCTGATCTTCGTCTTCGTCCTCGCGGCCGCGGGGGCGCTCGCGCAGGACGAGGAGAGCCCGGCCGCCGCGCCGTGCCCGGAGGCGACCTTCCAGCCGCAGCTGATGACGCCGCTCGCCGGCCGGATCCCGCGGGACGCCTCGATCGTGGTGGGCCTTTTCCCGGGCGGGACGCTCCGGGAGCTCCCGCCGGTCCAGCTCACCCGCCGCCGCCGCGAGATCGCGCTCCGCCGCGAGGCCATCGCGCCAGGGCTCTACAGGCTGACCCCGGACGTGCGACGCATCTACGGGCGCTACGACGTGTCCGGCGTGGTCGGCAGCCCGCAGATCGTCTTCGGGCGCCCGGGCGCGCCGGCGCCGCCCACCACGCCGCGGGTCGATCGGGTGGATCGCTACCTCCGCGCGAGCGGCGGCGAGATGCGGCGCGAGATCCGCGCCCACTTCGGCTTCCCGATCCCGCAGGGTGTGATCGCGGTGCTCGCCTACTGGGGCGACGACGCGAGCCCCGATCACTGGGTGCGCGCGGTGCCGACCCGGAGCGACGCGGTGATCTGGTCGGCCGAGGGCGCCTGCGCGCCGCTCCCCGAGGGCGCGTCCCCGCCGCCCGCGAGCGGCCCGGTCCGGTTCGCCTTCGTCGACCAGTACGGTCAGGTCAGCCAGCCGAGCGAGCCGACCGCCCTCCCCGCGGGGCAGTGACCGTCACTCCTCGGGCGTCATCGGGCCGTTGCCGCCGTACAGCATGCGCTGCGCCATGGTGAGCGTGCGCGAGGCGGCGATCTCGCCGAGCACGGTGGCGCCGAGGGTGGGCGTCCGCGGGTAGTCGCCGCTCCGCTCGACCGAGTAGAGCCCGAAGGCGGGCCCGTAGCCCTCCGCCCACTCGAAGTTGTCGGTGAGCGACCAGTAGTAGAAGCCGCGCACGTCGGCGCCCGCGCGCCGGGCGAAGTGCACCTGCTCGAGGTTGCGCACGATGTTCTCGGCGCGCCGCGCGTCCACGTGGGTCGCGATGCCCGCCTCGCTCACCACCAGCGGCAGGCCCGGGTAGCGCGCGTCGTACTCCATCAGGATCGTGAACAGCCCGGGCGCCCAGTACTCATAGCGCATCTCCGGCACCCAGTGGGTCGGGTCCTCGGGGTCGACGCACGCGGTGCCGACGCCCAGCGGCGGGAAGCACGGCGTCAGTCCGACCGGCGCGAGCAGCGCGGGCCGCGAGGTCACCCCGAGGCGCGCGTAGTACTGGACCCCGAGCCACTCGAGGGTGCCCGCCCAGTCCGGGTGGGTCTCGTCGGCCTCGCCGTCGAGGTCGCCGTCGAAGGTGCCGTTCAGGACCGAGTCGACGACGAGGAAGTGGTAGAGGTAGCGCATGCGCGCCGCGGCCTCGACGTCGTCCGCGACCTCGCTCCGCGCTCCACCGCGCGCGGCCACCCAGTCGGCGATCGAGAGGGTCAGCCCGATGCTCGCCGGGTCACCGTCGCCGTCGGCGTCCACCGTGTCGCAGCGATCGATCGCCTCGTACATGGCGGCGTGCGCCCGCAGCACGTTGCGCACGACGTCGAGGAAGGCCTCGAAGTCGGTGAAGAGCAGGCTGCGGCCGGGCGGGAACTGCCCCGCGCCATAGCTCGCGAACAGGTAGTTGACGGGCTCGTTGAAGGTCGCCCACTCGTCGACCCGGTCGCCGTAGCGCTCCGCCAGCAGGCACGCGTGCTCGGCCAGCTCCTCCACGATGAGCGGCCCGCCCTCGGGGTGCCCCCAGCCGCACAGCCAGGCGTCGGTCGGGCCGCCCGCGCAGTCGTCCTCGGCGGCGACCCGGCGCGGGTCGTCGACCCAGACCGGGTTCGAGAAGTGATGCACGGTGAGCGTGGGGCGGATCCCGCGCGCCTCGAGCGCGCTGAGCACGGCGTCGTAGTGAGCGAGCGCCTCCTCGCTGACCACGTCGCGCTGCGGCTCGATCCGCGCCCACTCCACGCTGAAGCGGTAGGCGTCCAGGCTCGTCGCCTCGACCAGCGCGACGTCCTCGAGCGCGAGCGAGAAGCCGCGCACCGCGTCGTCGATCGGGTCGGTCCCGCGGCCGAGCCCCTCCGGCTCCGGCTGGGTCCAGACGAACCAGTCGACGTCCGGGTTCCGGTCCTCGATCTGCGTCGCCGCGGACGCGGCCCCGAACCGGAACGAGCCCTCCCCCGACGGCGCGGACAGCGACCCGATCGCGGGCCAGGCGACGTCCTCCACCGGCCCGGAGTCCGGGACGTCCCGCCCCGCGTCGCGTCCGCCGTCGAGCCCCGCGCCCGCGTCGGCGCCGGCGTCCGTCGAGGCGTCGCCGTCGCAACCCGCGAGCCACAGCAGCCCGCACACCCAGAGCCCCCTCCACGCCCGCGTCATCGCGCGAGCATGGAGGGCCCGAGCGGCCCCATCAAGACGGCGAGGCCGCGCGCTCCGCGATCGTCACAGCGCCATGAGGAAGGCGTCGAGCTCGCGGGCCGCGTGGGCGTCGCCCTTCTGCTTCGCCGCGTCGAGGCCCTGCTCGGCCCAGGCGCGCGCGTCGTCGTCGCGATCGAGCTCCAGCGCCACCTGCGCCGCCATCAGGTAGGTCGGCACGTAGTCCGCGAAGCGCTCGCGCACGTCTCCGTAGGCGTCGAGTGCCTCGGGCAGCCGCCCGAGCGAGCGCAGCTCCATCGCGCGGGCGTAGAAGTGGAAGGGATCGGTGGAGCCCTTCGCGATCATCTGCTCGATCAGCGCGAGCCGGTCGCTCACGTCAGCTCCCCTGCCCCAGCACGCCGAGGTAAGGCAAGTTGCGGTAGCGCTCGTCGTAGTCGAGCCCGTAGCCGATCACGAAGACGTCGTCGATCGTGAAGCCGAGGTAGTCGATGTCGACCGGGACCTTGGTGCGCGCCGGCTTGTGGAGGAGCGACGCGAGCTTGAGCGAGGCCGGGTGCCGCGTCTCGAAGTTGTCGCGCATGTACTCCATCGTGAGGCCGGTATCGACGATGTCCTCGACGATGATCACGTGCTTGCCCTCGATGGGCTTGGTGAGGTCGAGCGTGGTCTGCACCACGCCGCTCGAGGTGCTGCCCTCGTAGCTGCGGCAGCCGAAGAACTCGATCGACAGCGGCAGATCGATCGCCCGCGCCAGATCGGCGGCGAAGACGAAGCTGCCTTTGAGCACGGGGACGAGCACCAGCTCTTTGCCGCGGAAGTCCTCGGTGATGCGGGCCCCGAGCTCGCGCACCTTGTCGGCGATGGTCTCGGCGTCGATGAGGGTCTGAATGTCGTCCATCTCGGGGGCGTGTCTATCACCCGAAGGCGGAGCGGACCAGGGCCTCCGCCGCGTCGATCGAGCCCTGGAACACCGGCCCGAGGCGCGGCAGGAGCGCGCTGAGCGACAGGAGCGCCACCGCCACCCCGAGCGCCGCGCGGAGCGACATGCCCTCCATCCAGAGCCGCAGGCTGGGCGCCGCCCGGCCCCAGAGGCCGATCACCAGCTCGAGGACGAGGAACGCCACCACCGCCGGGGCGGCGAACGCGACCGTGAGCTCGAGCGCCTCGGTCACGAGGCGCCCCGCGCCCATCGCGAACGCGGCGAGGCTCTCGGCGTCTCCGCCCGCGCCCACCGGCGCGTCGAGCAGACCGTCGGCGAAGGCGGCGAGCGCGAGGCGGTGGCCGCCGAGGGCGACGAAGATCACGACCGACGCGGCGACGTGGAGCGTGCCCAGCGGGCTCGACGCCCCGAGCGGCGAGACCACCGTCGCGTCCGGCGGGCTGCCGCGCCACCGGTCGACGAGCTGCCCGGTCCAGCCGAGCGCGTACAGGGGCGCCGACGCCGCCACCGCGAACGCCGCTCCGACCAGCGCCTCCCGGATCGCGAGCACCGCGAGCGGCAGCCAGCCGGCCGGGATCTCCGGCGCGGCGGCGAGGGCGAGCGGGGTGAGCGCGGCCGCCAGGACGACGGCCACCGAGAGGCGCACCAGCGTCGCGGTGCCCTTCCAGCCGAGCCAGGGCGCCAGCCACGCGAGCGCCGCGGTGCGCGCGAGCACGAGCAGGAAGACCGGCGCCGCGCGCTCGAGGGGCGCGCCGAAGAGCGCCTCGGGCATCAGCCGACGAGCCCGGGGATCGATCGCCAGAGCTGCTCGGTGAAGCCGATGAGCTCGGTCGCCATCCACCCGCCGACGAGCGCGAGGGTGAGGGCCACGAACGCGACCTTGGGCACGAAGGTGAGGCTCTGCTCCTGCACCTGCGTCGCCGCCGAGAGGACCGCGACGGTGAGCCCGGTGATCATCGCCACCGCCAGCGCCGGCGCGCTCACCCACAGCACGAGGTAGAGGCTCTCGGCGACGAGCCGGGAAAGATCGGCGGCGTTCATCGGATCAGCCTCACGACGAAGTAGGCGACGCCGCCGAGGAGCACGGCGAGCGCGAGGGTGACGACCCAGGAGATCCACGGCGGCCGCGCGGCGGGCGCGGGCTGCGCGGGGTGCCCGCCGGTGAGCTCGCCGGAGACCGTCACCTTGCCGGCGACGTCGCCCTTCACCTCGCGCTGGGTGGCGGGCCCGGTCTCGGCGCGAGGCTCGGCGGCCCGGTGCTCGGCGAGGGCGTCGTAGCCGGACTCTTTCAGCAGAGAGTCGTCCCACATGGCGGTGGGCTCGTCGGCGGCCCAGCGAGGCGCCGAGGGCTCGTCTCGTTCGTCTTCGCTCACGACCCGATCATCGTCGCCGATGCGGGGCCCGACGCCAAGCACGCTATCCTCGACGGGTGCGTGTCCTCGTGACGGGTTTCGGTCCTTTCCTCCACCACGCGGTGAACCCGTCGGCGGACGTGGCGCGCGCGCTCGACGGCCGGCGCCGACGGGGCGTCCGGTTCGAGGCCGCGGTGCTCCCGGTGCGCCACGCGGAGGCGGCCCGGATCGCGACCCGGCGGGCGCGAGGCGCGGCGGCGGTGCTGGCGCTGGGGCTCGCGGGCAAGGCCACCCGGGTCCGGGTGGAGGCGCTGGGGCGCAACCTCTGCACCTCCGACAAGCCCGACGATCGCGGCGAGATCCGCGTCGGCCAGGTGCTGGTCGGCGGCGGCCCGGCCCGGCTCGCGGGGCTCCCGGGGGACGCGGTGCGCGAGGCCCTGCACGCGCGCGGGATCGCGACCGAGGGCTCTCGCGACGCGGGCGGCTACGTCTGCAACGACCTCTACTACCGGCTGCTGTGCGCCGGCGTGCCGACCCTCTTCGTGCACCTGCCGCCCGACGCGCGCGTCGACCTCACGGCCGACGCCCTCGCCGACGGCTTCAGTCGCGGCCTTGGAAGACGAACGGGATGCTGGTCTGGGTCTGGCCGCCGCTGGCCGGGAAGCGCCACCGCCTGACGCTCCGCTCGATGCACTCGTGCAGGTTCCCGAACGCCTGGCCCCGGGCGCGCGCCCGGGTGACCGTGCCCGAGCCGCCCACCGTCACGTCGACGTCGACGCGCACCGACGGCGCCCGGCCGCTCTGGCGGGCCGCGGTCTCGTAGCAGCGGGTGACCGCGCTGCGCTCGCGGTTGACGACGGTCCGGATCTGGTCGGCGTTGAGCGTGCCGCCGCCGGTCTCGCGGCGCTCGTCGAGCACGCTGCTCGGGCGCTGCCCGATCGTCGCCACGCCGGCGCCGTCGTCGGCGAAGCGATCGAAGCGCGGATCCGGGCGAGGCGCCGCGCTGCCGCCGCTGGAGCCACTGCCGCCGGAGCCACTGCCGCTCGAGCCGCTGCCGCTCGAGCCACCGCCTCGCTGGGTGCGGCTCGTCCCCTGGTTGTTCGTCGTCCCGCGGCGCGGCGTCGGCTCCGACTCCTCCTCGGGCTCCTCCGCGTCGCCCTCCTCGGCCGCGGCGCTCTCCTCCTCCGCCGGCTCGGCGGGCTCCTCGGGGACCTCGGTGTCGAGGGTGGGCGCGTTCGGCTCCTGCGGCTCCGCGGGCGCGGTGGGCTCGGCGGTCGCCACCTCGGGCGCCGGCGGCTGCTGGAGCAGGTGGGTGCCCACCATCACCGCGAGCGCGACGCCGAACGCCATGGCGCCGGCGATCGCGATCCAGGCGCCGATCGGGATGGCGCGGCGACGCCGCTCGACCGGGACCGCGGCCGGAGGCGGAGACGCGGGGGCGGCCTCGAAGCCCGTCGGCGCGGGCGCGAAGCCGGGGGAAGACGCGGCTCCAGGAGACGATGCCACGCCGGGGGACGAGCCCACCGCCGCGGCGCCCGCCTGCGAGGCGAAGGGATCGAAGACGTCGGAGTCGCCGCCGAAGGCGACGCCCACCGGCTTCTTCTGCTCCTCCTCCTCCTCGGCCGCCGCGGCCTCGGCCTCGCGGGCCTCACGCTCGGCCTCCTCGCGGGCCTCGCGCTCCATCGCCTCGAAGTCGATGGCCGCGCCGACGCGCGTGGGCTCGTCGTCGAAGTCGTTCTGGGGCAGCTCGTCGAGCGCGGGCGCCGCGGCCGCGCCGAGCCGCCCGCCGATCGGCACCACGTTGCCGCGCGCGGCCGGCCGACTGGCCTCGGCGCCTCCCGTGGGGCGAGGGGCCTGGTTGCGCGAGGACGGCGGCCGGGCCGGACGCGCCGGAGCGCGCCCCCCGAGCCCGCGCCCCGGCGACGGGAAGGCCGGCTTGGGCGGCGCCGGGCGCGCCTTCTGGAGCAGCGCGGCGAGCTCCGGGATGTTCTTCAGCTCGCGCCAGTCGTCGAAGCCCTCGCGCCAGCTGAGCGACCCGCCGTCGATGGCGCCGGCCGCGATCTTGTTCGCGATCTCGCCGCGCTTCATCGGGCCGACCGGGACGTCGTTGATCGCGACGTACCACTGGTCGAGCGCGGTCGTCTTCTGCGCGGGGGCCGCCGGGCCGGGGTTCTTGCGGAAGTCGGCGCCGAGCGCGGTCCGGGAGCTGCGCGAGGGCGCGGGGCCGACCCCGGATCCCCCGCGACGCCGTCCGGCGCCGGGCGCGGGGCGGCTGCTGCGTCCGCTGCCTTTGCTGCCGCCGGCCGCCTTGTCGCCGCGGATCACGATCGGATGGTTGCAACGACGGCAATCCATCTTGAGCGTGCGGCCAGCGATCTTCTCGTCGGAGATCTGGTACTTGGCCTTGCAGTTGGGGCAGAGGAACTTCATGCGCGTGTGTTCGCCGCTTCTCTTAGAGCAGGCTCATCAGATGGTCTTTGATCCCGAGCCGAGTTTCTTCGTCCGGCGCGTTCCCCATGGCCCGCTCCCACATCTCGATCGCCTTGTGCTTGAAGCCGGCGCGTTGGTAGAGGACCGCGAGGTTCTTGAGCGCGGAGAAGTTGCGAGGGGAGAGATCGACGCTGGTCTCCAGTGATTCGATGCCTTCGAAGAGCTGGTCACGTCGTCCGTAGAGCAAGCCGAGGTGGTAGTGTAACCGGAACGCGAGCGGATCGAGACCCACGCCGCGCTGGAGGTGCTCGATCGCGTCGTCCAGGTGTCCGTTGCGATACGCCTCGATCCCCTTGGAGAGGCAGGTCGAGGCCTCGTCGGTGAGCTGCTCGACCGGCTCGTCCTCCTTGCCCTCGAGCACCCGCTCGACGGCCTGGACGACCTCGCTGATCTTGAACGGCTTCTCGAGGAAGTCGGCGACGCCGTAGGACTGCTTCAGGTCCTCCGCGAACCGCCACCCTCGATAGACCGCGCTCACCATGATGATCGGGATGTGCCCGTACTTCTTGCTCCCCTTGATCCTCCGGCAGATGTCGAAGCCGTGAATCTCCGGGAGCATCGCGTCGAGGAGGATCGCGTGCGGCTCGTGCTCGCGCACCATCGCCAGCGCGTCCGATCCCTTCGCCGCCTCGAGCACCGTCATGTCACGCTCGGCGAGCACCCGGCGCAGCATGCGGCGGATGTCGTCCTCGTCGTCGACGATCAGTACGACGCGTTCGCCGGTCGGCTGAGGGCCCTCCCCTTTCTCGGGCGCCGTCGGCAGCGGCGCGACGCGCGAGGCGAAGGCCGGATCCAGGGTCGGCAGCCGCCGCGGCGCCTTGCGGTCCACCGGGATCGGGGCCGGCTCCGGCGCCGGATCGAGCAGGCCGCTGTCCTCTTTGGTCACCACCGCCACCTCCGGGGTGCTCGGCGGGCGGAAGCGCGGCGACGAGGGCCGGTGCTTGGGGTGACGCGGCGGCGGCGGCGGCTCGGGGCGGCTCAGCCCCAGCGAGGCGAGGTAGTCCTCGGGCGCGTGGGGCCCGACGTAGAACTCCTCGCCGCGGTCGAGCGCGCCGTAGGCGACCTCGATGATGTGCTCGAGGGGCCGCGCCACCGCGACGTACGGGAAGACCTTGCGGCCGGTGACGAACTCGATCTCGTCGATCACCCGGCGATCCGAGGGATCCGCCATCGCGAGGAAGAGGTGCTCGTCCTTCACCGAGAACGGGAGGATGAGGTACTGCCGGGCGATGTCGTGCGGGATGAGCTTGAGGTTCTCGAGCGGCACCACCGTCTGCGCGAGATCGATGCCCGGCAGCCCGTGCTGCTCGCTCAGGGCGCGCAGCATGTCGACCTCGTCGACCTTGCCGCTCTCGACCGCGGCCGAGCCGAGGCGCGCGCCCGGGTGCTCGCGCTGATGCTCGAGGAGCTCGTCGAGCTCCGCGTTGGTCACGAGCTTCTGCCTGAGCAGAATCTTACCGAGCTGCTTTTTGTCGCCAGAGCCGGACATCGGGGCCGGTCGCACTGCTCCGCCCGGGCGGCCCGACCTCCGGGTCCCGTGCGACAGCTCGACTCGTCCCGGGATGGTAGCCGAGGCGCGCCGATCTCTTCAACGGCCCTCCGCGGTCCGGGTCAAATACCCGAGACGATTCGGAATTGATCGTCCTCGCGGACGAGCTCGATCCGGTTGTCGCGCAGCCGGGTCTCCCACCGGTCGCCCTCGGGCGTCGCGATCTTGAAGGAGGCCGTGTAGGTGTAGTCGACCAGGATGCGGCTCGGCCGGTACTCGATGTTCCGGTATCGCATCTCGTAGCGGACGTCGAGGAGCTGATCGAAGCGGCCGAGCTGCTCCCGGAGCCGGTCGTAGTCCCGGTCGTCGTCCGGCGAGATCGTGCCGTTGTCGTCGAGGAACTGCTCCGAGACGAGCGCGAGGATGGCGCCGACGTCCCTCCGCTCCACCGCGTGCCGGTACTCCTCCACGAAGTCGATGACCGCGCGGTTCTCCGCGTTGTCCGGGACGTCGGTGTTGGGGATGGTCTCGGGGCCACAGCCGACGGCGAAGAGGGCCAGGGCCAGGCACGTGATGGAAAGGCGGTGCGTCATCGAAGCTCGGAACCGAACGGGGGCCGGCGCCCAGGGTATTCCGGGCGAGGGTCGGGGGCGCATTTTTGACGCGCCGACCTCTCGGGGGCAAGTCGGGCGTGCTAAGTAGCGCGCGCCATGACCAAGCACGTCGCGATCGTCGGGAGCGGGCCGGCGGGATTCTACGCCGCCGAGGCCATCTGCAAGAAGGACCCCGAGGTCCGGGTCGACATCCTCGACCGGATCCCCACGCCCTACGGGCTGGTCCGGAGCGGCGTGGCGCCCGATCACCAGGGCACGAAGAACGTGTGGCGGGTCTTCCATCGCACCGCCCAGCGCGAGCAGGTCGAGTTCGTGGGCAACGTGGAGGTCGGCCGCGACGTGGGCGTGCCCGAGCTGCTCGAGCTCTACGACGCGGTCGTGCTCGCGGTCGGCGTGACCGACGACCGGAAGCTCGGCATCCCCGGGGAGGATCTCCCCGGCGTGTACGGCTCGCGGAGCCTGACCGCCTGGTACAACGGTCACCCCGACTTCGCCGACCTCGATCCCGAGCTGCGCGGCCCCGGCGTCGCGGTCATCGGCAACGGCAACGTGGCGGTCGACGTGGTGCGGGTGCTCGGCCGGACCCGGCCCGAGATGGTCAAGACCGACATCCCCGACTACGCGATGACCAAGATCGAGCAGTCGGACTACACCGACGTCTACATGCTCGGTCGGCGGGGCCCGCTCCAGGCCAGCTTCACCACCGCGGAGCTGCGCGAGCTCGGCGACATGAGCGAGACGGTCGCGGTCGTGCAGAAGGAGCAGCTCCCGGGCGACTTCACGGTCGACGACCCGAAGCAGCAGCGGCTCTACGAGAAGATCGTCGACACCCTGCGCGGCTACTCGGAGAACGATCCGGAGAGCAAGCCCAAGCGCCTGCACATGCGCTGGTACGCCTCGCCGGTGCGCATCCTCGGCGACGACCACGTCACCGGGCTCGAGATCGCGGTCACGAAGATCGACGAGAGCGGCCGGGCGGTGAAGACCGGCGAGACCTACGTGATCGACGTGGGCACGGTGGTCACCGCGATCGGCTACGTGGCCACCCCGCTCGAGGGGGTGCCGGTCGCCGAGTGGGGCACCTGCTTCGCCAACGAGGACGGCAAGATCGCCGACCGCCTCTGGGCGGTGGGCTGGGCCAAGCGCGGGCCGAGCGGCGTCATCGCGACGAACCGCAAGGACAGCGGCGAGGTGGCGCACATGCTCCTCGACCAGCTCGAGGACGGCGGCCGCGCCGGGCACGAGGGCCTGCTGAAGCTCCTCGCCGAGCGCGACGTGAAGGCCACCAGCTACGACGACTGGGGCCGCATCGACGCGCGGGAGACCGCGGATCTCCCGGAGGGCACGCCCCGCCGCAAGATCACGTCGCTGTCCGATCTGCTGGACGCGGCGCGCGGCTGACCTCCCACGGGAGGAAGGTCACGAGGAAGAGCGCCATCGAGGCGCCGAAGGTGCTGACCATCGTCGTGCTGTCGAGCACCACGTGGAGCGCGAGCCCGAGGGCCGCGCCGACGAGACGCGTCCGGCGCCAGGCGAGGAGCGGCACCAAGGCCAGCTCCCACGCCGCGATCGCGATCGCCATGCCCGCGTGGCCGACCGCCCCGAGGCCCGCGTCCCAGAGGGCGCCCTCGAAGGGATAGCGCTCGGCGATCGCGCGCAGCGACGTGCCGTCGAGCCAGCGCGGGTCGAGCTTCGCCAGCCCGGCGGCCGCGTAGATCACGAGCGCCTGGAAGCGCCAGAGGGTCAGCGGCCAGCGCGGCGCTCCGGCCAGGCGGCGCGGCCAGAGCGACAGCCGCGCGTCGCACGGCGTGAGCGCGACCAGCCCGCAGCTCAGCCAGAGGAGGTGGAGGTGGTGGAAGTAGCGCGACGCGTCGAGCGCCATCAGCAGGTAGCCCGAGACGCCGAGCGCCAGCGCGGCCGGCCGAGGGCGCAGCCCGAGGAGCACCAGGACGGCGAGCGGCGCCCGGGCCCACGCGAGGGCGGCCGCGAAGGTCGAGTGCGCCGACGGCAGGCCGCCGAGCAGCGGCATGTGCAGCGCCGGAGCGGCGGCCGGGTCGTCCGAGGGCGCGTGGTCGAGCCCCCGCACCCAGCCGTGGTGGTCGAGCGAGAGGAGCGGCGCGGTCCAGTCGGCGATCCGGACGAGCACCAGGGTCGCCACGCCGATCCGGAGGGCCGCGTACACCAGCGGATCCACCTCCCCGGCGAAGAGCGCGTCCCAGCGCGCCCTCATCGCCTCGGCTACTCGCACCGGCGCTCCAGATCGCGGCCCGGGAGCGGCGCGCCGGCCACGTCCTCCATCTCCATGTGCACGTGCACGACACGTCGACGCGAGTCCTGCGCGCACACCAGCGCCGCGATCGCGTCGAGCCGCTCCGCGACGAGCCGCGCCTGGGTCTCGCCGAGTCGGAGCCGGTCGCTCCCCTGCAGCACCCGGCGCGCGTCCCGGGTCGCGTGCGGCAGGATCGCGCGCACGGGCACCTGGTAGGCCGCGCCGTCCGCGCGCTCCTCGAAGATCGTCAGCCGGTAGCGCACCGGCTCGGTGAACATGCGGAAGCCGCCGACCGGGGTGACGCCGAGGGCGGCCAGCGCGGGCAGCGCGAGCATGGCCAGCGCGGCCGCGAGGAGCGCCGCGTCCGAGGGGCGGCGCCCGGCTCGCATCAGATGAGGATCGGACAGAACCCGGGCAGCGAGAACACCGCCACCGAGGTGGCGACCTCGTCGCCGTTGGCGAGCGCGCGGAGGGTGACCACCGAGGTGGGCGGCGACGGGTTCTCGCCGCTGTTCGACCGGATGGTGAAGGTGAGCGTCGCGCCCGGGCGCACGTTGGTGAAGGTGGCGCCGGAGGCGTCGCCGGCCGGGCCCCCGTCGGGGTGGCTCGCGGACACCGCCGCGGCGACGGAGAACTGACCGCCGAACGGCAGGTAGCCGTCGGTCTCGGCGAGCGCGAGGGCCACCTCGTCGGTGAGCTCCACCGCGGCGTCGTCGGGGAGCGTGATCGTGACCTCGGTGGACGCCCCGTGGCACTCGACGGAGTAGACGGGGAGCGGCGCGGGGTCACAGCCGCCGAAGCCGACCTGGTCGAGATCGGAGCAGCCGTCGCCGTCGCTGTCGACGAGGCACGCGTCGGTCCCGGCCATGCGCTCGGCCCCGTCCGGCAGGCCGTCGTCGTCGCTGTCGAGGTCGAGGTAGTCGTCGAACATGTCGGTGTCGCAGTTGCGGGGCCGCGTGCACGCGAGGCCGTCGTGGCCGCGCTCGTCCTCGTCGGTGTTGCCGTCCCCGTCCGAGTCGAGGTCGATCAGGTTCTCGTCCCCGTCCCCGTCGAAGTCGTCGTCGGTCTCGTAGAGATCGATGATGCCGTCTCCGTCGGTGTCCCGGTCCATGCGCTCGCAGAGCGGGATCGGCCCCCGGTCGTTCATCACGCCCGCGTCGTCCTCGCGATCGTGGCTGCAGAAGCAGCCGGCGACGAGGACGAGCGAGCTCGAAGCGAAGAAGACGACCAGGTGACGCATCAGACAAGGATGCCACCCACCCCGCTGGTGGCAATGGGGCACGGAAGGTGCCGGCGCCGCGCATTCGGGTCACGATCCGCCCATGGCGCCCGAGGAGGACGGAGGACCGACCCGCTTCGCGCTGGTGATCGCCTGCGTCGGGATCGCGCTGGTGAGCACGCTGGTGCCCTTCGGCGACGTCGTCCTCTACCCCTTCACGCTCTTCGGCACCTGGGTGCACGAGATGGGGCACGGCCTCACCGCGATCGCGCTCGGCGGCCAGCTGGACTCGATCGACGTCTTCTGGAACGCGTCGGGGCTGGCGCACTGCCGCGGCTACGCGCCCGGCTGGCCGCGCGGGCTGGTGTCGCTGGGCGGGCTGCTGGCGCCGCCGCTGCTGGGGGCGTTCATCCTGGCGTTCGCCCGCGGGCCGCGCCGGGCCACGATCGTGCTCTGGGCGCTGGTGGCGGTGATGGGGGTGAGCGTGGCCCTGTGGGTGCGGAGCGTCGCCGGCCTGGTGGCGGTGCCCGGGGTGGCGTTCTTGATCGGCCTGCTCGCGAAGGAGGGCAGCCCCACCCTCAAGCACGTCGGCGCGCAGGGGCTCGGCGTGCTCCTGGCGCTCGATACGATCTTCGGCGTCGACTACCTCTTCACCGCCAGCGCGCACGTCGACGGCGAGGCGCGCGCGTCCGACGTGGCCAACCTCGCCGAGGCGGTGGGCGGCCACTGGCTCCTCTGGGGCGTCGCGATCGCCGTCGTGTCGTTCGCGCTCCTCGCCCTCGGGCTGAAGCTCGCCTGGTTGGCGCCCCTCCGGCTCGGTCGGCGCAAGGAGGCCTTTCCGGAGGACTCGGCTTCGGCGTAGCCTCGGCGGGTGGGCAGCTCAGCCGTCGCACCGGCGCTCGCGAGGGAGGCGCTCGAGCTGCTCTCGCTCCTCGACGATCCGGACGCTCGCCGAGCGCTCGGCGCCCTCCCCCTCGAGCTGACCGGGGCGCCCGAGCCGGCCTGGCTCCCGGAGCGCGACCTCCCGTCGGAGGCGTGGCGCTCGATCGCCGGCTGGCTCTCCCTCGTCGACCCGGAGCGGGTCGCGGCCGCGGGCCGGCGGGTCGTGGAGGCCATCGCGGCGGAGCTCGATCCCGAGGACGAGCCCCCCGCGAGCGCGCACGTCGGTCTCCACACCGGCCCTCACGGCGCGCTCGTGATCGCGGGCCCCGACGCGGCCGCCTGGTTCCCGCTCTCCGCCCTCGTCACCCGCGCGGCGTCCGCCGAAGCTCCCTCCTGGCCGACCGCGCTCGAGGATCGGAGCAAGGTGCGGCTCTGCGCCGAGCTCGCCGGGGTCGACTGGCGCGCGGTCTGGGCGGCGCGCTGGCTCACCGCGCTCGAGGGAGATCGCGCCGCCGGAGCCGCGGCCTGCGTCGGCGCCTACGCCGAGGGCGTGCTCGGCCGATCCGCCACGCGCCGCCTGTTCCGGGACGGCCTGTCGCTCGGCGCGGGGTAGGCGCGTCCCCGGCGACCTGGCCACGCGGTTTGGGATGGGGAAGATCGTCCCCGTCTCTCAGCCGATCTCGGGGCACATCCCGATGAGCGTGAACAGCTCCATCCTGGCGGCCGCGTCTCGAAGGAAGATGCCGTGGAGCTTCGAGGTCGTCGTCCAGCTGCCGGGCTTTCGCACGCCGCGGTAGCACATGCAGAAGTGCTGGCACTGGATGATCACGGCGACGCCCTGCGGCTGGAGCACGTCGTTGATCGTGTCGGCGATCTGCGCGGTGAGCTTCTCCTGGACCTGGAGGCGCTTGGCGTAGACGTCGACGACCCGCGCGAGCTTGCTCAGCCCCACCACCCGGCCGCCGGGGATGTAGGCGACGTGGGCCTTGCCGACGAAGGGCACCATGTGGTGCTCGCAGTGCGAGTGCAGCTGGATGTCGCTCACCAGGACGAGCTCGTCGTAGCCGTTCACCTCGCCGAAGGTGCGCTCGAGGTGCTCGCGCGGATCCTCCGCGTAGCCGGCGAAGTGCTCGGCCATCGCGCGCACCACCCGGGCCGGCGTCTCCTCGAGCCCCTCGCGGGCCGGATCGTCGCCGACGAACTTCAGGAGACCGCGCACGTGCTCCTCGGCCTCGGCGATCTCCTCGGGGCTGCGGTTCCAACCGCCGTCGGGCGGGACGTCGTCGATGCTCATGGGGGCGTCTGTAGTACCACCCGGGCCGCGTGACCAACCACACGAGGGGGTTGGCTGTCGCGCGGCGCGTGACGCTAGGTTCCGGCGCAGCATGGAGATCCTCCTCATCGTCGGTTCCGAGATGGGCAACGCCGAGATGGTCGGTGACCTCGTCAAGGACGAGCTCGAAGCGCAGGGCCACTCGGTCGAGATGATCACGGACGGCGAGCTGTCCGACCTCGGCCTCGAGGACCGGGCGAACCTGCTCGTGGTCAGCTCCACCACCGGCCTCGGGGACATCCCGCAGAACGTCGAGCCGATCTACGACGCGCTGAAGGCCGAGCGACCGGACCTCTCGCATCTCAAGTACGGCCTCGTCGGCATGGGCGACCGCAACTACAAGGACACGTTCTGCGGCGGGCCCCGCAAGTGGGACGCGCTCCTGAGCGAGCTCGGCGCGACCTGCGCGGGCGAGAAGCTCTACCTCGACGCCACCGACAACCCGTGCCCCGACGAGGACGCGATCGCGTGGCTGCCGAGCTGGCTCGAGGCGCTCGACGCTACCTGAGGAAGAACACGATCAGGTCGTAGATCGTGTGGGTGTAGACCGCGACCGCGAAGCCGCGGAACCGGTACACCACCGCCAGGTAGACGCCCGCGAGGGCGCGGAAGAAGAACGAGTCGAGCCGGAACGGGTCGCCGAAGCTGCCGACGTAGTGGATCCCGCTGAAGATGAGCGAGGACACGAGCCCGGCGATCAGCGCCGCCTGCCACTCCTTCAGCCGGGTGACCCGGTCGAGCAGCAGCGTGCCGCCGGCGAAGAGGCCGACGCGGAAGACCAGCTCCTCGTGGAAGCCGGCCCCCGCCGCCATCACCAGCTTCTCGAGCGGGTTCATCGCCGGCGGGCCGGCCTGCCAGTCGAAGAGCTGGTGCGTCGCCCAGCCGACGGTGACGCTCATCAGGAGCGCGAGCACCGTGCTCTCGCCGAGCACCGGGAGCAGCTCCGCCGGGCGGATCTTGCCCTTGCGCCGGAGCCACCAGGCCGCGCCCGCGATGGCCGCCGCGTAGCCGAGGGTCAGCGCGACGTAGCCGACGAGGCTGTGCTCGAGCAGCTCGAAGGTCAGCCCGCTGACGAGGTCGACCCCGTTGCGGAGCTGAATGAGGAGGATGCCGAGGTGATAGAGGAGGAAGATCGGGATGGTGAGCAGGAGGCTCGTCAGCGGGTCGTGGCGGTTCTTCAGCCACGCCCGGAAGCCGCCGCCCCCGCCGCCCTCCTTCTTCTTCTTCGCCGCGCTCGTGGCCATCCGCTCTCTCGACACCCTGTTGTGGACACCTAGGTCCGGCCGGGGATTCCGCCTCGGCTTTGCGCAGGCCGCTTCAGCGGATAGTCTCCCGCGCGATGAAGTACCGCGTCAGCATCGAAGGCGTCGAGCGAGAGGTCGACGTGACGGTCACCCCCGGCGGCGGCGTGAACGTCTCCATGGACGGCTCGCCGGTCGAGGCGGACGTCGAGCGGCTCCCCGACGGGCTCAGCCTGATCCTCGACGGCAAGGTCTTCGACCTCGCGTTCGGCGGCAAGCCGGAGGCGATGGACGTCGCCTCGCGCGAGAGCCGGGCGGTCGTGGACGTGCAGAGCGAGCGGATGCGCGCCCGCCAGAAGAAGAAGGGCGGCCTCGGAGCCGGCGGCAAGGAGATCCGCTCGCCCATGCCGGGCCGGGTCGTGAAGCTCCTCGTCGCGGTGGGCGACGAGGTGAAGGCCGGCGACCCGTGCGTGGTCGTCGAGGCGATGAAGATGGAGAACGAGCTCCGCGCGCCGACCGACGGGACCGTGAAGGCGCTGCACGCGGACGAGGGCGCCAGCGTCGAGGGGCAGGCGCTGCTCGTCAGCTTCACTTGATGCCGAAGTCCTTGATCTTGTAGAGCAGCGCGCGGTGCGAGATCTCGAGGAGCTTGCTCGCCGCCGTGCGGTTGCCCTCGGTCTTGTCCAGCGCCTTGCGGATCAAGGTCTCCTCCATGTAGCGCTGTGTCTTCTTGATGCTGAGCTCTCCGGTGGCGAGGATCGCCTGCACCGGATCGGGCTCCCGTAGGCGCTCGGGCAGATCCACCTCGCCGAGCACGTCGCCGTCGGCCAGCACCATGGCGCGCTCGATGACGTTCTCGAGCTCCCGCACGTTGCCGGGCCAGTGATAGGCGAGCATGAGCTTGCGCGCCTTCGCGTCGACCCCGCGGATGCGCGTGCCGAGGCGGGCGTTGTTCCGCTCGAGGAAGGCGTCGGTGAGGAGCGGGAGGTCACCCTTGCGCTCGCGGAGAGGGGGCACGTGGAGCGGCAGGACGTTGAGCCGGTAGAAGAGGTCCTCGCGGAAGCGGCCCTCGTCGACCTCCTCGCGCAGGTCGCGCACCGTCGCCGCGACCACCCGCACGTCGACCTCGCGGTCCTTGGTCTCGCCGAGCCGCCGCAGCGTGCCCTCCTGCAGCACCCGGAGGAGCTTCACCTGGGTGGCGAGCGGCAGCTCCCCGATCTCGTCGAGGAAGAGCGTGCCCCCGTCGGCCTCCTCGAAGAGCCCCGGCTTGTCGGCGCTCGCGTCGGTGAAGGCGCCGCGCTTGTGACCGAAGAGCTCGCTCTCGATGAGCTGCTCGGGGATGGCGCCGCAGTTGATGGCGACGAAGGTCGCGTCCTTGCGCGCGCCCCGCTCGTGCAGCGCCCGCGCGATCAGCTCCTTGCCGGTGCCGCTCTCGCCCTGGATGAGCACCGTGGTGGTGTAGGCGGCCGCCTTCTCGACGGTGCGGAAGACCTTCTGCATCGGGTCGCTCCGCCCGATCATCCCGGCGAAGCTGGCCTGCTCGCGCATCTGCGCCTTGAGCTCGCGGTTCTCGCGCTTGAGGCTCTCCCGCTCCTCCGCCTTGCGCAGCGCGAGCAGGACCTCGTCCTGCTTGAAGGGCTTCGAGACGTAGTCGTACGCGCCGGCCTTCATCGCCTCGAGCGCGAGGTCCACCGAGCCGAAGGCGCTCATCACGATGACCGTCGCGTCGACGCCCTTCTCGGTGAGCTTCTGGGTGAGCTCGATGCCGGTCATGCCGCCCATGCGCACGTCGGCGAGCACGAAGTCCGGCGCGACGTCGTCGATCTCGTCGAGCGCCATCTCTCCGCTCGACGCCACCGCGACCTCGTAGCCGTGCTTCTTCAACATCGTCCGCAGGACGAGCCGAATGTTCTCTTCGTCGTCGACGACCAGCACGCGCGCCATCGCGCTCATCTTACTTGAAATGCGCCGCTCGACGGGCCTAATCCAGGCGCATGCAGTGGCTCAACTACCACCACCTCCTGTACTTCTGGATGGTCGCGAAGGAGGGCTCGGTGACCGCTGCCGCCGAGAGCCTCGGGCTGTCGCAGCCGACGGTGAGCGCGCAGGTCAAGCGGCTCGAGGAGCACCTCGGCGAGCCGCTGCTCCGCCGACGAGGCCGGAGCCTGGAGCTCACGGAGATGGGCAAGGTCGCCTTCCGGTACGCCAACGAGATCTTCTCGCTGGGTCAGGAGATGCAAGACGTCTTCGCCGGACGGCTGGAGCGGGCCCCCGAGAAGCTCACCGTCGGGGTGAGCGATCTCGTCCCGAAGATCGTGCTGCACCGGCTGCTCGAGCCCGCGCTGACGATGAGCCCGCCGCCGCGGGTGGTGTGCCGCGAGGACAAGACCGAGCGCCTGCTCGCCGAGCTGTCCATTCACGACCTCGACATCGTGCTGGCCGAGGCGCCGATCGCGAGGCAGGCGAGCGTGAAGGCGTTCAACCACCTCCTCGGCGAGAGCGACGTCAGCTTCTTCGCGCGGCCGGAGCTGGCCGAGCGCCACCGCGAGGGCTTCCCGCGCTCGCTCGACGGCGCGCCGCTGCTGCTCCCCACCGAGAACACGCTGCTCCGCCGGGACCTCGATCACTGGTTCATCGACGAGGGCTTCCGCCCGAAGATCGTCGCCGAGTTCGAGGACAGCGCGCTGCTCAAGGCGTTCGGCAGCGAGGGGGTCGGCATCTTTCCCGGTCCGACCGCCATCGAAGACGAGATCTGCGACGTGCACCGGGTCGAGGTGGTCGGCCGGACCCACCGCGTCGTGGAGCGCTTCTACGCCATCACCGTCGAGCGACGGATCAAACACCCCGCCGCCCGGCTCATCAGCCAGCAGGCCAAGGCGAGACTGTTCCCAGGGTGAGCTGTTCCCAGGGTGAGACGACCAAACATGGATTCGAGATTTCCTATGCAACGCTTATCCATTATCGATTTGTAGCATTCCGGCCACGCCCCTAAAGAGAAGCGGTGAGTAGCTCCGTCCTCCGCGACCTCGGCGCCTCCGTCGTCGTCTTCCTGGTCGCTCTGCCGCTCTGCCTGGGCGTCGCGATCGCCTCCGGCGCTCCGCCGGCGCTCGGCATCGTCAGCGGCATCGTGGGCGGCATCGTCGTCGGCGCGTTCGCCGGCTCGCCGCTGCAGGTGAGCGGCCCGGCGGCCGGCCTCATCGTCTCGGTCTGGGCCATCGTCGACGGCTGGGGCCTGGCGGCGCTCGGCTGGGCGGTCGTGCTCTCGGGCGCGGTGCAGCTGCTCGCGGCCGGCTTCAAGCTCGGCCGCTGGTTCCGCGCGGTCTCGCCCGCGCTCATCGGCGGCATGCTCGCGGGGATCGGCACGCTCATCGCGACGAGCCAGCTCCACGTGATGGTCGGCGCCACCCCTCCGAGCGGCGGCGTGGCTTCTCTGATCGCGCTCCCCCAGGCCTGGCTCGAGCAGCTCGCGACCGCCGGAGGCGCGTGGGCGGCGGCGCTGGGGCTCGGCACGATCGCGCTGCTCTTCCTCTGGGACCGCTTCAAGCCGAAGCGCCTCGCGATGATCCCGGGCCCGCTCGTCGCGGTGGCCGCGGCGACGGCGATCGCCGCGCTCTTCCAGGTCCCGGTCGCCAAGGTGCAGCTCCCCGCCTCGCTCACGGCGGCGCTCAACGTCCCGGCGATCTCCGACCTGTCGCTTTTCACCGACCTCGGCTTCGTCGGCGCGGCGCTCGCCCTGGGCCTCATCGCCGCCGCCGAGGCGCTGCTCTGCGCCAACGCGACCGACCAGCTGCACGACGGCCCGCCGACCTCCTACGACAAGGAGCTGTTCGCGCTCGGGCTCGGCAACGTCGTCGCCGGCGCGCTCGGGGCGCTCCCGGTCACCGGCGTCATCGTGCGAAGCGCGGCCAACATCCAGGCCGGCGCCACCACGCGTCGCGCCGCGATCGTGCACGGCTTCCTGTTGCTCGGCCTCGTCGCCCTCGCCCCCGCGGTGCTCGGCCTCATCCCGGTCGCCGTGCTCGCCGGGGTGCTCGTCTACGTCGGCGGCAAGCTCCTCGCGCCCGAGAAGGCCATGGCGCTGCACCGCGCGGGCAACGGCGAGCTCTGGGGTTTCCTGGCCACGGTCGGCGCCATCTTCGTCATGGGCCTGCTCACCGGCATCCTGGTCGGCCTCGGCGTCTCGCTCCTCAAGCTGCTCTACACCTTCAGCCACATGGAGGTGGAGGTCACCCGTGACGGCGACCGCTACGACGTCGACGTGCACGGCGCGGCCACCTTCGTGCAGCTCCCGAAGCTCGCCGAGGCCCTCGAGGCCATCCCCGAGGACGCCGAGGTGCACGTCCACATCGGCGCCCTCGCCTACGTCGACCACGCCTGCGCGGAGCTCCTGCACCGCCAGGAGGAGCGTCGAGAGCGCGCCGGCGGCGAGCTCATCACCGAGTGGGACGAGGTCAAGCGCCTCCAGGTCCAGCGCCCCCTGCTCGACCGCTCCGTCGCCCCGGCCGAGGCCCTCGTCGAAGCCCAGGTCCCGACAGAGCGAGCCTGACACCGACTCCGAGTCCGACGCATTCGTTGTCGGCGCAAATCAGGGGAGGAGGGAGGCAGGAGGCGAGGAGGAATAGCCTGGCTAGCTCGCCCAGACCGATCCGGGGCGGTCGCTGCCGGCCCCGCCGCCGCTCCCGTTCGATCGGGAGGACGATGAATGAATGGGATCGTCCCCGACTCCGAGTCCGACGCATTCGTTGTCGGCGCAAATCAGGGGAGGAGAGAGGCAGGAGGCGAGGAGGAATAGCCTGGCTAGCTCGCCCAGACCGATCCGTCGCTGCCGCCGGCAGAAGCGAGGTCGCCGCACGAACCCGGAAGGCGACGTGAAACCCGGAAGGCGACGAGCGAAGCGAAGTCGCCGCACGAGCCCGGAAGGCGACGAGCGAAGCGAGGTCGCCGCACGAAGCGACGCACGAGCCCGGAAGGCGACGAGCGAAGCGAGGTCGCCGCACGAACCACTCCGCCCCGTTCGATCCCGCGGCAGCGGGCGGCCAGCGAGCGCGAAGCGCGAGCGCGAGCCGCGTGGCTCACGCGCGGAGCGCGGGACACCGGCGACGAGCG
>JAYZQJ010000188.1:0-14090 GCA_036149055.1 Myxococcota bacterium | reverse complement strand
GTCGCCTTCCTCCACCGCCTGCATCATGGCGGCCATCGCTATCGCCAGCATCATCATCCGCGCCCCTTCCTCCGAGGGGGCTCAGATTTTCCGGAATGCGACGGATCAGAGTTTCCGGAACCACCAGCCGGCGGGTTCAGCTCGGTCGGTGGTGGCGAGATGCCGTCCCGACGCCCGCATGCCCCTTTGCGGCTTTGCGTCTTTGCGTGAGTAACTTCGGAGGACTCGTAGCTCACGCAGGGGATGGCGGGGAGGTGGTGGCGAGGTGTCATTCCGCTGCCCGCATGCCCCTCTGCGCCTCTGCGTCTCTGCGTCTCTGCGTCTCTGCGTCTCTGCGTCTCTGCGTCTCTGCGTCTCTGCGTCTCTGCGTGAGTAATTTCGGAGGACTCGCAGCTCACGGAGGTGCTGGCGAGGAGGTGGTGTCAGGGAGGAGGTGGTGGGGAGGAGATGGCCAGGTGCCATCCCGCTGCCCGCATGCCCCTTTGCGGCTTTGCGTCTTTGCGAGAGTAAATTCGGAGGACTCGCAGCTCACGTGACCGACACGAAGGCAGTGTCGAATCGGAACGTCCGCAGCTCACTCGACCGAGACGAGGGTTCGGCAAGCGGAGGCGCCGAGGTGGCCGTCGCGGACGACGAGCCAGAGGGGGTAGGTGCCGGGGGTGTCGGGGGCGGTCCACTCGGTGGTGCGGCCGGGGGGGCGGGTGGTCTCGAAGCTGAATTCGCCGGCGACCGAGAACCACGAGTAGTAGGCGTCTTCGACGCCGGTGATCACGTCGCCCTCGAGGTCGAGCGCGGGAAAGGTCTCGAGCCAGGGCTCGTCCGGCTCGGGGGCGAGGACCACCGCTTCGCCGGCGGGCACACGCGGGGGCTCGGCTTCGGGCGCGCAGTCGAAGGGGTCGGGGCCGCGGGCGCTGACCCAGGCGTCGCCGACGCGGAAGCGCGGGGGCGGCGGGTTGGTGAGCGACGTCGGCGCGGCGACGAGGGAGAAGCGCTTGAAGCCCTCCATCGCGACCTCGCCGTCGGCGCGGAGGGTGAAGCGCGCGATCAAGGTCAGACCGACCGTCTCGTAGACGTAGCGGACCACGTGCTCCGGCGTGCCGGGGGGCGCGTCGCCGACGCGCGCGAGCAAGGCGTCGAGCGCGGCGCGGGTCTCTTCGGCGGGGAGGCGGGCGACGTCGCCGTCCGTCTCCAGCGCGATCGCGCGGGGCTCGCCCTCGAGGGACTGACCGGCGGCGGCGGCGAGCGCGGGCACGCCCAGGTCGACCTCCCACTCGAGGGTCAGCGCGGCCGCGTCGGGCGAGGCGACGAAGGGCGTGAACGTGACCGCCTCCCCGGCGGTGGCCTCGACCGGCGCCGCGACCACCGCGATCACCCGCGGAGCGCGCACGATGGAGGCCGGCTCGAAGTCCGGGCCCTCGCAGCCGACGGTCAGGAGCAGCATCAAGGCGACGCGCTTCACTGCAGGGTCCCCCGCACGCCGATCGACGGGATGATCGGCAGCCCGCGCAACAGGCCGCTGCGCGCGTAGTCGTACTGGAAGAGCCGGCCCTCGGGCAGCTCGGAGAAGTAGACGTTGATGACGTCGAGGTAGACCGAGCCCTTCACGGCGCCGAGATCGAACTCGCGGTCGATGCGCACGTCGAGCTGGTGGCTGTAGGGCACGCGCGGGCCCCGCGGGCCGAAGATCGCGACGAAGCCGCCGGTGTCCGCGTCGAAGCGCGCGCCCTCCGCGTCCCGGGCCGGCCGGCCGGTGGCGAGCTGGAAGCGGCCGCCGAAGCGCCAGCCGTCGAAGCCGTAGCTCGCGACGAGGTTGAGCACGTGGGTCTGGTCGAAGCCGAAGACCTCCGGCGCCTGCCCCGGGTGCCAGCGCTCGGCGCGCGAGAGGGTGTAGGTGACCCAGCCGTAGAAGCCCTCGTGCCGCATGCGGAGCATGACCTCGAGGCCGTAGGAGTGGCCCTCCTGGTCGGCGCGGAAGAAGACCCGCCGCAGGCCGTCCTCGGTGGGCACGATCTCGTCGGTGGCGCGCGCGATGTTCCACTGACGGTTGTAGAAGCCGGTGAGGAACGCCTGCACGCCCACGGGGAGCGACAGCTCCAGCCCGCCCGACGACTGCCAGGCGCGCTCCGGCGGGATGGACGGGTTGCCGCCCACCCGGAAGATGGTGAACGGGCTCGGCTGCTGCACGAAGAGCCCGGACGCGAGCTTGACGGTGATCCACTCGGCGAGCGCGAGGCGGCTGACCACGCGGGGGTCGAAGATCGGCTCGAGCACGTCGCCGTAGCGCATCACGTCAACCCGCAGCCCGGCGCTGATCTCCAGCGGGCGGAAGTCGAAGACCTGCTCCCAGTACGCCGCCGCGAAGGCCTCGACCACGCCCACCGAGGCGTCGCTCGTGGTCAGCGTCGGGAGGGGGCGCGGCTGCTCGCCGAGACCGGGCGGGACCGGCGCGGTGCCGAGGATCCGGGCGCTCAGCGTGTTGACGTCGACGCCGGCTCGCGCGCGGAGCTGATCGGTCATCGTCAGCTCGGCGTCGAGGCGCACGCCGGCGAAGAAGGCCTCGAGCTCGAAGGTCAACAGGCCCAGCCCCGGCTGCGCCGCGTCGAAGCCGCTCGCGTCCCGCCCGACCATGCCGCTGAGGGTCACCCGGGTGTCCGCGTCGGGTCGGATTCGCACGCTCGCGATGAGGCGCTGGAGGTCGAAGGAGACGCGCGAGCGGCTGCCCTCGCTGATGAACCCTCCGTCGCCCAGCTGACCGCTCTGGTCGAGGTTGTCGTTGGCGCCGAAGAAGAAGAACGAGACCTCGAGCCGGTCGTCGGGCGCGTACTCACCGAGGAGCTGGTAGTCCATGAAGGACAGCTCCAGCCCGGGCTGCACGAGCGGCAGGATCGCCTCGAAGTAGCTCCGCCGGAACGCCGCCGCGACCGCGCCGCGGCCGTCGTCGGTCGGGACCACCGCCAGCACGCTCGCCCGGGCCGCGTCCAGCGAGGCCTCGCCGAGCGGCGAGTCGACGTCCGGGATGTCGCTGCTCAGCGCGATCAGGCCGCCGCCGTAGCGCCCGTAGCGCACGGGGTAGTTGCCCGCGTAGAAGTCCATGCGGTCGACGAAGCGGTTGCTGAGGATCGCGGGGCCCGCGCCCACGTGGTACATCAGCGGCACCGGGAAGCCGTCGACCAGGAACCCCGTGTTCTGGAAGTCCGAGCCCCGCACCAGGAAGAAGCCCAGGCCGAACGGCGAGCGGGCGACGCCGGGGAGGCTGCCGACCGCGCGGAGCGGCTCGCCGAAGGTGCCGGGCACGGTGGTCAGCTCCTCGCCGCGGAGCGTGATGCGGCTCGCCGCGCCCTCTTCGTCGCGCTCGACCACCGCGGTCACCCCGAGCTCCGGGCCCTCGTCGGGCGCCTCGAACAGGGGATCGGGCGGCGGCTCGAGCGGCGGCGGCGCCTCGAGCGGCGGCGGGGTCGGCGCGGTGACGACGTAGCGGAAGCGGATCCGCGCCGGGATGGGCTCGCCGCCTCGCGTCGCCGGCTCGAAGCGCATGCGCCGGGCGGCCTCGAGCGCGAGGGCGTCGACGTCGGGTCGGACCGGCGTGGTGATCGCCGCGTCGCTCACCGCGCCGGTCGCGTCGATCGTCAGGAGCAGCTCGACCGCCGCGCCACCCTCGATCGGCGCGGCGCCCTCGGGCAGCTCCAGCGGCGGCGCCTCGAGGAGCCTCGGCGGAGTCGGCGGCTCCTCCTGCGCGAGCGCCGCGCTGGACATCGCGAGCCACGCGACCAGCCACGCAACCAGGACCAGGCGCGAGCCGTTCCCCACGCCCTCCGGTTACCACGCCTCGACAAGGACCGCGACGGGATCGAACATGACGGGCGATGCGTCGCGCGATCGCACCGCTCCTGCTCCTGGCCCTGGCCGCGGGGTGCGCGGACGGGCACTTCGTCAGCACGCGCCTCCAGACGAGCTACCGACACGGCTTCCAGTTCGTGCTCGCGCGGGTGGAGCTGGTCCGGGTCTCGGACGGGGCCGTCGCTCACGCCCGCGACGTCACCTTCTCGCCCGACCCGGGGCTCGACCTCGCGCTCCTCTCGGGGCGCAGCCTCGCGGACTTCGAGGGCGTCGCGACCGGGGTCTACGACGTGCGGGTCACCCTGCTCGACGCGCGCGGCGGCGCGGTGGACGACGGCGTGACCCGGGTGGCGATCGAGGACGACCGGAGCGTGCTCGTCGGGGTCAGCGCCGCGTGCGCGTCCCTGTCGTGCCCGACCGCGAGCGACCCGGCCGACGCCACCGCGTGCAGCCTCGGGCGCTGCGTGCCGCCGAGCTGCCTCGAGGACCCGGAGGGCTGCGTGGAGCGGGAGTGCGGCTCGGACGCCGAGTGCGCGGGGACCTCGGCGTGCGCGGCCGGGCAGTGCGTCGGCGAGCGCTGCCTCGCCGTCCCCGACGACGCCCTCTGCGCGGCGGACGAGTTCTGCGAGGCGACCCTGGGCTGTCAGCCACGTCCCGAGCCGCCGGAGCCGGACGCCTCCACGCCGCCGCCCGACGCCGGGCCCACGCCGTGCTCGCCCTCCGACTGCGACGACGGCGATCCCTGCACGACGCACGCGTGCGTCGCCGGGAGCTGCCAGACCTCGCCCCGCTGCGGCGCGGGGGAGTACTGCGACCGCGGCGCCTGCCACCCCGAGCCGACGTTCATGCTCCAGACCTCGGGCGCGCCCGACTGCATCGATCTCGGCGTGGCCCACACCGCGCCCGACTTCACGTTCCGCCGGATCATCGAGGGGCGCCCGAACCGCACCGCCGTGCAGACCAACCAGCAGGTGAGCTGCGGCGATCCGCCGCGAGACGACCCGGCGAGCTTCCCGCTCGGCCCCGACGGGCGCTGGGAGGACACCTTCGAGTCTGGCGCGGTGACCGACTGCGACTTCGGGATCTACGGGCGCTGGCAAGCCTACGTGACCGTCGACGGGCGCCGCAGCAACACGGTCGAGACCGTCTACTACAACTCGGGCTGCCCGGCGGTCGCCACGTGCGTCGCCGCCCGGTCGTTCTGCTCTCCCTGCCGGGCGTGCACCGAGTCGCAGTATTGTTACGCGTCGTCGAGCTGCGCGCCGAACCCGACGATCCGGATCGACACCGCGAGCGGCCCGGGCTGCGTGGACCTCGGCGTGCCGCACTCGAGCCCGCCCGCGCTCGTGACCCGGGTGAACGGCCGACCGCGCGCCACGAGCACCCAGGTGAACGAGCGGGTGGGCTGCGGCGCGGCGCCCTACGACGCCGAGGAGCGGGTGCTCGACGCGAGCGGCGCCGCCGTCGATCCGTTCCCGCCGACCGCCGCCCTCCCGTGCGACACCGCGGGCATCTACGGGCGCTGGGACATCCGGGTGCGGGTCGACGGGGTGCTCTCGGACCCGGCGGAGATCGTCTACTTCAACTCGGGCTGCCCCGGCATCTCGACCTGCGCGATGGCCCGCGCCACCTGCGTGCCCTGATCAGCCGCCCGCGTCCGACGGCGCGCGGGTGCGGAAGCAGCGGCTGACGTTCGTGCGGCAGACGAGCTCGGGCGGGCAGTCCGCGTCCTCGCTGCACGCGAACACGCCCTCGGGGATCTCGGCCTCGCACCCGAAGAGCGCGAGGGCGAAGAGCAGCCAAACCGTCCGCATCGCGCGGAAGATAGCGCGCGCATCGGGTATGCTTCGAGCCCGTCGGCGTCTTTCGCCGGCCTGGAGGTCCGATGCGGCGACTCTGTGGTGCGACGATCTCGATCCTGCTGCTCGCTTCGTGCGGCCCCGACCTGGGGCCGGCCGACGAGGCGGCCGCGCTGGAGATCGTCTACACCCCCGACGGCGTGCCGGCGTTCGCCGGGCAGGCGCTGATGATCCAGAGCTGCGGTGCGGGCGGCTTCTGCCACAGCGAGGACATCGACGCGCAGGAGCGCTTCGGCGCGCCGCTCGGCCTCGACTTCGACGTCCGGCTCGCCTCCACCAGCAACGAGGTGGAGCTCGAGGCGGCCGACCGGCTCCTCCGCAACCAGCAGCGGGTGCTCTCGATGCGCGGCCACATCTGGGAGCAGGTGCAGTCGGGCGAGATGCCGCCGACCGGGGAGGCGGGGCGCATGTACGCCGAGAGCGTCAACGAGCGCTTCGAGCGCATCGCCGACGACGGGGTGACCGCCACGCCGCTGCCCGGCCTCGACACGGAGGAGGGCCGCGAGCTGCTCCGCAACTGGCTCGCCTCGCGCACGCCGGTGATCGAGCGCAGCCAGGAGCGGGTCGATCGTGAGCCCAACGTGACCGGTTTCACCATCGCCGCCTGCGAGCGGAGCTGCGTCGACCCGACCTGGCCGGCGATCAACGCCCAGATCATCCAGCCGAGCTGCGCGCTCGGCCGCTGTCACGACAACAGCGATCCGGCCGGGGCGCTCGACCTGAGCGGCAGCGACGCCGAGGTGCACGCGCGCATCCTCGACGCCGCCCCCGAGGGCATGCAGTGCGTGGGTGAGGTCCCGCTCCTGACGGCGTCGATGCCGGAGATGTCGCTGATGTACCTGAAGGTCGCGGCGGCGAGCTCGGACGACGTCTGCGGATCGCGCATGCCGCTCAGCGGCAACCTGCTCAGCGAGCAGCGGCTCTGCGCGCTCCGGGCGTGGATCCAGTGCGGCGCGTGCGTCGAGGCCGACGGCGGCGACTGCGCCGACTGCATCGCGGGGGAGCGGGAGGCCTGCAACGTGCAGCTCGGAGCGCCGGGGAACTGCATGGAGACCATGCCGTGCCCCAACCGCGCGGCCCTCGACATATAGGGGTTTTCGAGGCACACCGCGTCCGCGATGCCGGCCGAGAAGCTGATCGACGTCCTCCGCGCGCGCCCCGTCGTCTTCGACGGCGCGATGGGCACCGCCCTCTACGAGCGAGGCGTCCTCTACACGAACAACATGGACCAGCAGACGGTGAGCAAGCCGGAGCTGGTCGGCTCGGTGCACCGGGCGCACCTCGAGGCGGGCGCCGAGGTCCTCCAGACGAACACCTTCGGCGCGAACCGCTACCGGCTCGCGAGCCACAACCTCGAGGGCGAGGTCGAGCGCATCAACCGCGCCGCGGTGGCGCTGGTGAAGGACGTCGCGGCGGGGCGGGCGTGGGTCGCCGGGTCGGTCGGCCCGAGCGGCACGATCTTCAAGACGGTGCCGGAGAGCGAGCAGGACGCGCTCCGCGCCGCGTTCCGGGAGCAGTCCGAGGTGCTCGTCGACGCCGGCGTCGATCTCCTCGTGCTCGAGACCTACCGGCAGCCCGACGAGCTGCAGCTCGCGATCGAGGGCGCGCGGGCCGCGTCGAAGGGGAGGGTGCCGATCCTCGCGAGCGTCAGCTTCGACGCCTTCGGCACGATGAGCGACGGCACCGGCCCCGAGGAGATGGCGAAGCGGCTGGCCGACCTCGGCGTCGACGCGATCGGCGTCAACTGCGCCGACGGCCCCGCGGGCGTCTACGAGATGGCGGTCCGTCTGCTCGACGCCGATCTGCCCGTCGTCGCCCAGCCCAACGCCGGCCTCCCGCGCCGGGTCGAGGGGCGCTTCGCCTACATGGCGACGCCGGAGTACTTCCTCGTCTACGCCCGCCGCCTCTACAAGGCCGGGGTGCGCGGCGTCGGCGGCTGCTGCGGCACGACCGCCGAGCACATCCGCCAGATCGATCAGGCGGCGCGCATGCTCCGCGGCGACGAGAAGCCGCGCGAGTCGACGCCGCCCGACGTCGCGGGGCAGGCCACGCGCGACTACGAGCAGGTGCCGGACGAGGGCATCGCGCCCGGCGTCGAGGTCACCCCGCTCTCGGACAAGGGCCTGCTCGGCGAGCGGCTCGCCGAGAAGAAGTTCGTCGTCAGCGTCGAGGTGAACCCGCCGCCCGGGCTGAGCCTGGAGAAGGCGCTCGCCGGCGCGGCGCAGCTCAAGGCGGGCGGCGTGGACGTCATCAACGTCGCCGACGGCGCCCGCGCGACCGCGCGCATGGGCAACCTCGCGCTCTGCTACCGCATCCAGGAGCAGCTCGGCATGCCGGCCCTGATGCATGTCACCACGCGGGACCGCAACGTGCTCGGCCTCGTGGCGCATCTGCTGGCCAGCCACGAGCTCGACGTGAAGAACCTCGTCGTGATCACCGGCGACCCGCCCAAGATGGGCGACTTCCCGGACGCCAAGGCGGTCTACGACCTCGACTCCATCGGGCTGCTCCGCCTCATCAACGGGATGAACCGCGGCTTCGACCCCGGCGGCAAGCCGCTCAAGGGGGCCACGTCGTTCCTCTGCGCGACCGGCGCCGAGCCGGCGGCGAAGGACTACGACCGCGAGCTGCGCCGCCTCGAGCAGAAGCGGGACGCCGGCGCCGAGTTGGTCATGACCCAGCCCGTCTACGATCCGGTGGTGCTCGACCGCTTCCTCGAGGACGTGCGGCCGCTCGGCATCCCGGTGCTGGTCGGGCTGCTGCCGCTGGCCAGCTACCGGAACGCGGAGTTCCTGCACAACGAGGTGCCCGGCATGAGCATCCCCGAGGACATCCGCGAGCGGATGCGCAAGGCGGGCGGCGGGCCGGACGGCCGCGCGGAGGGCGTGCGCATCGCGCGCGAGATGCTCGACGCGGTGAAGGGCCGGGTGGACGGCGCCTACATCATGCCGCCCTTCGGCCGCTACGAGCTCGCGCTCGAGGTCATCGACGGGATCGTGCGATGACGCGGATCACGCTCTGCGCGGTGGCGCTCACCCTGATGAGCGGCTGCCCGGGCCGACCCTGCCCGACCTACCCCTTCAGCGACGCGACGAGCGCGCTCGAGTCCTACCGCGACATGCGCCGGCCCGCCCGGGTGCTGCGCGCGGAGGCCCGCGTGGATCGACGCGACCCCGAGGGGCGCATCCGCGGCACCGTGCTGATGTTCATCGCCCGCCCCGACCGGGTGCGCTTCGACGCGATGACCCAGTTCGGCCCGGCCGCGGTGCTCACCAGCGACGGCGACCGCTTCGCGCTGATGGATCTGCGCGAGAACCGCTTCTACGAGGGCCCGACCTGCCCGGCGAACATCGAGCGCCTGCTCGGCCTGCGCTTCAGCTCGACCGAGGTGACCCGGCTCCTGCTCGGGGAGACCCCGCGCATCGAGGCCGAGGAGCGCCGCATCCGGTGCGAGGGCGGCAGCTACCACGTGGAGCTCCTCGCCGAGGACGGCCGCCGCCAGGAGCTCGTGCTCGAGGTGCGCGACCAGGACCTCACCGCGCCGCCCGAGTCCCAGCGCATGCGGCTGAAGCGGAGCGAGGTGTTCTCGGCGGACGGGCAGACCGAGTGGCGGGTCACCTATGACGACTACGCCTTCATCGCGGACCCGGACGACGAGGCCGGTCGCGGCGTCGTGCTCCCGTTCCGGGTGCGCTTCGAGGATCCCAGTCGGGACATCGACACCCTCGTGCGCTTCTCGCGCATCGACCTGAACGTGGAGATCCCGGCCGGCGCCTTCCGGCAGGAGACCCGCCCCGGGCTCGAGGTCCACGCGGTCTCCTGTGATTGAGCGGACGGCAGCTGTTATCCTCCGCGCCGCATGAGCGAGCCGCTGCTCCGCGTTTCCAACCTCGTCACCGCGTTCCACACCGACGAGGGCTCGGTGCGGGCCGTCGACGACGTCTCCTTCGAGGTCGCCGACGGCCAGACCCTCGGCATCGTCGGTGAGAGCGGCTGCGGCAAGAGCGTCACCAGCCTCTCGGTGATGCGCCTGGTGCCCGATCCGCCCGGGGTGATCGAGCAGGGTCGCATCGAGTTCCAGGGGCGCGACCTCCTGAAGCTCTCCGAGCGCGAGATGCGCTCGCTCCGGGGGCACCGGATCTCGATGATCTTCCAGGAGCCGATGACCAGCCTCAACCCGGTGCATCGGGTGGGCAAGCAGATCGGCGAGAGCCTGCGCGTGCACAAGGGGCTGTCCGGCGCCGCCGCGCGGAAGCGCGCGATCGAGCTGCTGGACCTCGTCGGCATCCCCTCGCCCGACGAGCGGGTGGACAGCTACCCCCACGAGATGTCCGGCGGCATGCGGCAGCGCGTCGTCATCGCGATGGCGCTCGCCTGCGAGCCGACCCTGCTCATCGCCGACGAGCCGACCACCGCGCTCGACGTGACGATCCAGGCGCAGATCCTGGAGCTGCTCCGCCGGCTCAAGGACGAGATGGGGATGAGCATCATCTTCATCACCCACGACCTCGGCGTGGTCGCCGAGCTGACCGACGACGTGCTCGTCATGTACGCGGGCAAGGTCGTCGAGCGGGCGCCGACCGCGCGTCTCTTCGCCGACCCGCTGCACCCCTACACCCGCGGGCTGCTCCGGAGCGTCCCCGGCTTCGGCGACAACGTCGGCAAGAAGCGCCTGCCGACCATCGAGGGCATGGTGCCCGATCTCCGCGACCTGCCGCGCGGCTGCCGCTTCCAGGATCGCTGCGACCTCGTCGAGGCGCGCTGCCGTGAGGCCGAGCCGCCGCTCTTCGCGGTCGACGAGCGCGAGGTCGCGTGCTTCGTGGTGGCCGATCGGCGCGGCGAGGAAGAGGAATGACGAAGGGTCCGATCCTCGAGCTCGAGAACGTCTCCAAGCACTTCGTTCACCGCGAGGGCTTCATGGGGATGAAGCAGCGCCCGGTGCGCGCGGTGGACGGCGTGTCGCTGACGGTTGAGCGCGGCGAGACCCTCGGGCTCGTCGGCGAGTCGGGGTGCGGCAAGAGCACCCTCGGGCGCGTGGTGCTCCGGCTCCTCGATCCCACCGGCGGCCGCATCCGCTTCGAGGGGGAGGACATCACCGCCGCCTCCCAGTCGGAGCTTCGACCGCTCCGCCGCCGGATGCAGATCATCTTCCAGGATCCCTACAGCTCGCTGAACCCGCGCATGACGGTGCGCGCCACGATCGGCGAGGCGATGCGCATCCACGGGCTCGTGAAGGACGCCGCGCACGAGCGGGAGCGGGTGGCGGAGCTGCTGAAGAAGGTCGGCCTCCGGCCCGAGCACGCGACCCGGTACCCGCACGAGTTCTCGGGCGGGCAGCGTCAGCGCATCGGCATCGCTCGGGCCCTCGCCGTGGAGCCGACGTTCATCGTCGCCGACGAGCCGATCAGCGCGCTCGACGTGTCGATCCAGGCGCAGATCGTCAACCTCCTGGGCGAGCTGCAGGAGGAGCTCGGGCTGAGCTACCTCTTCATCGCCCACGACCTCAAGGTGGTCGAGCTCGTCAGCCGGCGGGTGGCGGTGATGTACCTCGGCAAGATCGCCGAGCTCACCACCAGCGAGCAGCTCTACGCCGACCCCAAGCACCCCTACACCCGAGCGCTCCTGAGCGCGGTGCCGGTGCCGGACCCGGCGCGCGACCGCAAGCGCATCGTGCTCCAGGGCGACGTGCCGAGCCCGCTGAAGCCGCCGTCGGGCTGTCGCTTCCACCCGCGCTGCCCGATCGCCGAGAAGGGGCTCTGCGACCGGGAGGAGCCGGAGCTGCGCGAGCTGGCGCCGGGCCACGTGGTCGCCTGCCACCTCGCCGAATAGGCCGAACGAAAAAATCCACGAAACGGGGGAGGAAGACCGTGCACTCCCCGTACACCAACCGGCCCTCGATCCCCCGCGAGGGCGACCCTCGACCCCCGGAGGTTTCGTGCCCGATCCCCGGCGCGCCGCGCTCGCCCTCTGCTTCGCCTTCTCGCTCTGCTCGTGCACCGAAGACGGCGTCATCCTCGCCGTCGACCTGCGCACCGACTACATGCCCGGCGTCGAATTCGTCGTCGCCGAGGCCCGGATCGAAGACGGGAACGGCGCCCTGGTCGACTCCCGGATGTCCGGGGTGCTCGGTGACGCCGACGCGCTCGAGGGCGTGCGGGTGGCCGACTTCCTCGGCGCCTCGCCCGGCGATCGGAGGGTCTCGGTCACCCTCTACGGCGCCGACGGGCAGGTGGTCGGACGGAACGCCGTCTCGATCAGCTTCACCGGTAACTACGGGGTGACCGTCCTGGTGACCCGGGCCTGCGCGCGGGTGACGTGCGGCGACGAGGAGTCCTGCGTCGACGGACAGTGCGTCGACCCGCGGTGCTCGCCCGAGACGCCCGAGCGCTGCGGTGACGCGGTGTGCGCCGACGCCACCGCCTGTGACGCGCCGGCCGCGTCCTGCGCGGAGGCCCGCTGCGTTCAGGGGGCGTGCTTCGCGGCGCCGGTCGCGGGGGCCTGCGGCGAGACCCAGGTCTGCATCCCCGAGGGCGGCTGCGTGGAGCGACCGACCCTGCCCGACGCCTCGGTGCCCGCCGACGGCGGCGTCGGCACCCCGCCGCCCTTCGGGCCGCGCCCGGTGCGCCCCATCCGCGGCTACGACACCGGCCGGGTGGACGCGCCCGACCCCGGCCTGCCGCGCCCTCACGCGACCCGCCCCAAGTTCGTCTGGGACAGCGGCGCCGACGAGGCGACCCGCTTCGAGATCGAGCTGTCGCGGGACAGCGACCTGGACCCGGTGGAGGTCGTCGTCACCCAGGCGGCGCCCGAGCTGTTCGTCATCACGCCGCCCGCCCAGGCCCTCTCGGCGGGGCGCTGGTACTGGCGCATCCGCGCCTGCAACGACGCGGGCTGCTCGCCGCCCGAGACCTCGGAGATCCTCCACTTCGACGTCGGCGTCGTCCCGGGCGACATCGACGGGGACACGCTCGCCGACGCGGTCGTCGGCGCGCCCGGCTTCAACAGCGGCTTCGGCGCGCTGCACGTCTATCCGGGCGACGCGGCGGCCGGCCTCCGCTTCGCGGCCGAGGACGTGCGGACCAACCCCGGCCTGGTGAACGGCAACCTCGGTCGGGCGCTCGCGGTGGGCGATCTGAACGGCGACGGCCGGGCCGAGCTCATCGGCGGCGCGCCGCTCCAGCGCCACACCGGCGGAGACGTGCATCGCGGGTCGGTGTTCGTCTGGACCGACGACGCGTCGCCCGGCATCTCCTTCCTCGGCGCGCCGGACGAGCTCCGGAGCGGCAACCCGCTGGACGACGCGTGGTTCGGCGAGGCGCTCGCGGTGCCCGGCGACTTCGACGGAGACGGCTTCGACGATCTCGTCGTCGGTGAGCCGGGCGTGCTCCCCGAGGAGGGGACGCCCGCGCCGCGCGAGGGGCGGGTGTGGGTCTACTGGGGCAGCGCGACCGGCGTCTCGAGCAGCGACAAGGCGGAGCTCGTCGACCCGCTCGGCGCGGCGGCCGTGGGGCAGGCGTTCGGCGCGGCCATCGCCGGAGGCGACTTCAACGGCGACAGCTACATGGACCTCGCGGTCGGCGCCTACCTGGCCCCCGGTGGCGGCGACGGACGGGGCGCGGTCCACGTCTACTTCGGCGGCCCCGACGTGCACGGCGGCTGGGATCTCGCGACCCGGCCCGATCTCACTCTCACCACCCCGGGCGGCATGGACCAGGACAAGCTCGGGTTCGCCCTCGCCTGCGTCGGCGACGTGAACGACGACCGCTACGACGATCTCGTCGTCGGCGCGATCGGCCGGGACGGAGGCGTCGTGGACGAGGGCGTCGCCTACCTCTTCTTCGGCCGCTTCGACGGGCTCTCGACGTCCGACTTCATGACCCTCCCCACGCCCGCCGGCGCGGCCCGCTTCGGCTCGGCGATCGCCCCGCTCCGCGACGTGAACGGAGACGGCGACGAGGACTTCGCGATCGCGGGCTACGCGAGCAACGGCGACGAGGGCGGGGTGTGGCTCTTCACCGCGTTCGACACCGCGGGCGTCCCGTTGACCCCCACCGCGCCGCCGGTGGTCGACGGCGGCGACGAGCTCGGCCGCTGCGTCGGCGGTCACGACTGGGACGGCGACGGCCTCACCGACGTCGTGATCGGCGCGCCCGAGACGCCCTCGGGCGGCGCGTGGTTCTTCACCGGCGCGGAGGCGAGCCCGCCGACCGAGGATCAGGCGCTGGAGACCGACCCGGGCTCCCGCTACGGCTTCGCGTGTCGCTGAGTTTCTTGGAGGGTTTGGTGCAAACCCTCCCCCCATTGGGCAAAGCGCCAATGGGGCCCCCCTCCCGCTGCTTCTTGCTGGAGGGTTTGGTGCAAACCCTCCCCCCATTGGGCAAAGCGCCAATGGGG